>CASDTH010000014.1 GCA_949283655.1 uncultured bacterium
CCTCTACGCTGCCTCGCACAAGTTCCTTAAGTTCGCTCTTGATTACGGCCTCGTTTAGTTGTACAATCTTCTCAGACATGGTTTGCTGTCTCCTTTCAGAATGGTATGTTGCAACTTCATTCTACCAGAGTTCTGCAAACCATGTCTCTTTTATTTTTGCGAAACTTATTGTACCTTATCAGGCAAATAGAAGAGGAACTGGGTTTGGAAGGAGATCGTCCGGTACACAATCTTCTTAAGCGGCAACGCAGGAAGGCCTCCAAGGGATTGCCTAAGTTCCGTGGCCGCAAACCGGCCAAGACTTTGCAGGAATACAAGTATGAGAATAAGCGGTTAAGAATGGAAGTAGAGTTATTGCGGGATTTTCTGCAGTCCACAGAAAGGATGTGAGGCCGAAAGTTAAGTACGCTGTTATCTATCGTCACCGGAAGGAGTATCCGGTATCTGTCCTGTGTAAGTTCTTCGGCGTGTCCAGAAGCGGTTACTATAACTTCGTGAAGTACCGGGGAAAGCCTGAGGCAGATGCAGAACTAGCAAAGAAGATAGAAGAATGTCAGAACAAGACAGACAAGACTTACGGCTACAGGCGGGTATGGAAGTGGCTCAAAGACAGAAATATTGAAAGAAATCCGAAAACAGTACTCAGAGTTATGAAAAAGTATGGTCTGTTGTCGGAAATCCGCCGCCGCAGGAAGTGGGTAAACCTAGGTCAGCAGGTACACAAATACCAGAATCTTCTTGCCCGGCAGTTCCATGCGGATAGACCAAATACAAAGTGGGTTACGGATATCTCTTACATTCATACGAAAGAAGGTATACTGTATCTATCCATGATCCGGGATCTGTATGACAACAGCATTGTAGCTTACAAGACAGCCACACGGCAAACAGTGAATCTTGTATTGGACACGATCCGACTGGCAATGAAGAAAGAGAAAAAGAGAGTCGCTGCGGAGTTGCAGCTCCACAGCGACCAAGGCTTTCAATATACATCACAAGCATATTTTAAGCTAACTCAATCTTACGATATTACACCGTCAATGTCAAGTAAGGGTAATCCTTATGACAACGCAATGGCAGAGAATTTCTTCTCAATATTGAAAACGGAGTGTATCTACCGGCATAAGCCGAAGACATTCCAAGAAGCCAACGATCTAATCGATAGATACATTTACTTCTATAACCATGAGCGCATTCAGATTAAAACTGGAGTGGCACCGCTGACGCTTCGCCACTCCGCTTAAAACTCAATATTTCCTACATAGGGGCTTTTTGTACTGTCCGCACAATCTGGGGCAGTTCAATTTCCCAACGGGGGCTTGCATTTCTTTAAAAATCTGTTACACTTAGGAGAGGGGAATTATTAAACGCTAAATAAAAATATTTCAAGGGGGCCTTTGGGATGGATGTTAATCTGATGGGAAAGCTTGCAAAGGGGATTGCCACAATGATAACGGTTCACGCAGGGCGGAAGGCTGCCGCACATCCTGCGCCGAAGATTGCGCCGGCATGCTTTGATATGGCGCCGCAGGCGGTGAGTCCGTTTTTTACTGTGGGATACGGGCAGGCGGAAATCGTTCCGGATGGCGATGTAACGCGGCAAAAATATTGGATTGCGGGCTACCGCATCAATAACCGCTGCGAGGGGATTTTGGATCTGATGGCGGCGCATGCGATCTGGCTGGATGACCGCTCCGGTAAGGGTGGTATTGTGCTGGTATCTGTGGATTGCGTTGGGCTGCTGCGCAAGGATGTGGAGCAGATCAAGGCGGGCCTCAGCGGATTTATGCAGCGCACGGGCTGCCGGTGTGTTCATATCATGAGCACGCATACGCACGCCGGGATTGATACCATGGGTATGTGGGGCCCTCTGCCCAAAACGGGGCGGAACCCCTCCTTTATGAAGCGGCTGGCCGAGAGCGTTTGGAGCAGTGTGGAGCAGGCTTATCAAACTCGCCGTGAGGGGGAGCTTTACTGGGGGAAGAAAGCGGTCCCAGGGGTGCAGAAGGATTCCCGCTTGCCGGAGGTGTTTTGCGATGAACTGACTCGTGTGCGCTTTGTCCCGCGTGACGGCGGCCATGAAATCTATCTGCTCAACTTTGCCGCCCATCCGGAATCCATGGGCAGCCAGAATTCGCTTGTCAGTGCGGATTTTCCCTATCATCTGGCGCGGGAGATCAAGGCGCGCACAGGGGCGGACACCATCTACTTCAGCGGCGCCATCGGTGGACTGATCGCCATGAAGCCGCTTGCGGAGGATAACCTGACTTCCACCCGGATAGCGGGGGAAAAGCTGGCCGATGCCGCCTGCTCTATTGAGCGGGAGATCCGGTTGGAGCCGCGAATCAGCCAAATCCGTCAGGAGTTTTATGTGGATGCGGATAACTATGTGCTGCTTGCGGCTGCTAAGGTCGGCATCATCCAGGCAGATGCCTGTGCGACCGGCCAGGGGGCGCTCAACGTCTCGTTGAAAACAGAACTTACTTATTTGGAGATTGGCAGCCTGAAGATTTTGCTGATTCCGGGGGAAATCTACCCGGAGCTGGTGTATGGCGGCTACCTGAGTGCAAAGGAATCCGCAGAGGGTGCGCCGGCCAGCCGGAACCCCGCTCCGCTGCGGGAGATTGCCGGGGATGCGGAGCTGGTGGTTTTTGGCCTGGCAAACGACGAGATTGGCTATATCGTCACACCGAACGATTTTTGTCTGAATGAAAAAATGCCGTATCTGGATAAGGCAACCGACCGGCTTGGCCGCCGGCATTATGAAGAGACCAATTCCCTTGGGCCGAATACGGCCACACGGATTGCACAGGTGTTTGCCCATATGATGGAAACTGTGCGGTCGGCGAAGAGCAGAGTAGCTGCGCCGGAAGGCGCAGCCTGCGGCGCGGGGGAGGCGGACGGTTCCGCTATGGGGAGAATAAAGTCATGAGTAGAGCATTGATCGAAACCATTCAAAGCCAGACACAAGTGATGTTTTTTAATTTTTCGACAGCTTTGAAAACCTGTGATTTGAATGATACGCTTTGTGGAATGCCTATTTGGAAGCATGTATATCATACCCTGCATTCCTGCGATCAGTGGTATATCAACCCTATGTGCTATCAGGAGCCTGATTTTCAGGAACCGGGCTTAAACAGCTTGGATGAGTTGGGCGAGAGAGTACTATCCCGGCAGGAGCTGGTTGCCTATTTTGAGCAGATTCAGGCCAAAATCATGCGTTATCTGGAAACTTTGCAGGATGAATCCCTCTATGAATTTCCTGAGGAATGCCATTATAATCGGTTATCTCTGATCATGGGTCAGATGCGCCACTTTTACTGCCATATGGGCAATATAAATGCTGCTACAATGGTAAAAATAGGGAAGTGGCCGAGAGTAATCGGCATGAGCGGGCTTGGAAAAAATTTGGATGAGGAATTTGAAGATTCTTTGTTTGAGTAGAAGGGCTCTCGCTCCGTTCCGGTGAAAGACTCAACATAAGGCCGCCGCTTACATGATGCAAGCGGCGGTCTTGTTTTGCATGTTTTATTTTAAGGTGATAATTGTAACGCCGTCCTCGCCTTCGCCATAGACGCCCAAACGGTAGCTTTTTACCGCCGGATGGGTACGAAGATGCGTCTGCACGGCGCTGCGCAGCGCACCGGTGCCCTTGCCATGGATAACGGTGCATTCATGAAACCTGGCCATGACGCAATTGTCGAGGAACTGCTCCAGATCCAGCAAAGCCTCCTCCACGGTTTTACCACGCAGGTCGCAGCTTGTTTTCACGCTTGCGTGAGCCATGCCCTCAGAGCGGCGGATACTCCGACCGCTGGATTGTGTGCGCTTGCGCTCTTTTGCACCGAGCAGGCGGAGGTTTTGCAGCTTGACGCGGGTTTTTAGCGGGCCCGCCTGCACCTCCACATTCCCGTTCCTATCTGGCAAAGCCAGCACTATAGCTTGCTTGTTCAAATCTGCCAGCAGCACCGTATCGCCAATTTTTAACGGACGTGGCAGGGTGTAATCCTCATCGTCCAGAATGGGTGCAACAACGGGGTTCGTTACCTCTGCCATGGCATTGGCATGTTGCTTCATCTGCGATTTTGCACGGCGGGCGAGCTCAGCGAGATTTTGATTTTTTTCTTTCTCCTTTTTCAGCTTTTCCAGCTCCATGAGAAAGGCCTGGGATTCCCGGCGCGCCTGCTCCACAATCCGGGCGGCCTGGGCGCGCGCCTGCTCAAGCTCTTTTTCGCGCAGCTGGTCTACCATTTCCAGCTGCTGCTGCGCCTTTTGCCGGAGTCCCTCCGCCTCGGCGCGCACTGCATACGCTTGCACCCGCTCCTGCTCAAGCGCCTGGTGACTTTGCTCCAGGCTTTCCACCACATCTTCAAACCGGGTGTTTTCCGCTGAAACGAGCTCCCGGGCGCGCTCCACAACGGTGCGCTCCATGCCGAGGCGCTCAGAGATGGCGAAGGCATTTGAGCGGCCGGGGACACCGGTGAGCAGCCGGTAAGTGGGCCGCAGGGTGGCCACATCAAATTCACAGCAGCCATTTTCCACGCGCGGCGTTTGCAGGGCATAGGCCTT
Organism: uncultured bacterium; assembly: GCA_949283655.1. Taxonomy (GTDB): domain Bacteria; phylum Bacillota; class Clostridia; order Oscillospirales; family Acutalibacteraceae; genus Fimivicinus. Next base: position 4,570 of record CASDTH010000014.1, read on the forward strand.
CAGCTCTGCATAATGGGTGGTAGCGGCAACTTTTGTTCCCTGCAAATGAAGACGCTCTAAAATCGCCATGGCGAGCGCTGCGCCTTCAACGGGATCAGTGCCCGCCCCCAGCTCATCGATGAGCACAAGGCTGTGCTCATCCGCCTGGCGCAGAATATCAATGATATTGGTCATGTGGGCGGAAAAGGTGGAGAGGGATTGCTCAATGCTCTGCTCATCCCCAATGTCCGCCAGTACGTGGGTGAATACAGAAACACGGCTCTGATCCGCAACCGGCAGCATCAGGCCACACATGGCCATCAGCGTGAGCAGGCCGATTGTTTTGATCGATACTGTTTTGCCGCCTGTATTGGGGCCAGTGATGACAAGCGTGTCGAATTCGCCGCCCAGCCGGATATCAGTGGGCACAACCTTCTCCTTTGCAATGAGCGGGTGCCGCGCACGCCGCAGCTCAATGATACCATCCTCATTCAGCAGCGGGGGGGCGGCCTTCATCTCATAGGCCAGATGTGCCTTTGCAAAGATGAGGTTGAGTTCCACTGCGCATTCATAGCTTGCTTTGATGGTATCTGCAAAGGAACCTGCCTCGTTAGAGAGCTCCGTCAGGATACGGTCCATTTCATCCCGTTCCTTGCTTTGGAGCACCTTGATTTCATTGTTGGCCTCCACAACGCCCATGGGTTCAACAAAAACAGTCGCCCCGCTGGAGGAGGTATCATGTACAAGGCCGGGCACCTCGCTGCGGTTTTCATTTTTCACGGGGACGACAAAGCGCCCGTTACGCTGTGTGACGATTGGCTCCTGCAAAAACTTTTGGTAATGCGGGGAACGGATCATTTGGTCGAGCCTGTCTCGCACGCGGGAGCTGGCGGCGCGAATTTTGCGCCGAATATCCTGTAGGGTGGGGGAGGCGCTGTCGGCCATCTCCTCCTCAGAGAGGATGGCGTTTGTAATGCGCTCCTCCAGGAATTTGTTGGGCATAAGGGCCTGGAAGAAGTTATCCAGGCAGGTTGCAACGCTCGCGCTGCGCGCACGCCATTCTGAGAGAGAGCGGATCACACGCAGCACCTCCGCAATTTCTAACAGCTCGCGCATCGTGAGCATGCCGCCCGCAGCTGCCCGCTGCAAAGCGTTGCTGACATTGTGCAGCCCGCCGAAGGAGGGGCCGCCAAACCTAGCGAGGAGCATGTGCGCATCCTCTGTCTGCTGGAGCAGGGCGCGCGCCAGGCTTAAATCCGTCTGCGGCGTGAGGGCAAGCGCAAGCGCTTTCGCATCCGCGCAGGTGGCATAAGCAGCGAGCATTTCCAAAATTTTATCCAGCTCCAGGGAGCGGTAATGCCGGTTTTCAGTTGTGTTCATAGGCAAAGTCTCCTGTTACATATGTAAAGTGAATATACTTGTCGATAAAATCGGGGAAATCAATGGGGCGCGGCGCTCAGGAGGATACCTGATGGTAAAACGCCAGCGTTTGAAACCCGCGCTGCGTCTGCGCCAGAAGATACCGCTCTGACACCTGGGAGAGCATTTTCAAGCTTTCCACAGGAAGTGTAAAGCGAAACAGCTTGTCAAAATCGGAGAATACAATATGTCGCATTGCCGTGACGGCGCCAATCGAAAGCGTATCGTGCGGCGCCCTGGGGCGGCAGTTTTGACAATAGAGCTTGCCGTGCGCCGCGTCAAAAAACATGGGGTCCGTCTCAAACGCACCGCAGGATTCGCAGGCGACCAGATTCGGCATATAGCCGGAGATGGAGAGCAGGCGCAGCTCAAAAATAGCCTTTAGCTGTAAGGGCGGGCGCTTGCCGCCGGCGAGCAGATGCAGCGTGTTCAGAATCAGCCGGAGATGGGGCGCCGCGCTATCCAATTCCGGCGCGAGCTCCTCCATCAATTGGGCAAAATAGAGGGCGAGGGAGAGCGCTTCCACATCGCCACGCAGATCAAAAAAAATTTCGATCGGCTCCGCCTCGTCGATTATGTAGCTATCCCGCCCCTGAAAGATGGAAAAGCGGGAGTAACTCAGCAGCTGGGTGGCCGTGAGCGCATTGCTTTTGATGCGCCGCGCGCCGCGTGCGAACGCGTGCACAAGGCCATAATCGCGTGTGAGCAGCGTAATCCGGCGGTCCGCCTCACCGATATTCTGTTCCCGGATGACCAGGCCGTCCGTGTTCAGGCGCATGGGTTGATGCCTCCTGTGTGGGCTGTGCCCGGCCTGCCTGCATCCGGAAGCGGAGGTAATCTTCCACCCGGCCGGTTGCGGCAAACTGAGCCCACGCCTGTTCTTTCAAATCCATATACATTCCTCTCCCTGCCTGCTTTTCAATAAGTAGCGCCGTGCCCACAATGTTGGGCGGCATTACTTACTCTCTCACGTAGCAGGAGGAATATCAGAGGGAATTTTTGATGCTTTCGGCCGCCAGTGTGCGGAAAGTGCTGAAAGCTCGGCGAAAGCAGCCTTCATTCACAATTAAGTTGCATAAATCTCAGACGCATCCCGTGGCAATTCTTTGACGTGGAGTAAAAATTGAAAGCTGTTGGACGCTTCTTTTTCGTCATAGCAAAATCCAAGTTTTTGCGCCACTTCGCGCGCTGTGCGGTCAAATAGGCCGCACATGGCAAGCGTGGAGGCCCAGAGCGATTCCATTTGTGCGCCGGCATAGGTGGAGAGAAAGGCCTCCCAATCCGTGCGGCAAAGGAAACGGCTGAGATATTTGCCTGCCTTGCCGATGCTCACACAAAAGGAATGCTCCAGGCCGATCTTCCAGGCGAGCATTTGCACCAGCTGCGGGCGTTCCACAGTGTGGAGCATCTCCTGCACATAGGGGATTTCCTCCCGCCAGAGCCCTTTGGCGACGTTGTTCAGGCACCACCAGAATTCATTACAGACAGCGGCGAAAAGCGCGCTATCAGGCTTTTTTACCCAAAAATCTGCGTCTGTCGGCGCCGGCATAGCAGGCAGAAGACCATCCTTATCCAGCAGGATTTTGCACAGGCGGTCCATTCGGATGGCCTGCTGGGCATAGGGGATGCTCTGCACGTGCAGGTCCAGCCGGTTGCCGTCTGCAAACTGTATCAACCAGCCGTAGCAATTTTTCAAATCCGCCTCGTAACCAAGCAGCAGGCCGGTCTGCTCCGGCAGCTGCATATAGAGCCGCTCCCCAAACCGGTCGATCCAGAAGGCATCCGCAAGAAAAGGGGCGGTATCTTGCACGACATATACAATATCGTAATCCTGAAAAAGATCCTTCGGCGCGTTTGGATTGGTGCGGGAGCCGTTCATATAAACGGCGCGAATGCGCTCATCCTCACGTGCTGTGCGCAAAATCAGGCCGAACATTTCCGCTTCGCTGCGCATGGCGTGCACTCCCTCCCCGATGGCGTTGGATCAATCCAGGCCGAAATTGTGGATCAGCCCCTCGCGATTGCGCCAATCCTCTTTGACCTTGACCCAGCACTGGAGGTTGATGCGGCAACCGAAGAAGCGCTCCATATCCTCCCGCGCATAGGTGGATACTTTTTTTAGCATTGCGCCTTTTTTGCCGATGATGATGCCCTTGTGGCTTTCTCGCTCGCAGTAGATGGTGGCCTCTATATCCATCAGGCCGCCACTTTCCCGCTCGCGCATCTTTTCTACGCTGACGGCAATTCCATGCGGAATCTCCTGGTCGAGCAGGCGCAGCAGCTTCTCTCGAATGATTTCGGCCGCGAGAACGCGCTCCGGCTGATCGGTGAGCGTATCGTCCGGGAAGAAGTGCAGGGAGGGGGTAGCCAACTTTTTCAGTTCCTCCAGTAGCGCCTCGATGCCATCGCCCTTCATGGCGGAGACGGGAACGACTGCCGCGAAATCATACAGGGAGGAGAGCTGGAGAATGCGCTCCATCAAAAGCTCCCGCCGTGGGAGAAGGTCAATTTTATTAATGGCAAGGATCACAGGCAGCTTCTCCGCTTGAAAGCGCCGCAGCAGCTCCTGCTCCGCTTGGCGCAACTCCCCCTGCGGCTCCACTACAAAGAGGCAGGTGTCCACATCGGCGATGCTGTCCCCCACCGCTTTGACCATTTTTTCGCCCAACTTGTTGTGTGGGCGGTGAAACCCGGGGGTATCGGTAAAGACAAGCTGGGTTTCCTCCTGCGTGAGCACGCCTATGATGCGCGTGCGCGTGGTCTGCGGTTTGCTGGATACAATGGCAACCTTTTGGCCGAGCATCCGGTTTAGAAGTGAGGATTTGCCCACATTTGGGCAGCCGACAATTGAGATAAAAGCGGTGCGTGTTTGATTCATTCTAATAGAACCCTCTTCTCTACAGGCAAAATAAAATGCGAAACAGATAAAATGAGTAGAATAAATTTTAGTAAATAAAATAAATATTACGTTTTGCGCGCAAACTGAGCACTTTTTCTGAGCAAAGCGAATGTATAGCCAGCGCAGTGGTTGCAACAACTGGATGGCGCAGGAATTTGCTCTGCCGGTAGTATAACATAACTGCGCGGCAAATGCCAGCAAAAGGGCATTTGGCCCCCTGTCCGCTTGGCAGAATGCATAGAGTTGAAACACCCGGTGCGGCACTATTGGAGCGGGCGGTGCACCAAAGCAGCAAAATGGAGGGCACATCCGCAGGATATGCCCTCCGCACCTTTTCAGCCCTTAGCTTTTGTCTTTGATGCCAAACAGCTTCAGCGGCCCGATGAAAATATAGGCCATACTGCATACCAGGCTCACGGCAAACAGCGCGAGCGAACCAGGATGCGCTGTAAAATATTGATACAGCGCACGAAACGCGGGCGGCTGCCAAAGTAGGGCAATTCCCACCGCCACAGCGCCAATCGCGGCCACCAGCACGGCGCCCGCCGCCGTATCCTTCGCGGCTTTTGCCAACGGGTGCTTCTCCTGGCAGTGCAAATCAACGGACCGCTCAATTGCCGTATTGACAAGCTCGCCCGCGACAACAATCGCATTGGCGAGAAAAATGATGGCAAACTGCGTGCGGGAGAGCTCAAAAAAATCGAAACCCAGCAGAAAATAATACATGTACGCCATGCAAATAAAATGAATACGCATGTTGCGCTCGCGGTGCAGGCAGTAAAAAATGCCGCGCACCGCATATACAAAGCTCATGCCCAAGGCTTTCATAAAAATCCTTTCCAGACAGACAGAGCCGGGGCAGCGGCACAAAAGAGCCATCCCTTCCAACAGCCCAGAAAAGCTGCGCGCATATAGCACCAGCGGAAGGAGCGCCGCCCCCGGCTTCCTTAGCTATGTTCCTGAAGAGATAATAGGCTCAGTCGCCCATATAATAGCTGCCGTTTCGCTGCAGGCCGAGCTGGGTGAGCACGGTCTCCTCTTTTTCACGCATCCGAACGCTTTCGAGGCCGCCGGCTTCGTGGTCATAGCCAAGCAGGTGAAGCATGGAGTGCACGGTCAAAAAGCCGATTTCGCGCTGCAGGGAATGGCCATAGCGCTCCGCCTGCTCCACAGCGTGCGGCATGGAGATCACAATATCGCCGAGCATCTGTGCGCCGGTATCTGGATTGGTATCGTACACGCCGTTTTCACCGAGCGGGAAGGAGAGCACATCCGTGCTGCTATCCACATTGCGGTATTGCTTATTCAGCTTGTGGATCTCGTCGTCATCCACAAACTTGACGCTGATCTCGGCAGGGCCCTGGAACTTTTCCAGAATCAGCACGGCAGTGCAGCAGCGGCGCACAAGCATACGTACCCCTGTGGGGATTTTCACTTCCTTCTGTGCGTTGGAGATGATCACTTTTACTTTATTTTCTGTCATTTCTTCGTTTGCCCTCCTCGTGTTTTTCATAGGCTTTGATGATATCCTGCACCAGCCGGTGGCGCACGACGTCTTTTTCGTTAAAGGAAACCGTAGCGATGCCTTCAATCCCCTTGAGAATGCGCATAACCTCCACTAGGCCGGAGCGCTTCCCGTCAGGCAAATCCACCTGTGTGATATCGCCGGTGACAACGATCTTGGAGTTAAAACCAAGGCGTGTTAGAAACATTTTCATTTGTTCGGTCGTAGTGTTTTGCGCTTCGTCGAGAATAATAAAGCTGTCGTCCAGCGTGCGGCCGCGCATATACGCCAGCGGGGCAACCTCGATATTCCCACGCTCCTGGAACTTTTGAAAGTTCTCCGCCCCGAGCATATCAAACAGCGCGTCATAGAGCGGGCGCAGGTAAGGGTCAACCTTATGCTGAAGGTCGCCGGGCAGGAAGCCAAGCTTCTCGCCCGCCTCCACGGCGGGCCGGGTCAGGATAATGCGGTTAACCTCCTTAGCGCGAAAGGCGGTAACGGCCATCGCCACAGCGAGGTAAGTTTTTCCAGTGCCTGCCGGGCCGACGCCCAGCACAATCGTGTTTTGATTGATCGCCTCGATATACCGCTTTTGCCCCAGCGTTTTCGGCTTGACAGGCTTGCCGCGCGAGGTGATGCAGATGCAATCCGCAGTGAGGGCCTGAAGCTTATCCTCGCTGCCCTCCTCCACTAGGGAGAGCACATAACGCACATTCTGCTCGCTGAGCGATTCCCCCCGATTGATCAGCGTTAAAAGCCCGCCGATCGCACGCACAGCGCGGGAGACATTTTCCGCCTCGCCGGTGACCTTGAGGTCAGAGCCGCGGCTGATGACGTTGACGCCGTATTCCCGCTCAACCAGCCGGATATTCTCATCGAAGCTGCCAAAAAGGCTGACGGCCTGCTCCAGCCGGTCGACGCTGATGGTCTGTTCAAACATGAAGGTCAATCACCCGCCTTATCCATATCCGTAGATGGCAACGTAAATTACACTACGAATATTTTGTTACATTATAACATATTTTTTGGCAAAAGTCATCGATTATGAATAAAAAACGGTACAAAGTATCCGGGATTTTATGTTGCATTCTTGTGCATCTATCCAAGCCGCTTTTTTCAGGAAAAGTAGTGCCGGATGGTTTATTATTTGGTAAAATTCAGGTATAATATGCAGGGAATTCTGTTTACCCACACTATAACGGCCATTGGCCGGGGATGGATGGACAAAATGTTTGTAGACATTGCAAAAATTAAAATTGAGGCGGGCAACGGAGGCAACGGCGCCGTATCCTTCCGCCGGGAAAAATATGTGGCGGCTGGAGGCCCAGATGGGGGCGACGGCGGCAAGGGCGGAGATATTATCTTCCAGGCGGATGACCACCTGGCGACACTCTCCGACTTCCGCTATAAACGAAAATACAAGGCGCCCAACGGGCAGGATGGCGGCCCGCGCCGCCGCAACGGGCGCAAAGGGGAGGATTTGATCATCCGCGTCCCGCGCGGCACGGTGCTGCGCGAAGCGGAAACGGGGAAGGTGATGGCCGACCTCTCCTCTGACGAGCCTTTTGTTGCGGCCAGGGGCGGGCGCGGTGGCTGGGGGAACCCGCATTTTGCCACGGCTACGCGGCAGGCACCTCGCTTTGCGAAGAATGGGACGCCCGGCGAAGAGTGGGAGCTGAGCATGGAGCTCAAGCTCCTGGCCGACGTAGGGCTCATCGGCTTCCCCAATGTGGGAAAATCGACGCTGGTGTCAGTGGTGAGCGAGGCCAAGCCCATCATCGCCGATTATCACTTCACAACGCTGACGCCGGTGCTGGGCGTGGTGCGCATGGGCGAGGGGCAATCCTTTGTCATGGCGGATATCCCCGGGCTGATCGAGGGGGCGAGCGAGGGTGTCGGCCTTGGGCATGAGTTCCTCCGGCATGTGGAGCGCTGTAGGCTACTGGTGCATATTGTGGATGTTTCCGGCAGCGAGGGGCGCGACCCCGTCGAGGATTTTGAGCAGATCAACCGGGAGCTGGCCGCATTCAATCCGGAGCTGGCGCAACGCCCGCAGATCGTGGCAGGCAATAAGTGCGATTTGGCGGAGGATGAGCAGCTGCGCCGGTTTGAGGCCTATATCCGGGAGAAGGGGTATGATTATTTTACCATGTCCGCTGCCATTTCGTATGGGACACAGGAGCTCATCAATGCCATTGCGGCGCGCTTGCAAACACTGCCGCCCATCCGGCAGTATGAGCGGGAGGAGCTCCCGCTGGAAGCCCTGGCAAAAAAGAGGAGCAGCGGCTTTACGGTAACAGAGCATGACGGCGTTTATTTTGTGGAGGCGCCGTGGCTGGTGCCGGTGATGAATCAGATTAATCCGGAGGATTATGAGTCCCTGCAGTATTTTGAGCGGGTGCTGCGCTCAAGCGGAATCATTGACGCGCTGGTGGAGCGCGGCATTCATGAGGGGGATACCGTGAATATCTACGATATCGAATTCGATTATGTGCCGTAAGGCGAGAAAGGGGCTTTGTGTTTGGAGAGTTTTTTGCAGGGCGGCTGTGACCCGCGGCAGATGAGCCCACTGGCGCTCGCCTTTTTGGGAGACGCGGTGTATGAGCTATTCGTCCGGGAGCGGCTGGTGCGGGCGGCAAACCGGCCAGCCAATGCGCTGCATGGCCTGAGCGTAGGGCAAGTGAGAGCCTCCGCGCAGGCGGCGGTCGCGCAGAGGCTGCTGCCGTTTCTTGAGGAGGAGGAACTGGCGGTTTTTAAGCGGGGGCGCAACGCACACCCGGGTCACATCCCCAAAAACGCTTCCCACAGGGATTATCACGCGGCCACCGGGTTGGAAGCGCTGATCGGGTATCTCTACCTCATGGGCAGGGTACAGCGGATGCAGGAGTTACTCGCTCTGTCCCAGATGGCAGAGGAGCCAAAGCATACATCCCAAACGGACGCAGCTATTTGAACCCCAAACCTGGAGCATAAAGGAGCGTGCGAAATGGAACATCAAATGCAGCAACAACCGCAGCCGAATGAGGGGGCAGGAGCACCCAATAAGAAGCGGCCGGAGCCCCGGGCTTTTGGCAGCCCGCGTAAGCGCGGCAGCAGGGTGCGTGAGCGTGTTGTCGACGTGCTGCTATGGATCGTCGGCTGCCTGCTGTATGCCACTGCAATGAATGTGTTTAACGTGCCGAACCATATTGCCCCCGGCGGGGTCAGCGGCTTGGCGACGCTGTTAAACTATCTGATTCACACGCCAGTTGGCGTGATGGTGTTGATCATCAACATTCCGATTTTCTTGGTGGCGTGGCGCTTCCTCGGCTGGCGGTTTCTGCTCAACTCCATGATTGTAACGGTGCTGCTCTCCGTTTCGATCGACGTGACGGCGCTCTTTCTGCCCGCTTATCAGGGCGACAGGCTGCTGGCTGCCTTATTTGGCGGCGTGCTCTCCGGCGCCGGGATGGCACTGATTTTTATCCGGGGGGCGACAACGGGAGGCGTGGATATCATCAGCCGCCTGCTGCGCAAAAAATGGCCGCATCTCCCAATGGGGCAGCTCATTATGTTCTGCGACCTTGTGGTGGTTGTGGCGGCGTGGCTTGTTTATGGCAATCTGGAGAGCGCCCTGTATGCGGTTATCGTCATTTTCGTCAGCGGGCAGGTGATTGATCACATTATGTACGGCACTGGCAACGGCAAAATGCTCTTTGTTGTAACGACTCATGCGAAAGAGATTGCTGGGGCTGTAACAAAGGAGATGCACCGTGGCGTGAGTATCCTCCCGGTGCGCGGCGGCTATACGGGGGAAGATAAAAACATGCTGATCTGCGCGGTGCGCAGCAGCGAGGTCGCCCGGCTGGGCCGCATTATCCGTAGGATCGACCCCGCGCCCTTCATTGTGGTGGCCGAGGCCGGTGAAATCCTCGGCGAGGGCTTTAAAATGGGGGAAGAGGCAGTGTAAGGCTGCCTCTGGATGGAGGTTCCCACCGGCGAGGGCAGAAGACATAGAATGTAAAGCGAATGCCTGCACACATACAGGCGTAGGAATCTACTACTGGGAACAGCGAGGGAGAACCATGCGCAGGAAAGACCGGGAAATAACAGACTTCGCACGTATTCGGGAGCTGATACAGCGCTGCCAGGTGTGTAGGATTGCACTGTTTGATGAGGCATACCCCTATATCGTTCCAATGAATTTTGGTATCAGCCGGGAGGGGGAGCCACTGACGCTTTATTTCCACTGTGCGCAGCAGGGCAAAAAGCTTGATTTGATGAGGAAAAATGGGATGGTTGGGTTTGAGATGGATGGCTCGTACCGCCTTGTAACCGGCCCACGTGCCTGTGATACCTCTATGGCCTATGAGAGCGTGTGCGGTTGTGGAAAGCTGGAGGGCTGTGATGCGGCAGAAAAGGAATATGGCCTTGCCCGCGTGATGGCGCACTACTGTGGAGAAAAGGACTATGTGTTCGACCAGGCTCTGCTGGAGCGCACGCAGGTGCTCCGGCTGGAAGTGCACACCATGACAGCGAAAAGGAATGGCTGACCAGCTGTATATCAGAGGCGCCTCCGGCTTGACAAACCGGCGTGAAGATGATAAGATGGAAACCGTTCATATGTAGAAAATGGTGAGGGAGAGCGCCGGCTTTTGCTGCGCGCGGCTTTGCAGAGAGCATCCAAAGCAGCTGAGATTGGGTGCGGGCCGTGAAAAGTGGGCGTACCGCTCCTGAGTGCTTGCTGAAAAGTGGCTGACGCTGCGTGAAGGCAGGCCGTACGCGCCGCGTTAAGGCGTTTTGAGCGGCGGTGCTTTGTCACCGCAAGCAGGGTGGAACCGTGGAGCAAAAAGCTTCATCCCTCTTGGTGGGGATGAAGCTTTTTTCGTTTCCACACTGCTTTTTAAAACCTGTGGCTGTGCTTTTCATCAAGATACCGGCAGAGAAGCTCCTCCTCCAGCGGCAGGCTTGCAGGGTCCCTGCGGGAAAAGGCCGCTCTGCTCTGGGTCAGGGCTATTCCAAGCCCCAGACGGTTGAAAAACCATTGGATTGGTTGCGTGCGCATGTGCGGATCCCTCCGTTTTTGATGTTGATAGGAGCAGCAGGCCGGCTGTGCAGCTGTGCTCTATGGTTTCAGTTTACGCTTTTTTGGCAGAGAATCCATGCAAAAACCGGTATGGTTTATATACATTCCGGCCAGACGCGCCGGGGAGGTGAAGCACTGTGAAGGAAAATGAGAGCATGGCCTTTCATGGCGTGAGCTGTGCGTTCCTGCCGTGCCTTCTGGAGGCAGGCATATACACAGCGGCCCGCCTGGAGCACGCGGAATTGGCCGCCTGGCGTACCGGCCGGCCCAAAGCGGATTATTTTTTCTTCCACTGCACGGATGGCATCTGTGAAGTTTATGCCCGAGGGAAAGCTTTTTTGCTGAAAGCAAATTGCACACTCCTGTTGCCCGGCAATCAAACGGTGGAAATTCCGGCAGAGCGGGGGCAGCGATTTACTGCCCTGCGCTTTCGCTGTGAGAAGGGGAAACCACCCTTGCAGCCGGAGGTGGTGTATTCCGTGCCAGATAGCCCGGTTGAAGAGCTGTTTTATGCGGCTCTGGTGAAGGGCGGGCAGGAGGCCAAAGTATCCCGCGCGCAGCTGGATCTCTATTTTGCACTGCTGCTCAGCGAGTGGGCAGAGCTGGCCGGCCGGGAGGATGGGCGCAAAGGCATCCCTTCCATATATGAAGGGGATATCCGCCGGGCGATTTCTTACCTGACGGAGCATATGGATGAAAAAATTCAAATGTCCGCATTGGCCAGGCAGCTGAATCTTTCTGAGCGCAATTTTCGCAAGCTGTTCACAGAGCAGATGGGCGTTTCCCCCAAGGCGTATCTGCAATCGGCGCGCCTTGGGCGGGCGAAGGAGCTTTTGCGGGCGCAGAAGTTGAGCATCCACGAGATTTCGGAGGCAGTGGGGTATTATTCCCAGTTTCAATTCAGCCGTGATTTTAAAAAGGAGTTTGGCATAACGCCCTCCGATTACCGCGGCGGCAAACGGTTTTAACAAATCATCAAACAGGAGGTTTTGTGATTATGATTCAGGTGACACTCAAGGGCGGGGAGATTCGCCAGTTTGAAGAGGGGGCTACGGCTCTGGATGTGGCCAAAAGCCTGGGCGCGGGGCTCTATAAGGCAGCGTGTGCCTGCAAAATCGACGGCGAGGCCTGCGACCTGCGCACCCCGTTGCAGGATGGCTGCGAGCTTGCGATCCTCACCTTTGACGATGCGGAGGGGAAGCACGCCTTTTGGCACACCGCTTCCCACATCATGGCCCAGGCGGTCAAGCGGCTGTATCCCGATGTGAAGCTGACCATTGGTCCAGCGATTGACAACGGCTTTTATTATGATTTTGACGCCGCCGAGCCATTCACACCCGAGGCACTGGCTAAAATTGAAGCGGAGATGAAAAAGATCGTTAAAGAGGCCCTGCCGCTGGAGCGGTTTGAGCTTGCGCCCAGTGATGCAGTGAAACTGATGGAGGAGAAAAACGAGCCCTATAAGGTGGAGCTTATCGCAGAGCACGCCGGCAAGGGCGAGCAGATCTCCTTTTATCGGCAGGGGGAATTCACAGAGCTGTGCGCAGGGCCGCATATCCCGGATACGGGCCGCGTGAAAGCCTTTAAGCTTACAAACTGCACGGGCGCCTACTGGCGCGGCGATGCGAAGAATAAGATGCTCCAGCGTATCTATGGTACGGCGTTCCCGAAGCAATCGGCGCTGGAGGAGCACCTGGCCCGCCTGGAGGAGGCCAAAAAGCGCGATCACCGGAAGCTTGGGAAGGAACTGGAGCTGTTTGCTATCATGGATGAGGGGCCAGGCTTCCCCTTCTTCCTGCCCAAGGGCATGATCCTGAAAAATCTGCTGATTGATTACTGGCGTGAGATCCACCGCAAGGCGGGCTATCAGGAAATTTCTACTCCCATGATGCTCAGCCGCACGCTGTGGGAGCGCAGCGGCCACTGGGCGCATTATAAGGAGAATATGTATACGACCGTGATCGATGAGGAAGATTTCGCGATCAAGCCGATGAACTGCCCCGGCGGAATTCTGGTGTATAAGACGAAGCTGCACTCCTACCGCGACCTGCCGCTGCGTGTGGGCGAGCTGGGCCTTGTGCACCGGCATGAGCTCTCGGGTGCGCTGCACGGGCTGATGCGCGTGCGCTGCTTCACGCAGGATGACGCACATATCTTCATGACGCCGGAGCAGATCAAGGAGGAGATCAAGGGCGTGGTGGCGCTCATTGATCAGGTGTATGGGACGTTCGGCTTCCCCTACAAGATTGAGCTTTCCACCATGCCAGAGGATCACATGGGCGCGCTCGAAGATTGGGAGCACGCGACGAACGCCCTACGTGACGCCATCACGGAGCTGGGATATGATTACGAAGTGAACGAAGGCGATGGCGCGTTTTATGGACCGAAGCTTGATTTTCACCTGCAGGATTGCCTAGGCAGAACATGGCAGTGCGGCACGATCCAGCTTGATTTTCAGCTGCCGGAGCGGTTTGAGCTGGAGTATACGGGCGCGGACGGGCAGAAGCACCGCCCGATCATGATCCACCGCGTGGTGTTCGGCAGCATTGAGCGTTTCATCGGCATCCTGATCGAGCATTTTGCGGGCGCGTTCCCGCTGTGGCTCGCGCCGGAGCAGGTTCGTATTCTGCCGATCTCGGAGCGGCACCATGAGAAGGCGCGCGAGGTTTATCAGAAGCTGTTTGACGCAGGGCTTCGCGTGGAGCTCGATGAGCGCAGCGAAAAAATCGGCTATAAGATCCGTGAGGCGCAGCTGCAAAAAATTCCGTATATGCTTGTCATCGGCGATAAGGAGGCGGAGAGCGGCACGGTGTCTGTTCGCCGCCGCAGCGAGGGGGATATTGGCACAATGGCGGTCGATGATTTCCTTGCCCGCGCACTGCTTGAGATTGCGGAGAAAAAATAAGATGCCGCTTGACGGCATAGAAACAGCCCTCCCCTGTGCTACTAGGTGGCACAGGGGAGGGCGTATTTTGTGCGGTGATGGAATGGAGAAAGCTATTTACGGATTTCCTGCACGGCGATATCCGGCGTATCCGTGATGATTCCGTCTGACCCCCACTCACTGCAAAGGCGCATGGCCTCCTCCAGATTAACGGTCCAGGGGTTCACAATGATGCCTGCTTTGTGGCACTCCTCTATGTAATCCTCATCCACATAGGCGATAAGCGGATGCAGTGCGTCCGCATGAATCCCCTTTGCATAAGCAATTGGGTCGTCATAAACCTGCTCGATCACCGGGGAATCCGGGGAGTATAAAAAACCGGTGCGGGTGGCAGGGTCAATCTCCTTTGCCTCCACGAGCAGACGCGGGTCAAAGCTTGAGATGATCAGGCGGTCAAACAGGTGGTGCGCTTTCACACATTCAATGGTTTTGCGGACGATCTCCTTCTCGCCGGATTTTGGGCTTTTGATTTCCACATTGATGATTTGAAAGGGATCGGCAATCTCCAGGAATTCATCGAGCGTGGGGATTTGCGTGCCCGCAAATGCAGGGGAGAAATAGGCGCCAAAATCGAATTTTTTAAGCTCCTCCAGCGTATAGTCGGTAATGCTGCCTGTGCCGTTGGAGGTTTCATCAATCGTATAGTTGTGGCAGATGACCAGTTGGCCGTCCTTCGTCAGGTGGACGTCGTTTTCCACACCGTCCGCGCCAAGCTCAATGGCCTTGAGAAAGGCGGGCAGCGTGTTTTGCGGCGCGTGTTTGTTCGCCCCGCGGTGCGCGAGAATTTTCGTCATAAAAACCGCTCCTGTTCTTCATCTGGATAAAAAGTGAACGTTTCTTCGAGCCTATTATACTCCAAACGTCCGCATTTGTTAAGCGGGGGAGAGGAATTTCCTTGCCTTTTGCACAGCTGTGTTTTATGATGGGAGCGGCAATCTGAAATGGAAGGATGATAGCTGATGGAAGCCTTTTTCTGCGAGGCTTGCCCACGGCGCTGCCGCGCCCTGCGGGAAGAGGGAGGCGCTTCAAAGGGCGTCTGTGGGATGCCGGCGGGCTTTGTCGTGGCGCGCGCTGCGCTGCATCACTGGGAGGAGCCCTGCATCAGCGGGCAAAACGGCTCTGGGACCATCTTTTTCTCCGGCTGTTCTCTGCGGTGTGTTTATTGCCAAAATCAAAAAATCAGCCTCGGCCGGTTTGGCGCGCCTGTTACACCGGGGAATTTGATGCGCATGTTTGACCAGCTGATTGAGCAGGGGGCGCATAATCTCAATCTGGTCAACCCAACCCATTATGCGCCCATGCTTGCGCAGGTGCTGCGCCGCTACCGCTCGCCTGTGCCGGTCGTCTATAATTCCGGCGGCTATGACCGCGTAGAAACGCTGCGGGAGCTAGAGGGCTTGATCGATATTTATTTGCCTGATATGAAATATGTGGACAGTGCCGTTTCCCTGCGGTATTCCGGCGCGGTGGATTATTTTACCGTTGCATCGCAGGCGATTTTGGAGATGAGCCGTCAGGCGGGCGAGGCGGTCTTTGACAGCAACGGCCTGATGAGGAAGGGGCTGATCGTCCGGCACCTGATCCTGCCGCAAAATACGGCGCAGTCCATTCAGGCGCTGGAGTGGATGCATGACCATTTGCCGGAGGGCACGCTTGTCAGCCTGATGTGCCAATACACGCCCTGTGGGGAGCTCGATGCCTTCCCGGAGCTTAGGCGGCGCATCACACGCCGGGAATATGAAAAGGTGATGGATAAGCTGCTGGAATTGGGGATGACGGGAGGCTATCTTCAGGAGCTATCCTCTGCCAGGGAGGAGTATATTCCACCGTTTGATTTATCGGGAGTGATCATATAGTATTAAAAACCGCATGAAATATAATTTACATATTTTTAAAAGATTATAAAACTATTAATTGAGGAAACTATTGACATGATATGCGTAGAGTGATATGATGGGTGCATCAATTCGGCCGGATGTAATCCGGAAAAGGGAGGTCCATTGCGATGTCGTTGGATAAGGTTCCGCTGATTCAATATGGAAAAAGAGAGGATATCATCAATTCCGTCACCCACGCAGTGGGCGCGGTGTTTGGCATTGTGGTGCTTGTGATGTGCACGGTGCGCGCGGCAAAGCTGGATTCTGCGGTGGGGGTTGTCAGCTCCGTGATTTATGGCGCCTCCATGATTATTCTGTATTTCTGCTCCGCGCTTTATCATGGACTGCCGGCGGGGAATGCAAAGCGGTTCATGCGCATTGTGGATCACGGCGTGATCTATCTGCTGATTGCAGGGACGATCACCCCCTGCGTGCTCATTGCGCTGCGCTCGGAAAATAATACGGCGGGCTGGGTCATGTTCGGCGTCGCCTGGGGCTGCGCGCTGTTGGGGATCATCCTCACACTGATTGACTTTGAAAAATTTAAAGTGATGGAGATGGTGCTCTATATCGCCATCGGCTGGACGCTGCTGCTGGTGGTGCGGCCGCTGTTCCGTGCGCTCAGCACAGCGGGGATCGTGCTCGTGATTTTGGGCGGCGTGGTCTATACGGTGGGCGCGATTCTCTATGGCCTGGGGAAAAAGGTCAAATATTTTCACGCGCTGTTCCATATCTTTGTGCTGGCGGGCAGCACGCTGCACTTTGTGGCGGTTTATTGGTATATTTTGCCGATTGCCGTGTAAAGCAGTCGGGCTGAGGATACATTAAATAAATTAGCCTTTGAGGCGAGAAAACGCCTTATCCTATTCACTGTAGGAGGGCAATTCATATGACGTATGAAGATTTGATTCGGGAGCGCATCACCCGGCTGCGCCTGGAACGAAATTTATCAGAATACCAGCTCAGCTATGAGCTTGGCCAGAGCAAAGGCTATATCCAGAGCATTACCTCCGGCCGGGCGCTGCCCTCCATGGCTATGTTCTTAGAAATTTGCGATTATTTTGGGCTAACTCCGGCAGAGTTTTTTGCCGCCGATTTGCCTCCGCTTGCCACGCGTGAGGCTTGCCGGAAGCTCAATGCATTGCCGCAAGAGGATCAGGAGCTGGTCATTCGCCTGATCGACCGGCTATATCTATAATTGATAGATAAAAAACCACGCTGCGAGAATGCAGCAGGCGGGCCTCCGTAAAGAGCTCGTCCGCTTGCCGTCTCTCACAGCGTGATTTTTTTCAAAAAATTTTTATGCGTGGCCACCGGGGCAGGCTTCCTTTGGCTTTTCCTATCCGCTGTTTCCTATCTGGAATCTGGCCTCTGCCCTTTTACGGCCAAATTTCCTCCGGATCCACCCCATAGATCTGCACAACGTCGAGATACTCGAGGTTGATGAGATCCTTGACCGTGACAATTTTGCCGCCGTCGGCGTCGAGATCAAGCCCGGCGGATTGATAGGCCTCCCATACAAGGTGCGCGCACTGTGTGCCGCCGGGCTCCTCCTGAAATTTGGAGGTGAAGATGCCGGCCACGAGGTTATAGGGGATACCGGCGAGATGCTCGTTTGCAAACGCGACGGCCTGGGCGGCCTTTTCCTGATACGCCGCCTTGGGCCGCAGGAGGATGAAGGTGGGCCAATCGCGCCAGCCGTTGGCGCTGCGATATGCGGAATTCACGCCGAGGGAGATTGCCTCCAGCGTCTGCCCGGCTGCGGCGTCGGTAACCAGAGCTGCGTGGCCATGCCGCCAGCCGAAGGAATGCATGGAGCGCGTTAAGAGGATATCTCCATCCTTCAGAGGAGCAAGCTGAAAGCCGTAGATCCGGCTGCCGTTTTCATCCGTCAGGCTCTCCTGATAGGCGGTGATGGAGATTTGCTTGCATGTAATCTGCGGCTCCCGGAGGAAATCCTCCTGAAATTGGAGAATTTTCGCTTTTCCATCCGGCAGGAGCAGCAAATCCTGCACAGCAGGCCTGCCCAGCCCGGTCTGCTCGTAGAGCGTTTGATAGTCATCGTCCGTGAGCGCAGCCTGCTCCAGAAGCGGCGTGAGGTCAACCCGCTCATAACCCGGAGAGACATGGTCGCCCGGCTCGGCAGCGGCGTTGAGCAGGAACGAGAGCAAAAAAAAGAGCGCGACGCAGCCCAGCGGGATCAGCGTCCATTTTAAAATTCGCTTGGTTCGTTTATGCATGCTGTGCTTCCTTTCTGACTGGAGCTGAAAAGGCAACCCTTAGTGCGTATAATCTAACAAACGGATTTTGCCGCCTAAGTCCTGAGCGATACAGGCCTTCATCTGCCGTGCAAAAGGGCAAGGGTAGCCAATGGGCGTTCCCTTTTGGATGCAGCTGGCGAAAACAATGGTGTCGGCTCCGCGCTTGACAAGCTCCCTGGCCCGAAGCACGGCCTTTTTGCCGGGGCAGCCGCCGCAGTTAATAAACCCGATGATTTCAATTGGCTCGCATATCCCTTCAAAACTGCCCGTCCTAGTTTGAATGGCTTTAAAATCAGCCGTGCCGGGGCAATAGTCTTCTGTTTGTAAGCAGCGAATGATTCCAACTTTCATAGTTTCCCCCTCCGCTTGAACGTGCTGACAGTATACTGCCCTCATCATTATACTACAAATCAAAAGGCTGCAAAAGCTTTTTCTTGCATCCCGCCGGAATCTCCGGTATAATCGAAGGCAGGCTTTGATCAATAAGGTTGGGATGAAATGCAGCGAACGTTTGCAAATGATCGTATCAAAAGGCTGGGGCAGAGCCTTGCCGCAGGCGGGGTGGAGGCCATGGCAATGTTCCCCTTTGCGCTGGCGTTTGGCGCGCTGGCGGAGCTGAACGCTGCGTCGGGTGTGATCGCCGCAGTTGCGGCAAGCCTGCTGGCGGCGTTGTCGCCGGGGCGTCCGGCTTTTTTTGCGGGGCCTACATGCCTTGTTTTTCTGGTGTTTTCCGCCTGCGCGGGCCGGTATGGCCTGCCGCTTGCACTGACGGCCGCGCTGCTGGCGGGCGCGATTGTGCTGCTGGCGCTTGCGTGCCGGGCGGAGCGGCTGCTGCGATATATCCCGGCACCGGTGGCGGGTGGATTTACCATTGGCATTGCGCTGGTGATGACCATTTTGCAGACAAATAATTATTTTGGCATCAACGCCTCTGGCGTCAGTGCGGTCGAGATGCTGCTTTCTTACCGCAGCTTCGGGTTCCATGCGAATTGGCGCACCGTCCTTTATGGAACGATTGTGTTGGTGTTGATGATTACCTATCCGCGCAAATTCAAAAGGCTGCACCGGTTTGTGCCGCCCCAGTTTGTCAGCCTGGTGATCGCGCTGGGGCTGCATCTCTGCCTGGTGCCGTCGGCGGCTGAGTCGCCGGTGCTGGAGCTGGGGGCGCTTCCCCGTGCGCTGCCGGAGGCAGGGGGGCTCCTCTTTGCGGGCCTGTCCGCTGCGCCGGTGGGAGGGATGCTGCTCAGTGCTGCCGCCATTGCGCTCTCTGTGCTGGTGAGTTGCGGCGGAAGTGTACATGACGAGCCGGGCGAGCGGGCCGGCCGTGTGTTTTTGCTGGGAGCGGGGAACGTGCTCCTGCCGCTTTTGGGCGGAATGCCGGCCGGCGCGGCCAGAGAACGGGAGCAGAGCATAACAAGGCTTGCGCCTCTGTCAGCCGGCGTGCTGATGTTGCTGGCAACGTTGCCCGGTGGTATACTGGAGCGCATCCCTTTATCCGTGCTGGCTGTTATTCTGATTGTGCCAATGTGGGAGCAGCTGGATTTTCAGGCGCTGAAGACGGTGTTTGGCGGTAAAAGGCCGGTGCAGATCCTCCTGTTTTTCCTGTGCACCGCTGTGACGGTTTTCCTTGAGCTGCCCTATGTGATGCTGCTGTTTGCTGTTGTAACAATTTGCTCAGCGCTGCGTATACGGAAAAAAAGGTGAAAACCTGATAAAATTCAGATTGCTTTATGAAACGGATTCTATTATAATGAATCGCAAATACAAGTGGAAAGGTGGTGAAAGGTTGATGCATCCGGCGAAAAAAACATCTTGGAATTTGGCCGTGCAAAACGATATATGCTGCAAGGAGTTGTTTCCGGGCAGCGATATCGTCCGCAGCTACACATTCAAAACAGCCGCGCCCAGGGGGCAGTCTGCCCTTTTGGCAAAATTAAACCATATGCTGACGGCGGCTTTTGCCGCAGCAGGGGAGAAGTCTGCCCTTTTTGCAGAAAAGCCGGATTGTTTTGAATGCCTTTCACCATATTTCGTTTGGGCCGCGTAACCATGCCAAACAGAATGAATGGTACCCTGTGCAGTCAAAACGATCTGCACAGGGTATTTTTATGCTCAAATTCGATTGTGCTAAGGATGCGTTGCATATTGAAGATGTTCACTAGCATCAGTGTACCCTTGTACACTGATGCTAAGCTGAGAAAAAGCACGGTTTTGCGTCTTGAGATGCAAAATGAGGGCTATATTGTACGGTCCTCAAGTGGATTTGGGGGCCTGTTGAAAAATCTTACATGTTGCAACAGCCTCAGGGAAGGAATGATTTTCATATGATTTTAAAATACAGCCAAACGATGCGCATGGCGATGCGCGCCCAGACGAACGGCGGCATTTTCTATCTGCTCCCGAATATAGCCGTCCGGCTCGTGCATTTCATTCCGCTGCTATTTCTTTGGTCCGTTTTATCAAGGAGTGGCGTAGAAACCGGCATGACACTGAAGCAGATGCTATCCTATACCTATCTCAATGCGATATTGGCCGATTTATTGGTGGTGCAAACCTTTATATCGAGCTGGTGCTATGAAGGGGAGCTACACAGGCTCTATCTCCGCCCGACCCCTATTTTTGGCGGGATCGTGGCGGAAACGGTAGGCGGATGGATCCCGATGCTGCTTTTCTTTTCCCTTCCACTGCTGTGCGCCGCGCCGTTTTTGGGGATTTCGGTTTTGCCGGCAAGCCCTTGGTTTTTCCCCAGCCTGCTGCTCTGTATCTCACTCGGGTTTGCGATTGACTTTCTGTTTGCCTGTGTGGCGATTGAGCTGCGCGGCATCTCCTGGTTTGCCCATGTGATTCGCACAGCGATCGTGGCGCTTTTCTCCGGCACTGTGCTGCCCTTTCGGTTGCTGCCGGTTGGGTTAGCGCGTGTGTTTGAACTACAGCCCTTCGGCAGCCTCGGCGGTGCGCCGCTGGCATTGTTTGTCGGCACGGCACGGCCTGAGCGCATTCTGTTGGCACAGGTGTTCTGGAACCTGACGCTCTGGCCCGCGGCTATTTTATGGTTTTGCAGATCACGAGAGAGGCTGGTGAGCTTTGGTGGATAGGCAGAAAATCTCCCTCAAACAATTTTTATCGCTGTATGTGCTGTATGCCAAAATGGATTTTGCCTGGCTGCTGCGGGACCGAGTGTTTGCGTCCCTTGCAATCCTGTCGGACGTGATATCCAATCTCTCCTCGATCGCGGGCGTGTTTCTGCTGGCATGGAAATTTGGAGGGATCGGCGGAATGAGCCGGTATGAAATTCTATTTATGCTCGGGTACACCTCCCTGATGACGGGGATTTACCAGGTGTTTTTCTCCAGCAATAACGTTGGGCATATCAGCCGCCGGATCGGGCGCGGCCAGGTGGACCACATGCTGATGCAACCGCTCCCCTTGCCGGTGCAGCTAATGACAGAGGGTTTCATCCCGTTTTCAGGGAGCAGCAACCTGGTTTCCGGCGCGGCGCTTCTCTGCATTGCCGTTGCAAAGCTCGGCATCCGGCCGCCGTGGTGGTGGGCGCTGGCGCTTGCCGGGCATTTGGCCGCTACGGTTGCGATCCTGGTTGCCTCCTCTTACCTTGCCTCTAGCGTGGCCTTTTACGCGCCTGCCCAAGCGGAGGAAATTTCAACTTATGTAATCGATGCGCAATGCAGCCTTGCGCAATTCCCACTCTCCGGTATGCCGCTTGCGTTGAAAGCGCCTCTGTTGACGGTGTTTCCCGCGGGGCTGCTGGGCTGGTTTCCATCGCTTGCACTGCTTGGGAAACCGCCGCTCGACCTGCCGGGCTATTACCCCGCAATCATTGCGGTGGCGCTCGCCGCATGCGCGGCTTACTTTTTCAGGAAAGGATTGCATTACTATGTTAAAAAAGGGATCAACCGCTACCTCGCCATCGGACATCGCCGTTGACGTGCAGTCTGTTGTGAAGGTGCTTACCCAATCCCAGCGGGAGAATGCCGGGAACGGCGTGCTGAAAAGGCTCGCAAGGCCTGAGAAAAAGCGCGTGTATGCGCTTGATAATGTGACCTTCCAAATCCGGCGCGGCGAGTTTGTCGCCTATGCCGGGCCGAACGGGGCGGGCAAGAGTACAACGATGAAGTTACTCTGTGGCATGCTTTTGCCAACGGATGGGAAAGTCTCCGTGCTCGGCCTGTCGCCTGAAAAAAACCGGATTTCGCTCATGAAGAGGCTCGGCGTACTGTTCGGCAACCGGACGGAGCTATGGTGGGATCACCCTGTTATGCAGAGCTTCGCGTGGAAAAAGGCTGTGTGGCAGATTCCGGAGAATGTCTATCGGCGGAACTTGGAGATGGCAATTGAGCTTTTGGATTTGAAGGATCTTTTAAAGACCTTTGCGCGGGAACTATCGCTCGGCCAACGGATGCGGGCGGATATCGCCATGATGCTCTTGCACGCCCCGGAGGTAATCCTACTGGATGAGCCAACGCTGGGGCTGGACGTCGTTGCCAAGCGGCAGATGATTGCATTTTTAAAAACGGTTAATCGGGAAAACGGAGTGACGATCATTGTGACCAGCCATGACATGGACGATCTGGAGGAGATGGCAGAGCGAATCCTGATGATTTCTGCGGGCAAGATTGCATATGACGGAGACTTTGATGGCCTGCGCGCTTTGACGGGCCGCCCTTCCCGACTCCGGCTAACGGTGGATAGCGCCCGACCGCCCGACCTGACCATTGGGCGCCTTCTATCAGAGGAAAAGGGCGTTTGCGAATATGAACTGGATTTATCCTCTATACAGGTGCATGAATTGCTGGCGCAGCTTTCAATGCTGCACGGCATCCGGGATTTGGAAATTCAGAAAGCACCGATCGAGCAGGTGATTGCGGAACTGTTCCGCGCCTGGCGGTAACGGCGCGGCAGCAGCCCCGCTTTGCCTCTCATCTGCTATGCGGGGCCGGGCTGCCACGTTCTGCCGAAAAAGGCGGCGGGCAGAGCGCTTTTTTCGGAACGGATGCCGTTTGCTTTCCGGTCGGAAATCGTGTATACTAAATAGACACTATGCTTACTCCGCCCCGGAGAGAGGATGAGAATCAGATGATTTTAACAGTCGATGTCGGCAACAGCAATATCACAATGGGTGTATATAAAGAGGACGAATTGCTATTTGTTGCCCGCCTGGCGACGGAGCGCGCCCGCACAGGGGATCAGTACGCAGTGGAGCTCAAAGCGATTTTTGCGCTCTACGATGTGGTGCCTAGGGATTTTGAAGGCGCGATCATCAGCTCCGTTGTGCCAGAGCTGACGGCGGCGGTGCGCAGCGCGGTGCAGATGGTCACAGGCCATGCGCCGCTGCTGATTGGGCCTGGCCTGAAAACAGGGCTCAACATCCGCACGGATACGCCCGGCATCCTCGGCGCGGACCTGGTGGTGGGTGCGGTGGCGGCGATCCACTCCTACGAGCTGCCATGCCTTGTGATGGATCTGGGCACGGCGACGAAAATTAGTGTCCTGGATGAAAATGGTACTTACCTCGGCTGCACGATTTCCGCAGGCGTGGGAATTTCGCTGGATGCGCTGGCAACCCGAACCTCCCAGCTGCCGCACATCAGCATTGAGGCGCCGGATCACGTCATCGGCACCAATTCGCCGGATTGTATGCAATCCGGCACAGTGTTTGGCACGGCTGCCATGCTCGACGGCCTGTGCGACCGCATCGAGGAGGAGCTTGGCCGCCCGGTCAAGACGGTTGTGGCCACCGGAGGGTTGGCAAAGGATATCGTATCTAACTGTAAACGCAATGTCCTTTACAGTGAAAATTTGCTCTTGGAGGGCCTCAAGCTGGTTTATGAGAAGAATATGTCGAAAAAAGATCGTGCCGCAAAGCGTTGATTTGATACATTTTGCCGCTTGACAAGAGTGATTTGTAAGGGTAAAATGCTTTACGAATTGGGCTTTTCACGAGTGAGCCCTGTTGTTTTCCGCCAAATTTTGCGCTGCATCTTCATTTGGGAGAGCAGCAGCAAGGAGGAGTATAAATTGAAAAAGAATTCCCTTGCGAGGACGATGCGCCTCGCGCAGCTGGCCATGCTGATCGCTCTCCAGGCGATCCTCACCTTTACCCCGGTAGGCTTTATTATGATCCCGCCGATCTCCATCACATTGATGCATATTCCGGTGATTATCGGCGCCGTCACAATGGGACTCTTGTTCGGAGGGGTTCTCGGCGCGTCGTTCGGCGTGATGTCCATGCTGAAGGCGACGTTTGCTGCGGCCAGCCCGGCAGATATCATCTTTTCCCCCTTTGTGAGCGGGGAGCCGGTGCAGTCACTGATCCTGTGCATTGTGCCTCGGATTTTGCTCGGCGTGATTGCGGCATGGCTGTTCATTGGCCTGAAGCGGCTGCTCAAAAATGAAGTTGCGGCAATTGGCCTGAGCGCCGGTGTTGCAACGCTGTGCCACAGTGCGATGGTATTGGGGCTGATGTGGCTGCTGTTTGACTCCCTGCCGCTCAAAGAGGTTTTTGCGACGATGATGTCGCTCAACTGCCTGCTGGAGATCGCGATGGCGGTTGTCGTCGGGATAGCAGTATGCAAGCCGCTGCTTATTTACCTGCGCCGGCAAAAGCTTATAAAGACCTGATTGCAAGGGAAGGGCGCGTTGCAAGACGCAGCCTTCCGAATGTTTGTTATAACCACTATAATCTTGCTAGTGGTGCGGTCATGGGATTTTTTTTGAATTTTTAATGAGTGCCTGGTTTCGCTGTACGCGACTACCTTCTCTTACTTCTGTAAGAGAACCAGCATCGGCGTACAGGGGGAAGCAGCGCCGCCCGGCAGGCTCAGGCGGGCGCTCGCTGCGTTCTCGGGCACGGCAGGGCTGCCCGCCCGGCCGCGCCCTGCGGCCTTGCGATCCCCTCGCCTGAGCTGCCGGAACGGTCCTATGGAGTTTTCAGCCCATGGCCGTGATTTCTGGCAAGGCAGACGACGCAGCTTTCCTTGATGGAACGCAAGGAGGATAACGTAGCCAGGGGCGCGGCCATGGCGCTGAAAACCGCTGTTGCCCCCTGTGCACCGATGCGAGAAGAGAAGCAGCCGGGGGCTTCGCCCCACGACCCTGCGAACGGCACTGCGGCGGCGGTTGAAAGATAAGCCACACCACAGCGCGTTCGGCGAACGCTTCCCGAACTCAGCCGCTCACGCGGCTTCAAACAGGCGGAAAGGTTCGCTTTTGCCCTTCGGGCCAAAAGTGCCCTCACGTGCACGCAGTGAGTGGCATCAGTTGCCGCCTGGGCCTATCGTTACGTTTGAGGCGCCGAATAACTTGCGGGCTCCGGGAGAAACCTCCCGGGGCCTTTAGTCTTGCTCTGAGGAACTCTCTACCAGTAGGCCTAGCGGCGGCAGGCTCCGCAAACTTCCGGCGGGCTCGTGAGGGAACTTTTTCGCAAAGCGAAAAAGCAAACGCCCAAAATGTTTGAGGCCACGTGAGTGGCCGAGTTTTTTGGGTGCTTTGCCGAACACATCAAAGAGGTATATTTACATATCAGTGCCGCCGTTGGCCGTATAGGGCGGCCCCTTTTGCCTCCTTTTCCGGCCGAACGGAAAAGGAGGGGCCTCCGCGGCCTGAGCGGAGTAAAATCCAATTCTTGGTTGTGGTGAAGCCAGAAAGTTTGATTTGATATTTGAATGAGTGCCTGGTTTCCCTGTACGCGACTGGGCGCGTTTCAGATTTTCATTCTGCAACGCGCCCTTTTTTGATGGAGCAGAGCCGCACGGGCGCTCCCGGATTTGCCGGAGCTGCCTTTTTGCCTGTTTCGCCTGCGGCGAGAGGGGAAAATAGCCTTGTGTCTGGGCAAACTGCTTGTGGAAGATTCGCAGCGGTTGAGTCCACTTTTTATCTGTGATTTGACATCCGATATCTGACTTGACTTTTTTCACAATTTTGGTATGATAACAAAAGAACAAATGTTTTGAGCGGAGGCGCTCAGGGAGGTCTGTGTATGGCACAGAAAAACTTAGTAGTAAAAGGCGCCCGTGAGCACAATTTAAAAAATGTAGATATTGAGATACCGCGTGACAAGCTTGTGGTTTTTACCGGCCTTTCCGGCTCCGGGAAATCCTCGCTTGCGTTTGATACCATTTATGCCGAGGGGCAGCGGCGCTATGTGGAGAGCCTTTCCTCCTACGCGCGGCAGTTCTTGGGCCAGATGGAGAAGCCGGATGTCGATTCGATTGACGGCCTGTCCCCGGCGATCTCGATCGATCAGAAAACCACCTCGAAAAACCCGCGTTCCACAGTGGGCACGGTCACGGAAATTCACGATTACCTGCGCCTGCTCTACGCCCGCATCGGCATCCCGCACTGCCCGGTCTGCGGCAAGGAGATCCGTCAGCAAACGGTGGATCAGATTGTAGACCGGATTATGGCGCTGGAGGAGGGCACGAAGATTCAGGTGCTCGCTCCGGTGATTCGCGGCCGTAAGGGCGAGCATGTGAAGGAATTGGATGCGGCGCGCAAATCCGGCTACGTGCGTGTGCGGGTGGATGGCAGCATCTACGATCTTTCCGAAACGATCCAGCTGGATAAAAACAAAAAGCATCATATCGAAGTGGTCATCGACCGCCTTGTCATCAAGGAAGAAATTCGTGCCCGCCTGGCAGATTCCGTGGAGACGGCCTGCGCTCTTTCCGGAGGTATCCTGCTCATCGATGTGGTGGGTGCGGAGGAGATGCTTTTCTCACAAAATTACGCTTGCCCGGAGCACGGCGTGAGCATTGAAGAGCTGACCCCACGCATGTTTTCCTTCAACAATCCTTTCGGTGCGTGCCCGACCTGTTCCGGTCTCGGCATTTTTATGAAGGTGGATCCCAAGCTGGTCATTCCCAATCCGCGTCTTTCCATCCGGCAGGGGGCGATCAAGGCCAGCGGTTGGACGGCGGCGGAGGGTGGCACGATTGCGCAGATGTATTTTGAGGCGCTGGCAGAGCACTATCATTTTTCGCTGGATGAGCCTGTTGGCAAGCTCCCAAGGGCTGCACTCGATGCGGTGCTCTATGGCACAAAGGGCAAAAAGATCAAAATGCACCGCCGCAGCGAATACGGCAGTGGCACTTATATGACGGAATTTGAAGGCGTCATCCCCAACCTTGAGCGCCGCTACCGGGAGACGAACAGCGAGTGGGCCCGTGCGGAGATCGAGCAGGTGATGAGCGAGCGTCCCTGCCCGGATTGCGGCGGCGCCCGGCTGCGGCCGGAGTCGCTCTCCGTCACGGTGGGCGGCATCAATATTGATCAGCTTAGCCATAAATCTATCACCGGCGCATTGAATTTTATCAATGCCTTGGAATTGACCGAGCGGGAGCAGATGATTGCCAAGCAGATTCTCAAGGAGATTCGCAGCAGGCTGCAATTCCTCTCCAGCGTTGGGTTGGATTATCTGATGCTCTCCCGCTCCGCCGGGACACTGTCGGGTGGGGAAAGCCAGCGCATCCGGCTGGCGACGCAGATCGGTTCCTCTCTGATGGGGGTGTTATATATTCTGGATGAGCCGAGCATCGGCCTGCACCAGCGGGATAACGACCGGCTGCTGGCCACTCTGAAGCATCTGCGCGATCTTGGCAATACGCTGATCGTTGTGGAGCACGATGAGGATACGATGTACGCTGCGGACTATATTGTAGATGTCGGCCCCGGTGCGGGCATCCATGGCGGGGAGATCGTCTGCGCAGGCACGGTGGATGAAATTAAGGCATGCAAGCGATCGCTCACCGGCCAGTATCTCAGCGGCACACGATTTATCCCGATTCCGGAGAAGCGGCGCAGCGGCAATGGCAAATGCTTGAAGGTACTCGGCGCTAAGGAGAATAACCTCAAGGGGATTGACGTTACTATCCCGCTGGGTGAGTTTGTGTGCGTGACGGGCGTGTCCGGCTCCGGAAAGTCGTCGCTGGTCAATGAAATCCTGTATAAGCAGCTGGCGAATGAGTTAAACGGCGCAAAGCGCACCGTCGGTGCGCATCAGTCGATTGAGGGGATCGAGTATCTGGATAAGGTGATTGATATTGATCAGTCGCCCATCGGGCGCACCCCGCGCTCTAATCCTGCGACCTATACCGGCGTGTTCACTGATATTCGCGAGCTGTTCGCCTCCACGCAGGAGGCAAAAATGCGCGGCTTTAAATCCAACCGGTTTTCCTTTAACGTCAAGGGCGGGCGCTGTGAAGCCTGCCAGGGCGACGGCATTGTTAAAATTGAGATGCACTTTCTGGCGGATATCTACGTGCCCTGTGAGGTGTGTAAGGGCGCGCGCTACAACCGTGAGACGCTGGAAGTAAAATACAAGGGCAAAAATATTTATGATGTGCTGGAGATGACAGTGGAGGAGGGGCTTGCCTTTTTCTCTGCTGTGCCCAAAATTCAGCGCAAGCTGCAAACGCTCTACGACGTGGGCCTTGGCTATATCAAGATTGGCCAGCCCGCCACGACGCTCTCCGGTGGCGAAGCACAGCGTGTCAAACTCTCCACAGAGCTCTCCCGCCGGGCGACAGGGCGCACAATCTATATTTTGGATGAGCCAACCACCGGCTTGCACACAGCCGATGTGCACCGTCTTGTCAATGTGCTGCACACGTTGGTGGATAACGGCAATACCGTGCTTGTGATCGAGCATAATCTTGATGTGATCAAAACGGCCGATCATATTATCGACTTGGGCCCGGAGGGCGGCGATAAAGGCGGCGAGATCGTGGCAGAGGGTACGCCGGAAGAGGTGGCTGCCGTTGAGGCATCCTACACCGGCCAGTATCTCAAGCGGATTTTATCAGGCAAATAAATTCAGATGGCGACGTTGGGTGTGGGAGATGGAAGGTTCCCACACCCAACATTTCATATCGAGCCCCCGAATTTGGCTCTTTTTAAGGCAAAATTTACAGCCCTATATAATGTAATTTTCCATTGACGTGCCTTTCTAAAATGCCTATAATTTAGCTATGAAACTTTTTCTATTTTATAGAAAGTATCTATTTCAGAGAGCGGAGAGGGATCGTATGGAAAACAAGCTCACCTGGGGGAACAAGCTTGGCTATGGAGCGGGCACAATCGGCAAAAGCCTGAGCTATGGCTTGGCGAGCGGATTTATCTCGTATTACTTTATGACGGGGCTGGGGCTGTCCACGGCATTTTTGGGCGTGATGATCTTTTTGGCCCGCATTTGGGATGGTGTAAATGATCTGCTCATGGGTGCGCTCATTGATCACACGCATACCAAATGGGGAAAATTTCGCCCCTGGATGGTGATCGGTGCGATCACCAATGCCGGGGTTACGGTTTTGCTCTTTACCAACCCTGGGCTGGAGGGCGTTTGGCTGTATGTGTATGCCACCGTCTGCTTTATTCTCTGGGATATGACCTATACGATGGTGGACGTAGGCTATTGGGCGATGATTCCGGCGCTGACGCTGGATGCGAAGGAGCGCGATCAGGTTTCCATGCTGCCGCGGATTTTCGGAGGCGCGGCAGGGATCGTGGGCGCGTTTACGCTGCAAATTATCGACCGGCTGGGCGGTATTTCACACGGGGGCTTTGCCAAATACGCGCTGATTACCTCGGGTGTTTATATCTTCACCATTTTGGTGTGCGCCGCAACGGTACGGGAGCGTGTGGAGCCGCCTGCCCAGCAGCAGGGGGAGAAGTTTTCTCTCATTCGCTGTGCCAAAATTTTATTCCATAATGACCAGGCGCTTGTGATCGTTGTTATTATGATCCTGTTCAATCTGGCAACGAATCTGACAAATGCGGTTTCTGTCTTTTATTTTGTGTTTGTCATTGGCAGCAAGGATCAATATTCCTTTTTCACCATCTTGCTGGGCGCTTCTCAGGCAATCGGGCTGCTCGGGTTCCCGTTTTTCTCCAGATGGTTTGGGCGCAACCGGGTTTACATCGGTTCTCTTGTGCTGCCGTGCATCGGCTATGTGCTGATGGCGCTGTCGACGCAGTTCTTTAACGGCCAGTTTATCCCCTTTGCTGCTGCGGCCTTCGTTATGTCCGCCGGTTTTGGATCCATGGGCGTGATGCAGAACGTGATGCTGGCGGACGCTGTGGACTATGGCGAGTGGCGCACGGGTGAACGCAACGAGGGCGTGATTTTTTCAATGCTGACTTTCCTGAGCAAGGTTGCGGCGGGCCTGAGCTCGCTGATCACAATGATGGGCTTTGCAATCGTCGGCTTTGAAGGGGAGGAGGCAACGGTTGCCTCACCGCAGGCTGTGACCTGCATTGAAATTATGATGTACATCCTGCCGCCGGTCATTCTGCTTGCGGCACTGGCGGTCTATTTTAAAAAGTTTAAGCTCAAGCCCGCGCTGGTGGAGCAGATTTCCCATGAGATTGCTGGGCGAAGGGATGCGAAGCGGCAGGCGGAATAGGGGAAACTCCTGTCAAATAAGAATACCCGCTTATACAAACGAGCGAAAGCCCTGCTACAACCAGTGCAGCAGGGCTTTTGCGTTATAGCTCAAATTCGCTTTTGTCATACTGCGGCAGGCGTGGACGGGGCTTCGGCTCCCGGCGGAGCGGATCATACCGGTATTTCCGGCAGTGCCCGTCCGGCAGGACGACGCCCTTTTTCATGCACAGCACCGTTTTGCCGTCCGGCGCGGGGCGGCCATGCTCGCAGAAAGCGCAGCAGGGCTCAATTTCCGGGTTAAAAAACGGACGCTTTTTCATAGCGCAATCTCCCTTTATCCAGAGGTGAAGCAAAGGGAACGTTGCCCGCCCAAGGGCCGGCGATTCCCACTCTTTTTCTATTAGTTTAGCATTTTTTGCGGTTGCCATCAACCTCCAAAATCAGTAGGGCGCACATAAAGAGCATCCCTGCGGACACGGGGGCGGAGGCGGCGAAAGCCTCCGGCAGCATTTGCACATGGTTGGAAAATGCGGCGGTTTCACAGGGGAAAAAGTGCAGGCAAAGGGCATTCATAAGGCAGGCGAACAGGCCGTTGGCTGCACGCGCACAGAAAAAAAGCGGCAGGGAGAGGCCGGCCCTGGAGACGTCGCGCAGAATCTGGCAGTGCACGCAGAGGCCTCCCCAGCCGAGCACAAATGCAAGCGCTGGCAGAGGCGCTCTCCCGGCTATGCCAGCGCAGCCCGAGGTGACCTCCAGCAGGCATTGCACCAGCGAAAGGGCTGCATTGGATAGCGGCAAAAGGCGCAGCAGGGCGGCTGCGCAGGAAAACAGGATTACCCACACACAGATAGAGACGATACCGGCACAGCCCTGCGAAGCGGCCTCTACCAGTGCGCCGGCCATAGAGCTGGCGGGCTGATCTGCCTGCCGGGCGGGCAGCAGATGTTCCTTGCCCTGTGCAGGAAAGAATCGTGTGAAAACGCCGATGAGCAGTGCGCTGGCGGTTAAAGATGCACAGAGCAAGAGGCCGGCACGACGGCTGTGGAGCATTGCGGCGCCGACGGCGCTGATGAGAAACGCCGGGCCGGAATTGACGCAAAAGAGCAGCATGCGTCTGGCCTGCTGTGCGGTGATCAGGGCGGCGTCCAGCAGTTGCGACGTCATGCGTGCGCCGAGGGGATAGCCGCCGATGAGGCTCATAAAAACAGCGCTCCCGGCGGCGCCCGGCAAGCGAAAGAGCGTTTGCGTCAGTGGCCCGAGCAGCCGGCCAGCGCGCTGCGCCAGCCCGGATCGCACAAGAAATGCGGAGAGAACCAGAAAAGGGAACAGAGAAGGGATAACCACCTGGCCGCAAAGCACAAGGCCATCTCGCACACCCTGCGACGCCTGCTCGGGAGCGTACAGAATGCCTCCCCCAAATGCAAGAGCGGCCAGGGTGGAGAGCAGCGTTGGCAGGCGTTGCTGGAGTCTCTTTTTCATAGTCCTTCCCCCCTGACGCATATATATGAGGAACGGGCAGGGGAACATGCCCGGCATCTCAGGAAACGTGAGGTCAGAGGCTATGAAAAAAGCTGGAAATCGTGCCCACAGGGATCGCGCCGTTGCGAAAGGCGAAGCCGCCAGAGAAAAGCTGACACAGGAGCTGGAAATCCCGCGGGCCGCTCTGCGCGGGATTTCCCACATGGAGCTTTCGGGCAATCGGGAGGCGATTGTGGAGGGCTGCAAAGGCGTTGTAGAATACGATGAGGGCGTAATCCGGCTGAATCTGGGGAAAAATATGGTCCGCTTTACCGGCACGGAGCTGAGCATCCGGACGCTGACGCTGGAGCAGGCAATCATCACGGGCAATATCCTTACCATCGATTTTTCCAATTAAACTACGATAGGGCCGGGATGGAAGGGGAGAGAGAAGTGCTGTTCATCTATCTCATTCGTTTTTTATGCGGATATGTGCGCTTTCGTGCAACAGGGGGCTTCCCGGAGCGGTTTATCAACCTTTGCTCTAGGGAGAAGATTCCGCTTTGGGATATCAGCGGCGGCAAAGAGGTCTTATACGCCAAAACGACGATTCGCGGCTATCATAGGCTGCGCACCTGTGCGCGAAAATCCGGCATGCGGCCGCGTGTGGCGGAGCGTTACGGCCTCCCCTTTCTTCTGCACCGCCACCGGCGGCGGCTTGGGCTGCTATGCGGCGCGGTGGCTGCCGTGCTGATTGTGGGGCTTCTTTCCTCTATGGTGTGGACGATCGATGTGCAGGGGAATGAAACGGTGCCAGATGCAGAGATCCTTGCTGTTTTTGAGAAACTGGGCGTGAGGGCGGGCGTACGCCGCTCGAAGATCAATGTGGAGCAGGTGCAGCGCGCTGCTGCGCGCGAGCTGAATGATCTGGCATGGCTGGCACTGAATATCCGAGGCAGCGCGGCTGTGATCGAAGTGCGCGAGCGGGCGCCGGCGCCGGAGGTGCAAAATGATACCTCCCCGCAAAATATTTTGGCTGGGCGGGATGGAACCATTGTCAGCCTTGAGGTTTATGAAGGGGAGGCGGCGGTCAAAAAGGGGCAGGCGGTGTTGGCTGGCGATCTGCTGATCAGCAGCGTGGTGACGAATAAGGATTTATCGGTTTCCTTCAAGCATGCGCGCGGCGTTGCAATCGCACAGACGCACCGTGTGGTTACACACACCTTCCCATTCCGGCAGACCGTCCGGCGCTATACAGGGGAGGAGAGCCGGCGCTACCGGCTTTCCCTTTTCGGCCTGCAAATTCCATTTGGACTCGGCCGGCAGCCAGAAGGGGAAAAGGAGAGCTTTACCAGGCGAAATACACTTCAAATGAATCAAGTCCCCCTCCCGGTTTATCTGGAGACCTATCTGCAAAGGGGCTACACACAGCAAGAAGTGACTTTTACGAAGGAGCAAGCCCTGCAGGCCGCTGCGGCGGAATTTTCGCAAAAAGTTTCTCAAGAGCTGCAGAATGCCAAAATCTTGGAGGAGACGGTGGAGGCACATTTTACGCAGGACGGCTGTGTGATAACAGGTCGGTATCTGTGCGAGGAGGAGATCGGGAAGCCGGAAGCCCTGCAGGTAGAGGATTCTACCGGGGCGGAAGAGGAGCCGGAATAGAAAGCCAAAGTAAAGTTATGTTACTTTACTCAAGTGAAAAAATATTAAAAAACCAGTGGATGAAGGGCATTTCAGAAGGGAAGGTTTCTACAAGCGTGACAAGTTATTTGCTTTACATATATAAATGAAGGCTTTTAGCAGCCTCCACGGGAAGGAGGAGCATATCATGCAGCGATTGCTTCACGCAATGTGCCATATTCCTTCCACTTAGACAAATATGATGCATTAAAAGAAAAATAAAAGCAAATGGGGTTGGCAAAGGGTTTGTTAAGGCAAGGTGTGTTGCCCGTTTTGTAAAATATCTCAATGTGGGTAGGGCTGCACTGCTTGCCCAGCGCTGCATATGCAAAATGCATATACAGCGCTGTATTTTGCAGATAATGTGGAAAACTTGGTTAAAGTAAAGTTGAAAGCTTTACAAAACAAAAGCAATAAAGTTTATTTAAGAAAAATAATTACACATCTCCACACTTTCCACAGACTTTTCAACACTGAAAAGTTTTTTTACTTTACGCTTTTAGATATGCATGGAAGTGCTAGCTTTGTATAATTTTAGTTCGAATAAGAAACAAAATGAATGAATATCAATTTGTAACGCATAGGATGTCAAAAAAACAGGGATTGCGTGTGCAGAAAACTATGCTATACTGATTGCATAGTAAGGAAGCCCGCCTACCGGAAAAAGACAGGAGGATGACCGTGAAAATTTACTGCTTTACCGGCACGGGAAATTCGCTTTCCATTGCAAAGCAGCTGGCGGCTGCGTTGGAGGCGGAGGTCGTGCGGCTGAATCTTTCAAAGTATGGGGAGGATGCGGCGGAAACCTGCGTGCAGGCGGGGGATGTACTCGGCTTTGTTTTCCCGGTGTATGCATGGGGTTACCCGGATGCGGTGAAAGCCTTTGTGGAGAAGCTGCGCGTGGAGGGCAAACCCTCCTATGTGTTTGCTGTGGCGAACTGCGGCGATTCGGCCGGCGAGACGCTGACGGCATTTGCCCGGCTGTTGCAAAAACATGGCCTGCGGTTGGATTACGGCAATATATGCCTGATGCCGAATAACTACCTGCCCCTTTCGGATGTGGATAGCCAGGCGATGGCGCGTACAAAGCTGGAAAACGCCCGTGTGCGCTGCGCGAAGCTTGCCAGAGATATTGCGCAGCGGATGATCGGGCTGAACAGCCTCCCGCCCAAGGCGATCGATCCCTTTTTGCGTTATGTGGTGCACCCGCTTTTCAATTGGTATGCGAAGGGGGCTTACCGCCATTTTTATGCAGAGGAGGCCTGCAACGGCTGCGGTGCCTGCACCCTGGTGTGCCCGCAGCAAAATATTACGCTGCAGGGCGGTACCCCTGTGTGGGGCAAATCGTGCGCCAGCTGCATGGCATGCATCCATTGGTGCCCGGCGCAGGCGATCCAATATGGCAAAAAAACGCGCGCCTTTGGCCGCTATCACAACCCTGATATAAGCCTTGTGGAGCTTTGTGGGCCGGGCCGGGAGGAGGCGAGCCGATGAGGGGAAAGGTCATCTCCCTGCACGGGAAGCGGCGCTGGTTCCTGGCGGCGGTAGCCGTTCTGCTTGCCGCTTTGATTGCCACAGGCATTCTGCTGTGGAGGAATCAAGAGACCACCACCCAGGACCGGCCGGAGGTGACGGAGATATACGGCGTGCCGGTACATACCGTCCTCATCCCGGATACGCTGCCCGGCAGGCCGGGTATCAAGCGGGAGATTAAATTCATCGTCATCCATGAGACGGGCAATCCTTCCGAGGGGGCGGATGCCAAGGCACACAGCGATTATCTGCTCTCTGGCGGCGAGGGGACGACCTCCTGGCACTATACGGTGGATGACCATGAGATTTATCACCATATTCCGGATAGCGAGGTTTCCTGGAATGCGGGCGACCAGCGCAGGGAGCCGGGCGGTAATATGAATGGGATCAGCATTGAGCTGTGCGTCAACAGAGATGGCGATTTTGAAAAAACATTTGAAAATGGCGCACGCCTGACGGCATATTTGCTGCAAGCCTATGATCTGGAGCTGGATGCGGTGAAGCAGCATCATGATTTTAACGGAAAAAATTGCCCGCAGACCATCCGGGAGAGCGGCCGTTGGGTGGAATTCCTAGAGCGGGTGGGGAGCTGGCTTTAACAGGCCGCCCTTATGCATCCTTCCTTTTGGCCGGATCTTAACCCAGCCGGACGCAAATGTGGTCCGTAACCCCTCGGAGGCGTTTGCCCCCGCGAAGGCTGGCGGACGCCTCCGAGGGAGCGCAATCCCCCTGCATTCCGCCCTGAATGCATTCTCTTTCTTCCTCGGAGGTGAGGGCCTGAATGCTCTCACATTTAACCAATCTCTAAAATCTACCATCCAGCTTCGTATGGTCG
Organism: uncultured bacterium; assembly: GCA_949283655.1. Lineage (GTDB taxonomy): Bacteria > Bacillota > Clostridia > Oscillospirales > Acutalibacteraceae > Fimivicinus. The sequence goes on from CASDTH010000014.1 coordinate 40,421, forward strand.
GGGCTTGACCCGACTGCCCGGCAGGGTCTTCCGTCCTGCGCGGAGGCAGGAGCCTTTTGGCCTCTGCGTGGAAAGCAAGAGCAATTTGAAATTGCTTTACAAGCCTTAATTTTTTTATCACACTTAAGCGGCGCTACTGACTGAGCAGTAGCGCCGCTTTTTATCGCAGTATCACACGCCTGTGGGCCAAGGGATCCGCAAAGCACACTGAAAAAAAACAACCGCCTCTAAAACAACAAAAAGGACCGCTGCAAAATCCCTGCAGCGGCCCTCAAGGCGATTGCATTAGGCTTTTTTCAACCTCTTCCAAAGCGTTGATAAAGGCTAGCACGGCTTGCGCTTGCCCTTCGCCTATGCGCGTGAGCTTCAGCGCAACCTCTTGTTTTACAGCGGAATGCGGGTATGGGGATTGTGGAGTGATTCGAGGGTCAAATTCCGTTTCCCATAGCGTATCCAGCGATACGTGCAGCGCTTTTGCGATGGCGATGCTTTGCTTCCCCCTCGGCTCTTTTTTACCCCGCAGATAATCGGATATGGCTGCCTCGCTCAGGCCGGATATCCGCGCCAGATCGACGGCCTTGCAGCCGCTTTCTGCCATGAGCTTTTTTAATTGGTCTGCAAAAGCCATCTCCTCACTTCCTCCCCTGCAATCTTAACATAAGTGAAGAAAATTTTCAATAGATATTGACATTCTTAACATATGTTAATATAATGAAGATATGATTCACAATTGCTAAGAATACGAGGGAGATTTATGTGTTATCCATATAAATACCCCTATTTATATGGGGAGTTGGCCATGCAGGGCAAAACCAAAAAGGAGCTTGCTCAGGCGCTTCATATCACTGCTGCTGGCCTGCGCTACCGGCAGGCAAAGGATAGCGACGGAGATTTTCAGGGGGAGGAGATGAAGGCTGCAGCTTCCTATCTGCAACGGCCGATGGAATATTTATTCGCTACCGAAGAACGGCCTGTAGAACGGAGAGAAGACGTGCTGCAGAGAGCCCTGCAATCTATTTTAGCATGAAGGGAATCAGCATGCTTTATAAAGGGGGTCTGTTCTCTCAGCCACGCTCTACACACGGGTACTTCCTCTTATTAATAAGCAGATGGGCTTGTTTATAAATCCGGTGATGTGAAATAGAGGGTATGGCGGTTCTATCCATTCATCCATAAGGCCCCTTTGGGCCTTAAATAAATTCAGTGAGGTGCAAAAGAATGAAGAAAGCAAAAAAGCTACTTGCCCTGTTCCTCGCAGTCCTCATGGCGATGACGTGTTTGAGCGCAATCAGCGCCAGCGCCATCCACGATGAGGCGGCTGCCAACGCGCAGCTCGCCGCCTGGGAGGACAGCCGCGTGGATCTCTCCGGCGTATACGCCGACATGAGCGAAAAGCAGGCCGAAAGCCTGATGAAAACGCTTGATACCACGCTGGCCGCCGTTCTGGAGCAGCAGAATGTGAAGGCAAAGCTCTACTGCGATACGACGGTAGCCAAACTCATCGTCACCATCTTCCCCATTTTGGACGATGCGCTTAGCGGTATGGGCGGCGGCGGAATCTCATTGAGTCTGGCTCCCTCCACGGTGGCCCTCGGCCTCACAGCCTATCCGGAGGCCGCAGCCTGTTTGATGGCGGCGGAGAGTTGGGCGGATGTGGACGCCTCCAAGCTGGTGTTCGGCATTGAGCCGGGCAACGGGGAGCAGTTCCGCACTGTAATGAGCGCCGTGGTGAATATGGGAGGTCTGGGCCTTCTTGTTTTAATGATGCTGCAGGATTATATCTTGGCTCCTGTGCTGGAGGCCCTGCACAGCAGCACACCGGTAACTGCTGCGGACGCCGCAGCCCTTGCAGCCGCGCAAACCAGCGACCAGACAGAAATGTACACCCTTACGATCCAGTACTCCCTAGCGCCGCTCTTTGATGCGATTGATCTGTTTTTTGCGCATCCGGTCGAGTATCTGTGCGATATCCTTCCGGATCTCGCCTATACGTATGACAACATCCTTGTGCCCGGCCTGCTGGAGGGCTTAGGCATGCAGCTCCCGCCGCTCTCTCAGCTGCTGGGCGACCTGCTCGCCGGCCTGACGGATACCACAGGCGTCGCCTTCCCGGCGATCGATACCAACAAGCTCGTGCACATGGGCTCCGCTAAAGTGGTGGAGAGCGTGATGGCGATTGATATGAATCATACGACCGCGTCGGATCCGGCAGCTTATGTCCCCGGTTACCGCGTCCAGATCGACGCCAACAAGCCCATGGTGTTTGCCGCCGTCGCACAGTATGCCTGCGAAGTGCTGCAGGATCAAAATAACCAGATCGCCATCGGCCGTCTGGTGGTTGGCGCCATTGGCCCGGAGTATCAGGAGGATTATGATGCGATCGTGGCGGCCGCGCAATCCGGCAGCAACCTTGCGCTGGCGGACGCCTGCCTCGACCTGGCCGACAAGGTGATCGACAGCGCCGCAGAGCAGGGCGGTATCCTCGGCTTCTTCGCGAAGATTGCAGCTTTCTTTAACCGCATTGCGCAGGCGATTCTCGATCTGTTTAAGATCTTCTAAACCGATCATGCCTCACATTATCTCCTAAAGCGGCCCGGGTTGCCACGTTGCCTTTGCGTGGCAGCCCGGGCCGCTTGTTATGAGCGCTTTCATTTTCCTACTTTTGTAGAGTAAGTTAAAATCGCGCGTGCTTTCCGCTTAGGCTCTGGAATGGTCAAGACCGTTCCCTACAAATTCCTCCCGCCCGGCCGGGCCTTGGCCCGACCGGGCGGAACATTTCCCTCATGGGCCAGCCGGAAAGATGCGGAGCCCACCGCCATCTTTTTTTAAAAACTGCTTGCAGAGGCCGCCACACTTCCCTATAATGGTATGGGAATCATCCGCTTGAACGGGATGGCTCCAGTGTTATGCGATGGAAAGGAATGGAAATACTTCATGATTCAGATCACGAACCAGCAGGAATTCCATTTATCTACGGAAAAAACGAGCTACCTCTTCCGCGCGCTGCCCTGTGGAAAGCTTGAGCAGCTTTATTATGGCAGAAAAATCCCGGCGTGTGAGGCGTATCCCTTCCTCTATGATAAGCACGCTGCGGGCTACAGCAATTCGACAGTCTATGATAAAAAGGAGAAGCTCTCGCTCGATCATATCCGGCTGGAGTATTCGGAGTTCGGCAAGGGGGACTACCGACTGCCCGCCCTTCAGGTGCAGTCGGAAAATGGGAATTTTAACTCTGATTTCAAATTTGTGACCGCCAGGGTCACCGATACGAAGCCGGAGCTTTCTGGCCTGCCCTCCAGCTATGGCAGGAGCCAGACGCTGACGGTAATCCTTGAGGATGCGGTGCTTGGCGCGCAGCTGCATCTGCTCTACACGGTGTTTGAGGAATGCAATGTGATCACCCGCAGCGCGCGGTTGATCAATCAAAGCGAGCGGGAGATCAAAATCCACTCCCTGATGAGCATGCAGATTGACCTGCCCGCCGGGGATTATACCATGCTCTCCTTTGACGGCTCTTGGATTCGCGAGCGCTATAAGCACGAGCGTCCGCTTACGGCGGGGGAATGCTCCATCGGCTCCATCTGCGGCACAAGCTCCAACCGGCACAATCCGTTTTTTGCTATCCGGCGGGCGGATTGCGGCGAGCAATCGGGCGAGTGCTGGGGTTTCAACCTTGTTTATTCCGGTAACCATATCGGCCGCGCGGAGGTCGCTCCGCACGGGATGGTACGCGTGCAAAACGGTATCAACCCCTTTGCATTCGAGTGGGTGCTTGAGCCGGGCAAAGCCTTTGACGCACCGGAGGCGGTGCTCACCTTCAGCCATGAAGGCTTAAACGGCATGAGCCGCAACATGCATGCCTTCGTCAAGGAGCATATTGTGCGCGGCGAGTGGCAGCACCGGGAGCGCCCGGTCGTTGTCAACAACTGGGAGGCGACGTATTTCGCCTTCACAGAGAAGCGCATCCTCGCCATCGCGAAGGAGGGCGCGCGGCTTGGCGCAGAGCTGTTTGTGCTCGATGACGGCTGGTTCGGTAAGCGCAACAGCGACCATTGCTCCCTGGGCGACTGGACGGTGAATAAAAAGAAGCTGCCCTCCGGTATCGGCGGGCTGGCGAAAAAGATCAATGAGATGGGCCTGATGTTTGGCCTCTGGGTAGAACCGGAAATGGTGAACCCGGATAGCAACCTCTATCGCGCGCATCCGGAGTGGGCCATGACCACGGACGACTACACGCCCACGGAGGGCCGCAACCAGCTGGTGCTGGATCTGACGAATCCGGAGGTGCAGCAATATCTGATCGATACCATCACGGATGTGATCAAGCTTGGCAACATTGAATATATCAAATGGGATATGAACCGCCAGTTTTCCGACGTGTTCGGCCGTACGCTCGGTAAAAAGCAGGGCGAGTATTTCCACCGCTATTACCTCGGCCTCTACAATATTTTGCAGGCGCTGACGGATCGCTTCCCGCACGTGCTGTTTGAATCCTGCTCGAGCGGGGGCAACCGTTTTGATCTCGGCATGTTCTGCTACATGCCCCAGTGCTGGACGAGCGATAATACGGATCCGCTCGACCGTATCCGCATCCAGACAGGCACCTCCTACGGCTACCCGCAATCCGTAATGACGATGCACGTCAGCGCTTCGCCAAGCTTTGCCTCGCTGCGCCAATCCTCCATTGAGGAGCGGTTCAATGTGGCAAGCTTTGGGCTCTCGGGCTACGAGCTGGATGTGACGAATTTGTCCGCCTTTGACCGGGTGGCGGTCAAGCAGCAGATTGCGTTTTATAAGGAGCACCGCAGGCTGCTACAGTTCGGCGAATTTTACCGCATCGGCGACATTTTCAGGGAGAATGCCTGTGCATGGCAGGTTGTTTCGCCTGACAGGTCGGAATCCATGCTCGGCTGCTTCATTGACCGGCTCACGCCCAACAGCGGGCCGGACCGGCTCGCCTTTGTGGGGCTTGACCCGGAGAAAACCTATCATTTGACCGCGCGGCAGCAACTTTTAAACCTGCGCGTCTTTGGTGAAATCATCAATACGCCGTTGCCAAAGAAGTTTGACATGGAGGATGGCAAGGTTTATAATTTCCTCGCCGACCACATCCGCCTGCATTCCGAGCAGGAGGAATACACGCTGCCTGGCGCAGCGCTGCTTTACGCAGGCCTTGTGCCGTGCCAGATGTTCGTTCTGAGCGGATATAATGGAAAAACACGTGTACTGACGGATACGGACTCCCGTGTTTATTATCTGCATGAAACGGCGCGAGACGAAGAGATGATCGGCGGTGCGGAGGAACCAACGTCGATCGTTCTGCACAAGGCTTCAGTCATCACACAGAGAGAAGAAAAGAATGTTTGAAAGGAATGGATCAGATGATGAGAACCACCCTGCCCCTGAACTTTGGCTGGCACTATACGCCATCCTTCGACCCGGCCATGGTCACGCCGGATTTTGACGCAAGCTCGTTTGCGGTTGTGGATATCCCCCACACCTGCAAGGAGGTGCCGTTCAATTATTTTAACGAGGCGTCGTATCAATTCATCAGCGGCTACCGCAAGGAGTTTGCTCTGCCGCGGGAGATGAAGCGAAAGGGCAACCGGTTCCTGCTGCATTTTGAGGGTGTGGCCAACTTGGCGAAGGTGTATCTCAACGGCGTACTCCTTGGCGAGCACAAGGGCGGCTATACAGCGTTTGCCTTTGATGTGACCGATACCATCAAAACACGCGGCAACGTGCTCGCAGTGGAGGTGGATTCCACCGAGCGGCCGGAGATTCCGCCGTTTGGCCGTGTGGTCGATTACCTCTGCTATGGCGGTATCTACCGTGAGGTGTGGTTGGAGTGCGTCAACGAGGTGTATATTGAGGATACCTTTATCCGCACCAAAGACCTGCTGCTCGGCAAAAAGAAGCTGTTGGATATCGATGTGACGTTTTCTGAGCACACGCAGGGCGATCTGAAGCTGGAGCTCTATGACGGTGAAAAGCTGCTCGCCTCCCAGGTGTGCCCGTTTGAGGCGAAGGTGCTCAATCTCAAATGGCGCGTCTCCGGCGTAACGCTCTGGTCCACCGAGCAGCCGAAGCTCTACACCCTGAAGGTGATCTATAATGGCGGCGCGGATGAAAAATCCTACCGCTTTGGCTTCCGCGAATGCGAATTCCGCAAGGATGGCTTTTATCTCAATGGGCGCAAGCTTAAAATCCGCGGCTTGAACCGCCACCAGAGCTACCCCTACGTGGGCTACGCTATGCCTGCCTCCGCGCAGAAGGCGGATGCAGACCTGCTCAAGTTTGAGCTCGGTTGCAACCTGGTGCGTACCTCGCACTATCCGGATTCCACCCACTTCCTTGACCGGTGCGATGAGATCGGGCTGCTCGTTTTCACCGAGATGCCCAGCTGGCAGTTCACCGGCGAGGGAGAATGGCGCGAGAACTGCCTGAAAAATGTGGCGGATATGGTCAAGCGCGACCGCAACCACCCCTGCGTCATCCTTTGGGGCGTGCGCGTCAACGAGGGGCCGGATTGCGACGAGCTGTATGAAAAGACCAACGCAATCGCACATTCCCTGGACGATACCCGCCAGACGGGCGGCGTGCGCAACTTCCCGCAGAGCCATCTGCTGGAGGATGTTTATACCTACAATGATTTCATCCATTCCGGTGGCAAAATCGTGCTGAACCTGCCCCTGATCGTGGCCGGGCCGAACGCGCCCTATCTTGTCACAGAGCATAATGGGCATATGTACCCCACCAAGAGCTTTGACCGGGAGGAAATCCGCGTGGAGCATGCGCTGCGCCATGCCCGTGTGTTGAACCAGGCCTATGGCAGCAGCCGCACCAGCGGCGCAATTGGCTGGTGCATGGCGGATTATAATACACACAAGGATTTCGGCAGCGGCGACCGCATTTGCTACCATGGCGTGACGGATATGTTCCGCATCCCGAAGCTTGCCGCCGCGCTATATGCCTCTCAGCAGGATGAAACGCCGGTGATGGAGATATCCTCCTCCATGGATATTGGCGAGCATCCGGGCAGCCAGCTCGGTCAGATCTATGCCTTCACAAACTGTGATTACATCAAGGTTTATAAAAACGGCGTGTATATGAGCACGGCTTACCCAAATAAAAAAATGTTCCCGCACCTGCCGCATCCACCTATCCTGACGGATGATTTCATCGGTGACGCGCTCACCGAGGTGGAGCACCTCAACGATACGGCGGCGAAGTTCCTGAAGCCCGCTCTGGTTGCAGGCTCCAAATATGCCTTTGCCATGCCGAAGAAATATTTCCTCATGGCAGGCCTCGGCATCGTGACGAGCGGCATGAAGATCGGCGATATGGTCTCGCTGGTGGAAAAATACATCGGCGGTTGGGGCGATGAGCAGGTTTCCTACCGCTTTGAAGGCTTTAAGAATGGCGAGCTGGTCAAAACCGTCGTTAAAACAGCGGTGACGGAGACACACCTGAATGTCCGCGTGGATCAGCCGGAGCTTGTGGAGGCGGATACCTACGATGTGACCCGTGTTGCTCTGACTGCAGTGGATCAAAACGGCAACCATCTCCCCTTTGCGAGCAACGCTGTAACCGTTTCGGTGGATGGCCCTGTGGAGGTAATCGGGCCGAAGACCTTTGCGCTCATCGGCGGCGGCCGCGCCTTCTGGCTTCGCACAAAGGGCGAGAGCGGAGAGGCGACCGTGACAATCAGTGTGGAGAATATGGGAACCTACACCTGTAAGGTCAACGTGACCAAACAGGCGTAACTGCACAATCCAATAGAGCGCAACCCGGCGCCCGCAGCCTCAGAAGAAGGCTGCGGGCGTTTTGCTGCCTGCGCCTGCTTGAGCGGCGGCGTGCGGCGATAGGATTTTAAGAGATATACATAGATTTATGATTTGAAAATGGATAAAAAAGAAAAAATTTAAAATAAAGGTTTACAAACAAAATATAAAAATATATTATGTAAATAGTTACAAAACGATAATTTATATCATTGATTTGATAGAAAGGGGTGAGTCCCATGTTTTCAGCAGGCGCTTGGGCGCGGTTTATTGAAGGACATGTATGTTTATTCTATGTAGAATAGTGCCTTGTCTATGTTGATCAACGAGAAGGAAGGGAGGTGAAAAATAGAGTGAGATGAGTGCTTAGCGATAGAAAGTTGGTTACGCTGATATGTATTTACATCAAAACGAAATTGTCATTCGATGGTATTGTAAAGGAGGAAAGCAAATGATGGGAAAAAGTGGTCCAACAAAACATATCTTAATTTCTTCTCTGTCTATAATTTTAGTGATTGTAATGTGCTTTGCAGGAATAGGCTGCGGCAATGAATACGGAGATCTGTATAATAAGTATCCCTCCCCCAATCCAAATGCTTATACCAATGATACGGATTCTGTTCCTGTCACTGGTGGCGGTTCATTGAAGGCTTTCGTCGAACGGCAGAAAGAGGGCAAGTTATCGGGAGATACGCTTTCTGTACGATATTTTTTGCGAAATACCTATACCGGAAATAAAAGTGTTGAAGAAATTAGAGCTACTTGGAATATCAGTGCTCAATTTAGACGGAAGACTGATTCCTCTTTTACGGCGTCAATTGGGGTTGGAACTGATATTGTGCAATTTGGTGTAGGAGGAAGTTCTTCTGTAGAATATCAGAATAAAACTGTCACAAAATATTTTAAAAATACCAATGGCGTAAAAGAAGTTTATTATGGGGCCAGTAACTATACGCTTTATCCGTATACGCAGCTTAACTCGCAATCGCTGACAAATAGTGCTTATCTAAAGATAAAGGCGCATGCTACACCATATTCTATTACTGCTGCCGTTTAAACAACTTTATGGAAATTCAGGGCATCTGAGTAACAACAAGACTTTAGGACTGTGCCGCCACCACTTTGCTGGGGTGGCGGCATATAAATCCTAATGGAATGGGGGGAGCTATCATGAATCAACGCCTCCAAAAAGCGATCGCTATTTTTTTGCTATTGCTTGTTTTTTTATTAAGCGCTTGTGGGCAAAAAAATGAGCAAGATTTTTTACCAAAAGTAGAATTGGATAGTCATCAAATTTTTTTGTTTAATCCCTTTAGCTATGAATTGGGCATTTACGATCTGAGTACGATGGAATGGAGTGCGATTGACGCGCAGGGCGCTTTTTTTCAAGCCTTTGATTGGGGAAATAATTATTCGTATTACGTTGTTGGCGCTCAGAACACGCATGATTTTCATCTGGGAAAAGCAGAAAAAGGGTCTCTAACGTTTTATTATTCGCAGAACAATAAGAAGCAGGCGCTTACCCCGTTTGCGACGGATGGAAAGCACTTTCTTTATTTGATTGAACAAGTAGACGAGAAAAGGTGCTTAAAGCGCATTGTTATGATTTCTGAAGAAGGAAAAATAACTCCGGTGGCAAATCTTGATGGCATGGGTGTGATGGGTGGAGTCCTCATAGATGGTATTCTCTATTTTACCTGTCCCCGTCAAGATTCTGATTTTTATGAAGTATGGCGTCTGGAACTGTCAGAGGATACAGGACAGCAAAAACCGGTTTTAATCCGAGACGATTATAACACGTTTAGGCTATACCGGTACCGCAATCATCTGTTATATATAGATATCGAAAACAGGCTTTTATATGGGGAAGATATCAAAATTCGAATGAGTCACAGTGCTGATTTGGTATGGATAGATGATGAAGTGAATCTGCTTGTGGAAGAATATGTAAACGGTAATCATAATTTAGAAATTGTTTTTACAGACATTTCTAGTGGGAAAATTTTGGGTGCATATGAAAAGGCGATTAATTTTACGCGGGAGGATTCCAGAATAACGATATATGGCAGTGGATTCATTGAATATCTGGACTTGCCGAAAGGAGCTGCATATGGCGTACATTGATATAAAAGAGCTTTCAATTTCATTTGCTAACAGAAAAATATTGGATTCCATCACCTATCGATTTTGCAATGGTATTACTGTGCTGCACGGAGATTCTGGAGCCGGGAAAACGACGCTGCTCTATGTAATTGCAGGGATTTATAAAGATTACACGGGAGAAGTGCATCTGCCGCCCGAAAGCAATCTGGCGTATTGCTCCCAGGATGATCTGCTTTTTGGAAACTTGACCACACAGGAAAACATGCATTTGAAGTATACCGCTTGTAATTTGCCCTATGAGGAGGAGCAAGAGCGGATACATACGGCTCTATCGCAGTTTGGAATAGAGGCGGTGCTTCCATTCAAGGCAAAGGCGTTGTCCGGCGGGGAGCGGCAACGATTAAAAATGGCAATGCTGGCCCTGACAAATCCGGATATTATTTTGCTGGATGAGCCAACAGCGAAGCTGGATGATGAAAATGCCCAAAACATGCTGAACGTAATAGAGCGCGTTTGGAAAAATAAGCTTTTACTCATTGTGAGCCATGACCGGTTATCTTTTTCAGCTCCATTTGATGAGCTGTATCTGCAAGGAGGAAAGTTGCGGTGAAAAAATATCCAAACGATGCTTCCTGCGCTAAGCTGATTCTGAAAAAATCAAATGGTCAGCTTAAAATATCCGTTATGATGTTCGCAATCTCCATCATCATTACAATGATAATTGGCCTTTTGTATGCGCGCCAATATTTTCAGTATGAAAAAGATTTTTTAGAAAATATTTCCGTGAAAACGATCTGTGTGGATGCAAGCTTTAGCGAGACCTCTGTCCACCCGGTAACCTCATCAGATATCAACAGAATCCGTGATGACGTTTCAAAGCGTTTCCCTGGCAATGAAATCAGCGTTATCCCGGTTTATACCTGCATGGGCATATTCATGAACGGAAAGGCAGTCAACCTATTTGCAATTGAGCAGGAGCAACGCTTTTTTATAGATTTGGAGCAGATGGAAAATGATACAGTCTATTTTACGAAAAAGCAGCCTGAAACAGTCGCGCTTGAGATAAGCGTTACGAAAGATGCTGGGGATGGCTTTCAATCCAATGAAATGAAGCGGTTGCTTTTTCATACAGCGCCTGGAGTATCGGAAAAAACGCCAATATTAGCGGCTCAGAACCAATACCTAACCCCGAGCATGAGGGAATTACCAGTTTGTTTTGTGAATATGGAAACATTCCAAAAAATTGTATCGGTTCTTTTGGGCGAAAGGATTCATTCGATCAATGAAAAGACTGTAAACGGCGAGTTGGTTATGCTTGCAGGGCTATATATTTATGTTGATGATTTGCGCCTTGTAAGTCCGGTTAGCTCTTTTTTGACAACGCAAAATTACCGTGCCTACGCACCGGCTGACGCATTCGATAATTTTGGAGCAACTGTTTCAAATACCTTTCTTATATTTTTATTGTCCGCAGTGATTTTATTGTGTATGACTACAGTGAATATCTTTTTAGCGTTTCGAGCTTTTTATAGAGTTCAGCAAAAGGATATGGGAATCCTTTTTTATATGGGGTTCAGCGACAAACGGATACGCAGAATCTACTGCAAACCATTGAGAACGATCTTTTTAAAAATGATGCTTTTGTGTTCCGTAATTGTGTTAATAGCCGGAATGATTTTGTTTGCGTTTGCGCGCTGGGGCGTTTTATTTTCCTTTATTTTGGCTCTGGGCATTTTTCTGTGCGCCATATATTTTGCTGTTTTAAAATTTATTATTTATAGATATGTGAAACAGGATCTTCTGACATTACTCAGGGAATCAAAAGAATTTGAGTAACCAAGAAAACATGGGGTGTAATATGTTTTCATATTTTTAAATATTAGGTTATGAAATCCCTACTTATTTATTGTGTGCGCTTTTTGGAATCATTTGCGCGTTAACTCTTGCAATGGTGCGGGCAGGCAGTCCACATTTCTATACACACAAAAAGGACGTATTCTATGCGGTGTTGTGCGCATTCATCGGTGCATTAACCGGTGCAAAAGCGTTTCAGTTGATTGGCTATGTGCTTCGGGATGGAGGAAAAGCGGGGTTTTGGACGATGGAACATTGGCGGCAAATGCTCTCCGGCGTTGGGGTGTTTTATGGTGGTTTAATTGGAGGGGCTTGCGTTGTGCTGCTTTATGTTTATACGAGTAAACTGGATCTATGGGAAATGGCAGATATCTTGATCCCCTCCGTTTTGCTGTTTCACGTTTTTGGGCGTATTGGATGCTTTTGCGTGGGATGCTGCTATGGAATTGAGGCGAAATGGGGAGTTGCTTTATTTGAGGCCATAAATGCACCGAATGGCGTACCACTCATACCGGTTCAGTTATTAGAAGCTTTTTTTAATTTGTTGATTTTAGTGGTGTTTCTTATAAAACGACCAGAGCGGAGATGTAAAGGCATTTTACTACCATTTTATCTGATCCTTTATGCCATCGGTCGTTTTGTTCTTGAGTTTTATAGAGGTGATGCTGGGCGCGGCGTGTTTTTATTGTCTGTGTCACAGTGGATTTCGCTTTTGGTATTGCCGGTCGGTATGATATTGTTGCATTTGGTAAGAAAAAAGAATCTTCGGCAAACTGGAACGCCTGTTCTATAAAAGCGCTTGCTTTTTTGGCAGTGCACATGAATAGAGACCAATCTCCGCCATATACTACCGTCTGAAATCCATTCTGATTCAAGCCGCCGGGAAAAGGTTTTATCTTTCCCGGCGTTTTTGTGCCAATTTGCGCTTGACAAATACCTATGGGGGGTATATAATCAAAATACCCTACAGGGGTATATGAACGGAGGAATGCGCATGGAGAAGGAGAAAAAAGACGGCTGCGGCAAGCTTTGCCCGCACCAGAAGCACACGCCGCGCAGTGAGCAATCGCAGCGGCTGCTCCAAAACCGGCTCAACCGAATGATTGGCCAGCTCAACGGGATCAAAAGCATGGTGGAGGAGAACCGTTACTGCGGCGATATTTTGACCCAGGTGGCGGCAGTGGAAAGCGCGCTTCAAAGTTTTGGGTATATTATTTTGCAGGATCATCTGGAAACCTGCGTGGTGGAGGAAATCCGCCAGGGGAATCCACAGATCGTCGGCGAGGCGGTAGAGCTGATTAAAAAACTGAAATAATCAAGAGCGTTTGAGCGCCAGGGCAGCCAAAAGCGTTTGCCTTGTGGTACGGCCGGAACGAGAGCCACCCCGCGCCCAAACCCCAACCTTCCGCCGCAGGATGGAATGAGGTGTATTTAATGCATACAGAAAAATTTGATGTAACGGGGATGACGTGCGCCGCGTGCAGCGCCCATGTGGAAAAAACGGTCTCCGCCGTGCCGGGCGTTTCGGAGGTTACTGTTAGCCTGCTGACCAATTCCATGCAGGTCTCCTTTGACGCTCCGGCAACGCAGCAGAGCATTTGCAGCGCCGTATCCGCAGCTGGCTACGGCGCCGCTCCGGAGCAGAGCGAAAGCAAACAGGGCCGTGCCGCCGCGCGGGAAGCGCTGGAGGATCATGAGACGCCGAAGCTTGCCCGCCGGCTGATCGCCTCCGTCTGCCTGCTATTGCCGCTGATGTATGTGTCCATGGGGCATAAGATGTGGGGGTGGCCTGTCCCGGCCTTTCTGGGGGAAAACCCGATGGCCATCGGCCTGTATGAGCTGCTGCTGACAGCTCTGGTGATGGTGATTAACCAACGATTTTTTATCAGCGGCTTCCAGAGCCTGATCCACGGCGGGCCGAATATGGATACGCTCGTGGCAATGGGTAGTGGCGCTGCGTTTGCCTACAGCACGGCGGTGCTCTTCTCCATGAGCAGTGCGATGCTCGCGGGGAATGTGGAGCTGGCGTTCCACCACGCGCACGAGCTGTATTTTGAATCGGCCGCCATGATTCTGACACTCATCACAGTGGGCAAAATGCTGGAATCCTATAGCAAGGGGAAAACCACCAACGCAATCAAGAGCCTGATGGATCTGGCTCCCAAAACCGCGCATGTCGTGCGCGGCGGCGTGGAGGAGACGGTCCCGGTAGAAGAGGTGCGCGTAGGGGACGCTTTCGTTGTGAGGCCCGGCGAGAGCATTCCGGTTGACGGGCAGGTGACGCAGGGAGAAAGCGCAGTCAACGAGGCGGCGCTGACGGGCGAAAGTCTCCCGGTGGATAAAGCGCCCGGCAGCCAGGTCAGCGCGGCAACGCTCAATCAGAACGGGTTTCTCACCTGCACGGCTACCCGCGTCGGCAGCGACACGACCTTGAGCCAGATCATCGAGATGGTAGAAAACGCGGCGGCCACCAAGGCGCCGATTGCAAAGGTGGCGGATAAGGTCTCCGGCGTGTTTGTGCCGGTGGTGATTGGTATTGCGCTGGTGACGGGCATTGCCTGGCTTTTGGCAGGGGAGACCTTTGGCTATGCGCTGGCACGTGCGATCAGCGTGCTGGTCATCAGCTGCCCGTGTGCGCTGGGGCTGGCAACGCCTGTGGCGATTATGGTCGGCAGCGGGCTGGGCGCGCGCAAGGGCGTGCTCTTTAAAACGGCGGCTGCTCTGGAATCCGCCGGCAAGACAAATTTTGTGGTGCTGGATAAAACTGGAACGGTCACGCAGGGCAAGCCGCAGGTGACGGATTTGCTCCCAGCGCATGGCTCCTCGCAGGAGGAGCTGCTGCGGGTTGCCGCTGCGCTGGAAGAGAAAAGTGAACACCCGCTGGCGCATGCAATCCGGCAGTATGCGCAGGAGATTAGCCTACCGTACGAGCCCGCTGGAGCGTTTACCGCATTGCCCGGCCACGGCGTGCAGGGCGAGATCGAGGGGAAGCCGGCCTTTGGCGGCAACGCTGCGCTCATGCGGGAAAAGGGCCTGCTGGACGCCGCGACGCAGCGAGCGGGGGAGGCGCTGTCCACAGCGGGGAAGACGCCGCTCTATTTTGCGCTGGATGGGCGGCTGCTCGGTGTGATCGCAGTTGCCGACGTTGTGAAGCCGGACAGTGCCGAGGCCATCCGCGTGCTGAAAAACATGGGTGTGCAGACCGTGCTGCTCACCGGCGATAACCACCGCACCGCTGAGGCGATCGGCAGGCAGGTCGCTGTGGATGCCGTGGTAGCCGACGTGCTGCCCAATGATAAGGAGGCGGTCGTCCGCCGCCTGTCGGAATACGGCAAGGTCGCCATGGTTGGGGATGGGATCAACGACGCACCTGCCCTGACCCGGGCGGATACCGGCATCGCCATCGGCGCAGGGGCGGATGTCGCTCTGGATGCTGCAGATGTGGTGCTGATGAAATCAAGCCTTTTGGATGTGCCGGCAGCCATCCGGCTCTCTCGCCAGGTGCTGCGCAATATCCATGAAAACCTGTTCTGGGCTTTCCTATATAATTGTATTGGTATTCCGCTGGCGGCAGGCGCGCTGATCCCGGCCTTTGGGCTGGAGCTCAACCCGATGTTCGGCGCTGCGGCGATGAGCCTCTCCAGCTTCTGCGTGGTGATGAACGCGCTGCGGCTGAATCTGTTCCACGTGCATTCGTCCAGACGGGATGCCAAACGTAAGCCTGTTCCCATGCCGGATTTTCTTTCCGGCAGTCAGGAGATAGAATCACCGGCCGATGTGCCGGAACAAATGGAGGAGATCACAATGACAAAAACCATTTCGATTGACGGCATGATGTGCGCGCACTGCCAGGCGCATGTGCAGCAGGCGCTGGAGGCTGTAGCGGGCGTAAGCGCCGTGGAGGTGAGCCTGGAGGAGAAAAAAGCGGTTGTGACCCTCACCGGGGACGTTAGCGATCAAACGCTGATGGATGCGGTGACGCAGGCGGGTTACACGCCAGTTGGCTGCACGGCGGAATAAAAAGCTGCCTGGTTTACGATCAGACAAGGCAGGAAAGCCGCTCCGTGGAAACACCGCTTTTCCCGGAGCGGTTTTTGGCAGCTGGTTTGAAGGATGTGCTTCGGCTGTAACGCGCACTTGATACAAAAAGAGGAGAAGATAGAAACAGGAATATGCGGTATCTACAGGCAGGAGCCTGACCGCCGGACGCCATGCCTCCGCCGCTTGGAGTTCCGCCCACGGCACCGGGTATGCCGCCTGTGCAATCAGACGGAAAGGGACGTCTACTCAGAGTTGGCAAAATTAGTTCTCTGGCAAGGGAGGGAAGTGTGGTGTGCGCTGCGATGCGCTTTTTATCGTTCCGCATACATCATTTTCATTATAATATTGAGCTAATATAGAGCTGGTCTTATGTGCAGTTCTCATGCATTTTTTATGCTGCTATTTTAATTTGCAGGCAGAAATCACAAACTTGAAAAAATCGTGATAATGCCGAATTTTTTATGAAATAATTGTTGCTTTTTCCAAGACGGTATGGTATCATATTCAAGCATGCTGTGTAAGTGTGCAGATATGCGATGATGCAGAAGGTGGCCGCCCTATGAGGCGGGGAATTTCTGCGGAGTATGTCCGATTTACAAACCGGGCGAAAGAATACTGGCTCGCTTCGGCTGGCTGCGGCCTTATGCTGCGGCAGGCTTTTTGCGGCCAGGCGCGACAGGCCGAAACCCGGATGATGTTCTCAGCATATCCGGTTTTTTCAATGCAGCAGGGTGAAACACCCGGCACAGTGTTCGGTTTTTCGCGTTGCCCGCCAACAATGAAGGAGGCGTTCCCCATGGCAGTTAAGGAAAAGATCCGCATCAGGCTCAAGGGCTACGACCACAACCTTGTCGACAAATCGGCGGAAAAGATTGTGGAAACGGCCAGAAACACAGGCGCGCAGGTCTCTGGCCCTGTGCCGCTTCCCACTGAGAAGGAAGTTGTCACCATACTTCGTGCAGTGCACAAGTATAAGGATTCCAGAGAGCAGTTTGAGCAGCGCACACACAAACGGCTTATCGACATTCTCAGGCCCTCGAACAAAACCGTCGAGGCTCTGACAGGTCTTGAGCTTCCCGCCGGCGTGGAGATTGAAATCAAGCTGTAAGGCGGATTTCAATGGCATGCCGCAGGTCAAGTTGGCGTTTGCCAACCAATAACCGAAGGAGGAAAGGTAAATGCAAAAAGGTCTCATCGGCAAAAAAATCGGCATGACGCAGCTTTTTGACGAGCATGGCAACGTGGTTCCCGTCACCGTCATTGAAGCTGGCCCGTGCCCGGTCGTCCAGAAAAAGACGATCGAAAACGACGGCTATGAAGCCGTGCAGCTCGGTTTTCAGGATGTCAAGGCTCAGCGCGTTAACAAGCCCATGAAGGGTCATTTCGCGAAGGGCAACGTCGCCCCGAAAAAGGTGCTGCGTGAATTCCGCCTGGCGGATATCAGCGCGATGAATGTTGGCGATATCCTCAAGGCCGATGTCTTTGCGGCGGGCGACCACGTTGATGTGGTTGGTACCAGCAAGGGTAAGGGCACGGCCGGCGCCATCAAGCGTTGGAATTTTGCACGGCTCAAAGAGTCCCACGGTACCGGCCCGGTCGCAAGGCACGCCGGTTCGCTCGGCGCGTGCAGCGATCCCTCCCGCGTATTTAAGGGCAAAAAGCTCGCGGGCCATCTGGGCGCGGAACGTGTCACTATCCAGAATTTAGACGTTGTTAAGGTGGATGTGGAAAACAACCTCATCGCGGTGAAGGGCGCAGTGCCCGGCCCGAAGAACGGGATTGTCCTCCTCGCCGACAGCGTCAAGAACGCGTAAGGAAGGAGTGGAATCAATGCCTAACGTATCCGTTTTCGACGCCACCGGTAAAAAGGTGGAGGAGCTTGCGCTCAGCGAGGGGATTTTCGGCGTTACGCCAAACGTCCCGGCGATGCATCTTATGGTGGTCAGCTATCTGGCAAACCAGCGTCAGGGCACGCAGTCTACCCTTACGCGCTCTGAGGTCAGCGGCGGCGGCAAGAAGCCTTGGCGCCAGAAGGGCACAGGCCATGCACGGCAGGGCTCTACCCGCGCGCCCCAGTGGACGCACGGCGGCATTGCGCACGGCCCGAAGCCGCGTGAATATGGCATTTCCGTCAACAAAAAGGTGAAACGCCTTGCCATGAAGAGCGCGCTCTCCAGCAAGGTGGCGGGTAATGAGCTGGTTGTGCTTGATCAGTTCGGCCTCAGCGAAATCAAGACCAAAGAGGTTGTTAAGGTGCTGGGCGCTCTGGAAACCGGCAAAAAGACGCTGATCGTCCTGCCGGAGAAGGATGACACCATCTACCGCAGTGCGCGCAACATCGCGGGCGTAAAGACGACGCTTGTGAGCACGCTGAACGTTTACGACATCCTTAACTGCGATACGCTCCTTGTCCTCAAGGATGCTGTTGCGAAGATTGAGGAGGTATATGCATGAGCAAATTAGCACAGGATATCGTCCTGCGTCCGGTCATCACCGAGGAGAGCATGCAGGGCATCGCCTTGAGGAAATATACCTTCAAGGTTGCCAAGGACGCCAACAAGGTGGAGATTGCCAAGGCAGTGGAGAAGCTGTTCGGCGTTGAGGTGGAGAAGGTCAACACGATCAGCGTCCGCGGCAGGCTGCGCAGGCAGGGCCGTTTTGAAGGCCGCACCGCCTCTTGGAAAAAGGCGATCGTCACGCTGACGGAAAAATCCAAGAAGATTGATTTCTTCGACGGCATGATGTAAGGGAAAATCCCTTTTAAAGAATTACCCGGCGGCGACGTATGGAGCCCGGCATGCTCCGCAAAGCCGCTATGAGGAGAGTGAACCAAATGTCGATCAAAAGCTATAATCCGACGACAAACGCACGGCGCAATATGTCGGTAACGGATTACACGGAGCTGTCGAAGAACGGCCCGGAGCGGAGCCTGTTGGCCCCCTTGAATAAGAACTCCGGCCGCAACAGCTACGGCAGGATCACCGTGCGCCATCGCGGCGGCGGCAACCGCAGGAAATACCGTGTGATTGATTTCAAGCGCGATAAGGTGGATATGAACGCACAGGTGCTCGGTATTGAGTACGACCCGAACCGTTCCGCCCATATTGCCCTTCTGCAATACGAGGATGGCGAGAAGCGCTATATTCTGGCTCCCGCAGGCCTGAAGGCTGGCGACACCGTTGAGGCTGGTGCGAATGCGGATATCAAGCCCGGCAATGCGTTGCCGCTTGTCAATATTCCGACCGGTACGTTCATCCACAACGTGGAGCTGTATCCCGGCCGCGGCGGGCAGCTGGCCCGCGCAGCTGGCAACGCCGCTCAGCTCATGGCGAAGGAGGGCGCCTACGCGTTGCTCCGCCTGCCCTCCGGCGAGCTGCGTAATGTATCTATCAACTGCATGGCAACGGTCGGCCAGGTTGGCAACGTCGATCATGAGAATGTGAAGATCGGTAAGGCTGGCCGCAAGCGCCACATGGGCTGGAGGCCGACGGTGCGCGGCTCTGTTATGAACCCGAACGACCACCCGCACGGCGGCGGCGAAGGCAAATCCCCGATCGGCCGTCCCGGCCCGGTCACGCCGTGGGGCAAGCCTGCTCTTGGCTACAAGACGCGCGCGAAGAAGAACCGCTCCGACAAGATGATTGTCAAGCGTCGTAACGGCAAGTAGTCGATGAAAGGAGCTTAAGAATTATGGGCAGAAGCGTGAAAAAAGGCCCTTACGTGCAGCCGAAGCTGCTCGCGAGAGTCGAAAAAATGAATGAAGCGGGCGAGAAGATCGTCCTGAAGACATGGAGCCGCAGCTCCACCATTTTCCCGGATTTTGTCGGCCACACCTTTGCCGTTCACGATGGGCGCAAGCACGTGCCGGTGTATGTGACGGAGGATATGGTTGGCCACAAGCTCGGCGAGTTTGCCCCCACGCGGACGTTCCGCGGCCATGCGGGGTCAAAAACCTCAAATTCCGGCAAATAACGGTCGAAAGGAGTGTGTTCATCGATGGAAGCAATGGCTAAGGTTACGTATGTGCGCATTGCGCCCCGCAAGGTGCAGATCGTGCTGGATTTGATTCGTAATCAGCCTGCTGACAAGGCCATGGCAATTCTCAAGCACACGCCCAAGGCCGCGTGTGAGCCTCTTGAGAAGCTGCTGAAGTCAGCAATCGCAAACGCTGAAGCAAACCACAACATGGATGTTTCAAGGCTGTATGTGGCGAAGTGCTATGTCTGCCAGGGCCCGACCCTCAAGCGTCTGAGGCCGAGAGCACAGGGGCGCGGATTCCGCATCAACAAGAAGACGTCGCACATCACCCTTGTACTCAAGGAAATGGAATAAGCGAAGAGGAGGTTAAACAATGGGCCAGAAGATTAATCCCACCGGCTTGCGGGTCGGTGTTATTAAGGATTGGGAATCCCGCTGGTACGCGAAGGATGCGGACTTCGGCGATACGCTTGTCGAAGACTACAACATTCGCGAGTGGCTGCTCAAAAAGCTTGCCTCCGCAGGCGTTCCCAAAATTGAGATTGAGCGCGACGCCAATCGCGTGCGCATCAATATCCATTGCGCGAAGCCCGGCATGGTGATCGGCCGCGGCGGCTCTGAGATTGATAAGCTCAAGGCAGAATGCGAGAAAAAGCTCGGCAAGGATGTTTCCCTGAATATTGTCGAGATCAAATCCCCTGATCTGAACGCGCAGCTTGTGGCGGAGAGCATCGCTTCCCAGCTCGAGCGCCGCATTTCCTTCCGCCGTGCGCTCAAGCAGGCCATCGGCCGCACGATGAAGCTCGGTGCGAAGGGCATCAAAACACAGGTTTCCGGCCGTTTGGGCGGCGCTGAAATCGCCCGTACGGAGCATTATCACGAGGGAACCATTCCGCTGCAGACCATCCGTGCGGATATCGATTACGGCTTTGCAGAGGCAAAGACGACCTATGGCCGCATCGGCGTAAAGGTCTGGATTTATCGCGGCGAGGTGCTGCATGACAATGCGAACCGCAGGCCGCGCAGGGAAGGAGGAGCTCGATAATGCTGTTACCGAAGCGTGTAAAATACCGCAGGGTGCAGAGAGGCCGTCTCAAGGGCACGGCAACCCGCGGTAATAAGGTAAATTATGGCGATTTTGGCCTCGTTGCACTCGAGCCCGCCTGGATCACCTCCAACCAGATTGAGGCGGCCCGTATCGCTATGACGCGTTACATCAAGCGCGGCGGCCAGGTTTGGATCAAGATTTTTCCAGATAAGCCGATCACCGAGAAGCCGGCAGAAACCCGCATGGGCTCCGGTAAAGGCTCGCCTGAATACTGGGTGGCCGTGGTGAAGCCCGGCAGGGTCATGTTTGAGATCGCGGGCGTTGATGAGGAGCTTGCGCGTGAGGCAATGCGCCTTGCCGCCAATAAGCTGCCGATCAAGTGCAAATTTGTAACGAAAGAAGAAACGGGTGGTGAGCAGTAATGAAAGCCAGTGAAATGAGAAAACTGTCCCCCGCGGAGCTTGATGCCAAGCTGATCGAATTGAAGGACGAGCTTTTTAACCTGCGCTTCCAGCAAGCCATAAACCAGCTCGATAACCCGATGCGAATCCATGCCGTCAAAAAGGATATTGCCCGCATCAAAACGATCCAGCGCGATATCGAATTGCACGGCGCGACTTCGTGAGGGAAGGGAGGCTAAAGCATGAGCGAAAGAAACCTCAGAAAAACGCAGGTGGGTATAGTCACCAGCGATAAGATGGATAAAACCGTGGTCGTTTCCGTTAAGGACAGGGTAAGGCATCCGCTTTACAAAAAGATTGTCAACCGCACTGTGAAGCTCAAGGCGCACGATGAGGAAAATGCGTGCGGCATAGGCGACCGTGTTCTCGTCATGGAGACCCGCCCGTTGTCGAAGGACAAGAGATGGCGTGTGGTCGAGATCATTGAAAAAGCCAAATAAGTTTGGCGCAACACAAGGAGGAAAACACTGTGATACAGCAGCAGAGTTACCTCAAGGTTGCCGACAATACGGGCGCGAAGGAGCTCATGTGCATCCGCGTGCTCGGCGGTTCCGGCAGGAGGTATGCCAATATCGGCGACGTGGTGGTTGCTTCGGTTAAAAAAGCAGCACCCGGCGGCGTTGTGAAAAAGGGCGAGGTTGTGAAGGCGGTTGTCGTCCGCACCGCAAGCGGCCTGCGCCGCGAGGATGGCACGTATATCCGCTTTGACGAAAATGCGGCCGTCATCATCAAGGAAGATAAGAATCCCAGAGGCACCCGTATTTTTGGGCCGGTGGCCAGAGAACTGCGCGAGAAGGATTATCTCAAGATTCTCTCCCTCGCTCCGGAAGTGCTTTAAAGGGAGGTAAGAACTGATGAACAATAAAGTGCATGTAAAAACCGGCGATGAGGTCATCGTCATCAACGGCAAGAATCGCGGCATGAAGGGCAAGGTCCTGCAGGTCAGCCCCTCTGAGGGCAAGGTCATCGTCGAGGGCGTCAACATTGTCACCAAACATGTCAAGCCCCGCAAGATGGGCGAGCCCGGTGGCCTGATCAAGGCGGAAAGCGCGCTCTATGCCAGCAAGGTTCAGCTCATCTGCCCGAAATGCGGCCGCCCCACTCGTGTGGGCCATGCAATCAACAGCAAGGGCAAGAAGGTGCGCACCTGCAAGAAGAGCGATTGCCTCGCTCAGTTTGAATAAAGGGAGGGACATGACACATGGCAAGACTCAAGGACCTCTATGTCAATGAGGTAGCCCCTGCACTGATGAAAAAGTTCGCGTACAAAAGCGTCATGCAAATCCCGAAGCTTGACAAGATCGTCATCAACGTCGGCTGCGGCGAAGCGCGCGACAACCCTAAGGCGCTTGACGCTGTGGTTGCCGACATTTCCGCGATCACGGGCCAGAAGCCCGTTCTGTGCAAGGCGAAAAAGTCCGTTGCAAACTTTAAGCTCCGCGAGGGCATGGTAATTGGCGTGAAGGTTACCCTGCGCGGCGAGAGAATGTATGAATTCCTCGACCGCTTCTTTAACCTTGCGCTGCCCCGCGTGAGGGATTTCCGCGGCATCAACCCCAACTCCTTCGACGGCCGCGGGAATTACTCCATGGGTATCCGGGAGCAGTTGATCTTCCCGGAGATTGATTACGATAAGATCGATAAGGTGCGCGGCATGGATATCTGCTTTGTTACCACCGCGAATACGGACGAAGAAGCCCGTGAGCTGCTCAGCCTGATGGGCGCTCCGTTCTCGAAGTAAGGAGGGATTATTGTGGCCAAAAAGTCGATGAAGGTCAAACAGGCGAGACCCGCTAAGTATTCATCCAGAGCGTATAACAGGTGCAAAATCTGTGGTCGGCCGCACGCCTATCTTCGGAAGTACGGGGTTTGCCGTATCTGCTTCAGGGAGCTTGCCCATGCGGGCCAGATCCCCGGCGTGAAGAAGGCCAGCTGGTAAAGAGCAATTGCAAAGGAGGTTGACGGCATGCAAATTACCGATTCGATAGCCGATATGCTCACAAGAATTCGCAATGCGAATTCGGCAAAGCATGACACGGTTCAGATTCCCGCATCCAACATGAAGAAAGCAATTGCTCAGATTCTTGTGGATGAGGGCTATGTAAAAAGCTACAAGGTGATTGACGACGGCAAGCAGGGCATCATTGAGATCGCGCTCAAATATGGCCCGAACAAGTCCCAGGTGATCACCGGCCTGCGCAGGGTTTCCAAGCCTGGCCTGCGCATTTACACCAACTGTGAAGAGATGCCCAGGGTCATGAAGGGCCTTGGCGTGGCAATCCTCTCCACATCAAAGGGCGTTATGACGGACAAGGATGCGCGCAAAGCCAATGTTGGCGGCGAGGTCCTTGCGTTTATCTGGTAAGGAGGTGCAGTAAGGAATGTCACGTATCGGCAGAAAGCCAATCGTTATTCCAGCAGGCGTCGATGTGCAAATCGACGGAAGCACTGTCACCGTTAAGGGCCCGAAGGGCACCCTTTCCAGAACAGTGCATCAGAATATGAATGTCGCTGTGGAGGATGGCGCAATTCACGTCACCCGTCCGAACGACAACAAGCTCAACCGTTCGCTCCATGGCCTGACCCGCACTTTGGTGGCCAACATGGTCGAGGGTGTAGAGAAGGGCTTCACGAAGGAGCTTGAGATCAACGGCGTGGGCTACCGCGCCGCGAAGCAGGGCAAGGATCTTGTTTTGAACATCGGTTATTCCCATCAGGTGACCGTCTCCGAAATTGACGGGATTACCATTGAGGTACCTTCGCCGAACAAGATCGTCATTTCCGGCCCCGACAAGCAGAAAGTCGGCCAGTTTGCAGCGCAGGTGCGTGAGAAGCGTCCGCCGGAGCCTTATAAGGGCAAGGGCATCAAGTATGTTGACGAGCACATCCGCCGCAAGGAAGGCAAGGCCGGTAAGGGCGGCAAGTAATCTGAATCGAAGGAGTGAAACGAAATGGTGAACAGACCTGATAGCAATAAGGCGCGCCAGCACCGCCACAAGAGAGTGCGCGGCAAGGTCTCCGGCACGGCTGCACGCCCGCGCCTTAACGTATTCCGCTCCCTGCAGAATATCTACGCTCAGTTAATCGACGATGACAAGGGCATCACCCTTGTATCCGCTTCGACTGTGGAAAAAGATTTTGAGGAGTACGGCGGAAATAAGAGCGCCGCTCACAAGGTGGGCGAGCTGCTTGCCAAGCGCGCCGCTGAGAAGGATATTACAGAGGTCGTTTTTGACCGCGGCGGCTATATTTACCACGGCCGTGTGAAAGAGCTGGCCGAAGGCGCCCGTGAGGGCGGCCTCAAGTTCTAAACGAAGGAGGAATACTTTTGGCTAAGATTGACACAACGGCTTCGGAACTCCAGGAGCGCGTGGTTGCCATCAACCGCGTATCCAAAACCGTCAAGGGCGGCCGCATCTTCAAGTTTGCGGCGCTTGTAGTTGTCGGCGATGGGAAGGGCTCCGTCGGCTTCGGCCTCGGGAAATCCGGCGAGGTGCCGGATGCAATCCGCAAGGGGATTGAAGACGCGAAGAAGAATATGATCCAGGTAGCGCTCAAGGGGACGACGATCCCGCATGAGATCATTGGTAAGTTCGGCGCAGGCGTCGTGCTGCTCAAGCCTGCCGCACCTGGTACCGGTGTTATCGCAGGCGGCCCTGTGCGCGCGGTCGTTGAAACGGTCGGCATTAAGGATATCCGCTCCAAGGCGCTGCGCTCCAATAATCCCTGCAATGTTGTCAGGGCAACGATCGATGGCCTTTCAAAGCTGCGCAACGTCGACGAAGTTGCCGCAATCCGCGGCAAGTCGGCCAAGCAAATTCTAGGTTAAGGAGGGTGGGTACAATGGCAGACGTCAAGGTAAAGCTTGTCAAGAGCCTGATCGGCAGCAAAAAAGATCAGATTGCCACCGCCCATGCACTTGGTCTTCGTAAGATCGGGGATATTTCCGTTCAGCCGGATAACCCCCAGACACAGGGTAAGGTGAAAAAAATTAATCACCTTATCGAGGTAACCGAAGCGTAAGTAAGGAGGTGCGAGTAAATGAAGTTGCACGAACTTTCACCGGCTGCAGGCTCCAAAAAGGAGGTCAAGCGGATCGGTAGAGGCGCAGGCTCCGGCCAGGGCAAAACAGCAGGTAAGGGCCATAAGGGCCAGAAGGCCCGTGCGGGCCGCGGGATGCGCCCCGGTTTCGAGGGCGGCCAGATGCCGCTGCAGCGGCGCGTGCCGAAGAGGGGCTTTGTCAATATCTTTGGCAAAGAGTTCTCGATTGTAAATGTTTCCGCGCTTGATCAGGCCTTTGAAGACGGTGCGGTGGTTGACATTGATGCGCTGATTGCGAAGGGCCTTGTCAAAAAGGTGCTCGACGGCGTGAAAATTTTAGGAAACGGCGAGATCAGCAAGAAACTTACCGTCCAGGTAAATGCTTACTCAGAGGCCGCGAAACAAAAGATTGAGGCGGCCGGCGGAAAGGCCGAGGTGATCTGAACATGTTTCAAACCTTTATTAACGCATGGAAGATCGCCGATCTGAGGAAGAAGATGCTCTTCACGGCGCTGATTCTTCTTGTCTTTCGGATTGGCGCCGCGATCCCGGTTCCCTTTGTGGATATCGGGAGCGCAGGTATCATCGCCGACCCCAATGCCGGTAACTTCATGAACTATTTGAGCATGATGACCGGCGATGCGTTCAACTACGGCACGATCTTCGCAATGTCGATCACGCCGTATATCAACAGCTCCATTATTATGCAGCTGTTGACTGTGGCCATTCCCGCCCTTGAGAGGCTCTCAAAGGATGGCGAGGAAGGCCGCAAGAAGATCGCCTCCATCACCCGTTATGTAGCGGTTGCGCTTGGTCTTTTGCAGAGCACCGCTTACTACTTCTATCTTCGCAACACGAAGACGAACGGCGTGAACTTCCTGCTCAAGGATGCCTCCGGCGCGGATTTCACCGGCGGTTGGGCAGTGTTCCAGGCGATTGTCATTATCCTTGTGTTGACTGCCGGCACAGCTCTGATTATGTGGCTTGGCGAGCAGATCAATGAAAAAGGCATCGGCAACGGTATTTCCCTGATCCTGTTTGCCGGTATCGTTTCCCGCATTCCGACGATGGCAACCCAGCTGTTCCACCCGACGCAGGGCTACATTTCAAGGGGCGGTGCGTACTATGCGCTGGTGCCGATTGTTGTGGTTTGCCTGCTGCTGATGATTGCCTTTATCGTATGGATGGATAATTCGGAGCGCAGGATCCCGGTGCAGTATGCAAAGCGTGTGGTTGGGCGCAAGATGTATGGCGGCCAGTCCACGCATATTCCGATCAAGGTCAACATGAGCGGCGTTATGCCGATCATCTTTGCAAGCTCCATCCTTTCTCTTCCGCCGACGATTGAGCTGTTTATGACGGTTGAGGAGGGCAGCGGATGGGAGACGTTTTTCAACCTCTTCCAGGCGCAGAGCCCGTTCTACGCAGTGATTTATTTCGTCCTCATTATCTTCTTCGCCTATTTCTATGCGACGATTCAGTACAATCCGATTGAGATGGCGAATAATATCCGCAAAAACAGCGGCGCAATCCCCGGTATTCGTCCCGGTAAGCCTACCTCTGATTATATCAGCAGGATTCTGTCAAGAATCACATTGCTCGGCGCATTGCTGCTGAGCGTGGTGGCGCTTTTCCCGATCCTGTTCTCACAGATCACAGCGCTTGCGCAGAAGCCCATGAACATCTCGCTGGGCGGCACGTCTATCATCATTTTGGTCGGCGTTGCGCTTGAGACGGTCAAGCAGCTGGAATCCCAGATGATGATGCGCCACTATAAAGGCTTCCTTGACTAAGATTTGCGAAGGGAGAAAGGCATGAAACTCATTCTTCTTGGCGCACCGGGCGCGGGAAAGGGAACGCAGGCGGAGATGCTCTCAGCCCGCCTCTCGATTCCCGCGATTTCCACGGGCAACATCATCCGTGAAGCGTTAAAAAACGGAACGGAGATGGGCTTGAAAGCAAAATCGTTTATTGATGCAGGCCAGCTTGTTCCCGATGATGTCGTAATTGGCATCATTCGGGAGCGCCTTGCACAGGATGATTGCCAACACGGCTTTATCTTGGATGGCTTTCCGCGCACGATCCCACAGGCTGAGGCGCTTGACGCGATGGGAATCGAAATCGATAAGGTGATCGATATCGAGGTGCCGGATGAGGCGATTGCCGGGCGGATGGCGGGCAGGCGCGTCTGCGAGAAGTGTGGCGCTTCCTACCACCTTGAGCATAAGCAGCCCGGTAAGGAAGGCGTGTGCGACCTGTGCGGAGGCAAGCTCGTGCAGCGCAAGGATGACCACCCGGATACAGTGCTGGATCGCCTGCGTGTGTATCATGAGCAGACGGAACCGCTGAAGGATTACTATGCGAAGACGGGTAAGCTCCGCATTGTAGAGGGGCAGGAAGATGTTATGCATACATCGGCATTGACCCTCAAGGCTGTGGAGGAATAACCATGGTGGTGCTGAAAACCAGGCGGGAGCTGTTGCTCATGCGTGAGGCGTGCCGTATTTCCGCTGAAGCGTTGAAGTGCGCAGGGGAGGCAGTTCAACCCGGCGTCACAACCGGAGAGATTGACCGGATTGCGCATGATTTTATCATCAAGCAGGGAGCGACGCCCAATTTTCTGCATCTTTACGGGTTCCCTGCAACCGCCTGTATTTCTGTCAATGATGAAGTGATTCATGGCATCCCGAGCAAGAATCGCGTGATTCATGAGGGCGATATCGTCAGCATCGATCTTGGCGCCGCGCTCAACGGCTTCAATGGAGATAATGCCGCTACCTTTGCGGCAGGGCGCATCAGCCCCGAGGCACAGCGGCTGATTGATACCACGCGCGAAAGCCTGTATGAAGGCATTCGGGCCGCCGTTGCAGGCGGCAGAGTGGGCGATATTGGCAGCGCAGTGCAGCGCTATTGTGAAGCGCGCGGTTATGGTGTCGTCCGGGAATATACCGGGCATGGCGTGGGCGCTAAGCTTCATGAGGATCCGGCGGTGCCCAATTATGGTACGCCGGGGCGTGGCGTTCGCCTGATGCCGGGCATGACGTTGGCCATCGAGCCCATGATTAACCAGGGCACGGCGCAGATAAAAACAATGCCGGACGGCTGGACGGTGAAAACTGCCGACGGGAAGCTCTCCGCTCACTTTGAGCACACCGTTGCGATCACAGCGGATGGCCCCCAGATCCTGACGCAGTTATGAGTGAGGAGGGGCTGGATGGAGTTTCAGGTGGGCGATGTTGTGCGCTCGAAGGCCGGGCGTGACGAAGGGGCCCTTTTGGTGGTGGTCGGCATGGAGGCCGGTTACCCTCTGCTATGTGATGGGAAGCACAGGCCACTTGAGCGGCCCAAGCGCAAAAATCCATTGCATTTGGCGAGGACCAGCCGCCGCCTTGATGCGCAATCGATGGAGACGGACCGTGCACTGCGCAGGGCGCTGCGCACTATGGAAGAAACGGGCACGGGCTGTGTCTCAGAGGGAGGTTAAGCTGTGTCGAAGCAGGATATGATCGAGATTGAGGGCACTGTAACGGAGGCGCTCCCGAATGCGACCTTCAAGGTTGCGCTGGAGGGCGGCCACGAGATTCTGGCCCATATTTCCGGCAAGCTGCGCATGAATTTTATCCGCATCCTGCCGGGCGATAAGGTGACAGTGGAGATGTCGCCATATGATTTGACCCGTGGGCGCATTACATGGCGCTCCAAATAAGGAGGTAATCGAATGAAAGTCAGACCTTCTGTTAAGAAAATTTGCGAAAAATGCAAGATCATCAAGCGCAAGGGCAAAGTCATGGTGATCTGCGAGAACCCAAAGCATAAGCAGCGTCAGGGCTGAGCCTGGCGAGTTGAAAACCATTTTCATGGAGGTGCAAGTGACAAATGGCGCGTATTTCAGGTGTTGACCTGCCGAGAGACAAGCGTGTTGAAATCGGCTTGACCTATATTTACGGCATTGGCCGTAAAACCGCCAGCGACATCATCAAGGCCACAGGCGTGAACCCGGATATCCGGGTCAAGGATCTGAGCGAAGACGATGTTTCCAAGCTGCGTGAGTATATCGACCATAACGTCAAGGTGGAGGGTGACCTGCGCCGGGAGACGGCTTTCGATATCAAGCGGCTCATTGAGATCGGCTGCTATCGTGGCGTGCGCCATCGCAAGGGGCTGCCCGTCCGGGGCCAGCGCTCCAAGACGAACGCCCGCACGCGCAAGGGCCCGAAGAAGACGATCGCGAATAAGAAGAAGTAAGCTAGGAGGGATATCATGGCTACAAAAGCTTCCGGCAAAAAGACCGCCGCTACGCGCCGGCGCCGCGAGCGCAAAAATATTGAGCGCGGTGCAGCGCATATCCAGTCCACATTCAACAATACGATTGTGACAATCACGGATACGCAGGGCAATGCGGTATCCTGGGCCAGCGCGGGCGAGATGGGCTTCCGCGGCTCGAGAAAGTCTACCCCCTTTGCCGCGCAGACCGCTGCTGAAACGGCCGCCAGAGCCGCTATGGAGCACGGGATGAAGACGGTTGAGGTTTATGTAAAGGGCCCGGGTTCCGGGCGTGAAGCGGCGATTCGCGCATTGCAAACTGCGGGCTTGGATGTCAGCATGATTAAGGATGTCACCCCGATCCCGCACAACGGCTGCCGCCCGCCGAAGAGAAGAAGAGTTTAAGTAAGGAGGAACCAAACTTATGGCAAAGAATACACAGCCTGTTCTGAAGCGTTGCAAAACGTTGAATATTTCACCGGCTGTCCTGGGTTACTCCAAGGAGACGCACCGCAATGCCAAGAAGATGCGCCGCAAGCAGTCCGAGTATGGAATGCAGCTCAATGAGAAGCAGAAGGTTAAGTTCATCTATGGCGTACTGGAGAAGCAGTTCCGCGCTTATTATGAGAAGGCAGAGCGCAAGCAGGGCGTGACTGGTGAGAACCTGCTGCAGGAGCTGGAGCGCCGCCTGGATAACGTTGTGTTCCGTATGGGCTTTGCAAACACCCGCCGCGAGGCCCGTCAGCTGGTTAGCCACGGCCATTTCACAGTGAACGGCCAGCGTGTGAATATTCCATCCTATCAGGTGAAACCGGGCGATGTTGTTGCGGTGTGTGAGAAATCCCGCTCCACAACGAAGTTCAAATCCCTGGTGGAGGAGCGCGGCAAGCAGGCCTGCCCGAAGTGGATTGACAAAGCCTCCGAGGCGCTGGAGGGCAAGATCATCGCTATGCCGGCGCGTGAGGATATCGACTACGAGGTGGCGGAGCACCTGATCGTCGAGTTGTACTCCAAGTAATGCCTGTTGAATGCATACTCGCAGTGGGCAACATCCACTTTTATAGAAGGAGGGTTTTGAATGATTGAAATCGAAAAGCCCCGAATCGAAACGAGCGATTTAACACCTGACGGGACCTATGGGAAATTTATCGTGGAGCCGCTGGAGCGTGGTTACGGTACGACGCTTGGCAACAGCCTGCGCCGTGTGCTGCTCTCCTCGCTTCCGGGATATGCCATTACCTCCGTTAAAATTGACAATGTCCTGCACGAATTCTCCACACTCCCCGGTGTCAAAGAGGATGTTACGGAGATCGTACTGAATCTGAAGAATGTCATTCTGAAGATCCATGGCGATGGTCCTAAAACCGTTTATATCGAGGGCAGCGGTGAGAGTGAGATTACCGCGGGCAACATCAAAACAGACTCCGAGGTAGAAATTCTTAATCCCGAGCTTCACATTGCTTCGCTGGATAAGGATGCCCATTTGAATATGGAGCTCACAGTTGACCGCGGCCGCGGTTACGTTCCGGCAGAGCGCAACAAGCAGCAGATGCAGCCGGTGATCGGTGTCATCGCTGTGGACTCTATCTATACCCCCGTGCTGAAGGTAAACTACACAGTCGAGAATACGCGTGTCGGCCAGATTACCGACTATGACAAGCTGACCCTTGAGGTCTGGACGAACGGGACCATCTCCGCAAAGGAGGCGGTTTCCCTGGGAGCCAAGATCCTCAACGAGCATCTCAATCTCTTTGTAGACCTCTCCGACGAGGCCTATGACACAGAGATTATGGTCGTCAAGGATGACAATGGCAAGGAAAAGGTTCTGGAGATGACCATTGAGGAACTTGACTTGTCTGTGCGTTCCTTCAACTGCCTGAAACGGGCGGGGATCAACACGGTAGAGGATTTGATCAACAAGTCCGAAGAGGATATGATGAAGGTGAGAAACCTGGGCCGCAAATCGCTTGACGAGGTTGTGGCAAAGCTGGAATCTCTCGGATTCGACCTGCGTAAGGACGAAGAGTAACACAGACGAGGTAAAGGAGTGATTTTGAATGCCCGGTACCAGGAAACTTGGCAGGACCACGGATCATCGCAGGGCGATGCTCCGGGCGATGGTGACCTATCTCTTGGAGAACGGCAAAATCGAGACCACTGTCACACGGGCCAAAGAGGTCCGCTCCATGGCGGAAAAGATGATTACGCTCGCTAAGGAGCCCTCCCTGCATACCAAGCGCATGGCGCTGGCGTATGTCACGAAGGAGGATGTGGTCAAGAAGCTGTTTGACGAGATTGCCCCGAAATATAAGGATGTCAACGGCGGCTACTGCCGCATCATCAAGACTGGCCCGCGCCGCGGCGACGCAGCGGAGATGTGCATCATCGAGCTGGTCTGAGACGAGCGGAAAACAGCATAGCAAACAAGAAGCCGTAGGCGGAGTGGCCCGCCTACGGTATTTTATTATTAAAATATAATATAAACCCTATTGACAAACATTATATATTATATATATATATATAATGGTGATGAAAACATTGATGGAAGTAAAATGATAGGATGTGATTCCAGTGTTTCATTTAGCTTGCCTTCCGATACAAATCAAAATTTGATAAAATTTATGAAAATAAAAGGAGAGAATATCATGTATAAAATACGATATGTTGTTTCTGTTATGCTGATATGTGTAATTTTTGCAAACTACTCTTTACCGTTGGCTTCAGCAAACATTACAAAAAATGCTATTGATTATTTAAATTTAGCTGAATATACAATGGAGGAATTGCGTACCGTAACACCCGACGAATGGTCTGCTTATTTAGAGGCATATCGTCAGGAAAAAGGGATCATAGATACTGAGATATCGCCTCTATGGGCTTCCGGTGATGAAAACAATCTTAAAACACATGAATTTGCAGCGCTTTGGGCATTGATATTAGTAGGTGGTGACAAGGATGTTTGGAATTCGACCTTGGATGATTTTTTAGACGATGCGGCGATTTTATCAATTGCCGCTGGAAAACCTGATAAGCATACAGTTATTTTTGTGGGCCACTTTTACGATCCAGGTACAGGTAAAAATTATCTCGGAGGAACCTCACCCACGGCGAAAACATGGGCAGAATCCCATTATAATAAGGCAGTTGCGAATCAAAAAAATGGGAAACATGCAGACGCTTTAGATGAGTTGGGCAGGGCTCTGCATTTTGTACAAGATGCCAGCGAGCCACATCATGCGTCAAATATAACGGGTTTGAATCCCGCGCATGGAGCTTTTGAAGATTATTGTTATGAACAGTCTTCCTATATGACAGAGACGTCTTGCTCCAATGCCACATATGATAGAGCATTAAGACAATCCATAGGAGACTATACACACTTCTGCGCCAGTGTAGCAAAATCATATAGCTGGATGGTTGATAATAATCAAGATCGTTCCAGATGGAATTCAGCCGCTGAGAATTGCCTGAAAACCACAACAGCAAATTCGGCAGGTTGTATTTATAAATTTGCGAAGGAGACTGAGCTGATATAGAGGTGACAAATCATGCCAAAACATTCACGCAGCCTTGTGCGCCTGATTTTTCTGACCATCGCATTTCTTTATCCCATTTTTTATTTGCTCGTCCGTGGGCTTCCGGGACTTCTACCTGAAAACCTCCGGGTGGATAATGAAATTTACGGGTTCGCTTTAATCGGCTGTGAAATCTTGATTCTCGTGTTTTATTTATTGATCTTGCGCCGCGATCGGCGTATTTATCACTTTCCTGCCGTTGTTTTAATTCCCTTGTCTGTATTGAGTATCTTGCCGTCAACATATCTTTTTGACCGTTTTGATATTCACATCGTGGAACAGTCGCAGGGTAACGACCATTGGCTGGTCAGTGGTATTCTGGCGACTTTTGCGCTTCTTTTGGCTTGGCTTGATTTTGCTTTATGGATGAAAGAGAAAAAGAGATCCATTTAAATGCGCGCATTATCAAGACTGGCCCGCGCCGCGGCGACGCAGCGGAGATGTGCATCATCGAGCTGGTCTGAGACGAGCGAAAAACAGCATAGCAGAAAAAGCTCCTCCTCATGGACAGTTTCGTCTGTGGGGAGGAGTTTTTTATGAAAATGATCTTTGTTAAAAATATAATAAATTCCAATTTTAAGTAAAAATATAATGTGAATTTTATAAAATTATCTATTTACATCAATTTATTCATTGTGTATCATATGTATGTGATGGGAATTTATTACTTGATTAATAACAAGATTATGATGAAGGAAGGCGATATCATATGGATTTAGAGGGAAGGAATCATGAATGGTTTCGCATGATAAAAGAGGAGATATCGGCCAGGAAGTAATTTCTATTATGATTTTATAGAGCCCTTCGTATAAAATGCGTGATATGGATGCGAATTTAAATGATAAGTGAATGGCTTTGAGGAATGCCGGAGAAATTGGATTGAAGCGATAATCCAAATTACGATTGGGTAAACAACACGGATCGTGGGCGTTCTGGTGTAAGCGGATGCGTCCGAAATGTAGGCGAAAAAGGCGCCCGCTATAACGAGGCACTGGAACAGACAGCTGCGTGTGTCGTTTCATGGATGCTGGGGATGATGATCGTTGATCTGCAATAGCTTATGGAAGGAGGGCAATCACATGAAACATTTTCTGACCTGGGTCTATGCATTGCGAAGCTGTATTTTTATTTCGGTTGCGTTGGTGAGTTTAATTGTCTTTTTGTGCGGGCGAAAAAAGTGCGGCAATGCATTCCGGGCGGTGACACTGGGGCTTGTCGGGATTAACGTCTTATTGATCGCAATCGGCAGCTGCAATGCTTTTCTGCGCCCGCAGTATCAGCAGCAGCCAATCACGCGAAGCGAGTTAGAAACCCTTTGTGCAAAGCTGGCGGACGGAAGCTATGATCCGGAGCAGTTTCTGCCTAATTGCGAGAATGAAGCCCCTGATCCACATGGGCGTGATAGAGAGCGGCAAGGGGATATACAGAGGCCGAAAAGTTTTTATAGAAAATTTGTGCATTTGCCGAGTGGTTGGCTTTCGCGCTTGACTGAAATGGACAGCGATCTTTATATCGATGCTTATGAATTTGATACAGAGAAGCAGGCGCAATTATTTTATCAGGATTGTATGCAGGAGTATTGGGATGGAACAACATTTTTAGGCACGGGGGAAAGAGGTGAGAACAGGGATCAAATTCTGCAACGAGGGTATCTGGAGATCGAAAATGCGGATTATCAGGCTTATATAACGCCGGTAGAATATGCGGCGGATTATTTTAATCCGGAACAGGGCGATTATGTTAGAAAACAGATGGAGATTCTGGTTCAGTACGGTTGCTTTGTAGTCTCTTTTCGGGAGGATTCTAGCACAAACAAAACTTTGCTTCCCGATCTTGTAAAAAATCAGCTTTTGTTTGATCCGGCGTATACGCCAGAAGAAGGATAAAGAAAATCCTGCACAGATTTATGGAGGAAGAGAATCCTTCTATCCGGATCACCGCTGCTTTGATTGAATGTGCCGGTATGGTTTGCTGTATCAATCATCTCCCGGTCAAAATCCTGCTCCCGGCAGCGGTGCTGTGCATCCCACTTCTCCCCTATGTGTTTGACCGGTTGGATCTTTCCTTCATAGAGCCGTCGCGTGGGAGCGACCACTGGCTCTTTGGCTTCCTGTTGCTGCTTCTGGCGCTCCTCGTGGCATGGGTAGAGTATGCCCGTTGGGCGAAGCGGAATGGCGCATAACCAACCTTTGCCGTAAAACGGCGCAATCGGTCTTTTCCCCTCCCCACAGGCGGATTGCCCGCCTGTGGGGAGGGCGTTTTATTTGGGCCCGCTCATGCTGCATAGGAAGAGCCGCCGCGTGCGGACATGAACCGCTCGCCCTGCTGCATATATATGACCGAGCCTGAAAAAAGGCAATCTGCGTCGGGCCGCGCCATCCTGTTCTTGCGCGGCCGGGAAAGGCCTGGTCGTATCGATGAATTGGCACACAATGTCCGCAGAGGAAACCCTCCGTACCCTGCAGACGGATGCACAGCGGGGGCTGACGGCAAAACAGGTGAAGCAGCGTCAGGAGGAATATGGCAAAAACCAGCTGGAGCAGGCAAAGGGAAAAAGCCTGCTGCGGCGGTTCCTTTCTCAGTTTGCTGATTTTATGGTGATTATCCTCCTGATTGCGGCGGCGATCTCATTCGCAACGGCATTACTGGAGCCGGAAGGGGATTTTGTAGACCCGGTCATCATACTGCTGATCGTTGTAGTGAATGCGGTCATCGGCGTGGTGCAGGAGAGCCGCGCGCAAAAGGCGATCGACGCGCTGAAAAAGCTGAGCGCGCCGCATGCCACCGTAATCCGTGCAGGGAAGCAGCAAAAGGTGGATGCGGCGGAGCTGGTGCCGGGCGACCTCCTGCTGCTGCACACCGGTGATCTTGTCCCGGCGGATGCGCGTCTGCTCGAATGCAGCAGCCTGAAGCTGGAGGAATCCTCTCTCACAGGGGAATCCCTGCCTGTGGAAAAGCAGGCGGAGGCACGGCTCCCGGAGCAGTGCGCACTGGGGGATCGGGTGAACTGTGTGTTTTCCACTACCACCGTCACCGCAGGCCATGCGCGCGCCGCCGTCACAGAGACGGGGATGCGCACGCAGGTCGGCCATATCGCGCACATGATTAATACGCAGGAATCTCCACAGACACCGCTGCAGCAGCGGCTGGCGCGCGTGGGGCGGATGCTCGGCTTGGGTGCGCTGGGCATCTGCTTTGTGATCTTTGTGCTGGGGCTGTTTCAGCATGTGCCGCTGCTCGATAGCTTTATGCTTTCCGTCAGCCTCGCGGTGGCGGCAATCCCGGAGGGGCTGCCCGCAATTGTGACAATCGTACTCTCCATCGGCGTGCAGCGCATGGCCAAAAGCAATGCGATTATCCGGCGGCTTCCCGCCGTGGAAACACTCGGCAGTGCGACGGTGATTTGTTCCGATAAAACAGGAACGCTTACCCAGAACCGGATGACAGTTACCCACCTGGCTACGCTTGATGGAGCAGTGGCGCCAGGCGGGGAGCAGGGGCGCAGGCTGCTGACGCTGGCCGCTCTGTGCAACAACGCCGTGCTGGAGGGGAAACGGGGGAGCTTTGACGCCTCCGGCGAGCCGACGGAGAACGCCCTGGTGATTGCTGCGGCCCTGCAAGGGCTGCGGAAGCCTGAGCTGGAGCGCCAGCATCCACGCGTGAAGGAGCTGCCCTTTGATTCCACCCGCAAGCGCATGACGACCATTCACCGGCAGGGCGGAGGCTACTTAATCG
This sequence comes from uncultured bacterium, assembly GCA_949283655.1. GTDB lineage: Bacteria > Bacillota > Clostridia > Oscillospirales > Acutalibacteraceae > Fimivicinus. Next base: position 77,304 of record CASDTH010000014.1, read on the forward strand.
TCACAAAGGGCGCGCCCGATGTGCTGCTCCCGCTGTGCAGCCAGGTGCTGGCAGATGGGCAGGAGCAGGCGATGACTGCCGCGCATCGTGCACAGCTGTTAAGGCGCAACGATGAAATGGCGGGGAACGCATTGCGCGTGATTGGCGTTGCCTACCGCCGGGCGGCCGTAGTACCCTCCGCTTCGGAGCAGGAGCTCATCTTCTGCGGCCTGATCGGGATGCTGGACCCACCGCGTAAGGAGGTGTGGCGCGCTGTAGCCACCTGCAAAACAGCCGGCATTAAGCCGGTGATGATTACGGGGGATCACGCAGTGACTGCCGCTGCGATTGCAAAGGAGATCGGCATCAGCAGGGATGGAGCGGTCATCACCGGCCATGAGCTCGACCAGCTCTCTCAGGAGGAGCTAATCCGGCGTATCGGCGATTGCCGGGTATTTGCCCGTGTCTCACCGGAGCACAAGGTGCGTATTGTCAAAGCGTTCCAGGCGAAGGGGGAGATCGTCGCCATGACGGGGGATGGCGTCAATGATGCGCCTGCCCTGAAGGCGGCGGATATCGGCTGCGCCATGGGCAAAACGGGCACAGATGTGGCAAAGAGCGCGGCGGATATGATTTTGACGGATGATAATTTTGCAACCATTGTACGTGCGGTGGAGCAGGGGCGTGGGATTTATGACAACATCCGCAAGGCGGTGCACTTTTTGCTCTCCTGTAACATCGGCGAGATTCTTGTCATCTTTATCGCATCGCTGATGGGCCTCCCGACGCCGTTGCTGCCCATCCAGCTTTTATGGGTCAATCTTGTCACGGATTCCCTGCCTGCCATGGCGCTGGGAGTGGAGGCGGTAGACCGGGATATCATGCGGCGCAGGCCCGTTCCGCCCCGGCAGAGCCTGTTCGCGGGCGGGCTCGGCTTTGATATCGCCGTGGAGGGGATGCTGGTGGGTGCGCTGGCGCTGCTCGCCTATATGCTCGGGCGCACGGCCTTTCCGGAATCGGGCACCGTATTGGGGCGCACGATGGCGTTTGCTGTGCTCAGCCTTTCCCAGTTGGTGCATGCCTTTAATACACGCAGCGAGCACTCCCTTTTCTCCATCGGCTTTTTCAGCAACCCCAAGATGATCCTGTCCTTCCTTGTATGCACGCTGCTGCAGTTTTCCGTGATCGCGGTCGCCCCGCTGGGCGCGCTGTTTAAAACGGTGACGCTGAATGGCGTGCAATGGCTGACCATGGCCGGCCTGTCTCTGGCGCCGTTAGCAGCGGTGGAGATTGGAAAGCGAATGAAGGCAGAGAACAGATAACGAACTAGATATTGGAAATTAGATGTTAGATATCGTTCTTTTTTTCCCGCTCAGGCCGCAGGGCTCATCCTTTTCCCTTCGTCGGAAAAGGATGCAAAAGGACGTTGGGGAACGGCACTGCGGCGGCGGTGTTTAAACTTGCCACACCACAACGCGTTCGGCGAACGCTTCCCGAACTCACCGCCTCACGGCGGCTCAAACAGGCGGGAAGGTTCGTTTGCCCGCATGGCGGGCAAATTCCCTCACGTGCACGCAGTGAGTGGCATCTAATGCCGCCTGGGCCTATCGTTATGTGCGTGCCTCTGAACTACTTACAGGCTCCGGGAGAAACCTTCCGGGGCCTTCAGTCTTGCTCTGAGGAACCCTCTACCAGTAGGACAGCGGCGGCAGGCTCCACAAACTTTCGGCGGGCCCGTGAGGGGACTTTTTCGTGAAGCGAAAAAGCAAACGCCCAAAATGTTTGAGGCCACGTGAGTGGCCGAGTTTTTTTGGGTGGCTTGCCGAACACATAAAAGAGATACATGAGCATCACAGTGCCGCCGCTGGCCGTGCGCGGGGTCGAGGGGCGAAGCACCCGGCTGCTTCTCTTGGTTCGTTCTCTTGCAGAAGCAAGAGAATGAACGCGTGTACAACGCAACCGGGCACTTATTA
>CASDTH010000015.1 GCA_949283655.1 uncultured bacterium
GCCACACCACAGCGCGTTCGGCGAACGCTTCCCGAACTCAGCCGCTCACGCGGCTTCAAACAGGCGGAAAGGTTCGCTTTTTTGCCCTTCGGGCTAAAAAGTCCCCTCACGCGCACGCAGCGAGTGGCATCAAGTGCCGCCTGGGCCTATCTTTCCGCTTGAGGCTCTAAACTGCTTGCAGGCTCCGGGAGAAACCTGACAGGGCTTTCCCCTTCACTCAATGGCTGAAACCTTTCAACAGGCCGGCGGCAGCAGGCTCCGCGCATCTCCGGCGGGCCCGTGAGGGGACTTGCCTGCTTGCAGGCAAGCGAGCGCACAAACTGTTTGAGCCGCCGTGAGGCGGTGCATTTTTGTGCGCCTCGCCGAACCGATTCAAAGAGATTCAAAAAACGTATCAGTGCCGCCGCTGGCCGTATAGGGCGGCCCCTTTTGCCTCCTTTTCCGGCCGAACGGAAAAGGAGGGGCCCCGCGGCCTGAGCGGGAAAATAGAGCATATTGATTGATGGGGAAACCCCGGAACGGTCAAGACCGTTTCCTACAGGGCGGAGCGGCCGAGAGGTTTTCTCTGATTTTTGAATGAGTGCCTGGTTTCCCTGTACGCGCCCATGCAGGGTTTCTATCAACCAAAAATGCCGTTTGGGCGGCGCTATTTCATCTGCTGCAAAAAGAATCACAGCAGATTTTTATATGGAAAAATCAGGCATGCAGAAAAGAATCCTTACTGTTTGTGAAAAAGGACCCCTCCCCCGTCAAAGCCCTACGCTTCTCAATTTGCTTCTAATCCAGAACTTACCGCTTGTATTACGCCGGCAATCTGTTATAATCCTGAATCGCGGGCTCACCGCAAATCAAGAACGAGGTGTTTTATGAAAAAAATTTTTTCCATATTTATGGCCGTCGCTCTTGTCATCCTGATCGGAGCAGGTATGAACCGCCCGGCTCAGGCGGCGGCCAGCGGCTCTTCCGCCGGTACAGTAGCCACATCCTCCGGCAATCTGAATGTTCGCTCTTCCGCATCCACCTCCGGCAAGGTGCTCGCGAGTCTTCCGCGGGGCGGCTTTGTCACCCTGCTTTCAAAATCCGGCAGTTGGTGGAAGGTGGAATATGCCGACGGTAAATACGGCTATGTACACGCCGATTATATCAAATCCGTCTCCGGCTCCTTTGCCGCTCAGGTACAAACAAGCTCGGGCAATTTGAACGTCCGTCAGGGCGCCGGCACCAGTTATGCCATACAGACCTCGCTGCCCAGGGGGAAGGCGGTCGTCGTCCTCTCCCAATCCGGTGGATGGGCCAAAATTCTGTATCATGGCACGCGCACCGGCTATGTCAGCAGCCAGTATCTTAAAACGTTTTCATCCAGCCCCACTTACCCGGCGATCCGGCTTTCCGTTGTCAGCTTTAAGCAGACGGATTCACGCTGGGCAAATGTGAAGCTCGGCAGCTCCGGCCAGACCATGGCCCAAATTGGCTGTACGACAACCGGCATCGCGATGATGGAATCCTTCCGTACCGGTACGACGATTTACCCCGACGCAATGTCCAAAAAGCTGAGCTATTCCGCCGGCGGTGCATTGTATTGGCCCTCCAATTACGTCGCCGACACCAATGCAAGCGGCTATCTCAGCAGGCTCTATGCACTGCTGAAACAGGGCAAACCTGCGCTTATCGGTGCGAAGAACGCCTCCGGCGGGCAGCATTGGGTTGTCGTAACCGGTTATCAGGGCGGGGATGCGCTTTCCGCAGCGCAATTCCTAGTGAACGATCCCGGTTCCAACACAGTGAGCAACCTGCAGCAGTTTTTAAACAAATACCCGAACTTTTATAAGATCATGTATTACCGTTAAGGCAACACCGGTTCGCCGGCATTCACACAGGGATACAGCGGGCGCGTTGAAAAACGCAGCCTTCCGAATGTTTGTTATAACCACTATAATCTTGCTTGTGGTGCGGCCATGGCGCTGAAAACCGCTGTTGCCGCCTGGGCCTATCGTTACGTTTGAGGCTTCGAACAACTTGCGGGCTCCGGGAGAAGCCTCCCGGGGCCTTCAGTCTATCTCAGTGGCTGAAGCCCTTCAACAGGCCAGCGACGGCAGGCTCCGCGCATCTCCGGCGGGCCCGTGAGGGGACTTTTCGCCTGCAAGGCGAAAAGCAAACGCCCAAAATGTTTGAGGCTACGTGAGTGGCCGAGTTTTTTGGGTGGTTTGCCGAACACATCAAAGAGATCTATTCACATACCAGTGCCGCCGCTGGCCGTGCAGAACGGCCCCTTTTGCCTCCTTTTCCGGCCGAACGGAAAAGGAGGGGCCCCGCGGCCTGAGCGGAGTAAAATCCAATTTTTAGTTGTGGTGCAGCCAGAAAGTTTGATTTGATATTTGAATGAGTATCTGGTTTCGCTGTACGCGACTGAGCGCGTTGCAGATATTCATTCTGCAGCGCGCCCGTTTTTTCTGCTCACAGCCGCTTACACACGGGTCTCCAACACGGTCAGCACGCCGCAAAGCCTGCAGGCCCCACTTCCTGCCGGGAGGAAAATACTCTCCCCCTTTTTTAGCGGCAACGTCTGCCCGCAGGAGGTAAGCGTCCCCTCGCCTTCCAGCACGAGCAGGGAAACAAAAGAGTCTTCCTCTGCATCCAGCACAGCCTGCGTATCGATCTCCAGCAGCTGCGAGGTGAACAGCTCACAGGATACCAACAGCGTTTTGGTATAGCCCTCAAAAGGTTGGGGCTCTCCCTGCGGCCTGCCGCTATGTGCCGGCGGCGCACAGCGGGTCACCTCCACCGCCTTATCCACATGCAGCTCGCGCGGCTTGCCATCAGCGCCGACGCGCCCATAGTCATAAACCCGGTAGGTTGTATTGGAATTCTGCTGAATCTCCGCCAACAGGATACCCTTACCGATGGCGTGAAGCGTGCCCGATTCAATGAAGAACAGATCCCCCTTCTTCACAGGCACCCGGTTGACAACCTCCAGCAGCGTTTGATCGGCAATCCGGCGGCGGAATTCTTCCTTGGAAATCTCTTTTTGAAAGCCATAGATCAGCTCCGCGCCCTCCTGCGCATCGAGGATATACCAAGCCTCTGTTTTACCGAATTCATGCTCAACCCGCCGCGCATAAGCGTCGTCCGGATGCACCTGCACGGACAGGTTCTCCTTCGCATCAATGAGCTTGATTAAAATGGGGAAATAATCAAAGCGCTGCGCGTGGCTGCCAAGGCACTCCGGCCCCATCTCTTGAATCGCCCCTGCCAGCGTCATGCCCTGATAACGCCCGCTCGCCACCACATTCTCCCCCTGCGGGTGGCAGGAAAGCACCCATGCCTCCGCAAGCCGGTCCAGCGGCGCGTCAACGCCATATTCCTCGCGCAGCCGTGTGCCACCCCAAATATAGTCCTTCACAGCGGGTGTTAACTTCAGCGGTTCCATACTGATATAAACCCCTTTCTTCCTCAATCTACTGCCCCTTTGGCAGTATCAGAGCGCATCTTGCAATGCAAGCGCGCGCCGGTACAGTGGGTCAAGCTCACAGCCGCAACTCCCGCACTCCCGGTTTGCCTGCTCAATAGCAGCGATCAAGTGCTCCCGGTCTCCACGCCCCTCCAGCCAAGCCGCAGCCGGTTCTGCGATCAGCCCCCAGCCAGACGCTGCAAATTTTTCTAAAATGCCTTTGAGTTCTTCGTTCAATGTGAATCCTCCTTGACGCGCGCCGTCTGCGAAATAGCTGCGCATATTCTGTTCAACGGCTAGCATCCGTGTACAGGGGTACACAGATTTTATTTTATCACGGTGTGGGAGGAAAAGCAACCGCCATAGCCGCCGTGCATAACCCGCCCAAAATCACGCACACTGATAATCCTGCGCTCTGTTTGTTTTGACAACGGCAGCGGATTGGATTATAATGATTTTTGCGAATTGGCTGTTCTGCGGCCGGTTCAGATTGGAATTGCAAATCGAGAAATACGGTGGCAGCATAGGAGGCAACGCTCTTGGAAATCATCAAACGCGAGCAGGCGGCGGAATTTGACGCCTTTGTCAAAAGCCATTATAAGGCGAGCTTTATGCAGGGCAGCCCCTGGGCAGGGGTCAAAAAAAACTGGCAGTGGCGCGGCGTGATCAGCCGCGGAGCGGATGGCAAAATTGACGGCACCATGGCGCTTTTGATCCGTAAAGTACCGGGGATGCCTTATTCCCTGATGTATAGCCCACGCGGCCCGGTGTGTAACCCGCATGACCGCGCAATGGTGAAAAAGCTGGTGGATGCAGCCGTTGAGCTTGGCAAGGAATTCAACGCCTATGTGCTGACGATGGACACCGATATTAAGGTGGACGATCAGGAATTTGCCGCACTGGTGAAGAGCCTTGGCTTCACGGTGGATTCCACCACCCAGAGCTTTGAAACGATTCAGCCGCGTTTTGTGTTCCGCCTGGATGTAGAGGGCAAAACGGAGGATGAAATCTTCAACGCCTTTGCCTCCAAGCACCGCTACAACATCCGTGTTGCCAAGAAGCGGGGTGTTGAGGTAAAAATCTGCGGCCCGGAGGCGGCGGAGGATTTTCATAAAATTATGATCGAAACCGGTAAGCGGGATGATTTCGGCATCCGTTCCACGGAATATTTCCGCAGCATTCTGGAGAATTTCGGTGAGGATGCGCGCATCTATCTGGCCTATTATGAGGGGCAGCCGATTGCAGGCTCACTCGCTATCCACTATGGCGATAAGGTCTGGTATCTCTACGGCGCCTCCTCTAATGCGCACCGCAATGTGATGCCGAATTATCTCGTGCAGTGGGAGATGATCCGCTGGGCAATCGAGACCGGCTGCCGGATCTACGATTTCCGCGGCGTATCTGGCTATTTGGATGAGAGCAACCCTCTCTATGGCATTTATCGCTTTAAAAAGGGGTTCAGCGGGGAGTTGACGGAGTTTATCGGTGAAATGAACCTCATCCTCAAGCCGTTTGCCTTCCGCTTGGTCACACTGGGCGAAAAAACGTATAAAAAGCTTCGCACCATCAAACGCCGTTTGGCGGAGAAGAAATAAACAGCGCGTGCTGTTTCTTGCCAGCATGTGCGGTGGGTGAAGCAGCCGCAAGATTTGGAAATGCCGTGTCAAGCGGCATTTCTTATTTGCCCAAAACCGCTTTGTCAAAAAAGGAGGCTTTACCATGCGCTATGTCGTAGAACGAGATTATTTAAAAAACAACGTCGAGATTATCAAAAAAGAGCTGAATGGCGTGCCGGTGATCGGCACAATAAAAGCCAACGGCTACGGGCTCGGCACCGTGCAGTTTGCACGCGAGCTGGTGGAAAACGGGATTCACTTTCTCGCTGCTGCCCGACCGGAGGAGGCCGCCGCCGTGCGCAATGCAGGCATCGACTGCCCGGTGCTGCTGCTCAGCCCTGTGGCGGAAGAAAGCGATGCAGAGCTGCTGATCGAGCAGGATATCATCGCCTGCATTGGCTCGCGCGAAAGCGCGCTCCTGCTGGAGGAAACGGCCGCTAAGCATCATGCCACACTCCGTGCTCACCTGAAGCTGGATACCGGCTTTGGCCGCTACGGCTTCCTCCCGGGCGAGGAGGAGGAGATTGCTGCGCTCTGCAGCTCGCTCCAGCATGTACAGATCACCGGCTGCTTCACCCATTTTTCCAACGCCTTTGGGAAAGATTCCTCCTCCGTAGACCGCCAGCTGAACATTTATCAAAAAATGACGCAGGAGCTTGAGCGTTTGGGAATGAAGCTTGGAATGAAGCATGTGGCAAACTCCACTGCTGCGCTGCGCTTCCCCTATACGCGGCTCGACGCGGTGCGCATTGGCTCCGCCTTTCTGGGGCGGCTCTCTGTGCCGAACACGTGGGGCTTCCAGCGCGTAGGGCATATGGAGTGCGAAATCACCAGCGTAAAACATCTGCCTAAGGATTCGAATATCGGCTATGCAGATATCTACCGCGCACCACGCGATATGACTGCCGCCGTCGTCCCAGTGGGCCACATCGATGGTTTCGGCCTGACCAAGGCCAACGATATGTGCCGCCCGGTGGATAAGCTGCGGTATCTGGTGCATGCTGTGAAGGATTTCTTCCGTGATACGCAAATTTACGGCCAGCTCAACGGCCGGCGCATCCCGCTTGCCGGCCGCGTAGGTTTGACGAACGTGGTTTTTGATGTGACCGGCGTGGACTGCCGCCCCGGCGATATTGTTACGCTTGACGTCAATCCCCTGATGGTTGACAGCGGCGTGACCCGCGAATACGTTTGAGGTGGGCCTCACGCCTTGTAAGCCCACCACAAGAGCAAAGCAATATAAAAAAGACGGTTTCCCGCCCACATACAGGAAGCCGTCTTTTTTGAGAAAGAATCCGAGCAACTCAACCAAAAATACCAAAAACCTTTTCGATGCTATCGAAAATGATCCCAACAATATTCTGGGCCTCACCGCTTGCGCCTGCCTGGGCAAGGATCCCCTGGATCGTGTCAAAAATAGAACCGAGCATTTTAATTTCCTCCTCCTTTATCATTTGGATGCGAACAACAGATTATCAACCGGTTTTTGCAATTGCAACAATAACACTGTTGTCCTCATCAAATTTATTATATTTGATATATTTTCCTCAATTGTTACGAAATTGTAAACATTGAACTTATTTTCTACAAAATAAAGCGAATTCCGTTAAATGGCTCATTTGCTTTGCATATCAGCACATAAAAGCCAAATAATACGATAATTAGATATATTTGAATTATATTATTTGTTTCATAAAATAAAAAAGTTAAAAATGGTAAAAATCAAATTTTTAACACTTTTTGCGATCAGGTATTGCAAATTCTATTTTTTGAGGTATAATAGAAACGATAGCGGAAGTGTAAAGCCGAAGTAAGTGGGCAGAGCAAAAGCTATCTTCCTGCCGGGACCGTTACCCCGGCAGAGGCGGGCTGTATGAAGAGCGCAGCTCGCTTTTTTATATTGCTCTGCTCTCCCTGCGTATTTTCGGAATCACAGCCTGCCCCCGCCGTACGAAACGGCGGGGGCTTCCTTTTCCTCCCAAGGTCAGCAGAGAATTTTAGCGCCTTCCAGCGCTTCAGACACGGGCGGCGGCTGGCTGCCAGCGGCCTGGCCCGAGGACGCCGCCAGCATGTGCCTGGGCGCGCCCCGGCGGCAGCGCCCCACTGCACACGAATGCTCCACATTTTATGTGCTCTGCTTGCGGTACATTCCGGTTGAAAATTGATTTTATGTGATCAGCATTGCATCACCGAAGGAATAAAAACGGTACTTCTCCTGCACAGCGATTTTATATGCGTTCATCGTATGCTCATAGCTGCAAAAGGCAGAAACCAGCATGATCAGAGTGCTCTCCGGCAGATGGAAATTAGTGATCAACCCATCGATACAGCGGAAGGTGAACCCCGGGTAGATAAAGATATCCGTCCACCCGCTGCAGGCGCAGATTTCGCCACCATGGTCCCGCGCAACGCTCTCCAGCGTCCGGCAGCAAGTTGTCCCCACCGCGATCACGCGCCCACCTTGCGCCTTTGTCTCCCGGATTAGCTGCGCTGTCTCCTCCGGCAGCCAGTAGTGCTCAGAGTGCATATGGTGATCCTCTATATTTTCCGCCTTAACGGGCCGGAAGGTGCCGATGCCAACATGTAATGTCAAAAACCCAATCTGAACTCCTTTTGCGCGCAGGCGGTCAAGCAGCTCATCTGTGAAGTGCAGGCCCGCCGTCGGGGCCGCAGCAGAGCCAAGCTCTTTGGCGTAAACCGTCTGATACTGCTCCTTATCCTCCAGTTCCGCCGTAATATAATGTGGCAGGGGCATCTGCCCGATCTGATCCAGGATCTCATAGAAGCTGGCGCCCTCATAGGAAAAACGCGCCACGCGGTTGCCGTTCGGAAGCACCTCGAGAACCTCCGCCCGCAAAACGCCCCCGCCAAACGTAAAGCGCGCGCCCTGCTTCGCGCGTTTGCCAGGGCCGGTTAAAACCTCCCACACATCCCCCTCTCGATGTGTCAGCAGCAGAAACTCCACGTGCGCGCCGGTATCCACCTTCACGCCGAGCAATCGCGCGGGCAGCACGCGGGTATTATTCAGAATCAGGCAATCGCCCGGCTGAAGCAGTCGCTCGATATCATAAAAATGCAGATGCTCCACTGCGCCGGTTTTACGGTCAAGCGCCATCAGGCGGGCGCTGTCGCGTGGCTCGGCCGGATGCTGCGCGATCAGCTTCTCCGGCAGTTCGTAATAAAAATCGCTCTTTTTCAACTTTCGTCATCCTTCCGTTTATTGAAAAGTTCCTTGAACGATAATCTCAACCGGGCGGGCGTTACAGTGCTTGAAACAGGCCGTTCACCGCCCTGGCGAGGGCTGCATATACTATAATAATTACAGGCATGGAAATCTGCATGAAAACCGGAGCAAAATCCGGCAGGAATAATGCATTTCTCCAATAAAAACCGCCGCTTTGCAAAAACCTTTTGGAAATCGCGCTTTCTGTGGGAAAAAGGTTTGACTTCATGCGGTTGGGATGGTATGATAAAGGCAAATTTCATTATGACTTATAGGGATAGAGGCGCGTCGTTTATCAGTAACCGGCGGTAGGCTGCCAAAGGCCGGGCACCGTTGTGTGAAAGGAAAAGACGCCGAAGCGTAGTGGTTATTTGGCAAGCCGTTTCGCTGGCTGCACGGCGAAGAGCCCTGCATCTGTCATCATGCATTATGGTGGAGTGCTATCCGCGCGGTATTCTCCGTGCGACAACTTCTCTATTATATTGCAAGGATGACCGGTTGACAACCGGTTTTTTTCATATACAGTCATAAGATAAAGGGGTTATGTGAAATGAAAAAGTTTAACGTCGGCATCATCGGCGCAACGGGTATGGTCGGCCAGCGCTTTGCAACGCTGCTGGAAAACCATCCATGGTTCAGCGTCAAGGTTCTCGCGGCCAGCCCGCGTTCCGCCGGCCGTACTTATAAAGACGCCGTAGGCGCAAGATGGTGCATGCAGAAGCCGATGCCCAAATCCATGGAGGATATCATCATTCGGGACGCTACGGCCGATATTGAGGCCATCGCGAAGGAAGTAGATTTTGTTTTCTGCGCGGTTGATATGAAAAAGGATGAAATTCGCGCGCTGGAGGAAGCCTACGCCAAGGCGGAGTGCCCGGTCATCTCCAACAACAGCGCGCACCGCTTCACAAAGGATGTTCCGATGATCGTACCGGAGCTCAACGCAGAGCACGCTGCTATCATCCCGGCGCAGCGCAAACGGTTGGGCACCAAGCGCGGCTTCATCGCAGTAAAATCCAACTGCTCACTGCAAAGCTATGTGCCGGCGTTGTTCCCGCTGTCAAAATTCGGCATTGAACGCGTGCTGGTCTGCACGTATCAGGCGATTTCCGGCGCAGGCAAGACACTGGAAAACTGCCCGGAGATTGTGGATAACGTCATCCCCTACATCGGCGGCGAGGAGGAGAAATCCGAGCGCGAGCCGCTCAAGCTCTGGGGCAAAATTGTGGGGGATGAAATCGTTCCCGCCACGTCTCCCGCCTTTACGGCACAGTGCCTGCGCGTGCCGGTATCCGACGGCCATATGGGTGCGGTGTTTGTTGATTTCAAAAATAAACCGAGCAAGGAAGAAATGATCGATATCTGGACGCATTTCTCCGGCCGTGCGCAGGAGTTGAATTTGCCCAGCGCACCCAAACAGTTCCTGCACTATTTCACGGAGGATAATTTGCCGCAAACAAAGCTCCAGCGCGATCTGGAGGGCGGCATGGCCGTTTCTATCGGCCGCCTGCGCGAGGATACCCAGTATGATTACAAATTCGTCTGCCTTTCCCACAATACACTGCGCGGCGCCGCTGGCGGAGCGGTGCTGATGGCGGAGCTGTTGGCGGCAGAAGGCTACCTTGATTAAGCTTGGAGGCATTGGATTATGAGTAAGCAGCCAATTTTCACCGGCTCCGGCGTTGCCATCATCACGCCGTTTACAGAAAAGAACGAGGTCAATTACCCGCTTCTTGGCGAGCTTATTGACTATCAGATTGAAAATGGGACGGATGCGATCATCATCTGCGGCACTACAGGCGAGGGCTCCACGCTGACGCATGAGGAGCATGCCGGTGCGATTCAGTTTGCCGTTGATCACACGGCGCACCGCGTGCCCGTCATCGCTGGCACGGGCAGCAACGACACCGCCTATGCCGTTTACCTCTCCAATGAGGCAGAAAAAGCCGGCGTTGACGGCCTGCTGGTTGTTACCCCCTACTATAACAAGACCTCACAGGCGGGCCTGATCCGGCATTATACCTACATTGCCGACCATGTGCACACGCCAATCATCACCTATAATGTGCCGAGCCGCACAGGTCTCAATATCAAGCCGGAAACCTACCGCGAGCTCGCTAAGCACCCGCTCATTGTGGGCGCGAAGGAGGCAAACGGCGACATCTCCGCCCTGGCCAAAACCGTTGCCCTGTGTGGGGATGACCTGCATATCTACTCCGGCAACGACGACCAGATCACCGCTTTTATGGCCTTGGGCGCAAAGGGCGTCATCTCCGTACTGGCAAACGTAGCACCCCGCCTTGCGCATGACATCGCCGCAAAATACCTGGCTGGCGACGCACAGGGCAGCCGCGAGCTTCAGATTGCCACGCTTGACCTGTGCAATGACCTGTTTATTGATGTCAACCCGATTCCGGTCAAAGAAGCGCTCGCCATGATGGGTTGGGCAGTCGGCGAATGCCGCATGCCGCTGGCTCCCCTGTCAGATGCCGCTCGCGCACAGCTACGGGCAACGCTCGCAAAGCATGGCCTTGTAAAATAAGACAGGCGTAAAACAAAGAGGAAGTAAAAAGGGGATCCTACCAATGACAAAAATTCTTTTAAACGGTTGCGGCGGCAAGATGGGGCGCGTGATCGCCTCCTGCGTAGCAGAGCGGGAAGGGTGTGAAATCATCGCCGGGATCGACCCGGCAGGCATGAGTGACGCCGCCTTCCCTGTATATTCCTCCCCAGATCAGTTTGAGGGGCAGGCGGACGTCATCATTGATTTTTCCCATCCTTCCGCACTGGAAGGGATTCTCGCCTATGCGATTTCGCATCATACGCCGGCGGTGATCGCCACCACAGGGCTCAACGAACAGCAAGTGGCCGCAATCCATGAGGCAGCCAAGGCGGTGCCTATCTTCTTCTCCGCCAACATGTCGATCGGGGTAAGCCTCCTGACAGAGCTTGCACAAAAAGCAGCCCGGGTGCTCGGCGATTCCTTCGACATTGAAATCATCGAAATGCACCACAATCAGAAGATCGACGCACCCAGTGGAACGGCATTGATGCTGGCAGATGCAATTTCAGACGCACTGCCACAAAAGCCGCATTATGAATTTGACCGCCATTCCAAGCGCGCCAAACGCGCGAAGAATGAAATCGGCATCCATGCGGTGCGCGGGGGCACGATCGTCGGGGAGCACGAAATCCTCTTTGCCGGGCGGGATGAGCTGGTATCCATCCGGCACAGCGCCCGTTCCAAGGAGATTTTTGCGGTTGGCTCCGTAAATGCCGCGTTGTTTTTATGCGGTCAACCCGCTGGCCTCTATGCCATGCGGGAGCTTGTCAACGCCAAATAAAGGGGAGCGATTGATATGAAAGAAATTCAGAGCATTACCCTGAAGGAAGATGTCACCCTGATCTCTTTGCAGGATTCCCCGGCGGATATCGCCATGGTCTCCCGGGTATTCCAGATGATTTCTGACGCTGGGATCGATGTGGATATGATCTCCCAAACGCCGCCGCACGGCTCTATGCCCTCCCTCTCCTTTACTGTAGACGGGGAGGATTTTGGGAAGGTCCTTCAGATCTCTGCACAGCTGCGCGAGTTAAACCCGGAGCTCAAGCTAAACGTCAGCTCCGGCAATTGCAAAATCTCCGTTTTTGGCGAAGCGATGCGGGGCACACCCGGCGTTGCGGCAAAGGTGTTTGCCGCTGTATCCGGCGTAGGGGCGGATATCCGCATGATTACGACCTCAGAGGTGGATATTTCCCTGCTGGTTGTAAAAGCGGATGCTGATGCCACGATGACGGCGATTCAGAAAATATTTGCATAAAGCACAAGTATCTGCACACCGGCCGGCACTCGATGCCTGCCGGTGTTTTTCTTTGGAAACCTACCTAAAAAGCAGAAAATACTGCGGCTATTTTTTGCTATTTTCAGCATCAGAGATTGACAAAACAGCATTTATCCTCTACAATACTCATTGCGAGCAGACTGGGCAGCCGCGCGCCTGTGGGGGTTCCCTCAGGCGTGAGGAAAGTCCGGGCCCCACAGAGCAAGGATAACGGCTAACGGCCGCCGAGGGCGACCTCAGGGACAGTGCAACAGAGATATACCGCCGGCACCTGTGCCGGTAAGGGTGGAAAGGCGAGGTAAGAGCTCACCAGCACGCGGGAGACTGCGTGGCTCTGCAAACCCTATCCGGGGCAACACCGACTGGGGAGACGCGCTTGCTCGGCGCATTCTCCGACGGGTGGCTTGAGCGCCGCGGTAACGCGGCGTCGAGATAGATGGCTGCCTTAAAGGACAGAACCCGGCTTAAAGGTCTGGTCGCAACTTTTGCAGGATATGGCCGCGCGGCCTCGTTGGATGCGCGCGGCATTTTTTACGTTTTGGGCTTTTTACCGCCTGGGGCCGGCAGCCCACGGGCAGAAGGGATGGTGCGGCATGGAGCATGTTTTTGCTCAAAAGAGGCTGATCGTCGCCGGGCACCGCGGCGTCAGGGCGCTTTTCCCGGAAAATACGCTCTGCTCCTTTCAAGCGGCAATTGATCTGGGGCTGGATATGATTGAAACCGATCTCCAGCTGACGGCGGATCATGAGATCGTCCTGATTCACGATGATACGCTCGACCGCACGACAAACGGCTCCGGCCCGGTTGGGGCATATACGCTTAAGCAGCTGCGCCGGCTGGATGCAGGCATCCGCTTTGGGCAAGATTTTGCCGGGCAGTCAATCCCTACGCTCACAGAGCTCTGCGAGCTGGCACTACCCTACCCTGACCTGCTGCTGAATATCGAGATCAAAACCCTCTCACGCGAGACGGTGGATTGCTCAATTGCGCTGCTGTCACGCTATGGTCTGATGGGCCGCTGTGTATTTTCCAGCGTAGGGCCCTCTATCCTTGCATATTTGCACGATTCTTACGGCGTTCGCACGCAGGGCTTCACCCGGAGATTCTTTGAGGCCTGCCACATGGAATTTGACGAGGGGCCATATGGGACCTATTCCAAAATGTATGCCGTTGGGCTGGAGGTTTCTGAGGTAACGCAGGAGAATATACACTTCTTCCAAGAGCGCGGCATTGAGCCATGGGCCTGGTGCCCGGATAACGAGGCGGCCGTATCGGCTTGCATTGCGCATGGCATTCGCCTGATCACCTGCAATGAGCCTCATGCAGCGTTGAAACTGCGCCGGGAGCGCTTTTCGCAGTAACCACCCACGACAGCATCCGCATAGGATACATCGAGGTGAAGATGTATGGCTTGGGAAACGCTCTGCGGGGTTATTCTTTTGTTTTTTACACTTTTAGGAATTGCGTCCTTTGTTTACTTTGTGTTGTTTCATGCGCTGGCTCCCACCGGAAAGCGGGAATATCTCCTACTCATCCCCTCTCCGGATTCCGCCGGGAAAGCGGTTTGTCAAATTTATGCGGCACAGCTGCGCGCTGAATTGGTCGGCCGGCGTCATTGCAGCGGCATACTGGTTGTTTGCGCCGGAGCACAGCAAAAAACGGCGGAAGCGTGCGCCTGCGCGTGCAGGGCCTGCGCCAATGTTTCCCTTTGCACGGCGGAGGAGTTGACGCGGCTGCTTACCATAACCTAAAACTCTTTTATGCAAAGGAGAGAAGAACAAATGCGTGCCAGCCATTCCCTTTGTTTTCGGCCGGACGGGACGTTTCGCATCCTTCTGGCGACGGATTTACACGCCATTGTCCCCGAAATGGATGAGAACCCTGAGATTGTGCGGCCCAAATGCGACGCACTCCTGCGGCTGCTGGAGGCTGGGATGGATACGGTGCAGCCGGATCTTGTGGTCTTCAACGGCGATAACGTTGCGGGTCACTGGAAAACAATCACGCAGGAGCGGGCTGAGCGCATCATTCGCATCATCATGCGGCCGGCGGCGGAGCGGGGGCTTCCGCTGGCGCTGGTGTTTGGAAACCACGATGCGGAGCAGGGCGTCAGCCGGGAGCACCAGCTGCGAATCTATCAGGAATTTGACAATTGCCTTGCAAACGCGGGCGAACCTAACCTCCCAGGGTGTGGGAATTACTGCTTGACAATTCTCGACAGGGAACGAAAAAAAGCCGCCTTTGGGCTCTGGTTTCTTGACTCCGGCGATTATGCGCCGGAGGGAGGCTTTGCCCGTGTACAAAACAGCCAGATTGACTGGTATGAGCGGGAAAGCAACCGCCTGTGCCAGGAGAACGGCGGCGCCCCCCTCCCCTCCCTTCTCTTTCAGCATATCCCCATCCCGGAGGTTTACGGTCTGTTTAAGCAAGTTCCCTCCAACACGCCGGGCGCGGTGACTGGCCACGGAGACTGGTCGGACCGCTTTTTTGTAATTGCCGATCCGATACATACCCGAGGTGCGCTGGGTGAAGGCCCCGGCTCGCCTGAACGAGGCGGCGGCCAGTTTGCGAGCTGGATCCGTCAGCGCGACATTGTAGGAGCCTTTTTCGGCCACGACCACCTCAATGACTTTGACGGGGAGGTGGGCGGTATTCGCCTGATCCAGACGCACTGCGCGGGCTTCACAACCTATGGCGCAGAGCGTGGGCTACGTGTCATTACGCTTGACGAGGAGCAGCTGCCCGCGTTTGAAACCCATATGCTCGATTACAGCCAGCTTCTGGGGAGGGAAGCCATCCCCGCAGGCTGATGTAATATCAAACAAAAGAAAGGAAGACCAGGAAGAATGAAAACGATCCGAAAGCTAGTGGCGCTGTTTTTGACCATGACGCTGACAGTGGCCTGCCTGCCGCTGACCGTCGGTGCAGTCTCCAGCGCGCAGGAGCCGCTCCGCTTCAATAAGGATGGAAAATTCAAAATTCTTGTTGCGACGGATATTCATGAAACCGAAACGGAGGATGCCAAATCAGCCGACGCAATGGCGTTGCTGACAAACGCGATCGAGGAGCTGAAGCCCGACCTTGTTGTGTTTAACGGAGATAACGCTACCTCTGACAACGCGGCGGGCCAGATTGCGACAATCCGCAAAATCGTCGCGCCTGTTGCGGCAAAGGACATTCCGCTGGCGGTTGTTTTCGGCAACCATGACGCGGAATACTGCGGCCTCACGAGGGAAGAGCAGGTTAAGATCTATCAGGAATATGACAACTGCCGCATGATCACCGGCCCGGAGGATATTTCCGGCTGCGGCAACTATAATCTCCTCATTCAAAACAGCGCAGGTACAAAGGACGTCTTTAACCTCTGGTTCCTCGACTCCGGGGATTATGCGGAGGAAGGCGGCTATGCTTACGTGCAGGATGATCAGATTGCATGGTATGAGCAGACGAGCAACGCCTTAAAAGCGCAAAACGGCGGCGTGCCGATGCCCTCCATCCTCTTCCAGCACATCACCGTGCCGGAGGCTTACGACCTGCTGGAGCCCGTCCTGCTGCCCGGCAAGGGCCGTGTTCAGGGGCATGGCGTGCATTCTAATCAGTTCTGGAAAATCAAAGACCCATCCACCACAACCGGAACGCTGCGGGAAGGCCCCTGCCCGCCAGATATCAACAACGGCGAATTTGACAGCTGGGTGCGCCAGGGCGATATCATCGGCGCAGTATTCGGCCACGACCACATTAACGACTTCACCGGAACGGTGGAAGGCATTCGGCTGGTGCATACGCGCGGTGTAGGCTTCAAAACCTATTACGGCGGTCTTTCCCAAGGCGTGCGCCTGATTACGCTGGATGAAAACAATCTCAACGATTTCCAGACGGAAATGTATGATTTTGCAGACCTGGTGGGCGAAAGCCAATCCATCAAGGGCTTTGACCGGATCACGGCCGAAATGTGGTGGGATGTCGGCTACTTTGTGCTGGGCGTCGCCGCCGCAATCACCACCTACGTGCTCTACCGCGTGTTCACTGACTAATATGCCCCTGCCAAAGGGCGAGCTGTAAACGGTTTCTCCATTCATGAAAAATCCTTTCTTCGCCGGCCTGGCGCTGGCGGGCGAAAGATGAAAGAGCGGACAAAGCCCCTACAAGGCCTTGCCCGCTTTTTCTTTTGCTATTCCACTGACTGTAGCAGCGCTATCGCCCGGTTGCTTAGAAGCCCTGCCTCACACTGAGGTTAACGACAGGTCGTCGTTCGCGCTCACGCAGATAGAGCTGACTGGATCGTCGCACCGCTCCACCATCAGGGAGGCAATCTGATCCTCTACCCTGCGGCGGATCAGATTGCGCAGGTCACGCGCACCGCGCTGGCCACCAAAGGCCTTTTGCGCGAGGATGGCAGGCACGCCCTCCTCCCAGGTAAAGCGGATTCCCTTTTCCCGCAGCGGCTCCACCAGCTCGTTGAGCATCAGCACGGCGATTTTCTCATAATCTGCCTCGGTCAGCGCACGGAAAACGACAACCTCATCCACGCGCCCAATAAACTCCGGGCGAAGGAAGTCACTGAGCGCTTTCATCACCTTTTCCCGGGTGGCGGTCTGCACATCCTTGGCAAAGCCAAGCGCCCCCTCCTTGCGCTCGCTGCCCGCATTGGAGGTCATAATAATCACAGTGTTTTCAAAGTTGACCGTGCGGCCCTGCGCATCCGTAATTCGCCCCTCATCCAAAATCTGGAGCAGGATATTCAGCACATCTGGATGCGCCTTTTCAATCTCATCAAACAAAATGACGGAATATGGCTTACGGCGCACCTTCTCGGTGAGCTGGCCCGCTTCATCGTAGCCAACATAACCAGGCGGAGAGCCGATGATGCGGGAAACGCTATGCTTCTCCATAAATTCTGACATATCGAGCCGGATAAGCGTCTCCGGTGTGTCGAACAGCTCATTGGCGAGCTGCTTGACAAGCTCCGTCTTACCGACGCCAGTGGGACCGACAAAAATGAAGGAGGCCGGCCGGCGGCGCGGGCTGATCTGCACGCGGCTGCGGCGGATGGCAGCCGATACCAGCGCCACTGCCTCATCCTGGCCGATCACCTTGGATTTCAGCGTTTTCTCCAGGCCTGCCAGGCGGCGCAGATCGCTCTCGATGACTTTGCTCGCGGGAATCCCCGTCCACAATTGAATCACATTGGCGAGATCATCCTCTGTGACGCCGTTATCATCCGCCGCAGGCTTGAGCTGGTTTGTCTCGTTTTCACAGGCAACAATCTCTGCGCGCACGCGGGAGATTTCCTCAAGATCCATCTCCTCTGTGTCGTTCATGAGATCCTCTTCCGTCTCTTTAAGCTCCTGAAGCTCCTGGCTCTTTTTCTGATATTCGCTGATCGCCTTGTTGCGTAGGTTTGCACAGGTGCAGGCTTCATCCAGCAGGTCAATGGCCTTATCCGGCAAAAAGCGGTCGTTAATATACCGCTCGGAAAGCACGACTGCACGGCGCACCAGCTGATCACTGATCCGGACGTGATGATAATTTTCGTAATAGCTCTTGATACCTAGCAGCATCTGGTAGGTATCCTCAATGGAGGGCTCCTCCACCTTCACCGGCTGGAAGCGCCTCTCCAGCGCAGCGTCTTTTTCAATGTTTTTACGATATTCGTTAAAGGTCGTCGCACCGATCACCTGAATCTCTCCACGGGAGAGCGCCGGTTTCAGGATATTGGCCGCGTTCATGGAACCCTCGGCATCGCCCGTGCCAACAAGGTTGTGCACCTCGTCAATAAACAGGATGATATTACCGTTCTGCTTAACCTCCTCAATGAGGCCCTTGATACGGCTTTCAAACTGGCCGCGGAACTGTGTGCCTGCAACCAGCGCGGTCAAGTCGAGCAGATGCAGCTCCTTATCCGCCAGGCGCGCGGGCACCTCGCCCTTGGCCATACGCAATGCAAGGCCCTCCGCGATAGCGGTTTTGCCCACGCCGGGCTCGCCAATCAGGCAGGGGTTATTTTTCGTGCGGCGGCAGAGAATCTGAACCACACGGTAAATCTCACGGTCGCGGCCGATAATACGGTCGATCAGCCCATCCTTTGCGCGCTGGGTCAAATTTGTACAGTAAGCGTCCAAATACCTGCGTTTTGGCTTTTTCTTATCCTTTTTACCGCGCCTTGTTTTACCGGCCTGTTGGGCCTCTTTTGCCTCAGCAGGAGCTCCAGGCTCCGACTCCTCTAGCGCATTTTCCTCCTGCTTTTCAACCATTTCGCCGGGCTGAAAATTCATCAATCCCTGCATGAAGGGGAAGGTACCGGCGCCGCCCGGCTCAAAATCCTCGCCGTTTTCGCCGCTGAACATTCCCCCGAGCTGCTCGCTCATGGCCTCAATATCCTCTTCTGTGATGCCCATACTGTCCATCATCTGCTTAATTGGGCCAATATTCATATCCATCGCGCATTTCAGGCACAGCCCCTCCGGCGTGCTCTTCTCCCCATCCACACGGGAAATAAAGATCACGGCAGGGCGTTTTTTGCACCTACTGCAAATCGGTTGTTTCATAACTGCTTTCACTCCACTTCTTTTGGGAAACTTTGCTGTTTTCTGAAGCCGGCAGAAACGCGCAAGCTCTTTTGTGCGCTTCTGCCGGCTCCAGCGAAAATACGCCCTCTGCGCGGAAGGGGCAGCAATCCCCTTTCGCGCAGGGCCGCGTCTTACTTTTGGGAAGATTGATCCTTGGATCGCTTCCAGTCGCGGAACTGCCGGAAGGTTTCCGGCAGGTAACTGATCAATGCAATGAGCGTCAACACAGCGGACACAACCACCAAAATCATGATCATCCACTCCGGCATTGCCGGAACACCCAGCTGCACAAAAGCGCCAAACACAGGCCCAAAAGCAATGATCAGCAGCATCACGCCATAAAAGGCAAACGTAGCGACCTTCCCATAGATTTCAGCCGCTCCGGGGCGGATGCCTAACGTAAGCATCAGCGCACCGCCGAGGATCATGACTCCCTCCTTGAACAGGAAGAACAGGAAAACCCAGCTAAAAGCCCTCATTGCCGCGCTGGGAGACTGATGAAACTCCAAAAACAGCATGACCGCAATGGTAATCTGAGTCAGCTTGTCTGCCACCGGATCCAAGATCTTTCCAAGCGCGCTGATCTGGTTAAAACGCCGTGCAATTTTGCCGTCAAAAAAGTCGCTCAGTCCGGAGAGGAACAGGACAAACACCGCCCACAGCACCTCTCCTTGATAAAACAGAACCGCAAACACCGGGATCAGCAGAATCCGAATCAGGCTCAACAGGTTCGGTACCGTCAGGCAACCCTTAAAAAGATCTTTCACGCTCTACACACCCTTTTTCCAAACATTTTCCAAGCGGTTCCATATAGCCGCACCGCTACAATACAACAATCCACTGCTACGCCGTGATTCCAGGAACCGGAAGCAACTCCCGCAACGCGCTTACAACAACGGAATCCTCCACCGCCGTATAGAAGGAAGAGCCCGGCGTGCCAAAGAAATTCGCCGCAAGCAGAAGGGCAACGCCCAGCACACAAACAATCAGCAGGCCCTTCAAAGCCCCGACCACGCCACCGAGCGCTGCATTCGCGGTGCGCAGCACAGGCAGGCGAAAAAAGCGATCGATCACAGCGGCCACCATGCGGAACACAATCCCCAACACCAACACAAGCGCCACAAAGAGCACCGCTCTGCACAGCAGCGTAACAATCGGCTTGGCAACACTTTCGGATAAGGCCTGCGCAAGAGCGGCGCCGCTGAGATCTGCCTCCCCAATCGCCTGGGTCAAGGCTGCGATATCCACTCCAAGAGAAGCGGCAAACTGTGCCACCGCATCCGGCAAACCCGCCAGCACAGCCTGCGCCTGCTGGGCCGCCGTTGCCGCGCCGGATAAATCCGGCATCTGAGCGACAATCGCCTGCGTGATAGACTGCGCAAAAAAGCGGTCATACACTACAGGGGCAATCACGCCGCTGAGCCATAGCGCACAGGCGCCGGCAAGGAAGAACCCCACAAACTCCAAAAGGGAAAGGACAAAACCGCGCTTTGCCGCAATAACAATGCACAGCAGCAGCACAGCGAACAGAGCAATATCTAAAATCCACCCCACTCCGATCACCTCACGCACAATTTGGCGCCGCATAAAACGCCTGGAGCAGCCTGTCCCTCATTGGAGTTACACACTATGGAAACAGCGCTAGCCCTTTGGGATCACATCGCAAAGAAATGGTTATATCATTATAGCACAAACCTCATACGACCACAATAGAAAGCTCGCTTCATTTTCAGCAATCGTTTATGACTGGCCGCTCAGAGACTGGTCGCGTGTGCTCATCCGATCCAACTCGCCCATAGAAAGCACATAGGTGTTTCTGCCCGATACCAGCACGCGCAGCGCGTCGCTACGCACTGCAAAATTGCCGATCTGCTTCCCCTTTTTGTCAAAAACCTGTACACTGCCCGCAAGCAGTACCGCTGTGTTTTCTCCATCGGTGGAAACCCAGCGGACCTCCTGACTGAAAGCCTGACGGAATGTCTCCTGCCCCTCTTGATCATATACGATCAGATCGTTTGCATTGATGCTCCCGTATTCTGAGAGCACGAGGGCATTCAATCCCTCCGCAGAGGAATCATAGCAGCAAAGCTCCCCTGTGCCGAATTCAACCGGCGACGCTGCCTCCTTGCGGTTTTTAATCACGCCGCGCAGGGTATCACCTGTAAACAAAACGGTCGAATCTCCGGAAAAGGAGAGGTCAAACAGCGCGGAGCCCGGGTAAGAAAGCTCTGCCAGCGGCTCCTCCTCCGATAGGTCAAACACATAAACCCTAGAATAGCGTTCACCAGAGGAGCTGCCTGTCACCGCTACGGCGGCATAGTTGCCATCATTCGATAAGGCAATACTCATAATATAGTCTTTCGATGAACGCCATTTGAATACTTCTTTAACATTTTTATCGTAGACCGTTAAGAGGCTGGCCGCATTATCTGCCCGCGTCGCTACGGCAAAATTACCGCTCCTGCCGATTGTGCAGGAGGTGATATCCGTCTCCATCTCTTTTTCTAACAAAATCTTTTTGCGGTTCTGCACATGCAGCTTGCGCCCGCCACGGTCATAAACGAGCACTCTTCCCGCACAGAGATCCATCGCGGGCCGCTTATAGGTATGCGGCAGACGGCTGACCTCTTTCCCGGAGGAATCCAGCACGGTGACGGATTCATCCGTCAGCAGTAGCACGTCCGGGCCCAGCATCTGTATATCGCTGACAAGATTCGCATTGACAGAATAAGGGAA
Organism: uncultured bacterium; assembly: GCA_949283655.1. Lineage (GTDB taxonomy): Bacteria > Bacillota > Clostridia > Oscillospirales > Acutalibacteraceae > Fimivicinus. The sequence goes on from CASDTH010000015.1 coordinate 21,435, forward strand.
ACCCTCGCTCTGCTCTCGGTTGCCCTGCGCATCCCTTTTGCCGGCAAAAGCAACCATCAGAATCACCGCCGCAGCTACGACGGCCGCCACCGCCGCACAAGCGGCGATGATCTGCTTCCTTCGCCGGCTGCGCAGCCGCTGGGCGGGTGTATCCGCCGCTATCTTTTGTTTTTTCAAACCGGAGCCCCCCGTTTCAAAAAAGCCTCGTTTCCTACTGAAGAAGCGGTAGCTTCCCCTTGATAAAATACACGGCTCAGATATAAACCCTGCGCCTGCGCCGTCGCCCCAGCCTGTGAGCGGTCAAGCCCAGCTAGGACAGCTGCAACCGCGCCATCCGCCAGCTTGCCCTCTGCGCAGGCCAGGAGCGTGCCCACCATGATGCGCACCATATTGTATAAAAAGCCATCCGCTTCCACCCGGAAGAAAACCGCCTCCCCGCTGCGCTCCACATGGGCCGCGCGCACGGTGCGGACCTTATTCTCCACGCTGCCCCCCGCCGCACAAAAGGCGGAAAAATCGTGGCGGCCAACAAACGCCTGCGCTTGCCGGTCCAGATACAATGCATCCAGAGGGTAGGGGTAATGCAGCGCACGCCCCTCCAAAAAGGGATTGCGCACGCGGCTGTTCCAAATGCGGTATACATACTCCTTGCCTACACAATCATACCGCGCATGAAACGCCGGGTCAACCTCCCGGCAGCCATAAACGGCGATATCGCGGGGAAGATAGGCGTTCAGAGCAGGAATCAACCGCTCACAGGGGATGAGATGCTCTGTGCGGAAATTGCAGCAATACATCAGCGCGTGGACGCCTGCATCTGTACGGCTACAACCCGTAACGGCTGAGCGCACGCCTGTAACAGCCTCCACTGCATCCTGAACGCGCTGCTGCACCGTCACACCGTTGGGCTGCACTTGCCAGCCATGATAGGCCTGGCCATCAAAGCGCAGGGTAAGCAACAGATTGCGCATGAAACCCCTCCCCTTTTATAAACCCTGCAGGGCCAACACCTAAAAGCCGGTGCTACATCACCGGCGGGAGAAAATGGTTGATTGTGATCACGCCCGCGAGCACTGCCGCCAGAATCAGCAGGGCTACGATATCCCGCAGCGCAAGCTTCATCTGCTTCATGCGGGTGCGTCCCTCCCCACCGCGGTAGCATCGGCAATCCATGGCAAAGGCAAGCTCATAGGCGCGGCGGAACGCGGAGATAAACAGCGGGATAAAAATGGGCACCAGCGCCTTCGCCCGCTGAAAGAGATTGCCCGTTTCCAAATCCGCGCCGCGCGCCTTTTGTGCGTTCATAATGCGGCCGACCTCATCGATCAGCGTGGGGATAAAGCGCAGCGCAATGGTCATCATCATGGCAATATCATGCACAGGCACACGCAGATGCCGCAGCGGCGAAAGCAGCCGCTCCAGCCCATCCGTCAGGTTGGTGGGTGTGGTGGTATAGGTCAGCAGCGAGCTGCTGACGATGAGCGCCATGATGCGCACCGCCATGAACACGGCGGTATACACGCCCTGTGTGGTAATGTGGATGACCCAGACATCAACGAGCGTGCGCCCCTCGCGGACATAAAACAGATTGAGCACCGCAGTGAGCAGGACGATAATGACCACCGCCTTCAAACCGCGCAGGATCATCTTCAGCGGCACACGGGATAACGCAACCGTAATGCCCAAGAATGTCAACACCAGCGCCATGGAGGCAACGCGGTTCGCCAAGAAAATCAGCACAATAAAAGCAGCGGTCAGGATGACCTTCATGCGCGCATCCATCCGGTGTAACACTGATTTTGTGGGATAATACTGCCCGATGGTGATGTTACTCAGCATCCCTGCACCCCCTCCCCGCGCTTGAGACGCATGAGCTCCTCGCGCCCCTGCGCAACGGTATAAACCTGATCGCTCACGGCGTAGCCGCGCTTTTTCAGCTCCATAAAAATGCGGGTCACCTGCGGGACGTTAAGGCCCATCCGTACCAGCTCCTCCCCGCGTGAATAAACCTCAGGCACCGGGCCATACATGGCAAGGTGCGCCCGGTTCATAACGAGCACTTTGGTCGCAAGCTTTGCCACATCCTCCATGCTGTGTGAGACGAGAAGGATTGTGCTCCCCGTCGCCTGCCGGTATTCCCGGATCAGGCCCAGAATCGTATCACGCCCGCGCGGGTCAAGGCCAGCTGTGGGCTCATCCAGAATCAGCACCTCCGGCTCCATTGCCATAACACCGGCGATAGCAGCACGCCGTTTTTCGCCTCCAGAAAGATCAAACGGCGATTTTTCAAAATAACTCTCCTTCAGGCCAACAAATTGTGCAGCGCGGCGCACACGCCGGTCAATTTCCGCCTCGTCCAGGCCCATGTTTTTGGGGCCAAAGGCCATATCCGCATAAACCGTGGATTCAAACAGCTGATATTCCGGGTATTGAAAGCAAAGCCCCACACGGAAGCGCACGCCCCGGAGCCTTGCCGGATCCGCCCAGATATCCTCCCCATCCAGCAGCACGCTGCCAGAGGTAGGCCGCAAAAGGCCGTTGAAATGCTGAATCAGCGTCGATTTGCCGGAGCCGGTATGCCCGATCACGCCGACAAGCTCCCCACGCTCAATAGCGAAGGAAACATCCTCGACAGCCGCCGTTTCAAATGGGGTACCCTCCCCATACCGGTATGTTATATTTTTGGCCTCTAATACAACGGACAATTGCGATTCCCCCATAACAGACGTCAGACTTTAAGTGCCGGCAAAATTCAGGTGGCGGTAGCCTGCGGGCCTTTGCCCGTTGGCTTCAATGCGGTGGCAAGGGCATCTACGCACTCCTCCACCGTCAGAATATCCTCCGGCAAACCCCAGCCCTCGCGGTTGAGCGCATCCGCCAGCTCTGCCGCCTGCGGCACATCCAGCCCGACCTGCTTGAGCTGTGCCACATGTGAAAAAACCGCGCGCGGCGTGCCGTCCATCAGGATTTTTCCATCATCCATGACCACAACACGGCCTGCCCGCACCGCCTCATCCATAAAGTGCGTAATCAGCACAATTGTGATGCCCTGCTCCCGGTTTAAGCGCCGGATCGTCTTTAGGACCTCTGCACGCCCGCGTGGATCCAGCATTGCGGTTGGCTCATCGAGCACAATGCAATCTGGCCGCATCGCAATAATGCCCGCGATGGCGACGCGCTGTTTCTGGCCACCAGAGAGCCGATGCGGCTCCTTCTCACGGAACTCATACATTTCCACCGCGCGCAGCGCATCATCCACCCGCCGGCGAATCTCCTGTGGCTCCACGCCAAGGTTTTCCGGCCCAAAGGCCACATCCTCCTCCACAATGGTTGCGACGATTTGGTTATCCGGGTTCTGAAACACCATGCCCACCGTCTGGCGGATATCATATTTCAAGCTTTCCTCCGCCGTGTCCATTCCATCCACCAGCACGCGCCCCTCCTCCGGGAGCAGAATCGCGTTGCATAGCTTGGCCAGCGTGGATTTGCCCGAGCCGTTATGCCCGAGCACGGCGACGAATTCCCCCCGGTGCACGGTAAAATTGAGACCCTCAATCACCCGGGGCAGCGGGGTATCCGTATCGCTCTCATAACGGAAGCTCACATTTTGAAATTCAATGATATTTTCCATCCTTTTGCCCTTCTGTCATATGTAATCGAGCCGCAGGTCATTTGCCTTCCCAAATGGCTGTCGCGCCACAGGGCAGCGCCATATGTGTGGCGGATACGGGCAGGCCAATTTCGCCAGAGGAGACACACCCGCCAAAGCGCGGCCGTACCACCGCGCCCAATATGTATTCCATCACCGCCGGTGAGAGCCCAGTCGTGTAGGAATTGACCAGCATCATCCGTGCCTGCTCCGACAACACGCCGGTGCACAGCTCCACGAAGGAATAAATTTTATCCTCAAGCTTCCAAATTTCTCCAGATGGTCCACGACCATAGGAAGGCGGGTCCATAATGATGATATCATAGCGATGGCCGCGCCGGATTTCCCTCTCGACAAACTTCACACAGTCATCCACAATCCAGCGAACGGGGCGATCCGCCAGCCCGCAGGCTGCGGCGTTTTCCTTCGCCCAGGCGACCATCCCTTTGGAGGCATCCACATGCACAACGCTGGCGCCCGCCTCCAGGCAAGCGAGTGTTGCGCCGCCCGTGTAGGCAAAGAGGTTAAGCACCTGTAATGGCCGCCCCGCCGAGCGGATGACCCGGCGCACCAGCTCCCAATTGACTGCCTGCTCCGGGAAAAGCCCCGTGTGTTTAAAGCCCATGGTTTTGATGTGAAAGCGCAGCGCGCCGTAGCCGATCTGCCACACCTCCGGCAGCCCGCCGTAAACCTCCCACCGGCCGCCGCCCGAGGAGGAGCGCAGGTAGCGGGCGTTCGCCTGTTTCCACAGGGGGTGCGCCCGCTTTGTCTGCCAAATTACCTGCGGGTCGGGGCGGATGAGGGTGATATCCCCCCACCGCTCCAACCGCTCGCCAGAGGAGCAATCAATCAATTCATAATCCTTCCAGCCGTCTGATATCCGCATTGCTTAAATTAACCTTTCCCGCACCACTTCGGCAATGGATTCGCCGAGGCGCTGAATCTGTTTTTCATCGCGCCCCTCCAGCATGACCCGCACCAGCGGCTCTGTGCCGGAAACGCGCACCAATACACGGCCATTGTCCCCAAGCTCTTCCTCTGCGGCGGCAATAGCGATCTTGATCTCCTCATCGCTGTCAAAGCGCACCTTGCCAAAGTTGGAAACGCGCACATTAATCAGAACCTGCGGGAACACCTCCATGCAGGCGGCCAGCTCGGAAATCTTTTTGCCGCTGCGCTTCATCACGCCCAGCAGCTGGACGGCCGTGAGCTGCCCGTCGCCCGTTGTGGCAAAATCGAGGAAGATCACATGGCCGGACTGCTCTCCTCCGATGGAATACCGGTGCTTGAGCATGTGCTCGAGCACATAGCGGTCGCCGACCTTTGTCGTCTTGCAGCGAATCCCGTTCTTTTCACAGAACTGGAAAAAGCCCATGTTGCTCATCACCGTAACCACGGCAGTATCCTTTGCCAGCTGGCCACGCTGCTTCATATCCAGCGCACAGACGGCAATGATCTTATCGCCGTCAATCACCTCACCCTTTTCGTCAACGACGAGCAGCCGGTCCGCGTCGCCATCAAAGGCGAGGCCGATATCGCAGCCCTGCTCCACGGTGTAAGCCTGCAGCTGCTCCAGATGCGTCGAGCCGCAGCGATCATTGATGTTGACCCCGTTTGGCTCCGCGCTGACAATGTGACACTCCGCGCCGAGCGTGGTGAACAACTCCTTCGCCGTCACGGAGGCTGAGCCGTTTGCGCAGTCGAGCGCCACCTTCAGGCCGTCAAAGCGCAAATTCGTGGTGGAGATGATGTGGCCAATATAGTCGGAGAGCGCATATTGCGCACGAGTGACCTTGCCGACCTCGCCGCCGACCTTAACGGGAGGCACACGCGTTTCATCGAGGATGATGGACTCGATCTCCTCCTCCAGCTCATCCGGCAGCTTATAGCCGTCGGATTTAAAAATCTTGATGCCGTTGTATTCACAGGGATTGTGGGATGCGGAGATCATGACGCCGGCGTCATAACCGTATTTCGTCACCAGATAAGCAACCGCAGGCGTGGGAACAACGCCGAGCTGCAGCACATCCGCACCCACGGAGCAAAAGCCCGCTGTGAGGGCGGCCTCCAGCATTTCCGAAGAAATGCGCGTATCCATACCGATCAAGACGCGGGGACGGGAATGGGTGTCATCCGTGAGCACCATAGCGGCCGCGCGGCCGATTTGCATGGCAAGCTCGCACGTCAGTTCACTGTTGGCGACGCCTCGCGCGCCGTCCGTACCAAAAAGTCTGCCCATCGCAGAGAAACACCTCCAAAGTTAGATTTCAGATTTTAGACGCCAGTGATTCAATATGCTTTCCCGCAAGCATTGCGCGCGGATTTGCACGATTTGACCGCTTGCATCAGACGGTAAGCTTCTGCTGCCCCGGCATATCCATTCCGAGGTGCCGGTAGCCTGCGGGCGTAACGATCCTGCCGCGCGGTGTCCGGCTCAAGAAGCCGATTTGCATGAGATACGGCTCATAAACATCCTCGATTGTGACCGCTTCCTCCCCGATGGCAGCCGCAATGGTTTCCAGCCCGACCGGCCCCCCGTTGTAATTGCGGATCATGGAGGTGAGCAGCAGCCGGTCAATGGAATCCAGGCCAAGGCCGTCGATCTCCATGCGGTCAAGCGCCGCGCACGCATTTTTAGCGTCGATCACGCCGTCGCCAATCACCTGAGCGAAATCACGCGCGCGCTTTAAAAGCCGGTTGGCAATTCTGGGCGTGCCGCGTGAGCGCGAGGCGATTTCCCGCGCGCCGTCAGCATCCACCTCAATGTGCAGGATGCCCGCGCTACGGCAAACGATCCGCCCCAGCTCCTCCGGTGTGTAAAGCTCCAGGCGCAGGATAACGCCGAAGCGGTCCCGCAAAGGCGCAGTCAACTGCCCGGCGCGCGTCGTGGCGCCCACCAGTGTAAAGCGCGGTAGATCCAGCCGGATAGAGCGCGCCGAAGGGCCCTTGCCAATGATAATATCCAGGGCATTATCCTCCATTGCCGGGTAGAGCACCTCCTCCACACTGCGGGAGAGGCGATGAATCTCATCGATGAAGAGCACGTCGCCCTCGCTGAGGTTTGTCAGCAGTGCGGCCAGATCGCCGGGCTTTTCAATGGCCGGGCCGGAGGTCACCCGCAGGTTTACGCCCATCTCGTTGGCAATGATGCCTGCAAGCGTCGTCTTGCCAAGGCCCGGCGGCCCATAGAGCAGCACGTGATCGAGCGCTTCTCCGCGCCCGCGCGCCGCCTCTATATAAATACGCAGGTTTTCCTTGACTTTTTCCTGCCCGATATAATCTGTGAGCACCCGCGGGCGCAGGGAGCTCTCCAGATCGGCATCCTCCGGCGCATATTCCGGAGCGACAATGCGGTTTTCAAAATCCGTATCCATAATAGTATGACCGCCTTTTTCAAAAATCCTGCTCCGAATCCCCCTGCGCTTCAAAAAGGGGCTTGCACAGAAACAGGCAGGGATTCTCCGCATTCCAGAGTGTTTCGAAAATTTCCAACGGCTCAAAGCCGCAGGCAAGATAAAACGCGCGCGTTTTCACATAAGAGGAGCTGTCGGCCGTATCCGCAAGCGTTTTGACCGTGAGATAACGGTAACCGCGCGCCCGATAAGACCGCACACAGAGCTCTATCAATCTGCGGCCGATCCCCTGACGGTGGCAGGCCGGCAAGACCCCCATCACCGTGATTTCACAGGCCACATCAGTATGTTCCTGCACCGCGAGGAAGCCTACCGGCTCTTCATTCTCCACCGCACAGAGGAAGAATTGTTCCCGCACGCCGCGCGCATATTGCCGGATCGCCTTGAGATCCCCAAACCATGCAGGCAGCGCCAGTAGGATACAGCGGCAGATTTTCTCCTTGCGGTCCGGGTCCAAAACATGCCGGTATTCCACCGAATCCCTCCCCGGTTATTTTAAAAATTCTGATACGCAAGCTGTGCTGTTTAAAGCGGCTTTGCCAGCAGCTTAAGCGCCTGCCGGACAAGCTCTTCCACTGGCAGGCTTCCATCCAGCCGGCCGACTGCAACACTCGCCTCCGACTGTGCATAGCCGAGCATCACCAAAGCGCTAACCGCTTCCGCCGCAGGGCCAGCCGCGCTTACTGCTCCGGCAGCCTCCAGCTCCGGGGAGGCAAGCTGCTCCGGCAGCCCCTTGGCCAGCTTGTCCTTAAGCTCCAGCACGACGCGCTGCGCGAGCTTTGGCCCCACGCCCTGCGCGCGGGTGATGGATTTGCTATCCCCCGTGGCGACGCAGAGGGCGAGCTTCTCCGGAGAGAGCTCCGACAAAATCGACAGAGCCGCTTTTGGCCCCACGCCGGAGACAGAGATCAGCAGTTTAAAACACTCCAGCTCCATTTCACCAAAAAAGCCAAAAAGGTCGAGCGCATCCTCCCGGACGTTGAGATAGGTGTAAAGCGTTACCTTCCCGCCTGCCGGCCCCAACTGTTTCAAGGTGTTGAGCGTTGTCAGGCATTTGAAGCCGACACCGCCGCATTCCACTACTGCCGCCATTGCATCCGTATGGATCAGCGTTCCCGTAACACTGTAGATCACCGTAGCTTCAGCCCCTTTTCCCTCATTTTACCCATTAATGACCCGCTCGCGTGCGCGTGGCAGATCGCCATGGCAAGCGCATCCGCCGTATCATCTGGCTTGGGAATTGCCGCAAGGTGGAGGATGAGCCGCGTCATCTCCTGCACCTGCTTTTTCTCCGCGCGGCCATAGCCCACCACGCTCTGCTTCACCTGTAAGGGCGTGTATTCATGCACCTCTAGCCCGCATTTTTGCGCTGCCAGCACCAGCACGCCCCGCGCTTGGCCGACATCGATAACCGTTTTGGCATTTGTGTTATAAAACAGCTTTTCAATCGCCATCGCCTGCGGCGCATAGCGCTTCATCAGAAGCGTCGATTCATCGTAAATCCGCTCCAGCCGCTGCTCAAAGGGCATGCCAGCGGGCGTGGTGATCGCGCCGTATTCCAGCACACGGAAGTGATTGCTTTCATAATCGATCACGCCCCAGCCGACGATCGCATAGCCGGGATCGATACCTAAAATAACCATGCAAAGCCCCTTTGCAAAAAATTGGATAGATACATTAGGTTATTTTATCACAAAAGCGCCTGTAGTTCAAATGTTTTGTAGAGCGGCAATCAGAGGCTCTCCCCTGATTTTATCTTCCTGCCCGATTTGATTGCCATGGAAAGAGAATCCGCCTCGGCAGCCCCCCTCCGTCTTTTGATAGCGCGAGAATATGACACCCGCTTGCGGAAAATGTAAAAGGATTGTGAAGCCGCTTGTAAGGCCCTCTCCCCTGTGCTAAAATCGGATGGAGAAATCCCATACATTAGGAGGAAGCAACCCATGCAAAAAATTCTAATTGCCGACGATGAGGCGCACATCCGCCGCCTGGTCTGCGATTTTTTGCGCCGCGAAGGCTACGAACCGCTGGAGGCAGAGGATGGCGAGCAGGCGCTTGCCGTATTCCACGCCAACCCGGATACGGCCCTCGTCCTGCTCGACGTCATGATGCCGCAGTTGGATGGCTGGGAGGTCTGCCGGAAGCTGAGGGAGCATTCCACCGTCCCCATCCTGATGTTAACCGCGCGCAGCGAAGAATTCGATGAGCTGATGGGCTTTGAAGCGGGAGCGGACGATTATGTGACAAAGCCCTTCAGCCCCTCCGTGCTGATGAAACGCGTCGCCGCCCTGCTACGCCGCGCACAAACGCACCCTGATGCAGATGGGATGCGGATGGATGAGCTCTCCATCAACGAAGAGGCGCATGAGGTCACGCTGCACGGGAAGCCGCTGGAGCTGACGCTCAAGGAGTATAACCTCCTGCGCAAGCTGTTGGCCAGCCCCGGCCGTGTGTATACGCGCGAGCAGCTGTTGGATTCCATCTGGGGCGTGGATTATGTTGGAGATATCCGCACGGTGGATTCTCATATGGCACGGCTGCGTACAAAGCTTGGTGAATGGGGCGGCGCGCACCTAAAGACGGTTTACGGCATGGGGTATAAGATTGAAGGATAGCATCCGTATATAGGGGTACCCATCGGTTTTTCGCGCCGTGGCCGCGCGTCTGGCGGCGTTATCCTCCTTGCCAGGATCACGGCCGCAGGCTGAAAACGCCGAAGGACCGCTCCGGCGGATTCAGGCGAGGGAATCGCAAGGCCGCAGGGCACGGCCGGGCTTGCCGCCCTGCCATGCCTGAGAACGCAGCGAGCTCCCGCTTGAGCGCGCCGGGCGGCGATGTTCCCCTTGGATACGGATGCTAGCCCGACCTCACAGCTTTTCGCTTATCCGAGCACGCCGCGCAGCGCCGGCTCTTTTGTGCACGGATGCTTGCCCTGGGGAAAGGAGCGTCACACAATGACCAAGCAAAAAAACGGGCGCGCAAAAGCTGCCAGTAACCGGTTTACCGGCAGCATCAAGCGCAAGCTCTTTTTTCAGATCGTCGCGATTCTGCTGATCACTGCGGCGCTAATCCTGTTTATCAACTCCCGCCTGCTGACACAGGTCTATTATTGGCGGGAAATGGACAACCTCCAGCAGGTGGCACGTAGCATCAGCAAAATGGATCAAACAGACGATACGTTTCGAGAGCAGCTCTCCAATCTGGTATCCGAATATAACGTCACTGCCGAAATCATTGATGCATCCGGGCGTGTGATTTGGGCTACCATCTATGATCCGTATTACTACAGCTCCGGGATTCCGCTACTGAACAGCGACGTGCTGCTACAATTTAAGCATAGCCTGCCCACTCTGGAGCGCGACGAGCAGAAGGACGGCTCCTATTTTGAGGTACGCGAGGGCCGCAGCCATGATATTCAATACCTTGTTTACGGCCTACCGACCGAATCCGGACAGACGGTGGAAGTATTCGCGCAAAAAAATGTGATCGAATCCAATGCAATCCTAGCGAACAACCTGTTTGGCGCGATCACTGTCATCATCCTGCTCAGCGCAATCATCCTCATCGCATGGTTTGCCAATAAATTTACCCGCCCGCTCATCGCCATGAACCAGGTCACCCGTGGAATGGCGCAGATGGATTTCTCCCGGAAATGCGCCGTGAAGGGAAAGGATGAACTCTCCGAGCTGGCCCGGAGCATCAACGTTCTCTCCGATTCGCTAGACACCACGCTCAAAGATCTACAGGAGAAAAACAAGCGATTAGAGGCAGATATCGAAAAGGAGCGCCGCACGGAACAGATTCGCAAGGAGTTTATCTCCAATGTCTCCCATGAGCTGAAAACGCCAATTGCCATTATCCAGGGCTATGCGGAGGGGCTGCAGCTCGGCGTCGCGCAGGAGCCGGAGCAGACCGCAGAATACTGCGGCGTTATCATGGAAGAGACCCGGCGGATGAATCGGATGGTGATGGAGTTGCTGGAGCTCTCCCGTTATGAGGCGGGCGCTTATCAGCTGCATGAGGAGCTTTTTTCCATCCATGCTCTGGTCGATGAATTTTTGGCTGCACGGCGGCTGCTGTTTGCCGAAAACGGCATCACTGTGGAAACAGAAATCCCTGAATGGTATGACGGCTTTGGCGATACGGAAAAGCTGACGACCGTGCTCAACAATTATGTGATGAACGCTGTCGCCCACGCCGCTGGGGCCAAGCGGATTGTGATCGACTGCATCCAGCCCACAGAAAACCGCTACCGCCTGCGTGTATTCAACACCGGCGAGCCGATTGCGCAGGACGAGCTCGATAAAATCTGGATCAGCTTCCACCGGGCGGATAAATCCCGCAAGCGGGGTGCGGAGCAGCGCTATGGCCTAGGGCTTTCGATCGTTCGGGCATTGCAGGAGCGCTATGGCTGCGCCTACGGTTGTGAAAACCGGGCGGACGGCGTGCAATTCTGGTTTGAAATGAAGCGGGCCGGGGGTGCCGGCCAGGAAACAGATGCCTCTGGGCAAGCAGCTCTGCCGGAGCATTCTGATTAAGGAGGAGCTAGAATGCGGTTGTTTGTAGCAATCTGTCTGAATGAGCCCTGCAAAGATGCGCTGTGTGCTGCCGCCGCACAGCTGCGGCAGCATGCGCAACGTGGGAATTTTTGCCGCCGGGAAAACCTGCACCTGACGCTCGCCTTTCTGGGAGAAACAGCGCGGCTTGACGCAGCTAGGCGTGCCCTTGGCGCCGTGCAGGCCGAACCGTTCCCGCTGGAGCTGACGGGCCTTGGCCGCTTTCACCGCGCGGGAGGTGATCTTTGGTGGATGGGCGTTTCAGAAAACGGCGCGCTCACGGCGCTGCAACGCCAGGTATGTGCTGCGCTGTCAGCAGAGGGTTTTTCGCTGGAAAAGCGCGCATTTCGCCCTCACTTAACGCTCGGGCGCGAGGTGCTGCTGAAGCCTGGGTTTGACCCTACGCGCAGCGCAGGGCAAATACCGTCCGTTCAGATGCAGGTCAAGCAGATTCACCTGATGGAATCCCGTCGCGTCAACGGTGCGCTGCAATATATTCCCCGATTGACGCAATCATTATACTCAGGCGGAAAAGCATAAATGGGCCTGCCAGGTGTGCTGGCTCTTCCCTTGACGACAGGCAACCATTCAAAACGTCTGAGCCCGGTTTCCCGGCACTCAAACGAACAGAATACAAAAGGCGAAACGGCCGCAAGGGTGCGTTTCGCCTTTTTTGCCACATATTTGATCACACTGCTCCAACTGTGAAAGAGAGCTCCTGCCTACGCGTCCGGTTTGGCAGAAAAGCCCTTTTGCATCAGCTTCAGCGCCTCGCCTGCATCCCTTTGAAAATCCTGACAGCCCGCTTCAATGCTGACGCGCCCCTTATACCCAATTTCGTGCAGCGACCGGATAAACGGAGCGTAATCATATCCATCGCCTCGCGCAGGGAAAGCGCGCGGCTTGACCGGGCGGTTTAAATGCACATGCGCGATCAGGCGCCCCACCTGCTGCAAAACAGAAAGCGGCTCCCTCTCCACCACCATATGATATAGATCCACTGTGAGGCGGAGGTGCGGGCAATTTAACTCCTCCAACAGCTCTGCCGTCTCAGCTAATGTATTGAGCTGGTTGCATTCCTCCCGGTTGAGCGGCTCCACCGCAATGGTAACCTGATATTGCCGGGCTGCCTCCCCAAGCACCTCCAGGGAATGCAGCAGCTGCTCCCGCGCTTTTTGAGGGGGATATCCCTCCGGGCGCCGCCGCGCGCCGCCGCTGCCGAGCACCGCGACCTTTAAGCCGAGCCGCACGCCCATCTCCAGAGTGCGCAGCGCGTATTCCCGCACGGCGAGAGGATCTGCCTCCTCCCCACACAGCCGCAGCTCCGATGGCAGAAAACAGTTTGCCGCCTCCATAGGCATCTCGTTTGCACGCAGCAGCGCCTCAGCCTGCTCCAGCTGCGCGGGTTGAAGGCAGGAAAGCCCCGAAAGGCTGCCTTCGATATAATCATACCCCAACTGTTTCAAATCCGGCGCACACTCCAGCCCTCTACACACGCCATATCGCATCATAAACGCCTCCTTCAAGCAAGCGCACATTTATACGCCCTATATATTAACATGCTTTTCTGCAAAAGAAAAGTCCAATTTTAAAATCCGATTAAAAAATAGGATTCCCGCAGCAGAGCATCCGCTGCGGGAATCGAATGAATTTATGATGCAATTGGGTCAAGCCGTCATTTCAGCAATGCTCTGCTCGATCATTTTAATCTGCTCGAGCAGCTTTGCCTGTGCATCACGCTGATTCTGCACAATATGCGCCGGCGCCTTGGAGACGAACTGCTCATTGCTAAGCTTGGCCTCCACGGTTGCAAGCTGCTTGCGCGCGCTCTCCAGCTCGCGGTTCAGGCGGGCCTTTTCCGCCTCAAGATCGACCAGCTCGCCCATCGGGATATAAAGCCGCGCATTATCTGCCACAACCAGCACCGAGCCGGGAATCTCAAAGGAGGGGCCGACGGTGACTTCGGAAGCATAAGCCAGCCTCTGGAAGAACAGCGCCGCGCCGCTGAAGGTGGCCTCATCCGCCGTTTCGATGTAGACATGCGCCTTTTTCGACGGCGGCACGTTCATCTCGCTGCGGCGGTTGCGCACCGCGCGAATGGCCCGCATGATGCGCTCCATCTGCGCCTCCTCCTGTGCAAAGGCGAGCGCCGGGTCATACACCGGCCATTCCGAAACCAGAATCGCCTCGCCCTCGTGCGGGAGCGTCTGCCAGATTTCCTCCGTAATGAACGGCATGAACGGATGCAGCAGCTTGAGCGTATTGCTCATCACATAGACAAGCACCGCCCTTGCGGCCACGGCAGCCTCGCCGCCCTGTTGCAGGCGAATCTTGGCAAGCTCGATATACCAATCGCAGAATACATCCCAGATAAAATCGTACAGCTTCTGCACAGCCATGCCCAGCTCAAATTTTTCGAGGTTTTCCGTCACCTCTTTGACAACGGTGTTGTATTGGCTGAGAATCCATTTATCCTCCAGAGCAAGCTGCTCCGGCAGGTGCGGCACGGGCTCCTCCTCGCCGAGATTCATCAGGATAAAGCGTGCCGCATTCCAAATTTTATTGGCAAAATTGCGGCTCGCCTCCACCTTCTCGTCAGAAAAGCGCATATCATTGCCGGGGCTGTTGCCCGTAGCCAGGGCAAAGCGCAGCGCATCCGCGCCATATTTCTCGATGATCTCCAGCGGGTCAATGCCGTTGCCAAGGGATTTGGACATCTTGCGCCCCTGCGCATCCCGCACCAAGCCATGGATAAGCACCGTATCAAACGGGCGCTCGCCAGTGTATTCGCATGCGGAGAAGATCATGCGCGCAACCCAGAAGAAGATGATATCATAGCCGGTGACCAGCGTATTCGTCGGGTAATAATGCCTGAGCTCCGGCGTGTCATCCGGCCAGCCGAGCGTGGAAAACGGCCACAGCGCGGAGGAAAACCAGGTATCCAGCGTATCCGGATCCTGCACAATATTGTGAGAGCCGCATTTCGGGCAGGATGCAGGATCCTCCCGGCTGACAATCAACTCACCGCACTCCTGGCAATACCAAGCGGGGATCCGGTGCCCCCACCACAGCTGGCGGGAAATGCACCAATCCTTGATATTCTCCATCCAGTTAAAATAGACCTTACTCATGCGCTCCGGGATGAATTTCACCGTGCCGTCGCGCACAATCTCCACCGCCGGCTTGGCCAGCGGCTCCATCTTGACGAACCACTGCTTGGAAACGCGCGGCTCCACTGTAGTATGGCAGCGGTAGCAGGAGCCGACGTTGTGCTTCATCGGCTCGACCTTGACGAGGAAACCGCCCTCCTCCAAATCCTTCACAATCGCCTTGCGGCATTCATAAATATCCATGCCCGCATATTTGCCGCAGGCTTCCGTCATGTGCCCGTCATCGGTCATTACATTGATGACCTCGAGATTGTGGCGCAGACCCACTTCAAAGTCATTCGGGTCATGGGCGGGCGTGATCTTCACCACGCCGGTGCCGAAATCCATCTCCACGTAGTCATCCGCAATCAACGGAATTTCTTTATTCACAAGAGGTAAAATCAATGTTTTGCCCACCAGATCGCGATAGCGCTCATCATCCGGGTGGACGGCCACGGCAGTGTCGCCAAGCATTGTCTCCGGCCGGGTGGTGGCCAGCTCTACATAGCCGCTGCCATCCGCAAACGGATAGCGCACATGCCAGAAGAAGCCATCCCGCTCAGCATACTCCACCTCCGCATCAGAGATAGAGGTCTGGCAATGCGGGCACCAGTTGATAATTCGCTCGCCGCGATAGATCAGGCCCTTCTCATACAGCCGGACGAACACCTCGCGCACGGCCCGCGAGCATCCCTCATCGAGCGTGAAGCGCTCGCGCTCCCAGTCGCAGGAGGAGCCCAGCTTTTTTAGCTGTTCCACAATCCGGCCGCCATACTGCGCCTTCCATTCCCAAGCGCGCTTGAGGAAGCCCTCACGGCCCAAATCCTCCTTGGTCAGCCCCTCTTTTTTCATCGTCTCGACGATCTTTGCCTCCGTCGCAATCGAGGCATGATCCGTGCCCGGCAGCCAGAGCGTATCATAACCCTGCATCCGGCGAAAGCGAATCAGGATATCTTGCAGCGTTTCGTCAAGGGCATGGCCCATGTGAAGCTGCCCGGTGATATTGGGCGGCGGGATCACAATGGTATAAGGTTTTTTCTCCGGATCGAGCTTAGCGTGGAAATATTGCCCATCCAGCCAGAATTGATAGATGCGGCCCTCCACATCCTGCGGGCTATACTGTTTGGCCAATTCCTTTGCCATGGTTTTGCCTTCCTCCTCCAGCCGTCTATCCTCAAGCGGCTCGCGGTCATTTTTCTCTTTATTATCCCATCTGACTCCCCGTTTGTCAAGGCAAAACGGCCGCGCCGCCACCATCCGCAGGGCTGAAAATCCGTTTACGCCGCAGGGTAAAAGCTGCGCGCACTGTAAAGGCCGGCGGCAGCTTTCTCCAAACACAGCGAACGCGATAAACAGCATCCGCTCCCCTCATGAAAAATCCTATTTGGAATCCTTTTGGGGGACGCATTTCGCGCAAAGCGCCCGGCTGTCTCCGGTGGCTTGACTCATCTCCGTCAGATGCTTCCAAAAGCGCTGCGGCATATGCATCCTGCGGCAACGGGGGTTTTCGCGGCCCTCCACCGCAATCGTATCATAAAAGAGCTTCCATAGCGCGCGAAATTGGCGCTCCCCCTCCCCGGCCTCCGGCTCCTCATAGCCCTCCGCCGGAATGATCGCGCACTGCCCCGGCGCTGCAACGAGGGCGGCACAATGTGAAGCGTCATAAATCACAAAGGCCTCGTGCGGATAGCGGTCGCAAAAATGCCGCGTAATCAGCGGCAAAACAAAATGTTTCGGCTCGATCACGGCGGTCATCACGCCGTTCTCCCGAATGGAAAATCGCACAAACTCCCGGTATTGATGCGCCTCATTCGTCAGCGAACGCACGGCACGGGTCAGCTCATGAACCGTATCCTCCGCGAGCATAGACAGCACGCTTCTGCCATGCCGCATGGCGAGGCGAATAAAATCAAGCAGCAGCAGCTCCTTCTCCTCACAGCAGGTGTAGTAGCCCAGCTTCACCATACGGTATACCTGATTGGAGGCCTTGTTCCGCAACCCTGCCTCCACACGGCGCGCCTTGGAAAGCTCCGTGCGGATGATGCGCTGCGGATAGAGCGTCAGCTGCTCCCCGCTCTCCGGCCGGATGGCGGCGGGGCGCTCCTTACGCGCAAAGCTTTCAAACACACAGCACAGCAGCCCTTCATACGAGCCGTCATATTGATACACTACAGTTGGCCGGTCAGGCATTTCACCACATCCTCCCTCGTGACCTCGTGTTGAAACAGGCTCAGCTGCTCCGGCTCCCCGGCAAGAGCCGGCAAAAGCTGCTGGGAGCGCCCTGACAGCATAGATTGCAGCACCCGGTCAGGCGTCACCTTGAGGCCCTCGGCCATGCGCCCACTACAGGTAAGAAAATACTGCGCGCGCTTTAACACAACGCCAATCTTTTTCAGCCCTGCAAAATCAAGCTTGCCAGCACGGCGGGCGGCCATAATCCGCTGGGCGCTTTTGACGCCAATGCCCGGCACACGCAGCAGCATCTCCCGTGGCGCTGTGTTGACCTCCACCGGGAACAGCTCCAGGTGGTTGAGCGCCCAGTTGCATTTGGGGTCAAGATAAGGATTGAGATTGGGGTGTTTTTCATCCAGCAGCTCCCCGGCGGAAAAGCCATAAAAACGCAGCAACCAATCCGCCTGATAGAGCCGGTGCTCGCGCAGCAGCGGCGGCTTGGTATCCACTGCTGGCAGCAGCGGGCTGTTGGAAACCGGCATGTAGGCAGAATAATACACCCGCTTGAGGCGGTATTTCTGATAAAGCGCAGCGGAAAGGTTGAGAATAGCGTAATCTGTCTCCGGCGTGGCGCCAACAATCATCTGCGTGCTCTGCCCTGCAGGCGCAAATTTGGGCGCGTGGCGGTAGCGCACAAGCTCCGTTGTATTCTCCACAATTCGGGAACGGATCAGACTCATCGGGCGTAGGATATCGGTTTTGGACTTATTGGGTGCGAGCAGCCGCAGGCTCTGCTGCGAGGGCAGCTCGATGTTGACGCTCATGCGGTCCGCCAACTGGCCAAGGCGGGAGAGCAATGCGTCATCCGCGCCGGGGATCGCCTTGGCATGGATATAACCGCCGAAGCCGTATTCCTCACGCAGCAGGCGCAGCGTCTCGATCATGCGCTCACAGGTGTAATCCGGGTTTTTCACCACACCGGAGCTCAAAAAAAGCCCCTCAATATAGTTGCGCTTATAAAACTGAATGGTCAGCTCCGCAAGCTCCTTCGGCGTAAAGGTTGCGCGCGGCACATCGTTGGAGATCCGGTTAACACAATACTGGCAGTCATATACACAGGCGTTGCTCATGAGCACCTTCAGCAGGGAAATACAGCGGCCATCCGCCGCAAAGCTGTGGCACAATCCGCAGGCGGCCGCGTTGCCGATGCGAAAGCCAGTGGAGGAGGAACGCTCCACCCCGCTGCTTGAGCAGGAGACGTCGTATTTGGCGGAATCAGCAAGGATACGCAGTTTATCAAACAGATCCATCGGCACCCCATCCCAAACCGTATTAGAACATTTGTTCGTAATCACTATACGCTCAAATGTTCTAGTTGTCAAGCGGAAAATGCAAGCAAAAATTGCCGATTATTTCAACCAATCAGAGCAAGAGGGAGAGAAAGAAGGCCGCATAGTAAAACCGGATGCAAGCCATAGTGTTTCTGTATGATTAAGACCATAGCGCTTGACAATAGGAGTACTGTATGCTAGCATCAACCCGTAGGCGAGCCGTGCATTTGCCTAACCGCAGCACAGGAGAAACGCCTATGTTCTGCTCATCCGACTGTGTTTTGAGGTTGCCGCAGAATAGCCTGAGTGAGGTGAAAAGAAGGATGGAATGGAGAAGAAGTGGGATGAAGAAGGCTCTTGCCTTATTTTTAGCGGTGCTGTTCACTTTGCCTGTGTTTGGCCTTTCCGCATCCGCCAGTTTTCAATGGAGAGACTGCTTTCAGTAAAATAGCCTTGTCACCTGCATTAGGGACGTCAATTGGTTCGGCAGCGGCAAGATCATCCTCTACCCCAATGAGCTCGTAGAAACCGATCAAGAATACCCCGTGATTGTGTGGGCAAACGGAACGGGCTGCCTAACCGAACTATACTTCCCCTTGCTGAAAAGCTTTGCGGCCGCCGGTTATATCGTGGCAGCGGATACCTCCATCATGACCGCTGATGGGCAGGAGCAAATAGATACCGTGGACTATATTCTGGAGAAAAACAACGACGCCAACAGTGTGCTATATGGCAAAGTGGACACCGGCCATATTGCTGCCGCGGGGCATTCTCAAGGCGGCAGGAGCGCTGTCAACGCAGGCGCAGCAGACGATAGATTTCAATGTGTGCTTTCCATTGCGGGCTCTAACTTTAGAAATGAAGCGGCAAAGCTCAGCAAGCCGGTGTTCTTCATGACGGGTACGATGGATCTGATCGTTTTATCCTCCATGTGGGTAAAACCGGCTTATCAGGCGGTGACGGGTCAAGCCGTCTATGCCTCGCTGAAAGGCGGCTTACATACCACATGTATTTTAACCCCTAGCAGAATTTCGGACTATGCCATTGCATGGTTTGATGCAAATCTGAAAAATAACGATCATGCAAAATTCATGTTTGTATCTGGCGGCGCACTTTCTGAGGATCGCTGCTGGCAAAGCTTTATGTGCAAATAGGCCATTGGGAAATACAGGTAAATATCAACAAAAGAAGGGCGGTGTCATACCGCCCTTCTTTGATGCCGGCCGGAATCAATACTGAAAATCCGTAATCCGGAGCGTATTGCGCAGGGATGCGCTTCCATCAATCGGAATATGAATCAAGCCAACCTGAATAGCGCCTTTTGCCGTAATCAAGCAGTGCATAATTTGCTCCAGCGAAACGATCTGATTGCTTTTGGGATTCACCACCAGTGTCGCTGTGCAGTCATGATACAGGATGGAGTAATGCTCCGCCTGGACGATGCTGATTTTCGCCAACTCCGCATCA
This sequence comes from uncultured bacterium, assembly GCA_949283655.1. Lineage (GTDB taxonomy): Bacteria > Bacillota > Clostridia > Oscillospirales > Acutalibacteraceae > Fimivicinus. Next base: position 41,172 of record CASDTH010000015.1, read on the forward strand.
ATATCCTTTTTAGATGCAGGTGAAAACATCTGCCCATGGTAGGAGACGAGTGGCTCCGGATCGGTCTCAGGATTCAACGTGATGCTAATTTGATAGTTTCCGTTTGATAGCTTTTTGCAGCTGGCCTGCCGAATCGCCTGATTGGCAGACTGTGCATCGATCATACAGCCTGCGCTCCCATTATAAACCGGGAACCATGTGGTATCCCCTCCCTTTGGGTGCATCTCCGGATTCTTGTTTGCTTTCTCTGGCGTTGTCATAAAGTGGGAAGCCAAGCTTAGGGCCGTGTTGACCGCTCTGCCATCAAAATTTTTTTCCGTAATTTCCTGATATTCAATCTTTTTATAGGCTGGTTTCTCGGATTTCGCCTGATTCAGCGCCTTGGTATACAGCGCAAGAATTTCCGCCTTTGTGGAAGGCAGATTTTCTGAAGCAGACTCTCCTGCCCGCCCGAAAGGATTGGAATGCCCAATCTGTATATCCACCTGCGCGTCAGTCGCCGGAGCGGATGATCCAGCCACTACAGAGCTCTCCTCCTGCACAGGGAAACCGCCCTGCGCATCAGCCGGTTGGCCGCCATCCCCAACAGATACCTCAGGATTGACGCTCATATCAGATATGGGTTCAGCTTCTTTTTCCCTACCACAAGCTGCAAGCGACGCCAAAAGAACTGCCGCTACGAAAAAAGCCATCCATCGGAACAGTATCTGTTTCATCATTTTCACCCCATTTCATCTGATACCGGCCAATACGGCCGAATGGATTCTGAATGAGTGTAGAAACATTGTCAACGGCTTTATTTTAACAATCTTTTTCGAAAAGGTCAATATTTATATATTGATTTTTTAAATTCCGTATACCATATGTGTTATTGAACAATTGTGCTTTCCTATAGGCTAGCATTAGTATACAAGGGGAACATCGCCGCCCGGCAGACTCAGACGGGTGCTCGCTGCGTTCTCAGGCGCGGCAGGGCGGCGAGCCCGGCCGTGCCCTGCGGCCTTGCGATCCCCTCGCCTGAAGCCGCCGGGGCAGTCCTTCGGAGTTTTCATCCTATGGCCGGGATGCCTGGCAAGGCAGACGGCGCAGCTTTCCTTGCTGGAAAACAAGGAGGATCACGCAGCCAGGGGCGCGGACATGGTGCTGAAAACCGATGTGCACCCTTGTACACTGATGCTACCGAAATCAGAAAAATGAAATTTTTCTATTTGTCAAATTACTCTTCCTATCCTCCTTACCGATCAGTGCTCAAGCCATGCAGCAACTCGTCGGCAGAAACGTGAAAAATCTGAGCAAACGCATCCAACTCTACATCCTTCACCGCACGTGTACCTGCCTCGATGCGTTGAATGGTATTTTTATTGGCCGGGATGCCCCGCAGCTGCAACCAAACTGCCAACTTTCCCTGGGAGGGCTTTTCCTCCATACTTTTCCGTAATTTTGCTATGTTTCGCCCGCAAAGATTCTTTTGGCCTGTAATCGTTGCTATTTGAACCTTCATCTTTCCCATCCTATTCGATTTATTTAGTTTGAAATTTAAATCCGGCTGTGCGCCTCTGATGTAACCGGCGCCCCATCATAATCTGTCACACAAATGGCATCCATAGGCACAGCAAAAATTTCAGAAAACGCTTTCAGCTCAATATCCGTCACAAAACGCTCACCACTTTCAATCCTCTGAATAGCGTTTTTATCCAGATCCAAACCAATACCCTGCAATTTTTCCGCCAGCTGCCGCTGAGAAGTTTTGGATGGCAATTGTTTACGCAGCTGTGCAATCTTTACCCCGCAAAGATTGCTCGTCCCGTTGTCATTTTTGTTTTTAAACATTGACACACACTCCATTCTTCGACAATTTAATCTTGTCAGTAAAATAAGTATATGTCATAACTAGGCTTTTCCTGACATTCTATACGTGTCAACAATGGGAAAATTTTTTCAAATCGGACTCAGCGGCAAAAATATTTTGAATGAAGAAACTTCCTCTCTTTCCACCCCAATTCCGCCCGAAAAGTCATCAAATTACCGCAAATAAACGGTGGCAAACAAGGCAAATTAATAGGGCGGCAAAGCGCAGACTTGCCGCGAGATGGAGGTGGAAAATGAAAAAATTTTTCAAAGCCATAACCTGCTTAAGCGCCGCCTGTGCAGCGCTGGTTTTCGGCCTACTGGGTATTGTGGAGCAGACAGTGCCAGATGAACTCTATGTGGCGCAAGGCCATACGCCCTGGGTGGGGGAGTTGTGCGTTGCCACGCCGGAGGAACCGGCCTCCCAGGTGCAGCTGCATCTGGTGGATGCAGCGCCTGTGCAGCCGCAGGAATATGATGTGGAGGTCAAGCTGCTCAATCTCTTCCCGGTGAAGAGCTCCCACGTTACAGTGACACAGCGCAGCTATGTGATCCCTGGCGGAAACGCCTTTGGCCTGCGGCTTTATACCAATGGCGTTGTGATCGTCGGGATGGATCCGGTAGAAACAAAAGAGGGCAGCGTCAACCCCGCCAAGGAGGCGGGCCTAAAAGAGGGCGACGTACTCCTTTCAGTAGACGGCCATTCTGTCAGCCGGAATGAGGAGGTATCACAAATTTTCAAAGGCTGCGGCGGGAACGCACTGACGCTGCGCATCCGGCGCGGAACGGAGGAGATGGAGGTCAAATTCCAGCCTGCCTGTTCCGCCTCCGACGGGAAATTCCGCGCCGGCCTCTGGATCCGCGACAGCTCTGCTGGCGTGGGAACGCTCACCTTTTACGACCCGGAGAGCCGCGTCTTCGCAGGGTTGGGCCATGCGATCTGTGATGTGGACACAGGCGAGGAGATGCCCCTCCTTGCCGGCGACATCGTGGAGGCGCATATCAACGGCTGCTATAAGGGTGCCAAAGGCGCTGCCGGCGAGCTGTGCGGCGTTTTTGGCAGCAAGGTGATGGGCACGCTCACCATCAACGGCAGCACCGGCGTCTATGGGTTTATGAACAGCGCCAGCGCACTGACCGGCAAGGCGATGCCTGTAGCGCTGCGGCAGGAGGTCAAAACCGGCCCCGCACAGATTATCTCCACTGTCGAGGGGGATAAGCCGCAGTATTATGATGTCGAAATCACCAAAATTTATTCTAGCTCCGGGGAACAGGGAAAGAATATGATTGTCGAGGTCACGGACCCAGAGCTGATTGAAAAAACTGGTGGAATCGTCCAGGGGATGAGCGGAAGCCCGATCCTGCAAAACGGAATGCTTGTGGGAGCAGTCACGCACGTATTCGTTAACAATCCATTGCAGGGTTATGCTATTTTTGCGGAAACCATGCTGGAAACAGCCGAAAGCGCCGCCTCTCAGCCGGAGAAGAAAGCTTCGTAAGCATCAAGATGCGCCGGAATTTGCGGGTTGCATTTTAATTCCATGTTTTACCAATTATTTTTGCGTTTTATCTTGACTTTTAACTTCAATGATGTTAATATATGGAAAAAGCAAAAGGAAGGTAGATAAAGCATGGAAAAAACAATTACCGTTATGCTCGCAGAAGAAGGCACAGAATATGGCCAAACGTGCGCGAATGTGCTTCGCTCCTATGGCTATGAGGTCATGCTCGCTCCGAAGGACGGCTCTGAGGTGCTGACCCGTCTACCCAACAACACGCCGGATGTTTTGCTGATGGATCTCTTTATGCCACGAGTAGACGCACTGGGTGTACTCAAGGCGATGCCAGAGTTAAAATTGTGCAAGCGGCCGCTGGTGATGCTGATGTCCAGCGTAGATAACGTCCGCTTTGAGAGGGAGGTCTTGGCGGCCGGAGCGGACTATTATTTTCTCAAACCGTTTGACCTGGACGTCCTTGCTGAGCGAATCTCCCAACTGACCGGCTGGAACACAGCCGGTCAGGAAAACATAAAAAAGACGTCGGATCACGCACAGGGAAATCTGGAGGTTACTGTCTCTGAAATCATGCATCAAATCGGCGTTCCCGCCCACATCAAGGGATATCAATACTTGCGCGAGGCAATTATCCTCTCCATTAACGACAGTGAAATGATGAACTCTGTTACGAAGCTTCTGTACCCTACCGTCGCCAAAACCTTCAAAACAACGCCTTCACGCGTGGAACGTGCCATCCGCCATGCAATCGAGGTTGCGTGGGACCGCGGTGATGTGGATGTACTCAGCTCCTATTTCGGCTATACCATCCAGAATACGCGCGGTAAGCCCACCAATAGCGAATTTATCGCCATGATCAGCGATAAGCTTCGCCTGCGCATGAAGGTATCGTGAAGAGCGCGGTTATAAAAAGCATTTCGCATAGGGATAAACATTTGGCTTCGAAGCCATAGCAAGCCCCTAGACTTCGTCGCCCGCCTTGTCGGAAACACAGCCGGCTGAAAACTGCTAAGCCCTGCCTGGATATTCCTAGACGCGGGATGACAAGGCCGCAGGGCGACGGCTGGCTGACGCCAGTCGCGCCCAAAAACGTGGCCGACGTACGTTCCTGGTACGCTCTGCTAACAATATTTCCATCTGATGCACCAATGCTTATGAATTTCAATACGAAGGCCCATATTATTTGGTTTTGCCTAGCAATAGGCTTTGGGGCAAGTAATTTCGTTTACGAACATTAAAAAGGATACGTTGCTGCTTTCTTGTCTCCGGTTACTCTTCTCCCCATCAACAAGAAACAACCACAGCCCCGCAATGACTGAAATGCTCCCTCCATGATTGACAGTGTTTTATTTCACTGTCTCTCATAGAGGGAGCATATCACATATCAATTCGGGGTTGTGCATTTACTCATTTGCTCTTTTTATTTTTTACACCATTAGCTCACACACGGCGTTGGAAAAGGCGACCGGGTCCTCCACCGGCATACCCTCGATGAGCTCCGCCTGCGTATAAAGGAGCTTCGCATAGGTTTTCAGCTTCTCCTGATCCTCTTCATAAAGCTTTGTTAGCTTTTCAAAAATCGGGTGGGAAGCGTTGATCTCCAGCACACGCTCAGCCTTGACTTTCTGATCGTTCGGCATGGCGTTTAAGACCTTCTCCATCTCAATGGAAAGCATCCCTTCGTTGGAAAGGCAGACCGGGTGGCTCTTGAGCCGTTTGGAGAGGACGACCGCTTTCACCTTCCCCTCCAGTGCATCCTTCATGAAGGTGAGCAGGTCTTTATGCTCCTCCGCCTGTTTTTCAAGCTCCTTTTTCTCCTCTTCCGTATCGAGGTCAAGGTCGCTCGCGGAGACGGATTTAAACTCCTTCTCGCTGTAATCGTGCATCATCTGGAGGGCGAATTCATCCACATCATCCGTCAGGTACAGGATTTCATAGCCCTTCTCCTTGACGAGCTCCGTCTGCGGCAGCTTCTCAATCTGCTCACGGCTCTCGCCGCCTGCATAATAGATATATTTCTGATCCTCTTTCATGCGGGAGACATACTCCTCCAGCGTGACGAGCTTCTGCTCACTGCTGGAATAGAACAGCAACAGATCCTGAAGCAAATCCTTATTTGCACCGAAGCCAGTGTAGACGCCATATTTCAACTGCAAGCCAAAGTTTTTGAAGAACTCCTCATATTTCTCACGATCATTCTTAAGCATGGAGAGCAGCTCGGATTTGATTTTCTTCTCCAATCGGGAGGCAATCACCTTGAGCTGGCGGTCGTGCTGGAGCATCTCGCGGGAAATATTCAGCGAGAGATCCTCCGAATCCACCAGGCCCTTGACAAAGCTGAAGTGGTCGGGCAGCAAATCCTTGCAGCAATCCATGATGAGCACGCCGCTGGCGTAGAGCTTCAGCCCCTTCTCATAATCGCGCGTATAGTAATTATACGGCGCTTTGGAGGGGATGAAAAGCAGGGCATGATAGGTCGCCGCGCCCTCGGTGTAGGTGTGGATCACCTTGAGAGGATCGCTGTAATCAAAGAACTTCTCTTTATAGAAGCTATTATAATCCTCATCCTTGAGCTCGTTTTTATTTTTACGCCAGATCGGTACCATGCTGTTGAGGGTTTCAACCTCTGTATAGGTTTCGTATTCCGGGGCCTTATCCTCCGCAGCTTCCTCCCCTTCCGGCCGCTCCTTCACGCGGGTCTTCTCCACCTCCATGCGGATCGGATAGCGGATATAATCGGAATACTTGCGCACCAGCTCCTGAATGCGGTAGGGCTCCAGAAACTCGCTGTAGTTTTCATCCTCTGTATCTTCCTTGATGGTCAGCACGATCTGCGTGCCGTTTGACTCCTTTTCGCAGGGCTCTACGGTGTAGCCCTCCGCGCCATTGGATTCCCAGACCCAAGCTTCCTCAGAGCCATAAGCTTTGCTGTAAACCTTTACATTGGCGGCGACCATAAAGGCAGAATAAAAGCCCACACCGAACTGGCCGATGATATCGATATCCTCCTTGGCCTCATTCTCCTGCTTGAAGGCAAGCGAACCACTTTTGGCGATGACACCGAGATTATTCTCCAGCTCGTCCTTCGTCATGCCGCAGCCGTTATCCGTAATGGTCAGGGTGCGTTTCTCCTTATCGAGCTCCAGCCGGATGTAAAAATCATCGCGGTTGAGGCCTGTGTTACCATCAGAGAGCGCGTGGTAATAGAGCTTGTCGATTGCGTCGCTCGCATTGGAGATCAGCTCGCGGAGAAAAATCTCCTTATGCGTATAAATCGAGTTGATCATTAAATCGAGAAGGCGCTTAGATTCTGCTTTGAACTGCTTCATTTTCATGCTGACAGACACCCCTGTATTTTTTAATGAAAGCGCTTTGAAAATTAGCACTCATTTCCGCTGAGTGCTAAACATTATGATACGGGGTAATTATGAATATATGATTGGAAATTTATGAACGATTTGAAAACGAACAATCCATCCCTTCTAACAAAGCAGCCTGCCGAAAAACACCTGCATTCGGATTTTAGCCATTGGATATTAGCAGTGGGCGCCGGCAAGCATCATCTGTGCACACATGAATGAAGCTCTTTTTCTACAAAACCAAAACGCCGCCTACCGGCGGCGTTCGCTCACAGGAATACGGCAGCTGCTCATTCCATGTGGGTGGCTGGCGATTCCTCCTCAAAATAGCCAAAATCAAACTCCCGCGTGATCAGCGGGGAATCTGCCACACTACCACCATGGAAGGCCAGGGAGATTAGTCCCTGCGCCTCCTGAGCAGCATGGGCCAACAGCTCCTCTACACTGTGGCGGTAGCTATGCTCCGGATGCCTGGGATCCCGCCACTCCCTGTGTGCATCGTTGAGGATCGCCTCACAGGGATGATCTCGCTTTATTTTTGTGGAGGGGTCCACATCGCCGGGCAGCAGACGGCCGACCAGCTTGGCCACTGGTTTTGTTACAGCGGTGCCATGTAGCTGGAGGTAATTGAGCACAGGAATGGTGTGGATTGCGCCCGTCACCTGCCTGAGCTGCACCGTCTCGTGAAACAGCGAGGCAATGATCTTGCGCCACACCTCGGCCACAACCCGCGTCTGCTCCGCGCTCAGCCGGAAAAAATCCGTACGGAGGTTGGAGATGGGGCGCCCGGTCTGCCGGCGGTACAGAGCGATATCAATCTCCGTTTCGCACATGCCGTGCAGGCTCATATTACTCCCACGCACGCCCGCTTTTTGGCGCTCGCTGATGCAGCTCTCTACATACGGATGTAGGTATTTATCCATGCAGTAGTGGGAGAGCAGACCCGCGTACCAAGAAAATAAAAGCGGCTGATGACACCCGGGCATGCGCGCCTCCGCCTGCGCAATGCGGAACATGGCGGCGGCATCTACATCCACCTGCAGCATATCTCCGTATGGCAGCAGGCTCGGACTGTAAAAAAAGATATCCGGGCCAATATTCCCTAGAAAAAACGCCGGCAAATACAGGTCAAGCAACGGCTCGCTCTCCGCCAGCCCACGGCGCAGCATTTGAGCGGCCGTCATATGCGCGATCATATCGCCCATCAGGAAAACGCCTCCTTCTTCCTGTCATCCTCTCCGTTTTATCAAAAATTCTATGCTTCCTTTTTTACCCGCTACACCAAAAGAGATGGAGTTACGCGCCCTTTCCTGGCAGCCGGGGAAGCACGGCGTTATTATCCGCCGGCGGGGCGTCATACAACACGCCATCCTGAATCACATCCATGATCCGCAGAATCCCCTCGCTGTTTTTCAGGCGGCGGATCACAGGCTTCACCCGCTCCATAATCCGCCGGAAGGCCTGATAAACAGGGGTATCCGGCGTATAGGGCTCATCGCCTGCATAGATGTTGCGCACAATCTCTACAAAGAGATCCTTGAGCAGGATGGGCTTTACCTCCGGCGCGATATCACGGGAGACGCCCAGCAGGGCCGCAAGCTTGCCGACCGTCAGCTTTTGCAGCGCACGGCCTGCCAGCGTCAGCGGCATGCGGAGCTTCAAAATGGTCTCCGCCTCCACGCTGAAGCCGCCCGCCAGGCGGGAAAGGCGCTGGATATCAAAGGCCATCGAATCAAAAATATCGTTGAGCAGCCGGTCAAAAACAGATTTCAGGTATTCATCCACCGTCATGCCGTGCGTATCCCAGTCAAAGTGGCTGATATGATCGCTGCTGACCTCCATACGGTCGTCATACAGCGTGACGGTGCGGATCGCACTCGCATAACCGATGAGGGAGCTTGTGTTGATATCATAGATCGTGTTGCCCTTCTCTGTGGTTTTCATAGCAATATTCTGCATATGCGTGTGGCCGGTGAAAATAAACTGCACACCCGCATCCGCCAGCAGGGTGGAGGTTTTTTCAAAATCCCCAAGCATATCGCGGCGACTGAACAGCGGATAAATCGGGGAAGGCGGCAGCACCGGGTGGTGCGTCATCGCGATCACCTCGTCCCCCGCCTCATGCGCCAACCTGATCTGCTCCAAAATCCAGCTGAGATGCTCCTCAAAATAGCCGCAGAAGGCGCGCCCGTCGCCATCATCGTTGAGCGCAAGCAACCGCCAGCCGGGGGCAAGCTGCACCACATAGGAATGTGATTCTGCATGGAAGGCAATCGCCTCCTGCAGGCCGAAATCGTGATAAAGCGTGAGCAGCTCTTCCCGCGTAGTGGGGGTGGCAGGCGCCTCCTGATCCCCTTCATAGCGGACGGGGCTAGCATTATAATCATGCGTCGCTGTAATCAGGATCACACGCTTGCCGCCCTCCTGCAGGCGGCGCAGCTTCGGGATCAGGTCAAGGTGGCTCTCCTTCTCGCCGTTACAACTCACGTCCCCTGCGATGAGGATAGTATCGATATCGCTTTGCAGCAGCCAGTCAACAGTGGCATCGATAATCGCTCCGGTTTCCGCCAGGCATTTCTGATCGCTCTGGCTACGCCATTCATAGGCGGCGCCGGAGGTGCCCAGAGAGGCCGCGTAATGATGCAAATCTGTGATCAAATGAAATCTGAGTGGAGCTCCCATATGAAATCATACCCTTTCTTTCGCTTTCTTTTCACCGGCATATCGTACTGGCCCGGTTGTCGCCTGCGCCAGGAGCGTAGGGGTTAGCAGAATTTTCTGCACTGGGGCCTTTGCGCGGTTGTTGACTGCGTCAAGCAGCAGATGTGTGGCGGTTTCCCCCATCCGCTGTCGGTCCTGCCGGATGGTCGTCAATCGAATTTGCGCGAGAGAAGCATAGGAGATGCCGTCAAACCCGGCGATACAGAGCTCCTCCGGCACGGGAATCCCCGCCTCCTGCGCATATTGCAGCGCGCCCAGGGCAATGACATCGTTGCCGCAGAAAAACGCATCCGGCGGATGAGTACGCTTTGTCATAAAGTTTTTTGCCGACTCATATCCGTTTTCACTGGTAAACGGGCCATGGCAGATCAAGCGGCTATCCGGCAGGAGCCCTGCCTCATGCAAAGCGCGGGAATAACCCTCCAGCCGCTGCAAATTGGAACGGGAATCCGGCAGCCCTCCCAGGAAAGCGATGCGCCTGCACCCACAATCCAGCAGATGGCGCGTAATCAGGTACCCGCCGTATTCATGATCCGTATCGACGCAGCTGACCACCCTGGAGCCGCTGTAGTGCAGCAACACCGCAGGCAGCCCAAGGGTTTCATAGGCAATATCTTCGCCGGCATCCTGTGCCGGCTTGAGGATCACGCCATCCACCCGCTGCTCCCGCATGAGCTGGAGCTGGCGCTCCTGCGTGCGCGTTTCCCAATCCGTATTGGAAAGGATCGTTTGATAGCCAGCCTGTTCCGCCGTGTGGATTACCGCCAGCGCAATATCGGCAAAGAAGGGGTTAGAGATATCCGGCAAAATCAGGCCAATCGTCTTGGAACGCTGGTTGACCAAATTGCGCGCAATCCCATTGGGAGAGTAATTCAGCCGCTTGGCAACCTCCAGGATGCGCTGCGCCGTCTGAAAGCTGACGCCGCTGCTGCCGCTGAGCGCGCGAGACACGCTCGCATAGGAGACGCCGGCCTCCCGCGCGATATCTTTAATGGTTACGCTCAAGCGCTCACGCTCCTTTCTTCGCCGTTCTTTTCAAATCATTTTGAGCCCATATTCAGCGCGCCCTATGCCCTGCCAATCAAGCACCCAACCATATCGCAGGCGCAGCCGTTGCTCCCTCTTTATAACTGTCCGAGCAGCGCCACCGAATCCAGTAGTACGATACGGTCCACCGGGTAGGGGCACTTATTCAGCAGGTTCGTGCTATATTCCGTCGCAGCCGATTCAAACAGGCAATAGAGAGCGCCGCCGTGCATGTAGATCTGCTCCAGCATGGGGGGCAGCGTCAGGGTTTTTGCAGCCTCTCCGAGCGCAATCTCTCCATTTTCGGCAGGTTCGTTATAGGCAGGGTAATAGACATGCAGCCGGGAATCATTTTTCCGCCCATAGGAGCAGCTGGCCAACAGCACGGTGCGGCCCCCGGCCTCTGCAAAGGCCACGCCCTGCGTCTGTGCCGGCAGCACCATTGAGCGCTCCGCCGTGAGCACAGCCGAATCTCCGTTCACCTGCGCCCGGTAGCCATAGAGGATCCCCTGTGCATCCTGCGCAAAGGTGCCCACCCACAGCAGGCCGTCATAGAAGGTGACGAGAGACGCGGTATTCAGCAGCCGGTTGGATGCAACCTCATACTCCATGCGCACGCTGCCCGCACCGGAAGCGGCTGCCTGCTGCAGCGATTCGTAGGAAAAGCCCTTGAGCGTTTTATCGCTGCTTTGGGCGATCCAGAGATACGCCCCGTCATAGGCGATGCCTCCCACATGGTTGATATTGGGCAGCACCAGCGTGGTCAGATAGCTGCCGCGATCCTCCCCCACGTTGGATAAGACATAGACAACGGAGGGGTTTTTCTCCTCTGCGTCATAAGCGGTGATCAGCAGATAGTCCCCTGCCGGGCACATCCCCTGTGGCACCATATTCTCGCATGCCGTGCCGTCAATATCCGTATTTTCAAGCCCCGGCACGGCCGGCATATAGGCGGGCTCGTAATACGAGGCGAGATCCGGATACTTTTCCACCGCTTTGGAAAATGCCGCCTCATAGCGATAGCCCGTGCTGGTGGGCGTGCCGTCCGCCGGCGGGGCAAACCAGAGAACTATCTCGCAAATGAGAATGCACAAAAGCGTCAATACAGCGATCCATCTTTTCATTGTGATACCTCCCATTCTTTATCGATCAACACCAGCGCCCGCAGGGCGCCTCATGCACTCTGCCGAAATAAGCGCCAAATGCCTCTGCCTGCCGAGTTGCATTTTTCAAGCCATCTTCCTACGCTTTTTACGCCGCTTTTAACAAATAGAGCCATTGTTTACCGCCGCGATATAAAGCGGAATTTGGAAGAGGCTGGTGGCTATCCTTGCGCCGGTTGTGCGCAGCTTCTCCGCCGGTTGCTGCCCGTTCGGGATCAGGATACAGTGGGCGCCCAACGATTGCGCTGTGTCAAAATCATGCACCATATCCCCCACCGCAAGTGTATTGGCCGGGCTGACGCCTAGCTGCTGCAGCAGGGCGCGCGCACGCTGTGTTTTACCCTCCGAAATAAAATCGCCCGCGCCGCTGACCGCGTCAAAATACGATGCGATCCCAAATCGCTCCAAATAGGCGAGCAGCGTCCGCTCATGAAAGGAGGAGACAATGATCTGCCGCATTCCCATCTCCTGCAACCGGCGAAGCGTTTCCTCCGCGCCCGGCATCAGACCTGCCGACGGAATACGGCGGTCGTAGCCCTGAATAAATCCGGCAGCCAGCTCTTCAAACGGCGTCTGCCGGAAATCGAACAGCTTACGGTAATAATTCTCCACCGGGATATCGATCATCGCCCGGTATTCCTCCCGGTTTGTCAGCGACCTGCCGTGCAGCGCTAGGAGCTCGTTCATCCCGGCCACAGCGGCGTCCAGGTCATCTAACAGCGTACCGTTCCAATCCCACAGCACGGTATTGATCTGCAATTTGTTTCCCCCTCTATCGCCTTAACACGTTACACTTCTATAAAACGAACCGGGTTCCCATGCGATTCGATCAGCCGGTAAAGTTCGGCAATCCGCAAAAAGACGGTTGCACGGTTATCATTGGGATGCACCCCAACCCGCTCCAGCCGCTGCAAATCCGCGTCAAAGAGAACCTCCACTGCGCATTCTTCATCGTTGAGTACGGCCAGCGGCGTAACAGAACCCTGCTTTACCCCAAGATAGCGCTCCAACTGCCCCTCGTCCGCAAAGCTCAGCCGGGAGCTTTGCAGACGGCGGGCGACCGCACGCAAATTGGCCCGCTTATCACTGCGGATGACCAGCAGGATATGCCGCCGGCCACAGTGATCGCAAAGAAAAAGGTTTTTCGGAATTTCGCCATGCGCTCCGAGCCCCATTGCGGCAATCTCCTCCATCGTTGCGGCCGGTGGGTGGGAAAGGATATCGTAATCAATTTGCAGCTGCGCGAGCGCCTCCAGCGCCCTTTGGCGCAGTGCCAGAGCCGGATCCATGCTGATTCTCCCCATTTTAGCGGCATTTGCCGCTTCTTTTTGTCTAATCCAACTGGATTATAGCATAAATCCGCTTTCCCTCCAAGTGAAACGGACGAAAAGCTGAAAAATCCGGCATTTTGTTTGTTGCTTACCGCCCGGCGCCCTATCTCTCGCTGTATGAGGCGCCGCACACTTCAGCCTGCTCTTTCACACGACGCCTTGACAAGGGGAAAAAAGCAGCGTATACTTTCACACATAAAATCGCTAAATTGAAAGGACTGGAGAATCGATGGTAGTCATTCTCAAACCAAACGCTGACCGGCAGCGTATCGACGCACTACTGAAAGCAGTGGAAGCGCTCGGTCTGAAAACCAATTACAGCCAGGGGCAGGAAACGACCGTTGTTGGCCTGGTGGGCGACACCTCCCGCGTGGATATCGACGCACTCAAGGCAAACGAGATCGTTGAGGATGTCAAGCGTATCTCCGAGCCCTATAAAAAGGCAAACCGCCGCTTTCACCCGGCAGACACCCTTGTGCAGGTGGAAAATGTAACAATTGGCGAGGGCTTTTTTCACGTCATTGCCGGGCCGTGCTCCATTGAAAGCGAGGAGCAGCTCTGCTCCATTGCGCAGGATGTAAAGAAGAGCGGAGCAACGCTTCTGCGCGGCGGAGCGTTCAAGCCGCGCACTTCGCCCTATTCCTTCCAGGGGCTGGAAACCAGCGGCCTGAAGCTGCTGCTAGAGGCAAAAAAACTGACCGGTCTGCCCATTGTGACGGAAATCATGGGGCAGGATCAAATCGAGGATTTTGCCGATGTGGATATCATTCAGGTCGGTGCGCGCAACATGCAGAATTTTCGCCTGCTCAAGGCGCTCGGCCAGCTGCGCAAGCCCATCCTGCTCAAGCGTGGCCTAGCCAACACAATCGAGGAGTTTTTGATGAGCGCGGAATACATCATGGCCGGCGGCAATGAAAACGTAATCCTCTGTGAGCGCGGTATCCGCACCTTTGAGACCATGGTGCGCAACACGCTGGATATTTCGGCCGTGCCGCTGCTCAAGCAGCAATCGCATCTGCCGGTCATCATCGACCCCAGCCATGCGGCGGGGATTGCGTGGATGGTAACCCCGCTCGCAAAGGCAGCTGTTGCCGCAGGTGCAGATGGGCTGATGATTGAAGTGCATAACGATCCGAAAAATGCGCTGTGTGACGGCGCACAATCGCTCACACCCCAGCAGTTTGACCAATTGATGCAGGATGTCAAGCGGCGCGCAGCGTTTGAAGGCAAGCAGATGTGCAAATAAGCAGAGCGGGCAGCCTCCCCTGCCGGAGGCCTCGAAAAGAACTGCGCAATCATAAAAGGAGAGACGGCAATGGATATTATCGCATTTGGCGAATGCCTGATTGATCTGCTCAACGAGGGCGGGCCCCTCAGCTTTCAGGGCTCGGCCGGCGGCGCGCCCTGCAACGTGCTGGCCCAGGCGGCAAAGCTGAACCGGCAGTGCGCGCTGATCTCCATGGTTGGCGAGGATTATTTCGGCGGCTGGCTGCGCGCCTATCTCGGCGGGCTGGGCATTGACACCCGATATATCCAAACCACCCGGCAGGCGCAGACCACGCTCGCATTTGTGACGCTGGACGAAGGAGGAAACCGGCGTTTCTCCTTCTATCGTAAGCCTGGGGCCGATATGCTGCTGCGGCCGGAGAACGTTCCTCTGGAGGCGGTTGAAAAGACACGGATGTTTGTATACGGCGGCGTCAGCCTGACAAAGGACCCGGCGCGTAGCACTTTATTTGACACCCTGCGCCGCCTGCGTGGGAAGAGCGTGCTGAAAATTTATGACCCCAATCTTCGCTTTCCGCTGTGGGAAGGCGATTTGGACACCGCGCGGAAGATTTCCGCACGGGGTATGGAATTTGCTGACATCATTAAGCTCAGTGAGGAAGAGCTTACTTTCCTCATGGAAAGCGCCTACGAGCAGGAGGCCGCGCACGCGGTGCTTGCCAGCACCCCCGCCCGGCTTTTGCTTGTCACAAAAGGGGCGCAGGGCTGCAGCTACTATACGCGCACATATTCCGGCCACTTAAACACCTATGACACCTGCGTGCAGGATACCACCGCCGCAGGCGATTCATTCCTCGGCGCGTTTCTGCACCGGCTGCTGGAGCTGAGCGGTGCAATTGACAGCCTGAGCGCACAGCAGCTGGAAGCCTGTGTGGATTATGCAAACGCGGCGGGTGCTGTGACAGCCTCCCAAAAGGGAGCCATCAGCTCTCTGCCGGATGACGAACGGATTCGGGAATGCCAAAAGGCCACCCCAAAATGCGGCAAATCGTGTTGATTCGCCCGTTTTCTTGCCTGCATATGAAGCAAATGCGCCGCTATCCAGTCAGATAGCGGCGCATTTGCAGCAAAATCACCTTTTCCCGCCGGGAAACCTGCACCTGAGACATGCCCAACCGCTCAGCGGTTACCGTCTGCGTCAACCCCTTGAAATAGCGCAGCTCGATGAGCTGCCTGTCCCGTTCAGGCAGCTTGATGAGAATCTGCTCCAGCGCAACTGAATCCGAGATCATTTCCTCCGGCGGAGCAACCGGGATATCAATCTGCCCTGAGCCATTTTCCTCATCCGCCGTAAGCGATATGGGAGGCAGAGAGGCGTTGAGTACCTGCGCCGTCTCCGCAACCTCCATCCCCAGCTGCCTGGCAAGCTCGCCAATGGTCGGCTCCTGCCCGTGCTCTGCAGTCAGCCGCTCCTTTTCCCGCAGGGCGCTACGAGCCTTTTCCTTCAAGGCCCTGCCCACTTTCACTGTACCGCCATCGCGGAAGAGCCTGCGGATTTCCCCTAAAATGACCGGTACAGCATAGGTGGAAAAGGCGAAACCGCGCGAAGCGTCAAAGCCATCCGCCGCCTTAATCAGGCCCACGCAGCCAGCCTGAAATAGGTCGTCATATTCCACGCCCCGGCCCCGGAACCGGTTGGCGCAGGCGTGGACGAGCCCTAAATTATCTGAAATCAGGCTTTCGCGTGCGGCCGTCTGCTCAACCATGGGCCGCATCGCGGCCGGCGATGCGTTTTTCCAAAATAACGCTAGTACCATGCCCCACCTTGGAGTGCACCTTTACCCGATCCATAAAGCTCTCCATCACGGCAAAGCCCAGGCCTGCCCGCTCTCCTACGGCAGTTGTATAGAGCGGCTCCATCGCCTTCTTTACATCCTCAATCCCACAGCCCTTATCCCGGATTTTTATTTTGACTAGGCCATCGTCATAGAGGGAAACGGTTATGTAAATCCGGCCCACCCTGTTTGCGTAGGCGTGTACGATGCAGTTAGTCACCGCCTCGCTGACCGCCGTTTTGATATCGTTGATCTCCTCAATGGTTGGGTCGAGCTGTGCGGCAAAGGAGGATATGACAACGCGCGTAAAGCTCTCATTGACGGACCGGCTTTCCACTTCCAGTTTCACGGTATTATTCGCTTTCATGTTGACCTTCCTTTCTCTGCGGCGCCCTCTGACGCGCTTTCTGACGGATGACCGCGAGCCGGTCAAGGTTTGCCAGCTGCATCACCTTAAAGGCCTGCGGCGTAAGATTGACCGCTTCCACCCGGCCGCCCAGCACGCGCATAATACCGGCGCGCCCCATCACAAGGCCAACGCCGGAGCTATCCATAAAGCTGACGCCGCCGAAATCCATGCGTAATGTCTCCGGCCTGTACTGCTCAACCGCCTCGTCGATGCATACACGCAGAGCAGCAGCGTTATGATGATCGATCTCCCCTTCTAGAAATGCAGTCACACATCCAGGGGAAATTTCCAACCGAATTGCCACGTCCGATCCCTCCTGTTTTCACAGATCATCGTTTGTAACAGCAGATCTAGCGGCCCGGCGCTTACCGGTTAGTATTGCCTGTCCAGATCAAAAGGATACACAGTAAAAGAAAAAATCCTTTACCCAATCAGGATAAAGGATTTTTTCTGCGCATTTTGTTATAATGTGGAAATGATTACAAAAATTTATGTATCACGCCGCAGCAGTGCCGCTCGCACATCGGATGCAAGGTAGAAGGAGCCGCACACCAGCAACACATCCCCCGGCTGCACAATCTGGAGGGCCTGTGAAACAGCCTCCTCCGGGCTCTCTACCACCTGAATCCGATCACAGCCGGGCTGCAGCGCCTGCGCAAGCTGCCCGGCCGGTAGCGCGCGCGGGTTAGAAGGCGTGGTGGCAATGATTTCAGCACACAAAGGCGCAATTTCACGTGCGGCAGCGTCATAGGCCTTATCCGCCATCATGCCAATTACCGCAACAATCCGCCGCCTCGGCAGATACTGGCGCAGCGCTTCGGCCAACCGGTGCAGGCCATCCGCATTATGCCCGCCGTCGAGCAGGAGAAGCGGCTGCGTTTGAAGCACCTCCAAACGTGCCGGCATCCGCACGGCGGCAATGCCGCTGACGATTGTTTTCCCTGTAATCCTGCGCAGCCCGCGCGAGCGCAGCGCCTCCGCCGCGAGGATCGCAGTCATACAATTGGAAACCTGATGCGCGCCGATGAGCGGGATATGAATATGCAGGCCGTTATAGACAATATCCGTGCCGGTGATCTTCTCCGACACGATTCGGATATCCCTCATATTCTGTGTAATCAGCACATTGCTTTGCTTCAATGCTGTGCGGTATATCGTGCGAAATACAGGCTCGTCCTGCTCCGGATAGCTTACAGTGATTCCACCACGCTTGATAATGCCACATTTTTCCGCCGCGATCTCCTCAAGCGTATTCCCCAACACATTCATATGATCCATCGAGACGGAGGTAATCACACTCACCAGCGGCGTTTTGATGATATTGGTAGAATCCAGCCTGCCGCCGAGCCCCACCTCCAGCACCACAATGTCGCACTTCTCCTGCTCAAAATAGAGAAATGCCGCAGCGGTGATCACCTCAAACTCCGTAGGCTGCATGCCCTGTGCGGCGAGCCTGTCCGCCACGGGGCGGATTTGCTCAATCAGGGCAGCGAAGGTATCCTGCGGGATCATTTCACCGTTTACCTGCATCCGCTCCCGGAATTCTATAACGTAAGGCGAGGTAAACAGCCCCGTTTTGTAGCCGGACGCACGCAGAATTTCTGCCAGCATCGCGCAGGTGGAACCTTTGCCGTTTGTGCCCGCCACATGAGCGAACCTGAGCCTGTCCTGCGGGTTGCCAAGCGCTTCCATCATGGCGCGCATGCGCTCAAGGCCGGGCTTTACGCCAAACCGGAGCAGGGAGTGCACATACGAAACCGCTTCCTGATATTGCATCGAACCCCTTCTTTGCTCTCAAAGTTACGACCTGTTCCTCTTCATTCTATCATATCTCTGCAAAAATCACAAACATATTTTGGCAAACAGGTAAAAAGGGCCGACAGGATACTTCGATTTCTGTAGCATCAGTGTACAAGGGGATTGTGCTTTTTTGTGGTGCGGGCCGACCGCTTTGCCTGAAATGGAAGTGCAGCCGGGTACCAACGCCTTACTCTTGAAAACGAATGTTCGCTTTTTCCGGGAAAACGCATTGCATCCCGCCCGGAATCGAAGTATAATAATGGCTGTTGACTGAACCCTTGGCGGCCGATACGTGCGGCATGCGCCGTGCAATCGAGTGTATAAGCCAGAATTTTTCCGGAAAGAATGGATCATCTTTTATGGACGAACGGGAGCAAATCGAGCTGCGCGGCAGCGTGGAGGATATCACCTTTTACCGGCCGGACACCGGCTTCACCGTGCTGGACCTAAACAGCGACGGGGAACTGGTGACGGTGGTGGGCATTCTGCCCGCCCTGGCCGCAGGGGAAGAGCTGCGCCTGATGGGGCATTGGGATATACACGCCTCCTTTGGGCGCCAATTCCGGGCGGAGCTGTGCGAGCGCAGCCTGCCCTCCACCGCCGGGCAGCTTTTGAAATATCTTTCCTCCGGCGCGGTGAAGGGCATCCGGGCCGCCACGGCGGAAAAGATTGTGGAGGCCTTTGGCGACCAGACCTTTGAGGTGCTCGAAAACGAGCCGGAACGGCTTGCCACCATCAAGGGCATTTCGCGGGAAAAAGCCTATAAAATCTGCGCGGAATTCAAAAAGCAATTCGCCGTGCGTGAGGTGATGATCGCGCTGGAATCCATCGGCATGACGCCGGCGGAATGCCTGGCGGCCTTTCGCCAGTTCGGCGCGTCCGCCATCGACCGCATCCATGAGAACCCCTATATCCTGTGCAGCGAAGAGATCCACATGGGCTTTGAGCGGGTGGACGCACTCGCGCAGGCCATGCCGAACCGGCCGGATGAAATCCACCGCGTGCGGGCAGGTGTGATCTATGTGCTGCGCCATAACCTGCGCAACGGGCACACCTGTATCCCACGCGATAAGCTGGCCGCCCCTGTATGCGGCCTGCTTGCCGCTGCGCCGGATACCGTTGAAGCCGCAGTGGACGGCCTGCTGGAAAACCGCCAGCTCGTCGCAAAGGAAATCGGCGGGCGGGAGTTTCTCTTTCTGCCCAGCATTTACAGTGCGGAAAAGAGCGCTGCGGAGCGCATCCGGATCATGCTGCGCTTTCCGCCTGCCGGGAAGCCCACGCTGGAGCGGGAGATCGATCAAATTGAACGGGAAAACGGCATCCAGTATGAGCAAAAGCAGCGCCTGGCCATCACGACGGCGGTTCAAAAGGGGCTTCTTATCCTCACCGGCGGCCCCGGCACCGGCAAGACGACCACGCTCAAGGGCATCCTCACCCTGTTTGAGCGCGATGGGCTGGATGTGGCCCTCGCCGCCCCCACTGGCCGGGCGGCCAAGCGGATGTCCGAGCTGACGGGCAAGGAGGCAAAAACCATCCACCGGCTGCTGGAGGTAGAGTGGACGGAAAACGAGCGTCCCATTTTCGCGCGGGATGCGCGCAATCCGCTGGAGTCGGACGCCGTGATTGTGGACGAGCTCTCCATGGTGGATATCAGCCTCTTCTCCAGCCTTTTGGAGGCTTTGCCGTTGGGCTGCCGCCTGATTATGGTGGGCGACAGCGACCAGCTCCCGCCCGTGGGCGCGGGCAACGTGCTGCACGATATGATTCAATCCGGCCTGCTGCCCACCGTGCAGCTGACGGAGGTATTCCGCCAGGCAATGGAGAGCCTGATTGTCACCAATGCGCACTGCATCGTGCGCGGGGAGATGCCGGTGCTGAACCGCAACGATGCAGATTTCTTCTTTATGAGCCGCCCGGCGCCTTATCTCGCCGAGCGCACGATCACCGAGCTGTGCGCTGCGCGCCTGCCCAAGGCCTACGGCTACTCCCCCATTTCGGATATCCAGGTGCTCTGCCCTTCCCGCAAGGGGGATCTCGGCACGGTCAACCTCAACCGCGTGCTGCAAAACGCCCTCAACCCGCCGGACCGCACGAAGGCGGAAATCACCATCAACGGGCGTATCCTGCGCGTTGGCGAGAAGGTGATGCAGACGAAAAACAACTACGACCTGCCCTGGACGCGCGGCAGTGAAAACGGCACGGGCGTTTTCAACGGCGACGTTGGGATTCTGGAAAAGATCGAGCACGCCAGCTCCACGCTCTATGTGCTCTATGACGACCGCACGGCGATGTATTCCTTTGAATCGGCGGCGGAGCTGGAGCTTGCTTACGCCATCACCGTGCATAAAAGCCAGGGCAGCGAGTTTGAAGCGGTTGTGATGCCGGTGCTAAACGTTGTGCCCCAATTAAGCTACCGCAACCTGCTCTATACCGCCGTCACACGTGCAAAGTCTAAAATGATCCTCGTCGGCAGCCGGGAGGTCGTGCGGCGCATGGTGGAAAACGATAAGAAAACGCGGCGATTTTCCGCCCTGCGCGCCTTTTTAACCGATGAGGAGCCCTCGCCCCTTTTCCCGCCGCTGCAAAAGGAGGCAGCGCCAGATGAAGACGAAACCGACTGAGTGGCTTGACCGGCTGCTCTCTATCCTCTACCCGCCGCGCTGCGTCTGCTGCGGATGCGTCCTCCCCGCAGGGGAAAGGCTGTGCGAGGCCTGCGCGGCAGGGGCTGTGCGGATTCAGCCGCCCGCCTGCCCGCAATGCGGCTGCCGCGTGGAGGATTGCAGCGGCAAACACGGAAAAGCCCCGTATGAAGCAATCGTGGCGCCGTTTTATTATGAAGGAGCCGTCCGTGCGGGCATCCATCGTTTCAAATTCCGCGACAGCCCGCAATCCGCCGGCTTTTTTGCCCGGGAAATGGAAGCGTGCATTCGCAAATCGCTGGCAGAGCCCCCTTTTGAGCTTATCACCTGTGTGCCGATGCGGCCCGAGAAGGAAAAGGAACGGGGCTATAATCAGAGCGCGCTG
Source organism: uncultured bacterium (assembly GCA_949283655.1). GTDB lineage: Bacteria > Bacillota > Clostridia > Oscillospirales > Acutalibacteraceae > Fimivicinus. Next base: position 62,429 of record CASDTH010000015.1, read on the forward strand.
CTCGCACAGGAGCTGGCCACCCTTCTGGGGCTCCCCGCCGACTGCCATACCCTGCGCAAGCTGTTTGACACCCCGGCCCAGCACGAGCTCGCAGGGGAAGAGCGCCGCGGCAATGTGTTCGGCGTGTTTGAAGCCGCCAGGCCGGAAGCTGTCGCCGGCAAAACCGTGCTGCTGTGCGATGATGTGAAAACCACAGGCGCTACGCTGGAGGAGTGCACAAAGGTGCTTCAGCTCGCGGGGGCCAAGGCGGTATTCTGCGCCTGCATTGCAATCACCAGAAAAAAGGAGAACCAAGCGCACGAGCCCGCCGGCCTGTAGCGGCCGGGGGCTCGTTTGTTTTCACCTTATCGCTGTGTTTTCATGCAATCGGTACGATTGAGCAGATAGTCCACAGAGACGTCATAGAAATCCGCCAGACGGATCAGGATTTCTGTGGGGATATCCAGATCGCCGCGCTCATAATTGCTGTAAACGCGCTGGCTGCACGAAAGGATTTTCCCCATTTGCGTCTGGGTCAGGTCATGATCCTCCCGTAAGGCGCGAATGCGTTGATAAATCATAAGGTTTCACCGATTGGTATCATACAATAGCGGGTTTTCCGCTATTGACTTTTAGCGGAAAATCCGCTATGATAAATATAGATCTTTTTTAGTATTGGCAAAAATCTATCAAAAATTAGGAGGTATTATTCTCATGCAGACAACTGTCCTATCTAACCCGAACGAAATCCGCTGTGTCAAAAATGCGCTTCAAAAAAAGGCGACGCAATATAGCCTTTTATTCGGTTTGCTCATTGCAGTGCTGATACCACTCTTATTTGCAATCCTGGCCGTCGCTATGTTTGACGACTCTTCCTGGTTTGAAAACATTGGAACCGGATTTTGTATCAGTGTGATACTAGGCATTTTCGCCGCTGTAGGACTTCGGAAATTTTACTTAAAGAATGCCGACCGCTTTTGCAGCCTGATGGCAAACTGCAAACTCTCTGTGGAGAACGGCACAGTAGAAGGGATCCTTTTAAAAGCGGAAGCGGTCAACTTCAACACGATTTTCGGCAAACAAATCAATTCAGAAAGGATTCATCTTCCCTGCCGGCAGGCTACTCCTGTGGCCGTAAGAGAGTTGGAAACCGGCGGTATTTCACTGGGGCTTTGTGTTGAAATTGGCCGTAGCGGTATGATACTTTGCGTCAATGAAACGGACGCCGCCCATCTTCAAGAAATGATTTCACAAGATGCTTAACGGCAATCCTGTTTCTATTTCAGCACTCTTTTAAAGAGGAAAACATGAGGGAGGAGAAATTGCAATGTCCGAGCTCCAGCAGCTGCGCTACTTAAAATCCACGATGCTTGACCTGGCGAACTGCACCAAAGAATTAAAAAAGGAAAAGGCATGGATGGAGGAGAAGAAAAACTCCTTTGCACCACGCCTGACCTCCCAAGAGCCTGTCGTCAGCCTGCTCTGGGGGATTAAAACGCCGTTTCTCTGGTGCCTGGCCTATCTTGGGCTCTATGGGCTGGTCTTCGCGGTAGCAGCGTTATGGGATTACATCGGCATTGCAAGGCTGGTTGGCCATTTTTCTGTAACATGGGAAAACCGTTTGAATGTGATTTTTAAAATACGGGATGGGATCCTATTCCCCTCCAAATGGATCGGCTATCAGGTTTTAACCCGCTTCGTCCCGGATGGGCTGCTGCCGTTTGAGCTCCAACAAACGCCGATGGACAATCTCTCCCCCCTGCAAACGCTGATTTGTGTGGCCGCCGCCATTCTCCTCATCCTCCTTGTGTTCGGCGCCCTGCACACGATCAGGCTTTTCTTTCGGAACCGTAAAAACAGAAAAAAGAACGAGGAGATCAAACTGGACAATGATGCCTCCAAGGCGCTGATGGATATCGCGTTGGAGGATTGGTTACAGTCAGAGGAATTTCAGTTCCACAAAAACAGAATTTCCTCCTATGAAACCCGCATTGCCCGCTGCCAGCAGGCGATTCAATACAACAATGTGCTGCACGATAAATATAAGAATTATGAAACCGTTACCGAATTGATTGAGTACCTGGAAACCGGGCGGGCCAGCACGCTGAAGGAAGCCATCAACCTCATGCATACGGTGCGCCACCACGCATACATGGAGTATTTAGCTGAGCAAAACTATGAGGAAGCGCAGCAAGCGCGTATCGCCAGCGAAAAAGCGGCCGCGTACCAGCGGCAGGCTGCCGAGGACGCCGCCTATGCCCGAAAGGAGGCAGACAGGGCCTCCAACCTGGCCGCTGCCAACCTCGGCGCTACGCTGGGCATGGCGCGCGAAATTGATAAAATGCAAAAACGCTGACACGCCCAGCCAGGCCGCTTGAATCAGGCACCAAAATAACGCCCCGCATACGCCGGTAAAGCTCCGGCATATGCGGGGCGTTAGTTGCAAAAGACGGAAAGCGCTTAACTGCTCACCGGCCGGAGGCGCGGCGGATATACTGCTTGAAAAACGCCACGCCATCCCCGAGGGTTTTCAACGGGATGCGCTCATTCGTGGAATGGGTGCACAACAGCAGCGAGGTGTTGACCACAAACGGCGCAAAGCGATAGATATGATCGCAAATCGGCTCATAATTGTAGGAATCCGTGCCGCCCATGACGAGATAGGGCGCAACGATATTCTCCGGATTTGTGCGCATGCACAGCTCCTCCAGGATGGCAAAGCAGCGGGAATCCGTGGGGGACACCTTGGACGGCTCCTTGCCCTTGAGCAATTTGATCTCAATCTTTTTATTGCGGACAACCTTGCGGATATGGCGCTCTACGCCCGCAATGGAATCGCCCGGCATAATGCGGAAGTTGACCGTTGCGCTCGCCCGCTGTGGCAGCACATTGGCCGCCGGGCTGCCCTGCGCCATGGTTGCGCCCGTGGTGGTGCGAATCAACGACGCGGCCGGTGGAATCCGCTTCATCACCGCGAGAACGAGCGGCCTGAGCAGCCATAGATTACAGGTAACGATACGCGCGGGGTAGGAAACATTCCGCCCGATCTTCTGGAACAGGCTGTAGACCATATCCGTCATCTGTGATTTACACTGATGGCGCTCCAAATCCCGGATGACCTCCGCCAGCTCGCCCAGGGCAGTGTGGCGCGGCGGCTGCGAGGAGTGGCCGCCCTTGGAGGTGACGGAAATTTCAAAATCCGCATATCCCTTCTCCGCCACGCCGATGCCGGCGAGATATTTATCCAGAAGCTTGCCGGCCTTTGCGGGAAGGATCGCGCCGCCCTCATCCAGCACGCAATCCAGGTGCACGCCGCGCTCCCTGAGCGTTTGCATCAGCTTGCCTGCACCGGAATCTGCAGAGGCGACCACCTCTTCATTATCGCCAAAGAGCAGGTAAACATCCCGCTCCGGCTCAAAGCCCTCCTCCAGAAGCGTTTCTACCGCTTCCATGACGGAGATCAGGTGGTTTTTCATATCCAGCGCGCCGCGGCCCCAGATAAATTCCCCGTCGTTATAGCCCTCATAGGCTGGGTGCGTCCAGTCGCCCTCCGTGCCTTCTTCCACCGGCACAACATCCTGGTGCGCGAGCATGGCGATCGGGTCGAGCGAAGGATCCTTCCCCTTCCACCGGTAGAGCAGATTGGCGGGCGGCACCACCTCGCAGGAAAGCTTCTGATGGATGAGCGGGTAGGATTCCTTTAAAAAGGCGTGGAACCGCTCAAACTGCGCCCAATCCACATCCGCAGGATCCGGGTAGGAAACCGTGGGAATGCGGATGGCCTCCGACAAATGCTTCATCACACGGTCGCGATCCACCCTTTCCTCCGGCAGCGGCTCATACGCCCGCTTCTTTGGCACAAAAAAAGCCGCGCGTACCAGGGTGATCAGAATGAAGAGGGCTAAGAGGCCCAAAATCGCCCACAAAACAAATTGCCAAGCTTCCATAAGCCAATTTCTCTCCTTTTCCAAAATAATCAAACGGGAGCGAACCCACAGAGGGCTGCTCCCGCTTTTGCACCTGAAAAGTCTGTGCCCACCGAGCAATTAGCGCCCGGACACGACCGCAGAATGCACGCCAAAGCATCGGCTAGACGCAAAACGCCCTCTCAGTTCTTCAGGCTTTGCAGCGGGGCGGGGATGCGGCCGCCGCGCGCGATGAATTTGGCGGGCGAGGTGGTTTTCAGCGCCATCACAGGGCCGCCGCCCAGCAGGCCGCCGAAGGAGAGCTCCTCCCCTACCTGCTTGCCAATGGCAGGGATCACGCGCACCGCCGTCGTTTTGGAATTGACCATACCGATTGCCGCCTCATCTGCGATAATAGCGGAAATTACCTCCGCCGGCGTATCGCCCGGGATGGCGATCATATCAAGGCCGACAGAGCAGACCGCCGTCATCGCCTCCAGCTTTTCAATGCTCAGCGCGCCGCAGCGGGCCGCTTCAATCATGCCGGCATCCTCCGTGACCGGGATAAACGCGCCGGACAGGCCGCCCACATGGGAGGAAGCCATCGTGCCGCCCTTTTTGACCGCATCGTTTAAAAGCGCAAGCGCCGCAGTCGTGCCGTGGCCGCCGCATTTTTCAAGGCCCATCTCCTCCAGGATGTAGGCGACGGAATCCCCCACCGCCGGCGTCGGCGCGAGGGAAAGATCCACAATACCAAACGGCACATCTAGCCGCTTAGAGGCCTCGTGCGCAACGAGCTGGCCCATGCGGGTGATCTTAAACGCCGTGCGCTTGATGAGATCCGCCACGCCGGTCAGGTCGCAATCCGGCGCTTTGGCAAGTGCGGCGCGCACCACACCCGGGCCGGAAACACCTACGTTGATGACGCAATCCGGCTCGCCCGCGCCGTGGAAAGCGCCCGCCATGAAGGGGTTGTCATCCGGCGCGTTGCAGAACACCACCAGCTTCGCGCAGCCGATGCAGTCGCGGTCCGCCGTGATTTCGGCGGCCTCGCGCACAATCCTGCCCATCAGGCCGACGGCATCCATGTTGATGCCGGCCTTGGTAGAGCCGATATTGACAGAGGAGCAGACATGCTCCGTGCGGGAGAGCGCCTCCGGGATGCTGCGAATGAGCGCCTCGTCGCCCGCGGCAAAGCCCTTTTGCACCAGCGCGGAATAGCCGCCGATAAAGTTGACGCCCACCGCCTGCGCCGCGCGCTCCAGCGTGAGTGCGTACTCGACCGGATCGCCCCCGCTCGCGCCGCAAACCATCGCAATGGGAGTGACGGAAATCCGCTTATTGATGATCGGGATGCCGAACTCCCGCTCGATCTCCTCCCCCGTGCGCACCAGCCGCTCCGCTCTGCGGGTGATCTTATCGTAGATCCGGCCGCAGGCACGGCCCAAATCAGAGTCGCAGCAATCAAGCAGGGAAATGCCCATTGTGATGGTGCGGATATCGAGATTTTCCTCCTGGATCATGGTGATGGTCTCCAGGATATCCCTCGTGTTAATCATATGTAAACGCCATTCCTTCCTGCAATCAAATGGATGCTCAGATGCGGTGCATGGAGTTAAAAATCTCCTCGTGCATCACGTGGATGGAGAGATTCATCTTGCTGCCCATCGTCTCCAGCTCCTCCGCAAACGCGGTGAAGGGAACGGTACAGCCGCTGACATCCACCAGCATAATCATACAGAACATCTCCTGCAAGATCGATTGGGATACCTCAATAATATTAACCTGATTTTTTGCGCACCGGTCGGATACGCTTGAAAGAATGCCGACCATATCCTTGCCGACAACGGTGATGACTGCTCGCATGAGGGAACCTCCGTAACGCTTCTAAAATTTCATTGAGGATGCCGGACGCATCCACATTTAGAGATATTTTATCATATTCCTGACCGTATGAATAGAGGAATCTGCGCTTGATCGAAAAATTTTCAAGCAGATACTGTTATCCAGCCGTGAAATATGCTATATTAAATAAAATTGACACCATTGTGAGCACAGGCTGCGGCCTTCGCAGGCGCCGCTGCAGCATTGCAGAAAAGAGCCGGCTCCAGGCATAGGGGGTTTTTCCTGATGGAATTTAAAAAACGCATGGATATGCATACACACACGGATAATTCCCCGGACGGGAACCACTCCACCATGTATCTGTGTGAATGCGCCGAGCGCACTGGCCTGCGCGCCATCGCCTTTACGGATCACTGCGAGGTAGATGCCTATTATAAAGACCACTATGACCGCGCTACCTTTCAATCCTATTTTGAGGTTGTGAAGGCGCGCTCCGTATTTCGCGGCAGGCTGATTGTCTCTGCGGGCATCGAGCTCGGCCAGCCTGCCTATGAGCCGGAGCTTGCCGGGCAAATTCTCTCCCGGTTTGATTACGATGTGGTCATCGGCTCTGTGCATAACCTGCGCAACCGTAAAGATTTTTACTTTATGGAATACGATGGCTTCAGCGATAGCGAGCTGGATGCAATGTTTGAGGAGTACCTAAAGGAGCTGCTCCTCATGGTGAAGTGGGGCGGGTTTGACATTCTGGCTCATCTAACCTACCCACTGCGTTATATTGTGGGGGAAAACCACCGCACGATTGATTTGAAGCGCCACAGCGATCTCATTGACGAGATCCTGCAGGCAGCCGCCCAATCCGGTAAGGCGTTGGAAATTAATACATCCGGCTTGCGGCAACCCCTGGGAGAAACGCTGCCCACGCTCCCCTTTGTCAAACGCTTCCGGGAATTTGGCGGGGAATATGTGACGGTCGGCTCCGACGCGCACTTTGCAGAGGATCTCGGCAAGGGGATCAACGAGGGGATGGAGATTGCCCGGCAGGCAGGTTTTTCCCACGTTACGCTGTTTCAAAACAGGACGCCGCTTCCCATTCCGATTGAATAAACGCCGCAAGGCAACATGCCCTTTCATACGAAGGGCTTCACGCCACTGATTCGCTTACTCTTATTTTTTATAACCTTGGGAGGAAGATAAAAGATGGACTATCAAAACCTGCTCAACACAAAAATTAAGGAGATCAAGCCCTCTGGAATCCGCCGCTTTTTTGATATTGTGGCGGAGATGGAGAACGTGATCTCTCTGGGTGTAGGCGAGCCGGATTTCCCGACGCCGGCGCACATCCGGGATGTTGGCATCCAATCCCTGATGGATGGGCACACCAAATACACCTCCAATGCAGGCTTGATGGAGCTGCGCCGGGCGGTGGCCGCTTATTATGAGCGCCGTTTCCATGTGTCCTACGACGGTGCAAAGCAGGCTATCATCACCGTCGGCGGCTCAGAGGCGCTTGACCTATGCTTCCGCGTGCTCATCGAGCCCGGAGACGAGGTGCTTATCCCTGAGCCCTCCTTTGTCTGCTACTCGCCGCTGACAACGATCAGCGACGGTGTGCCTGTGCCGATCGTCACAAAGGAGGAGGATCATTTCCGCCTGACGCCGGAGGCGTTGAAAGCCGCTATCACACCCAAGACAAAGCTGCTCGTGCTCCCCTACCCCAACAACCCGACAGGCGCCATCATGCGGCGTGAGGATCTGGAGGCAATTGCGGCCGTCCTGCGTGAGACGAATATCATCGTCATCTCTGATGAAATCTATGGCGAGCTTACATATGGCGGCAAGCAGCATGTTTCCATTGCAGAGATCGAGGGCATGCAGGAGCGTACCATCATTGTCAGCGGCTTCTCCAAGGCTTTCTCCATGACCGGCTGGCGTTTGGGTTATGCACTTGGCCCGGCGGAAATCATCGCTGCCATCACCAAAATGCACCAATATGGTATTATGAGCGCACCGACCACTGCGCAGTACGCCGCGATCGAGGCAATGAACAATGGCGATGCGGACGTGGTAGAAATGCGCGAGGTGTATGATATGCGCCGCCGCCTTGTTGTGGATGGCTTTAACCGGTTGGGCCTCACCTGCTTTGAGCCGGAGGGCGCATTCTACTGCTTCCCCTGCATTCGCTCAAGCGGGCTGAGCTCCGACGACTTTGCCCAAAAGCTGCTTGACAGCCAGAAGGTCGCCGTCGTCCCCGGCAATGCGTTCGGAGACTGTGGGGAAGGCTTCATCCGCGTTTCCTACTGCTATTCAACGGAGCATTTGCAGGAGGCGCTGCGCAGGATCGAGTGCTTTTTGCAGGAACTGAAATAAGCTTCATCCGCCCTCATACCCTTTAGAGAGAAACAGCGCGCTGCACAGTGTTGTGCAACGCGCTGTTTCTTTCAGTCAAAAGGATTGCATCCTACATTTTTCCACACAACTGGGCCAAAGCTTTTGAAACAGCCAAAACAGCAGATACCCCAGCAACGCGCCCAGCGTATTGAGCAAAAGATCGTCAATATCCGTCCCTCGATCCAGAGGGAGCTGGCAAAGCTCAATCACCAGAGAAACCAAAAAACCGGTCGTTACAGACTTCAGAACGGATGACCGTGCCCAGAGCAGAGCCGTAAAAAAGCCAATGGGTAAAAACATGCCAATGTTGCCCAGAAAATTGATGATAAAATAATCCATACCGGAGGCGATGCTATCGGCAAAAATCCGGAAGGGAACCAGATTGAGGCGCAGGCTTCGCCCCCATACAATAGCAGGCCCATCCTCTCCCATTTGAAACGGCGGCAAAACCGTTTGGGAGGCCAGCCCCACAAGAAACATCAGAAATACGCAAAGCGCAAGCTCATGCCGCCAAGAGGTGTACAGGCCGCGTTTTTGCAGGCCGCGCGCCCGCAGCCAGCGAAAAATCAGGAGCGCGGGCAGCGCACCGAGCATATAGGGCGCCATCTCAAGCCCATGGGTGATGATCTGATCCATTTCAAAGCCTCCGTGCAGCTCGACTGCTCCAACAGGACGCTTCACTTAGCCGATATCGTGATGGTCGGTGATCTCTACCGTATTCGTCCGGCAGCCCTCCAGCTCCAGCACGATAATCTCATTCTCCGGCCGGAGGATCGTGCCCGGCACATACAGCGACTTCTGTGGCCCAATCTTCCAATAGCGGCCTAGATTAAAGCCATTGATAAAGACATAGCCCTTCGTGAAGCCCTTGAGATGCACAAAGCAATCCGCCTGAGAGTTCGTGGTAAACCGCCCCTTGAGGAAGGCCGGGAAGTCGTCACTCCCGCTATAATCGAGTGCATCAATATTATCCAGCGGCAGCGTATATACATCCCAGTTGAAAAGCACCTGATTGCCAAGCCTGATCTGGCTGACGCCCTTGCGGTCGTGCAGCTCCGGGCCATAGTTGACACGGCCCATCGCCTCCACGAGCACATCGATGCTACCGCCATCCGGCAGCGCCTCAATGGGCACATATTTCTTCTTATCATTGCGGTATATCATCCCGCGCAGTTGGCCGTTGACATAGACATACGCACGGTCCGCCAGCCCGTCCAGATAGAGCCGGGAGCTCTCATAGGCGCCCTTGAGCTCATGGTGATAAAGGATGAAGCCAAAATTCTGGCCGTAATACTCCATACTACGCGTCATCACGCTGCGGTGGCGCTGGCCGATTTTTGTCGCATTATGTAAAAAGGAATATTGCTGTGTGAGCGCGACCGTGCCAATATGCTGCAGCGCGGGCGGCGCAGGCAGCGGATCGGCCGGCAAGCCCTGAAAGGATAGCAGTGTCTCCCGCACGGCGTGATATTTCTTTGTGTAACCGCCCCATTCGTTGAGCAGAGCATCGTCATCATAGCTCGTGACGGTGGGCTGATATTTCCCACCATGGTTCGCGCCGGCGGTAAAGCCAAAGTTTGTGCCGCCATGGAACATATAAAAACTGAAATTGCCGCCCATCTGGAGCATGGTCTTCAGCTCATTGACCACAGAGCGCGGCTTGCGGCTGTGATGCCGTTCCCCCCAGTGGTCAAACCAACCGTTCCAAAACTCGCCGCACATCAGCGGCGCACCGGGCTGGCGGCGCTCCACCGCGCGGAAATTTCCCTTGACATTGGATCCAAAATTGACCACCTTAAATACATAGGGTAACGTCCCACCCGACAGCATGGAATCATTGGAGCCATCGGAGGTGAAGAGCAGCGCATCTACCCCGCACTCACGAATAAGCTGCTCGATATAGGCAAGGTAATTTTTATCGTTGCCGTAGCTGCCGTATTCATTCTCCACCTGCACGGCGAGGATATTGCCGCCCTTGGAGAGCAGCATCGGCTCCAACCTGCTGAACAGCTCATGGTAGAAATCGGAAACATGCTTCAGATACGGCTCATAGCAGCAGCGCACACGCATGTTTTCATCGGCCAAAAGCCATGCGGGCAGGCCGCCGAAATCCCACTCTGCACAGATATAAGGGCCAGGCCGCACAATCGCGTAAAGCCCTAGCTCCTGCGCGATCTTCAAAAAGCGGACGATATCCAGCATGCCGTCAAAGTGAAAAACACCTTTTTGAGGCTCGTGCAAATTCCAGCACACATAGGTTTCCACTGTGTTGAAACCGGCAAGCTTCAATTTGCGCAGGCGATCCTCCCAATATTCCGGAACCGTGCGGAAATAGTGGATTGCACCTGCGTAGATATGAAATTTTTCTCCATCGAGATAAAATTGATTTCCCTTGATCTCCAGCATCCAAACCCCTCCTTGCTCAGATGTTATCATCATACCATACTGGCATAAAAAATGGAATCCGTATTTCGCCATTTTTTGCGGGGGCACGGACAACCATTGTGCAGGCAGCGAGGCTGCCTCTTCACCGCCTCCGGCGGAGACAGGTCAGAACTCCACAGCCGTTTGCAGCGCGATCTCCATCATCTGGGTAAAGCTCGTCTGCCGCTCCTGAGCGGAGCAGGCCTCGCCCGTGAAGGGGCAGTCGGAGATTGTGCACAGAGCCAGCGCCTTCTTGCCTGCGCGCGCCGCTGTCATGTAAAGAGCGGCGGCCTCCATTTCAACCGCAAGCACGCCCATCTTTTGCCACGCTGCCAGGCCATCCCCATCGTCATAAAAGGTGTCGGAGGAGAGGAGGTTGCCTATTTTCAGCGTAATCCCCTTTTCCCTGGCAATCCGATCCGCCGTGCAGAGCAGGCCGTAATCCGCCGTGGGCGCAAAGGCGCCGGGCAGGCCATATTGCCGGGCAAAGCTCGAATTTGTGCACGCCCCGATCCCTGCGACGATATCGCGCACATGTAGCTGGGGGCTAATGGCCCCGGCAGAGCCAATGCGCAGGATCGACTCCACGCCGTAAAAATGATACAGCTCATAGGAATAGATCCCGATCGACGGCATGCCCATGCCGCTGGCCATCACAGAAACAGGAGCCCCCTGATAAAAGCCGGTATAGCCCTGAATGCCGCGCACGTTGTTGACCAGCTTCGGTTGCTCCAGATAGTGCTGCGCAATATATTGTGCGCGCAACGGATCGCCGGGCATCAGCACAGTTTTAGCAAACTCGCCTAATTGGGCATCAATATGTGGTGTGGGAAGGGCCACGTTTCACTCCTCCTTTTGCGCCTGCGCCGCGCTGGCCAGCCGCTTACGCGCCTGTGGCACGATTGCGCTGGAGCCGATGCGGGAAACGCCCAGCTGCAAAAATCTTTCCGCCTGCTCCAGCGTGCGGATGCCGCCTGCCGCCTTAACCTTCAAATGCGGCGCGATATGCGCCTTAAAAAGCTTGATATCATCAAACATTGCCCCGGCTGTGGAAAAGCCTGTCGAGGTTTTGATAAAATCCGCACCGGAGCGGGACACGATATCGCACACCCGAATTTTTTCATCCCAGCTTAAAAGACAAGTTTCTACGATCACCTTTAAAATTTTGCCCCGAGAGGCAACTCGGACGGAACGGATATCAGAAAGCACGCCTTCGTCATCCCCAGCCCGTAAAAGGCCAAGGTTAATCACCATATCAATTTCAGATGCACCCTGCCGGACAGCCTGCGTTGTTTCAAAGCATTTTGCCTGTGTGCTCGTATAACCGTTTGGGAAACCGACCACTGTGCAGATTTTCAACTTCCCCTGCACATACTGCGCCGCCTTTTGCACATAGCAGGGAGGAATGCAGACACTGGCAACGCCGAACTGCATCCCCTCATCGCACAGAGCCTGAATTTCCGGCCAGGTAACCGTCTGTTTCAGCGCCGTATGATCTACGACAGATAATATTTTTTTCACATCCATAAAAACTCTCCTTTCCTCCACGAACTGCGTATCTATCCCCTCCAGAACCGATACCAGCCTGTAAAAGCCAACCAAACGATACCTCCATTATAGCGGAGCGCTCCTGGAAAAGCAATTCAGATTTCAAATGACAGATTCCAGATTGCAGACATTTCGATATGGGAACCGGAAAGCGTCTGCTTCCGAATCATTTACAAAGTTCATGAGAAGCCTCCCGGGGCTTCAGTTGATCGTATGGCAGGGGCCCATAGTAGGCTCAGGCGGCATTTACTGCCATTGATTGTGCGTAAAGGAAGGGTTTTCCGCCGTCCACAGCTGCAACCTAACGCCTGATCTGTAAAACGGAAGCCCTGCCGCAGAGGCAGGGCTTCCGTCAGGCCAGAGGCGCCTTAAAATTTTGTGCTCATCTGATAGCTCAGCGTCATCAGGCTATCGCTCAGGTGCACATTTTCCACCGCCACGCCGGGATAGTGCGCCGCAATATCAAAGTGCGTATAATTCCAAAAGCCCTTGATGCCGAGGCCAACCAGCTGCTCAACGATCTCCGGCGCGTTGTCGCTTGAAATGCACAGCACAGCCACCACCGGAAGCTGCTCGCGGCAGAAATCATCCAACCCGTCCACATGGCGCACAGGTAACCCGCGCACCAGCTGGCCCGCGAGCGCCTCATTCTTATCAAAAATACCAATCAGGTTGAAGCCGCGCGCCTCAAAGGACATATGCGTTGCAACTGCGCGCCCCAGATTGCCGGCGCCGATGAGAATCGTTTTGAGCCCACGGTCTACGCCGAGAATTCGCCCGATCTCTTTATAGAGCTGCTCCACATTGTAGCCATAGCCCTGCTGCCCAAAGCCGCCGAAGCAGTTGAGATCCTGCCGGATCTGCGAGGCAGTAAGCCCCATGCGCTGGGAAAGCTCACGCGAAGAGATGCGGGTGATCTCATTCTTTTGCAGCTCGCCGAGGAAACGGTAATACCGGGGCAATCGCTTAATGACGGACATCGAAATATTTTCGCTCTTTGCCATAGTCGATCCGCCCTTATTTGCTCAGCTTCTGCACGGTTTCCATCACATAATCACCGAATTCGCTGCATGTGCAACCGGTATCACGGCCGGTGATGGTCAGCCGCTTCTCCTCCAGCATGCAGATATCGAGCGCGCGCTCAAGCAGATCTGCCTTTTCCTGCCGGCCGATGTGAGAGAGCAGCATCACGCTCGCGCGCAGCATGGAGCATGGATCCGCATACTGGCCGCGGCCTTCGCGGATCATGCGCGGCGCAGAGCCATGAATCGCCTCAAACATGGCGTAGCGCTTACCGATATTGGCGCTGCCAGCCGTGCCCACGCCACCTTGGAACTCGGCGGCCTCATCGGTGATGATATCGCCATAGAGATTCGGCAGGACGAACACACGGAAGTCACGGCGGCGCTTCTCATCAATGAGCTTTGCCGTGAGGATATCGATATACCACTCATCTGTGGTGATCTCCGGATACTCCTCGCCGATCTTTTTGGCGGTGTTGAGGAATTTGCCGTCCGTCGTCTTGATTACGTTCGCCTTCGTCACGATGGAGACACGGTTCTTTCCGTTGCGGCGCGCATAATCATAAGCCAGTCGGGCGATGCGCTCGCAACCCTCCGAGGTGGCGACAACAAAATCCATCGCCAGATCCTCCGACACATGCACGCCCTTAGAGCCAACGGCATAGGCGCCCTCCGTATTTTCACGGAAGAACGTCCAATCGATGCCCTGATCCGGCACCTTGACCGGACGCATGTTTGCAAACAGATCGAGCGCCTTGCGCATGGCGACGTTTGCACTCTCGATATTCGGCCAAGGGTCGCCGGCCTGCGGGGTTGTTGTCGGCCCTTTGAGGATGACGTGACACTTTTTAAGCTCCTCCAGCACATCGTCCGGGATGGCCTTGTTGGCTGCCACGCGGTTTTCAATCGTCAGGCCATCGATCACCCGGAACTCGACCTTGCCGGCTTTCACATCGTCCGCCAGCATGTATTCCAGCACACGGGCTGATTCCTTTGTGATGATCGGGCCAATGCCGTCGCCGCCGCAAACGCCGATGATAATTTTATCCAGCTTATTATAATCGATGAAATCCTTCTCCGCCTTGATGCGTTCTGCGCGCTCATACTGCTCACGCACAAGCGCTTCAAAATGCTCCACAGCGGATTTGATCTTTGTTTCGTCCATTGATACTTCCTCCGTTCTCCAGGTTTAGTTTGCGTTTTCGCGGGTGTAGTTAAGCAGTCCGCCCGCCAGAAGCATCTCCGTTTGCCGCTGCGAAAAGCTATAAGCCAGCGGATAGCATTCCTGCTTCGTTGCGTTTTCGAGCACAACGGGCTTGCCCTGCGCGATACACGCGCGCACATCCGGCAGCCGAAGCTCGTCACCGAGTGAAATTTTATCGTAATCTGCCTCATCCGCAAAGGTAAAGGGCAGGATTCCGGCGTTGATGAGGTTCGCCTGATGGATGCGGGCAAAGCTCTTAGTGATCACAGCTTTTACGCCCAGATAGAGCGGCACAAGAGCAGCGTGCTCGCGGGAGGAACCCTGCCCATAGTTCGCGCCGCCGATGATGATCCCCTTTCCCTCTGCCTTACAGCGCTCAGAGAACTCCGGATCCACCTGACCGAAGCAGAATTTGGAGAGATACGGGATATTGGAACGGTAGGGCAAAATTTTCGCGCCTGCTGGCATGATATGGTCGGTGGTGATGTTATCGCCCACCTTGAGCACTGCTTTCGCTTCAATGGATTCCGGCAGCGCCTGCGTCACCGGGAACTCCTTGATGTTCGGGCCGCGCACAACTTCCACATTCTTTGCCTCTTCAGGGGATGCAGGCAGTTCAACCATATTGTCATTGATGAGGAATGCCTCCGGCAGCGTCACCTGCGGAGCCTCGCCCAGCGTGCGCGGGTCGGTCAGTACGCCGGTCAGCGCACTCGCGGCAGCAACCTCCGGGCTGACAAGGTAGATGCCTGCATCCGCCGTGCCGGAGCGGCCCTCGAAGTTGCGGTTAAAGGTGCGCAGGGAGATGCCCTTGGAATTGGGGGACTGCCCCATGCCAATGCAGGGGCCGCAGGCGGACTCCAGAATGCGCGCGCCCGCAGCGATCATATCGGCCAGCGCACCATCCTGCGCAAGCATAGTGAGCACCTGCTTGGAGCCCGGCGCAATGGAAAGGCTCACATCCGGATGCACCGTCTTGCCCTTCAAAATGGCGGCTACCTTCAGCATATCAAGCAGGGAGGAGTTTGTGCAGGAACCGATGCAGACCTGATCCACCTTGATTGGACCGATCTCCGTCACGGATTTTACGTTATCCGGGCTATGCGGCATCGCGGCCATCGGCGCGAGGGAGGAGAGATCGATCTCGATCACCTCGTCGTACACAGCGTCCGAATCCGGCAGCAGCTCCACCCAATCCTGCTCACGGCCCTGCGCCTTGAGAAAAGCGCGAGTGATTTCGTCAGAAGGGAAAACGGAGGTTGTCGCGCCGAGCTCCGCGCCCATGTTGGTGATGGTAGCGCGTTCCGGCACAGAGAGCGTTTTGACGCCCTCGCCGCCATATTCGATAATCTTACCAACGCCGCCCTTAACGCTCATAATGCGCAGCACTTCGAGGATGATATCCTTTGCCGCCACCCACGGGCTGAGCTTGCCCGTCAAATTGACGCGCACCATCTTCGGCATAGTGATGTAGTAGGTACCGCCGCCCATAGCGACCGCCACATCTAGGCCGCCCGCGCCGATGGCGAGCATGCCAATGCCGCCGCCTGTGGGGGTATGGCTATCAGAGCCGATGAGCGTTTTGCCGGGGATGCCAAAGCGCTCCAAATGTACCTGATGGCAAATACCATTCCCCGGGCGGGAGAAACGAATGCCGTGCTTTTTGCAGACCGTCTGAATAAAGCGGTGATCGTCCGCATTCTCAAAGCCGGTTTGCAGCGTGTTGTGATCGATATAGGCAACGCTCAGCTCCGTACGCACGCGCTCCACGCCCATGGCCTCAAATTCCAAATAGGCCATTGTGCCGGTGGCATCCTGCGTAAGCGTCTGGTCGATTCGGATGCCGACCTCGCTGCCGGGCGTCATATCGCCGCTGACAAGATGCGATTTGATCAGTTTTTGACCGAGGGTGTATCCCATTGCGAGTCCTCCTACTTGTGTGGGTTTTTAACAATCTTTTTTTATTGTATCCGTTTGCCGGTTTTTTGTCAATAAATTCAACGCCAGATTTCTGCCATCCAATTGTAGAGCTACAATACATATTGGACAGCGTGGGCAAGAAAAAGCGAATAAAAAGGTAGAAGGGCAGAGCCTTCATAGGTATAGTTAAGTTACGGCACCAAACAACCCACGGAAAGGAGCTCTGTCCCTCATGAGTAAAAGC
>CASDTH010000016.1 GCA_949283655.1 uncultured bacterium
GATGTCTCAAGATTTGGAAACAGTGGCGCTTATTAGTAATCAAGAACTCTTAGCGGTTTATCGAGAGCGGTTTGAGCGAGCGGAGCAGTTTGCACATCACCTTGTACATCAGTCGCGCACGGCGGAGGAGATGATTGATGCAGGCCGCGCTTTCTATCATGTGGAATCACCCTGCAAGATTGCTTCACTGGAGCTTCAGCCGTGCCTGCGGCCATTGTTGACACGGGATATTTTGATGCGCTGCGTGAACCATGAGAGGGCGGGGACGGATGCGCTCGTGGAACAGCTCTGTGCTTATTATGCCTCTGTGTCTACTTACGTTACCAATACGATCAGCATCTGTTGGGAGCGGGGGCTGGATCTCTTTATTGATGAGGGCCGGCTTTGCTCTTTTCCACCCGCCTATGCCCATGCTTTTTCCCCGCAAGATCGTTTGGAAATTTTGAATCTACTCTATCAAAGCGTGGTGGAGGGGAGAGTATCCCTCTATTTCGTCAATGAGGCGCGGTTCCCATTTTCCGAGCGCTTGTCGCTGCATTGCTTAGATAGCGAAAAAGTGAATATTGAGGTGCATGATCTTGCCACGCAGTTCTATGCCAACATTGTGCTGGAGGAGCGGAGCTTATGCGCTGCGTTTTCAGATTTCCTTTATTCCATGCCGGAGGGAGAATGGACCTATGACCGGGAAGCCTCTCTGGAGATCCTCCGGCAGGGAATTGTACGCTGCCAGAGAATGGCCTCTGCCTTGTAGCGAGATCGTGCCATTTGGGGAACGGTGTAATGGCAGAGCGTTCTTGCGAATGGAGGCTTAGTTTTTTCCAGTAGCTGCGTAGCCCATGGCCTGGATAGTAGTTGGCAACAAAATGCCTGAGTAGAGGCACACTTCGCAAGGACGTAAGCAGAGTATATAAAAATATTTTTCATAAGGATATTAAAACCGATAGATTCCTGTTTAATCTATCGGCTTTACCTCATTCCTTTGTACAAACGAAAATATGTGCAAATCCTTTCGCTTTATTCCTTAAAACGCTTTCAGCCACAACTACAACCTCTTCATTTATTATATATAAGACACATCAGCTAAGTGCACTGCCGTGATACTGAAAATCGATGTGTACCCTTATACACGGATGCAAGCTCTTACTAATAAAAGTGGAAAAATCTATATTGTACATCAAAAGACGATGCTTTCACTGCAAGTAATAGTTTCTCTGCCTCAGGGGGGGATGACCTATGGGCGGAGCACGGCCTCCAGTTTAACCGGATTGTGGTCTGTATACTGAAAATCCGTGTCAATCACGCTGACCGACTGCACCTCCACATTTGGGGAAACAATGAAGCCGTCGATCACATAAAACTGCGTTTCCGCCCGGTTGCCGCTGTAAGGCTTGTTGAGCAGGCGGCAGGTCGGAGCGCTGCCGTCCACTGCGAAGCGCCAGCCCTCCGGCAGGATATCGTCGGAAAGCGTGCCGGCTTTCCAGTTGGCCGGATCGACCAGCGGATATTTGGAAGCATCCACGCTGGAGAAGGTCTGATTAAAATCGCCGCCGGCAATGCAGTAGTTGCCCTTTTCATATTCCGTTGTAAGCAGCTTGAAAAGCTCCTCTGTCTGAATTTGCTTTGCATCGCCGTCGTCATAGGCCTCCAGATGCAGGTTGACGAGTACCAGCTCCTTGTCGCTGTCCTCCAGAGGCACCCGCTCCACGAGCAGGCAGCGCTTGAGCTGCGCCACACGTACCGGCCAAGTATAAGTGCCGGTCAGCGCGACACGCTCTGCGCTCTCCGCCCCGAAATCACTCAGGGTAAGCAGACCGGACTGCACCTTGCCGATCGTCGGCAGGGGGAAGGGGACATAGGGGCAGGAGTAGTTGAGGGCGAATGCACTCGTCCCACCGAATTGGTTGGCCAGCATGGCCGCCTCATCCACGAAATAGGAGCGCTTGGAGCTTTGATCGACCTCCTGCAAAAAATTGACGTCACAATCCGCCTGCCGGATGATGTCGGAAATCCCGGCGAGATTGTTCTGCACGTTTGCATCTGTTTCCGGGCGGACATTTTTGCCGCCGTCCATAAAGAAATCCTGCGTTTTATCCAGCGATCCGTAGCCGATGTTGTAGGAGAGCACGGAGAGCGAGCCGCCCGTCCGGATGGTTTTCTCTGCCTGGCCGCTGAGCTCCAGCGTTTCCACCGGCTCGGGCTTGAATTCCGTTGCCGTCAGGTAGACCACGAATCCCACAATGATGAGAAGCAGGGTGATTAGAATGGATAATAGAATCTTCCCAATGCGCTTGAGTGTCCGTTTCATGGAGCCCGCCTTCCTGATACCGCAGCCTGTACAAAATGTGAGCGGCATCTCTTTTATTTTAACATAAATTTAACATTGAAAGGCGAAAACGTCAATAGCCATAAAAAGTAAAAGAACAAAGCCAATCATCACTAGTTATGTATTTTCTTCTGAAGAATCAGATTTCTCGTCTTGCTCTTCAGAATTTTTGTGCTGCTCTAGCAAAATGTGCTTTATCTCTCTCTGCCCGCGTAGAATACGAAGACCGATAAAACCTAAAACGATCATTGCGACAAATAAAGCCTTTCCGCCAAAACTTAACAATACACTTGTCTGATTTATAGAATAGGGATTAAAAAGTATTCTACTGATTTGGAAAATCTGATCGCATAAAATAACTGCGAGCAAACTTATTAAAAGAGCGAGCAGAAGGTCTTTGATTATTTTTTTCATAATAGAATGCCTCCGATTCAGCCATGAATTTGGGTTTTATGAAAGCGTTTTTTCGATTGGTCACAATCTTTATGGAACATAGCCGTAAAAAGGTACATAGAATGTATAATATTTAGCCTGGCTATCAAAGGTAACATCCAAAGTTACTCCGGGCAGGGATCCACTTTCCCAACTGAACCCCACATTATTCGTCAGCGCATACTGCAGGTGCGCGTATTGTAAGTAGGCATTAAAATCTTGTGGAAGGGATGGATACCGAAGACATCCAGTTCCCGAAATCATGAAAACCATATTATAATACTCATGGGATCCTTGTGTGCTGTGCATATCATTTGGAAGATCGTATGAAAAAAAGACTCCGTTTATCCCCATCTGCGCTGCTTTTTCGTGCAATATTTGCTCCATCATATCTTCATGCGCATTTGTCATAGCAATGTTATCTGCCCATTTATGTGTACACTGAAAGGTAAGGTTAAAAACATCCTCATTATCGGTTTCAATGATTGGATCCCATGTAAAATCATCAATTGCCAAAGAAATTGCGTCAACCTTTCGTGTGAAGGGCGTTTTAAGCCATCCGCAAACTCCAATAATTAAAAAGTCCCCTTTTTTAGCTGTCCCATTTAACTCTGCTATCCATAACCCCAATTGCATATAACCATTTTCTGAGGTAATGGATCCGTACCCATTGCCTGATATGGATTTGGAAGAGATAGAAGAGAGTCTATCTACTGTTTTATGCAAAGTTCCATACTTCTCTTTTAATTGTGCTTGTTGAATTTCATGCAAACAGGTTTCTTTATCTATTACAGTAAGGCTTCCATCGGGAGATGTTTTTAAATATTGAGAACTGTATGTAATGTTCCCTACTTGGGAAAGGTGTGCAGCTAACTTCTGTGCCGCCATTTCCTGCCCGCATAATAAGTCCGCCTGCTGGATAATTTTTCGGCTTAACTCTAACTCCGAAAAACCTCCATCTCTTGCTTCTTTCTTCATTTCTGTAAGTTGTTCATTATTGATTCTTAGGCGACGTGTTTTTGAATGGAATTGAATTGAATTGTCATGTATCGATCAATGTTTAACTCCTTTCCTGGTGTTATTCCCTGTACAGCTATGCAGCAGTTGAGCAGGAGCACGGTGATGAAACTGGCGCTTAAAAACCGCATACATGTTTTCATGACTTTCCCTTTCTTTAATAGATCTTACAGGAATGAAAAACCTTCCTATTTGATTATACAAGGTGAAAATTTGGATGTCAATCTATTTATAAAATATATTTAAAACAATAAAAAAATAGCGAAATTACCGTAAAAGGGCCCCAAAACGCCGCAGCGAAATGCGCTTCGCTGCGGCGTTCCTTCCAATGTCTACGTGCGGTATTGATAGGCTCTTACAGAGTCCACTACAAAATCCGAGGGCCAGATCTGCTCCGGATTTCGCCGGAGATCGCCCGACCAGCCGCGCAAGGGGCGGCCCTGCTTCCCATCGACTTCAGTAGACAGGATCAGGTATTCCGGCGCCTGCGAAGGATGGCCAAACGAGGTGCGGCAGCTTTCTACCCCGTCGAGATAAAAAATATATTCCCGCTCGTTCCATTCCATGCCATAGGTGTGGAACGTTTCGTACGGGTTCGCCACACGGATGATCCCGGCGTTTTTCGTCCGGTGTGCCTTTCCGTAGCCGTCATAGTGAATGTTGCAGGTCACAAGCCCGTTCCGCCGTTTGCCGTAATAGGGGGATTCATAGATATCAATCTCTGCTCCGCTCTTGCCGTTGCCGGTTTCCCGCATCATCCCGTCGCACTGCATCCAGAAGGCCGACCAAAGCCCTTCTCCCTTCGGCAGCTTGCAGCGCGCCTCAAAATAGCCATACTTCTGCTCAAACAAGCCTTTCGTATCCAGCCCGGCGTGATACCAGCCGGGGCCATATGCGCCCTCCCGGTATTCTGTGCGGATGATCAGCCGGCCATCCTTTACAAAAGCCTGTGAGGAATCCCAATAGCCGCCACGCCGGATGCCTTCGCCATGCAATTTCCATTTAGCTGGATCGAGTGCATCGCCCTCAAAGGAATCCTCAAAGGTGAGCGTAAACCGGCCCAAATCTAATCTTGGGCCATTTGGCGCATGAGGCCGGCGGAATGGGACAAAGAAAAACTGAGATATGGAGGCGCCATACCCCTCCAGCATATCAAGGCCAATTTTCATGGTAACCTCCGATTGAAACCATCACTTTTGCAAGCAATCGTTCTATTAAGGAATAATCTACCATGCAGTCCTCTGCTTGTCAAGATATTTTGGGCATTTTCATAACAGCGGCTCAGGTGGAAATATTTCTGGGTAAATAGAAAATGCCGATTCCAGAATGAAGGATACATGTGGAAGTGCATGATATTGATGTGCGGTTTGGACTACGCATTCTCAGTCAATTGGCGATTGCTCTGCAACAAGAGCGATATCGTAAAGCCTTTGCAATTTTATGAAAAGCGGTTCAGATAGAGAAAAACATATGGTAAATGTTTCGCAGCGTAAAAACAGAAATAAAGGATATGATTTACCGAGTTGAAAGAATAATAAATGAAAGTCCTGTTGTTTTCTCAATGCAGTCTCGTAACCTCGCCTTATGGTTGAATGCTGTTTCGAAAATAAAATGAAAGCCTGTATAAATTTCTATGTTCAAGTATCGGATTGCACTACTTGTCTGGCTTATTTTACTTATAAAGAATACATAGATAGGGCAGGCAAATTATTCGCCATGCGCTTCAAAACATAAGGAAGTGTGATATAATATTTTAGAAAATGACAGGCCGTGATCGTAGTATTACGTTGTTGAAAAACAGCATTTTAATAAGGTTATTCGTGTACTGCACAATTTTAAAGGAAAAATCAGAAATGGGAGACTGATTTTTACACGAAATTTAAAAAATGACACGAATTTGCGGGCTGATAATAGGAGGCATTTTTTACATGGAGTACGAAAAACCATTCAAGTTGGTTTCCAACTATCAACCCACGGGCGACCAGCCGGAGGCCATTGATAAGCTGGTAAAGGGGCTGCAAGAGGGTGATCAGGAGCAGACGCTACTGGGCGTAACCGGTTCCGGTAAGACCTTCACCATGGCAAATGTGATTGCCCGCCTGAACCGCCCGACGTTGGTTTTAGCGCACAACAAGACTTTGGCGGCACAGTTGTGCAGCGAGTTTCGCGAATTTTTCCCGGAAAACGCTGTGGAATATTTTGTTTCCTACTATGACTATTATCAGCCGGAGGCTTATATTCCGACAACGGATACCTATATTGAAAAGGATTCTGCCATCAATGACGAGATTGATAAGCTGCGTCACTCCGCCACCTCCGCACTTTCCGAGCGGCGGGATGTGATCATTGTAGCGAGCGTATCGTGCATCTACAGCTTAGGCGACCCGATTGATTACCGCAGCATGGTGATCTCCCTGCGGCCGGGTATGACGAAAAAGCGCGACGAAGTCATCCATAAGCTCGTCGATATCCAGTATGAACGCAACGATATCAACTTCATCCGCAATAAATTCCGCGTGCGCGGCGATGTAATCGAGATCTTTCCCTCCTATTCCAACGATACGGCCTACCGCATTGAGTTCTTTGGGGATGAGATCGATCGCATCAGCGAGGTCAACCCCCTGACAGGGGACGTAAAAGGGATTTTGCAGCACGTAGCAATCTATCCTGCGTCACACTACGTGGTCTCGCCGGAAAAAATGGAGCTCGCCCTTACGGAAATTTACCGGGAGATGGAGCAGCGCGTCAAGGAATTTGAAGCAGAGGGAAAGCTGCTCGAGGCGCAGCGCATCCGCCAGCGGACGGAATATGACATTGAGATGCTGCGGGAGACCGGTTTCTGCAAAGGGATTGAGAACTATTCCCGTGTGATGTCCGGCCGGCCGGCTGGCAGCGCGCCGTTTACACTGCTTGATTATTTTCCTAAGGATTTTCTCCTCTTCGTGGATGAATCGCACGTTACCCTGCCGCAGGTGCGCGGCATGTACGGCGGCGACCGCTCCCGCAAGGAGAGCTTGATTAACTTCGGCTTCCGCCTACCCTCCGCCTACGACAACCGCCCCTTGACCTTTGATGAATTTTATCAGCGCCTCGGGCAGAAGATTTTCGTCAGCGCTACACCCGGTGAGTTTGAGCGGGCAAAGAGCGCAGCAATCGTTGAGCAGGTCATCCGCCCGACAGGGCTGCTGGACCCGGAGGTGATCGTGAAGCCCACAGAGGGGCAAATCGACGATCTGATCTCAGAGATCAACCTCCGTACCGTACGCAAGGAGCGTGTGCTGGTAACGACGCTGACCAAAAAAATGGCCGAGGATTTGACGGATTACCTGGAAGCCGCCGGTATCAAGGTGCGCTATATGCACCATGATATTGACACCATCGAGCGCATGGAGATCATTCGCGACCTGCGCAAGGGCGAGTTTGATGTGCTGGTGGGCATCAACCTGCTGCGCGAGGGGCTAGACATCCCGGAGGTATCTCTGGTTGCGATTCTTGACGCGGATAAAGAAGGGTTCCTGCGCTCTGAAACCTCGTTAATTCAGACGATCGGCCGCGCGGCCCGCAACGCACAGGGGCAGGTCATCATGTATGCGGACAGTGTAACGCCCTCTATGGAAAACGCCCTGCGTGAAACGCAGCGCCGCCGCGAAAAGCAGATGGCCTACAATAAAGCGCATGGCATCACGCCGAAAACCATCCAGAAGGACGTCCGCGAGGTGCTGGAGATCACGAGCAAAACGGAACTCGATGGGAAGAAGCCGGCGAAGCGCCTCTCCCGCATGGAGCGCGAGCAGCTCATTAAGCAGCTCACCGCCGAAATGAAAGCCGCCGCGAAG
This sequence comes from uncultured bacterium, assembly GCA_949283655.1. Lineage (GTDB taxonomy): Bacteria > Bacillota > Clostridia > Oscillospirales > Acutalibacteraceae > Fimivicinus. Next base: position 7,609 of record CASDTH010000016.1, read on the forward strand.
ATTCTCGAATTCGAGCACGCCGCTTATCTGCGCGATCGAATCAACAAGCTGCGGGCAGAAAAGTAAGCCGAAGCGCATGAAAGCATGGAGGTCTTACCTCGCTTTGAAGCTTATAAATTTTTCCCAAATAACGATCTTAAAAACCCGATTCACAAATATTATACAGTATTTATAAATAAAAAATGATATTAAAAGGAGGTTCCGTTAAATTATACCATGAATCGAATTTACGAAAAAACAAAAAGCCCGCATTTTATGGGGAAAGCAGAGGATTCCGCAGGGCTTCGCATATTATTTTTTCCTGAGGCTGGAAATTAGAGGAGGATTATTGTATAATCAATTTACAAACAGAAGATTAAAAAGGAGGGCATACCGTGAAGCGAACCGTTTACAGGCTGGTGGCTGTTTTGATGAGCCTGCTGCTCCTGCTCGGCGCCGTACCTGCTGCGTTCGGTGCGAGCGCGCAACTGCCGGATGTTACGCTGGCACAGGAGCAGTGGGACCGCTATTGGGCGACCGCCGGTGGGAATACCGGCCAGATTGCCCTTACGCCCGGCGCGGATGAAACGCAGCTCAATTTTGCCTGGCGCTCGCCGCTTGGCGTCGGCAGGGCAGTGGTCGCGCTAAGCCTTTTTCCGGATATGCGGCAGGCACAGGTGTTTGAGGGCACGTGGCGGTTGGCCGACCCGCTCTACCGGACCAATTTGGTCACGGTGACGGGCCTGGGTGAAAACACCGTCTATTATTACACCTATGGGATTGACGAGCCGGAGGGCGAGCCCACAATGTTCCGCACAGGGGCAGGCGGCAGCTTTGAGGCGCTGTTTGTAACGGATGTCCAGATCAGCTCCGCCGGGCAGGGGGATGCCATCCTGAGTGAAAATGCACGTGCATGGTCGGATACCATTCATGCGGCGCTGCGCATGCACCCGGATATCCGCTTTATTCTTTCTGGTGGAGATCAGACAGAATCTGGGAATAACGAAGTGGAATATGCGGCGTTTCTTGCGCCACCGGCTTTACGTAGCCTGCCGGTGGCTACGGCAACCGGCAACCATGATTGGATGAAGCTGCATAACCGCTACCATTTCAATCAGCCGAATGAGGTGCTTTCCCCAATCAGCGCAGTCTTTGGCCGTGACTATTATTTTTCCTACAACAATGCATTGTTTATTGTGCTGGACAGCAACAATCACAATGCGCTCGATCATTATGATGCGGTCAAGGCTGCTGTGCAGGCGCATCCCGAAGCGCTTTGGCGTGTGGTGATGATGCATCACGATATCTATGGCCCCGGCCATCACGCTGCAAATGACGAGTGCACAAAGCTGCGAACGTATCTGGTTCCGGTTTTCGACCGGTTTGACATTGACGTTGTGCTCACGGGGCATGACCATGCCTACGCCCGCTCTTATCAGATGAAGCAGGGGGAGATTGTGGAATCCACTCCCAGCCAAAGCGGGAAAGTGGTTGACCCGGAGGGGACGGTTTATTTTACCGGCGGCTCCGCTTCTGCAAGCAAGTTTTACGATTGGTATGACGCTTCGCAGCACTGGTGGCTGGCGAGCAGCTTCCAGGAGCGCGCAGCCGTTTATACGGTGCTCTCCTTTGAAGGGGATACGCTTTCGATTCGCGCTTACCGGGCGGATACAAACGAGCTGATTGATACACCTTATCGTATAGAGAAAACGCAGCGGCCCTTGCCGCCTGTGGAGGAGACACGTCTGGAGGGCTGGGAATATATGCTGGATGAGATTCTGGGGCCCTACGCAGTTCTGGTGAAAGCGGCGTTTGCAATTGCAAAATTCGTTTTGCAGCAGGTTTTCCCGGCCGTTACCTGAAACAGATGCAATAGATGGGCCGCAGGGAGCTGATCGGCGCCCTGCGGCCATAATGCAAATCAATTTGTCAAAAAGCTGGAAACGAAACAAAAACTTTACAGTCATAATTGCGGGATATTCTCCGATACTAGGAAGGCAAACGCGAAAAGTAATTTTTGAAGTAAGGAGTGTATCACGTAATGGCTAGAAGCGGTAATTCCAGCATCGTCCCGGAGGCGCGCGAGGCGCTCAACCGTTTTAAGATGGAAGCTGCAAACGAGGTTGGCGTAAACCTCAAGCAGGGCTACAATGGCGATCTGACCTCCCGTGAGGCTGGCTCTGTCGGCGGACAGATGGTCAAGAAGATGATCCAGTCTTATGAAAACGGCATGAAATAACCACTGCCTGAATGGCAAAGAAGCCGGCGCTTTTGGCGCCGGCTTCTTCTCATACGGCTTCTTACTGCGCACCTTGAAAAAACAAAGTGGCGCGCCCGGATGGACGCGCCACAACAAAGTAGGGATAAAAAGCCTGCGCCGTACATGTAGCAACCGTGCGCCGTTTTACAAAACGGCGCCTTAGCTGTTACCGCCTGCCGTGCAGGCAAATAGATTTTTTCAGTTTGCGAAGCGGAAACGAGGGGAATCAACGCTTCGCTTCCTCATCCTCCTCCGGCGCATGGTCGTGCGTGTGGCGGTGCTTTTTTTCGCCCTGCTCCTGCTGCGCATCCTGCGGCTCCTCACGGGGCAAAATTTCTACCCGCACCTTGCCGATGCGGCGCTCTTCCACGCTTAACACGGTAAACCGAAGGTTTTCAAATTCCACCACGTTCATCTCGCCGTCGCTTGGCAAAAAGCCCAGTTGGCTGATAAGGAACCCGCCGAGCGTATCATAATCCCCCTCGGGGAGCTCGGCGCCGACGAGTTCATCTACCTCGTCCAGATCCGTAATGCCGTCGATGGTGAAGGTGGTGTCGTTAATTTTAGAGATTTCCTCATCCTCGTTATCGTATTCATCCTGGATATTGCCGACAATGCTTTCCAGCACGTCCTCCAGGGTGACAAGGCCTGCGGTGCCGCCGTATTCATCCACCACGATAGCCATCTGCACGTGGCTCTCGCTCATCTCTTTAAAAAGCTCGTCACAGTGCTTTGTTTCCGGTACATAGTAGGCCTTGCGCATGATATCGCGTAGCGTTTTATCGCCGGGCAGGTCACGGCCTACATATGGAAGCAGATCCTTCACATAGGCGATGCCGATGATGTTATCCGGATCGTCATCGTAGACCGGGATGCGGGAATAGCCCTCTTCCATCGAAATTTTGACCACTTCGCTGAGCGGATCGTCCGCCTCCACGGCGAACATATCCGTGCGGTGCGTCATGATCTCGCTGACATCCATGTCGTCAAACTCGAAGATGTTGTTGATCATTTCCTTCTGGGTGTTTTCGATAACACCCTTTTCTTCGCCCACATCGACCATCATGCGGATTTCTTCCGCCGTGACATCCTCCTCATCCGCATTCGGGTCGAAGCCGAACAGGCGCACCACCACATTCGTGGAAAAGGAGAGCAACTTGACTGCAGGCTTGGTGAGCTTCGCCACGAAGAGCAGCGGCCCCACTGCCAGGAAGGAGACCTTCTCTGGTTTTTGCATCGCGATTTTTTTGGGCACGAGCTCGCCTAGCACCAGGGAGAAATAGGACATCACAAGCGTGATGACGATCATGGCGAAGCTGCTGATCACACTGTAGGGAATCACAGCGACCACCTTTGGCTGCGCGATCAGAGCGGCCAGCTTATCCGCAAACGTCTGGGACGCAGATGCGGAGGTCAAAAAGCCGGCGAGCGTTACGCCAATCTGGATGGTGGAGAGGAAGTTGCTGGAGTTTGCTGTCAGGCGCAGAATCTGCCTGGCCTTTTTGTGGCCCTCCTCCGCCATCTTTTGAATCTTATTGTCGTTCAGCGAGATAACGGCGATCTCCGACATGGCGAAAAAGGCGTTGACGAGAATGAGTACAAGCAGCAGCAAAAGCTGCAAAATGATGTTTCCGGCAGGGTCCGGGTCATCCATATGGGACTGGCTCCTTTCTTAAAACGTTTGCTTTGCGGGATTATGTAAAAAAAGGCGGGCCTTTCCTCACATGACAAAGCAATTCTGCAATATTATATCCATTTCACACAGGCGTGTCAAACGCAGTGGGATGGCCTGCGCCACTCTGCCGAAGCGTGCGGCGCGGCGGTAGGGATGCCGTTTGTAAATGGCTTACAATGGGGCCTGAATACGGCCAAAACGGCGATTTTCCGGCGGTTTCAAAAAATTCACAAATTGTAAAATTTCCGCGCGCCGTTTTTTGCATACTTTTACCCTGCATTTTTGGTTTACACAAGGGGACAAACGTGTTAATATATCTGATGGTGCTTTTTATCTTTAATCTGATTTTGTCCCCAAAGGCCGGAAGGCAATTTCTTCCCCCTGACACCGCTGGGGGAGAGGCTGCGCTTTCTGCCTGAATCAAAAGGAGGAACTATCGAGTATGGCAAGAAAAACCAAGACCATGGACGGTAATAGCGCCGCGGCATACGTATCCTATGCATTTACCGAGGTCGCCGCTATTTACCCGATCACGCCGTCTTCCGTGATGGCGGAGGAGACCGACAAAATGGCCGCTGCCGGTCAGAAGAATCTGTTTGGCCAGAAGGTAAGGCTTGCAGAGATGCAGTCTGAGGGCGGCGCTGCGGGCGCTGTGCACGGCTCTCTTGCAGCTGGTGCGCTCACCACAACCTATACCGCTTCCCAGGGCCTTCTGCTGATGATCCCGAACATGTACAAGATCGCAGGCGAGCTTCTGCCGGGCGTCATTAATGTTTCGGCTCGTTGCGTGTCTACGCATGCGTTGAACATTTTCGGCGACCATTCCGACATCTATGCCTGCCGCCAGACCGGTTATGCGATGCTGTGCTCCAACAGCCCGCAGGAGGTTATGGATCTCGGTGCAGTGGCGCATCTTGCCACAATCAAGAGCCGCGTGCCGTTTTTACATTTCTTCGATGGCTTCCGCACCTCCCACGAGATTCAGAAAATCAAGATTTGGGATTATGAATCCCTTGGCGAGATGCTGGATTGGGATGCGGTCGATGCATTCCGCCGCCGCTCGCTGAACCCGGAGCATCCGGTGCTGCGTGGCTCCGCTCAGAACCCGGATATCTTCTTCCAGGCGCGTGAGGCCTGCAACCCCTATTATGAGAATGTCGTCGATGTGACGGTCAATTACATGAACGAGGTCAATCGCCGCCTTGGCACGGATTACAAGCCTTTTAACTACTATGGCGCCGCAGATGCGGAGAACGTCATTGTTGCAATGGGCTCCGTGTGCGATACGATTGAGGAGACGGTGGATTACCTCAACGCGCATGGCGAGAAGGTCGGCCTTGTGAAGGTGCATCTCTACAGGCCCTTCTCTGTCAAGCACCTGATCGACGTGCTTCCGGCATCCGTCAAGTGCATTTCCGTGCTTGACCGCACGAAAGAGCCTGGCTCCCTGGGCGAGCCGCTGTATCTTGACGTTGTCGCCGCGCTGCATGATACGCCGTTTGCCAATATCCCGGTCTACGGTGGCCGCTATGGTCTCGGCTCCAAGGATACGAACCCGGGCCACATCATTTCCGTTTACCGGAATATGGAGGCTGCCGAGCCGAAGAAGCGCTTCACCATTGCGATTGAGGATGATGTGACGCATCTCTCCCTGCCGGTCACAGAGAATCCGGATACCACACCGGAGGGCACGCACTCCTGCAAATTCTGGGGCCTTGGCGCGGACGGCACTGTCGGTGCAAACAAGAACTCCATCAAGATCATTGGTGACAACACCGATATGTATGCGCAGGGCTATTTCTCCTATGACTCCAAGAAGTCCGGCGGCGTAACAACCTCCCACCTGCGTTTCGGTAAGCAGCCGATCAAGTCTACCTACCTGATCAACAAGGCGGATTTTGTCGCCTGCCATAACCCGTCCTATGTGACGAAATACAAGATGGTTGAGGATCTCAAGAAGGGCGGCACCTTCTTACTCAACTGCTCTTGGGATGCCGCGCAGCTGGATGAGCATCTGCCCGGCTCCATGAAGCGCTATATCGCGGAGAACGATATCCAGTTCTACACCATCGACGCCACTCATATTGCGAAAGAGCTCGGCCTTGGCGGCCGCGTTAACACCATCCTGCAGGCTGCGTTCTTCAAGCTTTCCGGCATTATTCCGGAGGAGAAGGCAGTCCAGCTGATGAAGGATGCCGCCACTCGCTCTTATGGGAAGAAGGGCGAGAAGATTGTTGCCATGAACCATGCCGCTATTGAGCGTGGCGTTGCAGGCACGGTCAAGGTTGAGGTTCCCGCCGCATGGGCAACCGCTGCGGATACAGTCGCCGAGAAGGAGATCAAGACCGATCGCCCGGAGCTCAAGAAGTTCGTCAAGGAGATTCTAGAGCCCGCCAGCGCGCAGCTGGGCGATACGCTGCCAGTTTCCACCTTCAAGGATGCGGCGGACGGCACCTTCCCGCAGGGCTCTGCAGCGTTTGAGAAGCGCGGCATTGCGGTGGATACGCCTTGCTGGCTGCCGGAGAACTGCATCCAGTGCAACTTCTGCTCCTATGTCTGCCCGCACGCGGTTATCCGCCCGTTCGCACTGACGGAGGAAGAGGCGAAGAATGCGCCGGAAGGCATGAAGATGAAGCCGATGACCGGCGTGCCCGGCATGCAGTTCACGGTTGCGATCTCTGCGTTGGATTGCACAGGCTGCGGCTCCTGCGCCAACGTCTGCCCCGGCACGAAGGGCGAGAAAGCGCTTGTTATGAAGCCGCTTGAGACGCAGGCTCATGAGCAGGAGAATTTCAACTTTGCCCAGTCCCTCCCGGAGAAGCCGGAGGTTGCCGCGAAATTCAAGGATACGACCGTTAAGGGTAGCCAGTTCAAGACGCCGTTGCTTGAGTACTCCGGCGCCTGCGCAGGCTGCGGCGAAACGCCGTATGCAAAGCTTGTCACCCAGCTGTTTGGCGACCGGATGTATGTTGCCAACGCGACGGGCTGCTCCTCCATCTGGGGCGGTTCCGCGCCGAGCACACCTTACACGGTGAACAAGAAGGGCCAGGGTCCGGCGTGGTCCAACTCCCTGTTTGAGGATAATGCGGAATTTGGCTACGGTATGTACCTGGCCAATGCGCAGATCCGTGAGCGCCTGGAGGAGAGCGTAAAAGTGCTCGCCGGGTGCGATAAGAACGGTGTGGCTGAGGCTGCGCAGGCCTGGCTTGACACCAAGGATGACAGCGGCGCCAACATGGCGGCCTCTCAGGCGCTGATTCAGCTGCTGGAGAGCACGCAGTTCGATAAGGATTGCTGCAAGGCTGCGGCTGAGGCGATTCTGAAGGATCAGGATTATCTCAATAAGAAATCCATCTGGATCTTCGGCGGCGATGGCTGGGCCTATGATATCGGCTTCGGCGGCCTGGATCACGTGCTTGCCCAGAACCAGAATGTCAACATCCTCGTCTTCGATACCGAGGTTTATTCCAACACGGGCGGCCAGGCATCCAAGTCGACGCCCACCGGTGCAGTTGCGCAGTTTGCGGCGACTGGTAAGGTTGTCAAGAAGAAGGATCTCGCCTCCATTGCGATGAGCTATGGCTATGTTTATGTTGCGCAGGTCGCGATGGGTGCGGATTACAACCAGTGTTTGAAGGCCTTCCACGAAGCAGAGAGCTATAACGGTCCCTCTATCATTATCGCGTATGCGCCGTGTATCAACCATGGTATCAAGGGCGGCATGGGCATCAGCATGACAGAGGAGAAAGCGGCTGTGGCTGCCGGCTACTGGTATAACTTCCGCTTCGATCCCCGCCTTGCAGCCGAGGGCAAGAATCCCTTCTCGCTGGATAGCAAGGAGCCGAGCCAGAGCTACCGCGACTTTATCATGAACGAGGTGCGCTACAACTCCCTGCTGCGTGCTTTCCCGGAGCGTGCGGAGTGCCTGTTCGAGAAATCCGAGGAGTATTCCAAGGAGAAATACCAGCACCTGCTCAAGCTCAAGGATCTGTACGCGCCGGCGGAGTAATTGCGCCGAGCCGCTCCGATTATACAGAGAAAACGCCCGAGGGTCCGCGCGTTGCGTGGCTCCCGGGCGTTTCGTTTATTGGGACAAGTCAGTTGATGCAAAAAATATTTCTTGATGCTACGAGAGAATGAGCTTTTGTATGGCGAATTCAGCCACTAAATATCACATAAAACTTTCTGACCGCAGCACAAATAAAAAATTAATTGAAATTTCTCGCTCAGGACGCAGCGCCATCCTTTGCCCTTGCCGGAAGAGGATGCAAAAAGACGCGGAGGAATGGCACTGTGGAGGGAATCTGGATTTTAGATTATGGGAATTGGATGTTGGACGTGAAAGCTGGAAAGTGATTGCCTCAGAGGAAGGGCCTATATGTCATCTCATCTCAACCTTCAATTTCTAATCTCTAAACTGGCCTTCGCAAATTTTACATGAGATCCGCGCCTTGATTGTTCCACTTCGCTATTGTATAATGTATGAGGGGTTATATACAATTTCACTTTTCCCCCACACGTTTTACAGGAAACGGCCGCTTTCGCTCTGCCGTGCAGGCAAATCTGGGCAGGCGGGTGGGTCTGCCGTTTTCACGCACAAGGAGGTCATAAGCATGAAACGTGAATTACAAATCGCTACGCTGCCCGTCGTTGCGCTGCGTGGGCTTGTCATATTTCCTAAAATGATGCTTCATTTTGATATCGGCCGCAAAAAAAGCGCGGCCGCGCTCAATGCCGCCATGGAGGGCAACCGGGAGATTTTTCTGGTAGCGCAAAAGGAGCTTCAGGTGGATGACCCGAAGCAGACGGATTTATATTCCTGCGGCGTTGTCGCCTCTGTGCGGCAGGTGCTGCGCCTGCCGGGGACGGACAATATCCGCATCGTCGTCGAGGGGCGCTACCGCGCAGGCCTGGTCGAAATGGTTCAGGAGGAGCCGTATCTCAGCGGCGTTGTGATGGAGAAGCGCACCATCCGCGCCCGCGCGGCGGATGATCTTTACCAGACCGCTCTCATCCGCCATATCAAGGATTTGTTTGGCGACTATGCCGAGGTCGCCTCCAAAGCGTCGCCCGACATGGTGCTTGCCATCCTTTCCAATGACGATCCGGGCGACCTTGCAGATTTTATCGCGGGCAATATCATGCTGGATTACAAGGAGAAGCAGCGCATCTTAAGCGAGCTTAACCCGATTAAGCGGCTGGAATCGCTCTCTGTTATCCTCACGCGGGAAACGGAGCTGCTCAGCGTGGAGGAGCAGATTCAGCAGCGCGTACAGGAGCAGATGGATAAAAACCAGCGGGAATATTTTTTGCGTGAGCAGCTCAAAGTCATTTCAGAGGAGCTGGGCGACGCCGATAATCCGCAGAATGAGGCAGAGGCCTACCGGGAGCGGATTCTTGCCGCCTGCATGCCGCAGGAGGCGGAGGAAAAGCTGCTGGAAGCCTGCGGCCGCCTGTTCAAGATGGGCCCAGGCTCTCAGGAGGCCACCGTCCTGCGCAACTATCTGGACACTGTGCTTGCCCTTCCCTGGCACAAATACACAAAGGATCATCTGGATCTCGAGGCGGCCCGCCGCCAGCTTGACCGCGACCACTACGGGCTCGATAAGGTTAAGCAGCGCATGATTGAGATGCTCGCTGTGCGTAAGCTCTCGCCTGATATCAGGGGGCAGATCATCTGCCTGGTCGGCCCGCCCGGCGTGGGCAAAACCTCGATTGCCCGTTCAGTTGCCAAAGCGATGGGCCGCAATTACGCCCGTATCTCACTGGGTGGCGTGCATGATGAGGCGGAGATTCGCGGCCACCGCAAGACCTACATAGGCGCGATGCCGGGGCGTATCATGGACGCCATGCGGCAGGCGGGTAGCGCAAACCCGTTGATCCTGCTGGATGAAATCGACAAGGTCGGTGCGGATTACCGCGGCGATCCGGCGGCGGCGCTGCTGGAGGCGCTTGACGGCGAGCAGAATTTCGCCTTCCGCGATCATTATATTGAGATTCCCTTCGACCTGAGCAAGGTCTTATTTATCACAACCGCAAACGATGCAAGCACGATTCCTGCCCCTCTGCTCGATCGCATGGAGCTTATCGAGCTTGCAAGCTACACACATGAAGAAAAATTCTATATTGCTAAAAACCACTTGGTTCCCAAGCAGGCAAAGCGCCATGGCCTCAACGGCCGGAGCCTTCGTATCCAAGATAGCGCCATTCACGCGCTCATCGACGGTTACACCCGCGAGGCCGGCGTGCGCAAGCTGGAGCGCGCCATCGCCTCTCTATGCCGCGGCGCAGCGGTACAAATTGCGGATGGAGAGAAAAAGCGTGTCACCATTGCGGCGGATGATTTGGAGCGATTCCTGGGCCCCAAGAAGTTTAAGCCGGAGGTAATCCGCTCACACGATGAGGTTGGCGTGGTGACAGGGCTCGCCTGGACTTCCGTCGGTGGGGAGACCATGCCCGTCGAGGTTGCCGTGATGGATGGAACAGGCAAGCTGGAGCTCACCGGCTCGCTTGGGGACGTGATGAAGGAGTCCGCCCACGCGGCGGTCAGCTTCATCCGCAGCCATGCAGATACGCTGCATGTGGATAAAAATTTCTATAAAGAAAAGGATATTCATATCCATGTGCCAGAGGGTGCGGTCCCGAAGGACGGCCCCTCCGCTGGTGTGACACTGGCGACTGCCCTCGTTTCGGCGCTGACGAACATGCCGGTGCGCCGTGACCTCGCCATGACGGGGGAAATCACGTTGCGCGGGCGTGTGCTTCCCATTGGCGGCCTGAAGGAAAAATCCATGGCCGCTTACCGCACCGGTGTGAAAACAGTGGTCATTCCGGCAGATAACGTGCCGGATCTTGCGGAGATTGACCCCGCCGTGAAGGCCGGCGTGGAGTTTGTGCCGGCGAGCGAGCTCTCCACTGTTTTCCGCACCGCCCTGCTGCCGCAAAGCGGTCGGACGGACACTCCAACAGAGCAGGCGGAGAAGACTGGGCCCGCCGCTGATGCCATGCCGCACATCAAGCCGCGGCAGCAGCCATCCGTCGCCCAATAAAATCCAAGAGTGAACACAAGAGGAGGGGTTCTATGCGCTTCGACAACGCCCGCTTTGAGACGGCCTGCGGCACCTTCGCACAGCTTCCGGCCAGCACGCTGCCGGAGGTTGCTTTCTCCGGGCGCTCAAACGTCGGCAAATCCTCCCTGCTGAATAAGCTACTCAACCGTAAGAGCCTGGCACGTGTCAGTGCAAAGCCTGGCAAAACGGTCACCATCAATTTTTATGCCCTTGATGGCGTGCGGTTAGCCGACCTGCCAGGTTACGGCTATGCAAAGGTGGCGCAGTCGGAGAAAAAACGCTGGGCGGAGATGATGGAGGGTTATTTCGGCTCAAATCGGGAACTCCGTTTGGTCGTGCAGTTGATCGATATGCGTCATCCGCCAAGTGCGGACGATCTTTCCATGCTCGATTATCTGACCCAGATGCACGATCCCTTCGTCATCGCATTGACAAAAGCGGACAAGCTCAACAAAACCGGGCGCGCCGCGCGCGTAAAGGCGCTGGAAGAAGAGCTTGCCGCCTATCCGGGGATTTTAAGAATTCCATTTTCCGCTGTGACCGGCGAGGGTGTAGAGGCTCTGCGCAGTGCGATTGCCGCCGCTGTGGAGCAAAACGGGTAAAGCTGTATACAAGCCAAATCATCAAGTGTGAAGGAGTGTTTTTCGCGTATGTTTGTTTCTGAGTGTTTGGATGTGAATGCGCAGGGCCACCTGACCATTGGCGGGCTCGATACGGTGGAGCTTGCCAAAGAATTTGGCACGCCGGTTTACATCATGGATGAAAACCAGATTCGTCAGCATTGCCGGGATTTTGTGGAATCCATGAATGAAACCTACAACGGCCACGGCCATGTGCTCTATGCGAGCAAGGCGTTCTCCTGCAAGGAGATGTGCCGCATCTGCGCAGAGGAGGGTATGGGGCTCGATGTGGTCTCCGGTGGCGAGCTGTATACCGCTCTGCAGGCCGGGTTTCCTGCCAGCCGTATTTATATGCACGGCAACAATAAAACCCGGCAGGAGCTTCAGATGGCGCTCGACGCCGGCATTGCCCGCATCATTGTGGACAACCTCACAGAGCTTCACACGCTGAACACCCTGGCGGAGCAGGCAGGCAAAAAGGCAGATATCATGTTCCGCATCAAGCCCGGGATCGACGCGCATACGCACAGTTTTATCCGCACCGGGCAGATCGATTCCAAATTCGGCCTTGCACTGGAAACGGGCGAAGCAATGGCCGGCGTGAAGGAAGCGCTTCAGATGGAGCACGTGAATCTCTGCGGCCTGCACTGCCACATTGGTTCCCAGATTTTTGAGATTGACCCGTTTGAGCTGGCGGCCAAGGTCATGATCGAATTCATTGCCCAGATCAAAAAGGAGACCGGCTTCACCGTCCGGGAGCTGAATCTTGGCGGTGGATTTGGCATTAAATACCGATCGAAGGATCGCCCTGAGGCCTACCGCGCCTATATGGGCCGCGTGGCCAAGGTGGTCAAGGAGCACGCCGCCTTCTGCGGCGTTGAAACGCCCGATATCCTCATCGAACCGGGCCGTTCGATTGCCGGCACGGCAGGCATCACACTCTACACCGTGGGCGCGGTAAAAAATATCCCGAATGTGCGCACGTATGTTTCCATCGACGGCGGCATGGACGATAACCCCCGTTACATCCTTTACCAATCAGATTATGAGGTGCTCTGCGCCAATAGAGCGGACAGGCCCAGGGATTGGACGGTTACAGTCGCCGGCAAATGCTGTGAAAGCGGTGACCTGATTCAGGAGAACGCCGCGATCCAGCCGGTGGAGCCGGGAGATATTCTCGCTGTGCTCTCCACCGGGGCGTATAACTACGCGATGTCTTCCAACTACAACCGGATTCCCCGCCCGCCCGTCATCATGGTAAAGGACGGTGAAGCCCGTGTGGTAGTCAAGCGGGAAACCTATGCCGATCTCATTCGCAATGATCTGTAATATATCACACACAGAAGGGGCCGTGCAGTTAACGGCTCCTTTTTTGAGGAGTGTTTTTCAGGGGATCAGATCTCAAGCCTCCTTGCCTGCAGCGCTGGAAAATTGCTCACCCTGGTCAGAACGCAGCGCCATCACCGCCGTTACGAGGAAGGCAAGCAGCAGGATGGCAAACGTGCGGAACCCGGAGGCCCACACCGTTGGCGAAAAGCCCATCAGCAGCCTAGAGCCTAGGCCCAGCGCCAGGGTAAAAAACGCGCCCCAAAAGAGCTCGCGGCCCAAAAGCAGCCACAGGCTGTAAAGCACGCACCCGCAAACCAGGAGGAACAGGAAATCCGCCACAGGCGCAGGAGCATAGGATGCCTTCCCGACGCCATAATTTTGCAGGCCGCCCGCCACAAAGGAGAGGATGGGCGTCATCCGCTCCGGGAGTAGCGAGAGCAAGCCGAACACCAGGGAAAATCCAAACGGAAACGCTGCCGCAAGCCTGCCCGCCGCGCCCCGATGGCGCCGGAAAACCGACCACATCAGGAAAAATGCGAACAGCAGGAATGCCGGCCAGGCCAAGTGCACATACATGGTCAGGCAGTAAAATGTGGAGGAAAAGCCAAGCTCCACCTTCTCCAACACGTTGAGCTGTGAGAATGTGGGGAAATAGCGGGCCGTTTCCCGCAGCATACGGTTATTCCCGCCAAATATATTGAGGGAATAGGAATAGAGCAGGCCCACCGCCGTCAGCAGCAGCATCAAAATGGGATAAACGGGAAAGCGGCGCTGCCCGGCAAGCCACAGGCTCGCCAGCAGGAAAGCGGCCGCCAGCACCACGCCCATCTGCTGCATATTCACCGCATACGCCAGCAACGGGAGCAGCAGCGGCAGCCACCCCCAGCAGAAGCGCTCCTGCCTGCACAGCTGCCGGAGGGGCAGCAGGCACAAGCAGCCGCAGGTGATTGGCCAGAGGTAATTGACAGTGGTTGCAATAAAGCCTGCATCCGCCAGCACCAGCATCGGATACCAGACGGTGCAGCAGATGAGAATATTCTGCCGCAGCTGATGAATCCCCGAAAGCAGAAGGGACAGAATGACCGCCAGCCCCGTCAGCACAACCGGGTTGAGAAGCCTCCACAGGAGTGGATGCCGGTTAAACACATAGGTCAGCGCATCCGTCAATGGCCTGGCGCTGCCGGATAAAAACTCCCGCAGGCCCATCTCTGCCGCTTTCACGGCAAACACCGCATCATCCGACCAGTTCAGCGGCAAAAAAGATGCACCACAAGCAGGGATAAAAATAGAACTAAAAAAGGTAACGATGCTTTCTGTTTGTTTGCCACCCGAACCCCTCGCTTTTTCAACCATGTGTATCAGACCGTCTTTTGCAAACGAGCCCTCTCAATATGAACCGGCAGCGCCCTGTAGAGCTACTCCGGATAGCCGCTGCAATCTCCAAAATGCAGCCCCGGTGATTCCGGCAGCAGTATGCAACCGGCCCGCCGCCTGCATTCGTCACGGCTGCCTCTATCAGCACCACGCCGGCCAGGATCAACGCAATTCGATCACAACTCACAGGGAAGCCACGCCATTTTCTGCTTGTATGTTACAATGTTTTGAGAAAAATATCAATATGATCCCATAATCGTAATAAATTTGTAAGATTCGCTGTCCTGCCTGGAGGGCTCATCGGGCGTATCCGTTAAATCGTGGACGCAATAGGCGTTATCCCATATGATGCGAAAATCCTCTGCCCCCGTCTCCATTGCGGCCATGCGGCGCACCGCAGGAAATTCCCGATTTTACGCGCGGAAAGTACCGTGCGCGTACGGACTCCGCGCAGGGAAAATATGCACTCCCGTCCGGCGCTGTACAGGCGGCGGATTGACCGGCAGTAACCCAATCGGGGCTGGAACCCCGCGAGGGAAAACCATAAAGCAACGATTGAATTTTAAATAAAGATAAGGAGAATAACGATGTTTTTTAGAAAAAAAAGGCCGCCCTATCCCACCCGAACATACCCCATCATGCAGCAGCCTGCTCTGGAGCCGAACGCTGGTCAGCTGGCGCAGATGCAGCGGAAGTTCGGCATGTTCCTCCACTTTGGTATTAACACCTTTAATAACACGGAGTGGTCGGACGGAAAGCTCCCAATCGAGAGCTATCGTCCTACGGCGATTGACGCGGACAGTTGGGTTCGCACGGCCTATGAGGCTGGGATGAATTACGTCGTCATCATCACCAAGCACCACGACGGCTTCTGCCTGTGGGATACCCACACCACTACCTATTCCGTCAATTACTCCCCGAACAAGACCGACGTCGTCCGGGCCGTGTCCGAGGCGTGCAAAAAGTATGGGATCAAGCTGGGGCTGTATTATTCGCTCTGGGATCGCCATGAGCCGTGCTATCAAAATGATGAGGCGTATGTGCAGTACATGGAAAAGCACCTGACGGAGCTGATGGACGGCCGGTACGGGGAAGTAGTGGAACTGTGGCTTGACGGCGGCTGGGATAAGCCGTGCCGCGCATGGCAGCTCGATCGCCTGTATAACCACGTCAAGCAGATGCAGTCCATGTGCCAGATTGGCGTCAACCACACTGTCGGCAAGTACAGCGAGAAAAAGGGTGGTCCCCAAAAGCGCTATGAGCCAAAGAATTACCGCGATCGGGATCCGCTGCGCATGTTCCCCTCCGACTTCCGGCTGTGGGACCCGCATATGTGCCGGGAGGACGATCCGAAAATCTACACATTCAGCGGGAAGGAGTATTATCTCCCCTTTGAGCAGACCATCTGCTCCCGGAAGGATTTTAGCTGGTTCTATTCCGACACCTATGCCGCCAAACCGCTGATGGACGCGCAGGAGATTATCCGGAATTATCGGATTCTGGAAAAGACAAACAATATGATGGTCATTAATCTGCCGCCGGATAAAAACGGGAAACTGGTGGAGGGAGATGTCGATAACCTTATGCGCGTTGCCGGGGCGCTTGGCATCCGGCGGAATGGATCGCCTTCTGCCGCTCGTTTTTGAATGCTGGTGGAGAACAGGCCATCGGCTGCCAAGAGAGCTTCATCAGCGCGATGGGGTTGCGGCCCATTAAAAAAGCGTTAGGACGCACGAAATCGTTTCCCTGCACACGAAGCGGCGATGGAAAGCCCGCACATTCTAGAAAAAAGGAGCTGTATTGCGCATGAGCGGTGATCGAATGAAGGCGGTTGTCTACCAAAAAAAGGGTGTGTTTGCGCTGGAGGAGCGGCCAGTCCCCACTCTGCGGGACCCGGGGGATGCGCTTGTCCGTGTGACACTCGCCTCAATTTGCTCCAGCGATTTGCATATCAAGCACGGCAGCGTGCCGCGCGCAAGGCCTGGCGTAATTGTGGGGCATGAGCTGGTAGGCGTTGTAGAGAAGGTTGGGGAAGCTGTCCGCAGCTTCCGAACGGGGGATCGTGTTGCAGTCAATGTGGAAACCTTCTGCGGATCGTGCTTTTTTTGCCAACGCGGTTTTGTGAATAACTGCACGGATGCACAGGGCGGCTGGGCGCTTGGCTGCCGGATCGACGGTGGCCAGGCAGAGTATGTCCGCGTGCCGTTTGCAGAGCACGGCTTAAACCATATCCCGGACGAGGTGACGGATGAGCAGGCCCTGTTTACCGGCGATATCCTTGCCACTGGCTACTGGGGCGCGCGCATCGGAGAAATTCAGGCGGGGGATACCGTTCTGGTTCTGGGCGCCGGGCCAACGGGGCTTTGTGCCATGGCGTGTGCCAGGCTGTATCGCCCGGCTCGGATTATCGCTGCCGATCTTTCGCAGGAGCGGCTTGCCCTTGCGCAGCGCATGGGAGTGGCCGATGTGGTGGTCAACCCGCTCCATCAGAATGTCGCACAAGCAGCCCGCAGCCTGACGCAGGGGCGCGGGGCGGACGTGGTGATGGAGGCGGCGGGTGGCGTGGATACCTTCCAGACCGCATGGCAGGCGGCCCGCCCCAACGGCACAGTCTGTATCATTGCGCTGTATGAGCAGGCCCAGAGCCTGCCCCTGCCGGAGATGTACGGCAAAAACCTGACCTTTAAAACCGGCGGGGTGGATGCCTCTGACTGTGGTCGGATTCTGGAGTTGATCCGGCAGGGTAAGTTGGATGCCACGCCCCTGATTACGCACCGTTTCCCACTGGAGCGGGCAATGGAGGCTTACGCACTTTTTGAGCAGCGCGCACAGGGCGTGATGAAAATTGCACTATTTCCCTCGCCGGGAAATTGAATCGAAAGGCCGGCGAAAGCCGGCCTTTTCTTTATCGAGGGAATCCTTGCTTTGGCTGGCGGTGCTTTTCACGGCGGAAAAGCAGCAGCGCGACCCCTGCCACCAGCAGCTCCGTTGCAGGAAACGCGCACCAGACTCCGGAGATTTTCCCAATCCATGAGAGCAGAAAGGCCATTGGGATAATCACAAAAAATCCCCGCAGGAGCGAAATGATATGCGCGGGCCGTGGCCGCTCGGTGGAGGTGAAATAGATAGAGAGGACGATATTCAATCCGGCAAAGGGGCAGGCAAGGAAGTAAAGCTGGAGCCCCTGCACGGCGATGCTTTGCAGTAGAGCATTTTGTTCGCTGTTGAAAATAGCGGCGATCTGGGCGGCGCCAAAAAATATGACAGCATAAATAGCGGCAGAAAAAATGAGCGTTGCCGCCAACGCATACCGCAGGATAGCGTTCATCCCGGCATAGTCCCTCCTGCCGTAGCTGCGGCTGATCATTGGCTGGCTTCCCTGCGCGATGCCTGTGTAGAGGGAGATGATAACCAAAGAGAGATTGGCAATCACCCCGTAGGCCGCTACGCCTACGTTGCCCTCCAGGTGCAGAATGATGGCATTAAACACAATCATCACAATGCCGGAGGATACCTCCGTAACCAGCGAGGGCATGCCGCTGGAGAGGATCTCCGCCAAATGCCGCCCTTCCGGAGGGCGTTTCGTAAGATGAAATTGATTCCTTCTCAAAATAAAATGCGGGGATAAGATCAGCATGCTGATCAGCGGAGCTAGCCCGGTAGCAAATGCCGCGCCAAAGATTCCCATCCGACAGGGAAAGATAAAGATCCAATCCAACACCACATTCGAGAGGCTGCCGCCAATCATTGCCGCCATAGAGAGCTGTGGCGCGCCATCGTTACGGACAAAGCAGAGCAACACGTTATTGAGCAAAAAGGCGGGCGCAAATAGCAGGATCACCTGCAAATAGGTTTTGGTCATGTGGAATACACTGCCCTCTGCGCCAAAGAGAGAAGCGATAGCGCCGGGTAAGAAAAGCCCGATCAGCACAAAGAAAGCCGCAAAAGCTGCGGCAAGGTACGCTGCGTTGGTAAAAATCCGGTTTGCGGCGGTGTGATCCTGCTGGCTTTTCCGTATGGCATATTTCGTGGCGCCGCCCATGCCGGTCATGAGCCCGCTCCCGTGGATAAAGCTATAAACCGGAATCGCCAGATTCAAAGCAGTCAGGCCGTTGGCGCCAAGCCCCTTTGACACAAAAAACGTGTCGGCCAATATGTAGCAGGAGAGGCCGAGCATTCCCATCACATTGAGGAATGCATATTTTGTAAACTCCCGAAAACAGTTTGATTTTTTCACGCGAACCTCCTGAAATAACAGATTGAATATGCTGCACGAACCTGCCGTGCAAACGGAAAGCAGGGATCGTTATGGCCGCTCTCCGGCCTGCCGTTTTGCCTTTGCCAGCTCAATCGCTTCCTTCCCGGAAAAATGCGCCGGCGTCATTTCCAACACACATAGAGGCGCCCAATCCCGGTTGATTGCTTTGCGGCGGCGCTCCTCCGGATCGACAGGCGCATATTTTATGGCCAGCTTTTCCATAGCTGCGCGTTTTTCCTGCTCGTCCTCTAATATGCGAATGGAGCCAAACACAATCACGCTGCGAAAATGGGAGGTGTACTCCTCCGGCATGATTTGATCCTGATCGATCACGCAGAAGGAGGCCTTTGGGTCCCGGCGGATCGCATCCATCTTGTGCCCGCTTTTCGCGCCGTGGAAATAGAGCTTGCGCCCGTCGTACCCAAAGCTTATGGGAACAGCGTATGGGTAACCGCCATCGCCCGATAGGGCCAGCACTCCGGAAGTAGCACGCTGTAAAACCATGCTGCATTCCTCTGGGGATAACGCCTGTTTTTTGCGGCGCATTTCGCGAAACATGCACTTTCCTCCTCAGCCGCCTGTCTGTACCGGATGTGGCCGGCAAAAAAGAAAGCATTGATTTTCGTATCTCCCATGGCCTAACGATACGAAACCAATGCTCCCTGGCTTACCCGGCGGCAAGCAACAATTCTTTTATTTCTGGCATATTATAGCACGCCTTTGCGCAGGCGTCAATCCCAAATCCAAATGGAATCTGCAGGATGGGCCCCACAGATGCTGTGGCCTCTTGAGTTGGCCGCTGTTCCCAACCTAATAGCGGTAGCGTTTTTAATTCAGGAGGGCGACGCCTACGGTCAGATACCCTGCAAAGGCGACCCACAGAAGATAGGGGATTTGCAGCAGTGCTGCAGTCCGGCTGATGTTGGAGAATAGGAGGATCATCGTCAGAATCAAAAACCACAGCACAATCAGCCAGGCGAAGGAGAACCAGTACCACTGTTTATCGAAAAAGAAAATACTCCATAAGAAGTTGAAAAGCAGCTGCACGCCATAGACAATGAGCGCATTGCGCTTGCGCTCCTGGTTTGCATCGGAGGTATACACCAGATAGGCGGAGACCGCCATCAGGATGAAAAGGATGGTCCAGACCACGCTGAATACCCAGGCGGGCGGGGAGAGCGGCGGCTGATTAAGGCCGGCGTATACCTCCCGCATGCTGTTCATGGTCAGCAGCGCGGATAATCCGCCTGTGCCAAGAGCGATCAGAAGGCTGAGGGCCAGCGGCTTCCATTTCAGAACCATAGCATCAACTCCTTTGCAAAAATAGTATACGGCTTTTGAAAGAGTTTTATCACGGATACATCGCATCAGTATACAAGGGGAACATCGCCGCCCAGCAGACTCAGACGGGTGCTCGCTGCGTTCTCAGGCGCGGCAGGGCGGCGGGCCCGGCCGTGCCCTGCGGCCTTGCGATCCCCTCGCCTGAAGCCGCCGGGGCGGTCCTTCGGAGTTTTCAGCCTATGGCCGGGATGCCTGGCAAGGCAGACGGCGCAACTTTCCTTGGTGGAAAGCAAGGAGGATCACGCAGCCAAGGGCGCGGACATGGTGCTGAAAACCGATGTGTACCCTTGTACACTGATGCTATGAATCTATTTTTTCAAATATGTATGTTTTTCATATGAAAGAAAATTTTTGCATTGCAAATTTTTTGAGAATATGTATAATTATTAAGATAAATTTTCTTTTCTATACATAGCAAGGAAGACCGCTGTTTAAAGGATGATGCCGTTCATGTTTCATGAGCTCTTTTCAAAGGCGCTTGATCAGATGGGATGGAGCCAGAATGATATCGCCGCGCAATTTCATATCAACCGGGGCACGCAGTATAAATACCGCAACGGCCAGCTCCTGCCGCCGCGTGAGAGCTTCCGCCAGATTCTGAATGCGCTGAAGCTCTCTGCCGCAGCACGGCAGGTGTTGTGCGAGGCCTATTATCAGGAATTGTACGGAGCGGAAAAGCTGGCCCGTATCCACTATATCGAATCTGCCATGAACCGGCTGGATGAATGGATCACTATGCATCCCCAACCGCTGAAGCCGCTGGCGGATTCCATTGCTGCGTCCGCGCAGGAGGCGGGCAGCGCCTGGCTCTCCTCGCAGGAGGAGCTCGCCGGGGCGGTGCAGTGGGTCTTTCAGCAATCCTCGCCGGGCGAGGCAGTCACGAACTATCCGTATTCCTGCCATGCGATTGATGACGTGGTGTTCCGGCACGTGGTATTCGGCTCCGGTTTTCGCCTCACGCATTTGCTGACGTTTGATAAGGGCTGTGCAGGGGTGCACAATTTGGAGAATATTTTCCGCTCGATGCGCTGGCTGGCCAGGCAGGTGAATCCCATATGCCGGTATGCTCACCTGCATACGGATAGCCTCACGCCCTTTCCCTGCTTTTTTGCGCTGGATGGGTGGTGCCTGCTGTTCCATCCGCAGCGCGGGGAAGGCGTTTTGCTGCGCGACGAGGGCCTGTTTGGTTATTTGCGGGGGCTGGCGGAGCGGTTTGCCAGGGGCGGCTTCCCGCTGGCGGTTTTTCCGCAGGATATGTTTGCGCTGCAGGCGGAGGTGAACCGCGCCTCCATCCATCGGGTGGAGGCGAATTTATCCGCTTACCCCTGCCTGGCGCCCATTGCGGACGACGCGTTTATCCGCTCTGTGATCCGGGAGGAGGTGCCTGGATGGGAATACCTGGTTCAGCTGGGCGTTGAGCACTATAGCCGCCTTATGAGCCTGACGGATGAGCTCTATGTCACCACGGCAGAGGGCTTGCGCCGCTTCGCGCAGACAGGCGCGGTGCGGGAGATCCCGGGCGCGTTCGTCAAAGCGGCGCCGTTTGCAGAGCGCATTCGTTACTTTCACACCATGATCGAACGGATACCGAAAAAAAAGCTGTTTATTCTGGACGATATGGCGTTTACGCTGGCCGACAAGGTCTCGATTGATTTCTTTGAAAACATTGTGATGATTGCAGGGTATTTTGAGGGGATCGACAGCGCCTTGCAGGGGAAGGAGAACTATATCGTCAGCGTTGTGGATAAGGAGCTCAGGCAGGATTTTACGGATTTTATGGAGTATCTGCAGGATAACTGCTATTTTTACTCGGAGGATGCAGCGGCGGCTTATTTAAAATCCATGATCCTCCTGTGCGAGCAGCTGTCAGCCGCCGGGCGGCAGGATGCCGGAGAAGCGTGCGACCCACAGTAGGGCGCTTTCCGGTAAGCGTAGAGGTGCGTAGCTTCCTACAAAAAAGCCAAACTCTATATAGAAATCTTAGGGTGCTGACGGCCTTGTCGAAAAAAAAGACAGGCC
Source organism: uncultured bacterium (assembly GCA_949283655.1). Classification (GTDB taxonomy): domain Bacteria; phylum Bacillota; class Clostridia; order Oscillospirales; family Acutalibacteraceae; genus Fimivicinus. The sequence goes on from CASDTH010000016.1 coordinate 29,534, forward strand.
GTCAGCAATTGTTTTTTAAAAAAGGGTTGTTTATAATGGAAGCATAAAAATGCGCGGCGAAACAAAGCGGTGCAGCCCGGCCGGAGCCGGCCGCTGTTTTCTGCTGCAGAAACGGTTTGGAGGATGGAGAGAATGAAAAAGCTTTTGGCAGGGCTTTTAGCGGCGCTGATGATTTTTTCAGCGGCGCCAATGACCGGCCTTGCGGCGCAGGCGGAAATTATGCTCGCGGCTGCGTCAGAACGGGCAACGGAGGATTTTTCGTATCAGGTCTTGGAGGATGGTACGGCGGAGATCACAGGCTACACCGGTTCCGCCGAAGAACTCACGATTCCATCGGAGATTGATGGATATCGGGTGACGAGCATAGGTGATTCTGCGTTTTCTAGGTGCTATGTTCTAAAAAATATAGCAATCGGCGATAGTGTGGCGAGTATTGGTCGCTTCGCTTTCTATCAATGCACAGGATTAGAAAATATCAAAATACCAGACAGCGTAATAAAAATTGAAGATAGTGCTTTTGATGGGTGCAGCGCTTTAAAAAGCGTCTCTTTGGGAAGCGGGCTAAAAAGTTTAGGAAGTGAATCTTTCTCAGAAACGGCTATTACAGAGATTTTTATTCCCAAGAATATAGAGGATATGGGAAATAACTACTACTCTCCTTTTCGAGATGTAGAAAAACTAGAGAGAGTTATATTTGAAGACGGGATAACACGTATTCCTTCTTTTGCATTTGCTGGTTGTTCCGGGATAAAAGAAGTTAATATTCCTGACAGTGTTATTAGTATAGGGGATTATGCCTTCGCGGATTGCACTGGACTGAGAAACATAACGATTCCAGACGGTATAGAGTGTATCGAAATGTCGGCTTTCAGTGGTTGTTCAGGATTAACAAGTATAGTAATACCAAACAGTGTAATAAGCATTGCAAGCTATGCTTTTGAGGACTGCTCGGGACTAATGAATATAGAGTTATCAAACAACTTAACGAGTATTGAATCAGAGACTTTTAGAGGGTGTTCAGGACTAACAAGCATAGTGGTGCCCAATAAGGTAACAAACATTGGATATTCTGCTTTTGAGGGATGTACGGAATTAGCAAACGTCACAATTTCAAGTAACGTGGAGAGTATTGCTGAGAAAGCCTTTTCCGGATGCACAAGTTTGGTAAATATCGATGTAGATGTCTCCAATAACTATTATAGCAGTATAGATGGAGTGCTGTTTGACAAGGATGTAACCATATTATACGCTTATCCTGCCGGGAAAAGTGAACAGTATTATACAATCCCAGATGGAGTATGGAAGATTTCTGAGGGTGCTTTTTCTGGTTGCATTGCTTTGGTAGACGTAACAATGCCGGACAGCATAATTGAAATTGGGAACAGTGCATTTGAAGGATGTACGGGATTGGTAAGTTTCAAAATCCCACATGAAGTCACAGGTCTTGCAGAGCGTATTTTAGCAGGATGCACAAGCTTGACTGAAATCAATATCCACAAGAATATAACATACATAGGATATGGGGCTTTCGCAGGGTGTACGAGCCTGGAAAGTATAACAATTCCATATAGTGTAACATATATCGATCGGTCGGCTTTTTCTGAATGTACGGGACTGAAAAATGTTATCCTCTCAAGCAATATAACAACAATCAACAGTGGTGTTTTTTCTGGTTGTACAAGTTTACCAAAGATTATGATTCCTAATGGTGTGACCACTATTGGAGATTTTGCTTTTGCTGGATGCTCCGGCTTACAAGATATTACGATTCCTGATAGTGTAACCTTTATTGATAACTATGCTTTTGAAGATTGTATCGGCTTAACGACGCTATTACTTCCAGACAACATAACATCTACCGGATATGGTGTTTTTAGGGATTGTATTAGCTTAACCGATATTAACATTCCAATTAAATTAACATCCATTGAAAACATGATGTTTGCAGGCTGTGTAAGCTTAACCAATATATCTATTACGAATAACATATGTGAAATAGGTAATTATGCTTTTGAAAATTGTACAGGGTTAACAAGCGTTATACTTCCCGAAGGCCTGATAAGCACGGGATATGCTGCCTTTTACGGTTGCACGGGTCTCACAGATGTTACCATATCGGACGGTATAACAGTTATAGACTACTCATCCTTCAGCGGTTGCACGAATCTAGCGAACATCCACATTCCAAATAGTGTAACTAGTATCGGAGACCGCGCTTTCGGTGATTGTTCAGGACTAACAAGTATAGTGATACCAGATAGTGTAACGGATATTGGAGAATCAGCTTTTTCTGGATGTACAGGATTAGAGAATGTTATTATTGGAGATGGGGTAACATCTCTAAATGGATTTTGGTTTACGGGGAACAAGAATCTAAAAAGCGTTAAACTTGGAAGCGGCATAGAGAGTATTGGCGATCATACTTTTGAAGATTGTTCGAGTTTAACAAATATTGAAATCTCATCTAATGTGACCTCCATCGGGCTTCAAGCTTTCAGCGGATGTACAAGTATTGAAAGCATTATAATTCCAGAAGGCGTTATAAGTATTGGACAATTTTCGTTTTCTGACTGTACATCATTGACGAGCATATCGATCCCGGTAAGTATGACGAGTTTTGAATATGGTGCGTTTCGCGGCTGTTCGTCTTTAACCCATGTTTATTATGCGGGTTCTCAAGAAATGTGGGAAAAAATTTATAGAAATGGAGAAAATGACCCTTTATTAACTGCTACTATCCACTACAATTGGAATGGTGGTGAGGTGCATGAACACCACTATACCGTTCAGCAAATTAGAGAACCAACTTGCACAACACCTGGCGAAATTATTTATATCTGTATATGCGGCCATATTCAAAAAAGAGAAACTCTTCCCGCTACGGGGCACAGCTATCAAGAAACCATTGTGAAACCGACCTGTACGGAAAAAGGATATATCCTGCATAAATGTACTATCTGCGGAGTCTTCTACAAAGAAGAAAATGCGGCGGCTTTAGGTCATAAGCCCGGCGAGTGGGTAATCGAGCAGGAGCCGACCTGTGTCACGGACGGGCGCAGGGCGAAATATTGCACTGTTTGCCATGCGCTTTTGGAAGAGGAAACGCTTCCTGCCACAGGGCACAGCTATCAGGAAACCGTGGTGGAGCCAACCTGCACCACACAAGGTTACACACTGCACCAATGCTCTGTTTGCGGTGCGTCTTATCAGGATCAGTTTACAGATGCGTTGGGGCATCATGCCGGCGAGTGGGTGATCGAGCGCGAGCCGACCTGCACAGTGGACGGTATCCGTGTGAAACGATGCACGGTATGTCATGTTGCGTTGGAAACGGAAACGCTGCCCTCTGGGCATCAGTACACCTCTACGGTGATCGCGCCAACCTGCACGGAACAGGGGTACACGAAGCACATCTGTCAGGTTTGTGGATTCTCCTACCGGGATCAATACGTAGACGAGCTGGGGCACAGGCCGGGCGAGTGGATCACGAAAAAAGAACCCACCTGCATAACGGATGGGGAACGCGTAAAATATTGCACGGTTTGCAATGAGCTGCTTGCAAAGGAACCGATTCCTGCAATCGGGCATAACTACAGCCACACCGTTGTGCCACCCACCTGCACAGAGCAGGGGTATACCCAGCATGATTGCAAAAACTGCGGCGATACTTACCGCGATAGCTTTGTAGAGGCCACCGGTCATACGGAAAGCGCTTGGGTTATTCAGAAAGAGCCAACCTGCACTGCAAACGGGAACCGCTATAAATATTGCACGGTTTGTGATGCTGTCATCTGCTCAGAAGTCCTTCCGGCGTTAGGCCATTCGTATCAGGAAACGGTCATCGCGCCGGACTGCACACATGGCGGCTACACGCAATACACCTGTGAACGCTGCGGCCACCAATACCGGGATCATGCGACTGATCCGCTTGGGCATTCCTTCGGTGAATGGGTGACCGACAAACAAGCCACTGTCCTGGTGGAGGGCGCAAAGCATCGTGAGTGCAGCGTATGCGGTTTTGTGGAAAAGGTTGTCATTCCCAAGACGGAAATCGACCTCTCGGAGACGGAGGAATATGGCCTGTGTAATTTTACCGTTGTGAACGCTCAGACGCGCGAACCGATTCAAAATGCGAGCATTTACATTGAGACGGAGAACGAGGGCGAATGCACGCTGCAAACCGATGCGGCGGGCAAGGTGAGCCAGATCCTCCCCGTCGGTACGCTTACCATTTCCGCTTATGCGGACGGCTGCCTGACGCGGAACCTAAATATCAAGGTTAAGCCCGGTGAGCAGGATATCCCCGTAATTGGTCTGAGCGATAAGCCGACCTATGAGGCAGAGCTCACATCGCATTTGATGACCTATGAAGAGATCGTAGAAGCCGGAATTGACGTCACGGCCCCGGGGAACAATCATGTTTACAAATATGAATTAAAGCTTGAGTTTGAACCGGAGATCGATTGGTATAGCTTGTTTTACTACATGAACGGCAATGGGGAAATTATCGGCGGCGGCGGTTCCGGTGGTTCCGGCGGTTCCGACGGCGGTTCTGGTGGTTCCGGCGGCGTAGTGTGGATTCCCAATGGCGGCGGTTCTGGCAGCGGGCATTTCTTCATCCCGGATAGCGGCGATGGCGAGCCGGTCACGATCTACCCGGTCAGTGAGCGATTCTACCTGATTATCCGTGGTGAGGTGAAGTGGCTGAAGGAGATGTTTGATGTAGAGATGCTTATCATCAACAACTCTATGACCGACACGTTGGAGAATTTGACGGCCACTCTAACGCTGCCCGATGGCCTTTCGCTGGCTCAAATGGTAGAGGATCAGCAAGCTTTAACACAGCATATCGACCATATTGCGGAGGGTCAAAGCGAAACCGTGCATTGGTATGTCCGAGGCGACAAGGCGGGGAGCTATGGCATCAGCGCAAGGCTGCAGGGAACGGTTATGCCCTTTGAGGAAGAGATTGACGAGATTTATGAGGGCAAAAACCAGATCCAGGTTTGGGCAGGCGATGCGCTTCATCTGCATTTTGAATTCCCCAATGCCGCGTATTACGGCGAGGATTATCCCGTTACTGTAACGTTGACGAATGTTTCGGATATTACGCTGTATAACGTCAGCCATAAGATCCAGATCGTTCAGGGCATGGAGTATTATTACGCTGATGGAACCAGCAAGAAAAAAATTGAAACCTCCGGCTGGTATAGCGAGGGCGTAAAGGAATTTAAGCCAGGAGATCAAATCATCATTGAGGCCTCCGTTAACATCTTCTTTGAATCAGAGAGGATGGAAGCAAAGCTGCAAAGCCTGATCGGCCTTATTGACGGAATGGAACAACTATACAATGGCTTTAAAGCGATCCAGGCTGCGACAGATATTTTAGGTGCAATGATCGGATGTGTCAGCAGTTGCGTCAAAGCCATAGATAATTTCCTGACGAGTCCCAGCCTTCTCCCCGATACAAAGCTCTCCTTGTTCCAGTCGTTGTATCGTTCAATTTCGGATCTGGCGCTATCCTATAGCACCAGCGGAAGCAGCACGCTCGATTCCGCGATCCGGCTTTCTAACACCGGACTGAGCAACACCCTAAAAGCAATTACAGACGATCCGGCAGCATGGCTTGAAGCCTCTACGGTTGACGATATCAAACGGGTGATAAGCGAAGTCAACTCGCTCGCGGGTCAGGCTTCCTCACGGGGGACAACCTCAAGGGAATTCAATATTTTTGATTCCCTGAGAACTGCTATTTCCGCTATCCCGATTCGGTTTGCGCTTCAGAGCGTCATCATGACGGAGGACGAGCACAATACAACCAGCATTCCGTGGTCTTATTCTGTTTCAGAGGCCGGGCCGCAATACTTTGGCGTGTCAAATGTCAGCGGATATGTATCTTCTCTTGTTCGCGGTGCGGCAGCCCAGATGTATGATGATTTGATGCCAGGATATACCCATCTGATGCCCGGCTTAGACGATCCATTTAATTATGATGAAGTAGTAAGGGTTATTCAGGCAACAGAAGATGAAATCGCGCTCTTCAAGGCGAAAGATGCCACTGGCGAGGTGTCCTATAAGGCATGGGTCGAGCCCAATAGCACCAAAAACACCTATAGCCGCATGGTAAAAACGGAAGAAAGCGCCTTTATCCTTGCATGCGATAATGATACGGCAGTGCTGGAAAACGGCGTGCTCACTTTCACTGGCGATGGTATGATTTCCGTTACGCCAACGACGCTGACAGGCGGCACTCTTTATGTCGAAGACAGTGAAGGGAATCTGTATACGTTCCAAATTGAAGTCGTACCGCAGCACACCTGTGAGGCTGGCGAGTGGGAGACAATTTTCAGCCCCACGGATGAGTATGATGGGTTTGCCGTAAAATGCTGCAAGACCTGCGGTGAGATCATGGAGATCAAGCTCCTGTCACACGAAGCAATTTGTGAGAGCCACACCTTCAGCGATTGGAGTGTGGAAGAAGAAGCTACCTGCTCCACGCCCGGTATCCAGACCCGCACCTGCACAACCTGCGGCTATGTGGAATCCAAATTTACCGCAGTGACGGAAAACCACAGCGTAGCAGATTGGAGCGTTGTTACCGAGCCCACCTGCACAACAGAAGGGTTGAAAAAAGGCGTTTGCCAGATTTGCGGCGTGGAAATCACGGAATCCATCCCGAAGCTCACACATGAGGCGGATGAAAATGCTTGGATCATTGTGAAAGAGCCGACAGAAACAGAGGATGGTTTGAAAGTTCTCAAATGCAAGTATTGCGGCGAGGTGCTCAAGGAGGAGGTCATCCCGGCTACCGGCAGCGAGACAGATCCCGAAGTGCCCGAGAAAGCCACCCTCACCCTGACCCTCGACGGGCAGGCGGTGGAAGGCGATGTGGCCTATGTGAAGCTACCATCCGTCCTGATGATGTATAAAAACCATTCCGCCACACTGGGCTTTGCGTTCGATCAAGAGGTCGAGGTGGCGAGCGTCAACTGGAGCTACGCCAGCTGGTCGGTGGACAGCCCCGAGGCGAACATCGAATCGCCCACCAGCGCGGAAACCGTCATCCGCCCGAATGGTAAGGGTATCGGCGCACGCTCCACCTGGGTGACGCTTACGGTGACGGATGTGGACGGCAATACCTACCAACAGACCGTTAAGGTGCGCTTCTACAAGTGGGATTGGCAGCGCAAGTGACGCAGCCCATCGCCTGATTTTTTGTCAACAAGTTTTACACTTCCATACACAGCCCGGCGAGCGTATCTGGGGGGACGCGTTCGCCGGGCCTCTTTTTTTCCGGCTGCGGGAAGGCGCTGTTCTTTTCCCGCGTTTTATGTTATACTGATATTAGCATCCATATACAAGGGGAACATCGCCGCCCGGCGTGCTCGAGCGGGCGCTCGCTGCGTTCTCGGGCGCGGTCACGGCGCTGAAAACCGATGGGGACCCCCTGTACACAGATGCGATCAGTGAGGCCATACTGGGGAGGGTGTGATCGATCGGAATGGCGCGTATACAAGGCCGCTTCCCCGGCAGGGAGGCGGTGGACAACCTGCTTGCCTTTTTGAAATGGATGATGCTGGCATTGGTATGCGGCCTTGTGATCGGCCTTGCCGGGACGGCGTTTCATTTCTGCCTCGATTTCGCGCAGCGGGCCAGGCAGACGTATCCGTGGCTCATCTGGCTGCTGCCGTTGGGCGGTGTGCTGATTACGGCGCTTTACCGCTGGGGCGGCATTCAAAATGACCGCGGCACCAATTTCGTACTCATTGCCGTGCGCGCGAATGAAAAGCTCTCCTTCAAAACAGCGCCGCTGATTTTTGTAAGCACATTTTTTACGCATCTTCTCGGCGGCTCCGCAGGGCGGGAGGGAGCCGCGCTTCAGCTGGGCGGCAGCCTCGCGGCAAAGCTGGGCAGGCTGCTTCATCTGGATGAAAAGGATGCGCGGATTCTCACCATGTGCGGCATGAGCGCTGCGTTTTCCGCCCTGTTTGGCACGCCGGTGACCTCGGCGATTTTCTCCATGGAGGTCATCAGCGTCGGCGTGATGTACTATTCGGCGATTGTGCCATGCGTTCTTTCTGCAATTGTGGGAAATCAGGTGGCCGCCCTGTTTGGCGTGCAGCCGGTCTCATTTGCGCTCGCCGGAGTGCCGGAGCTGTCAGCGCCGGGGCTTGCAAGGGTGATTTTGCTCGGTGTGCTGTGCGCAGTGCTGAGCATCCTGTTCTGTGTGTGTATGCATCAGTCCGCCGCGCTTTACAAGCGGCTGATCCCCAATAAATTCCTCTGCGCCGCTGTGGGCGGCCTTTTGGTGGCGTTGCTCACGCTGGCGGTCGGGTCGCGGGATTATAACGGCGCGGGCATGGAGGTCATCGCGCGCGCGGTTGCGGGCCAGGCGCGCCCAGAGGCCTTTGCGCTCAAGCTCCTGTTTACCGCTTTGACATTGGGCGCGGGCTTCAAGGGCGGCGAGATTGTGCCGGCCTTTTTCACAGGGGCCACGTTTGGGAATGTGATGGGAAAGCTTTTGGGCCTGTCGCCCTCCTTCGGTGCAGGCCTGGGGCTGGTTGCCCTGTTCTGCGGCGTGACGAATTGCCCCATCAGCTCCCTGATGCTCAGTGTGGAGCTGTTTGGAGCGCGGGGCTTCCCGCTTTTCGCGCTGGTGGTGGCGGTGAGCTTTATGCTCTCCGGCTATTACGGTTTATACAGTGAGCAGAAAATTATCTATTCCAAGTTTAAACCCGAATTTATTGATAAGAAGGCGGAGTAAAAAGAAGCTGATGGCTGGGAGGTTCATGATGAATCAACAAAAAATTGACCGGATCAATTTTCTTGCGCGCAAGTCACGCGAGCAGGGGCTGACGGATGTAGAAAAAGAGGAACAGCTTGCCCTGCGGCAGGAGTATGTGGCGGCGTTTCGGCAAAGCCTGACTGACCAGCTGGATCATACCTGGGTGGTCGATGAAAAGGGAAACCGGCGCAGGCTTGAGCGGCGGCCGGGCGCACGCAAAGAGAAACCAGCCCCGGGCGAGCCTGTGCCGGTAAAGATTATGATTGAGAAAAACGGAAAAGAGACGGTGAATTAACCTCTGCATCCGTGTACAGAGGGAGGCATTGGCTTTTCGCAGTGTGGCCGCACGCTGACGGCAATGCCCTTTGGATACGAATGCTTGCAGAAAAGGAGAAGGAACGATGCCTGCCAAAAAATATCATGTGGTGATTGCCTTATTGCTGGCGCTGGCCTGTGCGATGGCCTCCATCTTTTCCGGCTGCGGGCCGCAGGATGTGCCGGAGGAGGGCCTGACGGCTCCCTCGCTTTCAGAGGAAGAGACGCTCCCCGGCTACCATCGGATTACGGCGCAGCAGGCAAAGCAACGGATGGATAGCGGCGAGCCCTATATTCTGCTGGATGTACGCAGCCAGGTGGAGCACAATCTCGAGCATATTGAGGGGGATCTTTTGATTCCGCACCGGGAGATTGAAGAGAAAGCCCCGCAACTGTTGCCTGATAAACATCAAACCATTCTGATCTATTGTGCGAGCGGCGTGCGCAGTAAAACGGCGGCCGAGACGCTGTTGCGTTTGGGATACACGGATGTGTACGATTTTGGCGCAATTACAGATTGGCCCTACGGCGTGGTGACAGAAAAATAGAGAGGGGCATGTGCTGAAGCCCTATCTATGGTTTTGTTGTTCAGTTGCCGGGCGGCGGAGCTACAGCCGCCCGTCGATCTTTGCGGCCCGCAAAAGAATTTCAATCAATAGCGCGGGGATGAGTGCGGCAGCGAGCGTATCTTTGCCGCAGGCAAACAGATCGCTGCTTAAAATGGTCAGCGTGTAATAATCGCCCAGACGCCCGGCGCAGAGATAGGCTGCGGCTGACGCGGCAAACAGCAGGAGAACCAGAATACCGCCATATTTCAGCAGCAGCTTGGGCAGCCGGTGCATGGTATGTAGGGTGTTGTGCAGCTCGGATAATGCTTTTTGGATCTGGCGCATAAGCTTCCCTCCCAAGGAATCTGTTTTTATACAAACGGTAATACTATTATACTGATGTAAGCTTTATTTGCGCAATGAATAAATAATGGAATGCTTCACTGGAGGAAAGGATGATCAGCTTGCTTCAAACTGGCGCTTCTACCGCTTGCTTTTATCCGCTGGAAACGGAACAGGCCCTTGCGCGTCTGGGCAAGCTCGGCTTTTCTGTGGCGGAGGTTTTTTTCAACGCCTATTCTGAGATGCATGGTCCCTTGCTGGAGCGTATTTGCTGGGAGTGTCAGGCATATGGGGTACGTGTGGCGTCAGTACATCCCTTTACCTCCGGGACGGAGCCCTATTTTCTATTCGGCGCATATGAGCGGCGGTACCTTGATACGCTGGAATACTATAAACGCTATTTCGACGCCGCCAATGTGTTGGGGGCGAAGGTGCTGGTGATACACGGGGCAAAAAAGGGCGCTTCCGTCCCGGAGGAGACATACTTTGAGCGGTTTCACAAGCTAGCGTGTCTCGCGAAGGAGCAGGGCGTTTTTGTTGCGCAGGAGAACGTGGTAGATTTCGCCTCAGAGTCAGCTGATTTTCTGGCGAGAATGCGCAGCGCACTCGGCTCAGATTTTCATATGGTGCTCGATATCAAGCAGGCGGTGCTCTCCGGGCTGGATCCCCTTGCGCTTGCACGTCAGTTTGCCGGGGAGATCGTCCATATCCACGCAAGCGATCATCTGCCAGGCCGCCCTTGCTTGCCGCCTGGGGAGGGTGGGTTTGATTTTGCCGCCTTGTGGGAGATCCTGCGGCAGGAGGACTACCAGGGCGATGCGGTGATAGAGCTATATGCGCATAATTTTGAAAGGGATATGCAGCTTCAACAGGCAAAGGCCTTTCTGGAATCGCTTTAAACTGGCTGGAGACCGGTATACAAAGGGGACGCGGGTGGGTCAAACGCTTTCCGGGCATGGGCTGGGCGCCGAAAACCGCTGGCGTTCTCTGCGAGCCGGTGCAAACGACGCGCATGGTTGCGAGCGCTCCTCTCCAGGTGATTCGGGTTTCTACTGTTTGCACAATGTTTACGTTTTGGGGCTTGCGAAGTTTTGAATGCCTATGATACAATAGATAACACGTAGATATGAACAGGAGAGCAACGAGCGAAGGCTGTTTTTCATTACTGACTAAAAGGATCGGGAAGTGATCGGTTTGAGATGTCCGTTTTGCGGTTGTGAGGAGAGCAAGGTTATTGATTCCCGCCCGACGGATGAGGGAGAGCGGATTCGCCGCCGCCGGGAATGTGTGCGCTGTGCAAAGCGGTTCACCACTTATGAGGTGATCGAAACCGTGCCGGTGGTTGTTGTCAAAAAGGATAAATCGCGCGAGGTATTTGATCGAGATAAGCTCTATAACGGCATGCTGCGCGCATGCGAAAAACGGCCGGTCAGCGCAGCTGCTCTATCCGCTGCGGTGGATGATATTGAAGCTTCCCTCCAGAATTCACTGGATCGGGAGGTCACGTCTACGCGGATTGGTGAGCTGGCGATGGAAAAGCTCCGGGAGATTGATGAGGTGGCCTATGTCCGTTTTGCCTCTGTGTACCGTCAGTTTAAGGATATCGATACCTTCCGGGAGGAATTGATGAAGCTGAAGCAGGAGAAAAAGGCAGAGCACTGATTGCCAAACAAGCGATTCATAATGTAAAAAGCACGATCCCAAACTGCATGGCAGCGTTTGGAATCGTGCTTTTTGATGCCTGAGCCGTGAGAAAGCCTGAGCGGGAAGGCGGCTCAATGCTCCCTTAGCCGCTTTACGCTGCTGCGAAGGATGAGCTCCGGTTCCAGGCAAACCGTGTGGGGCGGGGCGTTTTTGCCCTTGATCCTGCCAATGAGAAGGCGACAGGCCTCTTCCCCGAGCCGCTGTGCATCCTGTGCAACCGAAGTTAACTCCACCCCCAGCGCAAACGGGGAAAGGGAGTTATCATAGCTGACGAGAGAGAAATCCTCCGGCACCCGTAACTTCTGGCCGTATAAATATTTTAGAAAGCCCAGCGCCATCATATCGTTGGAGACAAAGGCTGCGGTAGCGTCGGTTTTTAACAGGGCTTCCGCCGCATGGTAGCCGCTGTCAAACCGATAATCGCCTTCGGCCACCAGGGCAGGGTCAAAAGGCCGGCCGGCCTCCTCCAGCGCGGCGCGGTAACCTGCCAGACGTGCGCGGCCATTGTTGGCGCGTGTGTTGGCCACATAGGCGATGCGCGTATGTCCGCTTTCCAGCAGATGATTGGTGGCGATTCGCGCACCCTGCTCATTATCAAACAACACCTTGTCGCACACCAGGTTGTCATATACCCGGTCAACCTGAATATAGGGGAAAGGCAGCCGGCTGAGTGCTTCTAGCAGGCGGGTATTCTCCTGATAGGATTCATTGCTGACAATGAGAAACAGGCCGTCCACCCCGTGGGAGGTGATTTCGTGCAGCAGGGCGCAATCCGAGTGGTACCTGTCGTTGGAGCTGGCAATGAGCAGCAGGTAACCGTCTCGCTGGCAACAATCCTCAATCCGCTTGGCTAGGGAGGAAAAGAAGGGATTTTCAATATCGGGCAGGATAAGAGCGAGCGTCCGCGTTTTTTTTGTGACAAGGCTGCGGGCTGCCTGATTGGGCGCATAGTTGAGCCGCCGCGCAGTCTCCCGAATAAGCTCTTTTTTATCCTGTGTGATGCGGCAGGGACGATTATTGAGCACCAGCGATACGGCGCTGACGGATACACCGGCCTCTCTGGCGATATCCTTTATGGTTGCACTCATAAAATCAACGATCCTTTTCCATTGGCAATTTTGGCACGCTTTTCTTTATTCTACTGGATGATGGATTGATTTTCAATAGGAAATTTGGCCACTAAGTTTTCAACGCCTGCCACGGAAAGAATGCGCCGCAGAGAGAGCGGCGCTGAAACGTTCCGTATGGTTGGTTTCATTGCCGCCGCCTCTGCGGCGTAGTTTTTATGCTCCGTGTGAAAGCCCGGCCGGTTAGAGAGCCGGCGTTAGGACATGGGCAGGAAAACGATCATCGAGAGCACAAACATGAATACGGTGCCGGCGATCATGGGGAAGGAGGTGCGTTTGACGACCTCGATCGGGCTTTTCTTCACGGAGCCGGCGACGATCATCGTCACGGCTGCTACCGGGGAAACGGCGCGCAGCAGGTTGCCCGCTAGGCCCATGGGGACGCTGACCGCCAGCACGCTGATGCCGGCCGCTGCCGCCAGCGGAACCATCAGCGGAACCATCGCAAAGAACAGCGCAGTGCCGCTGCCGCTGAGGATGACGATCAATGCCGTCAGACCGACCAGGATGAGCGGGAGGACAAAGCCAAGATTGCCGCCCGAGATGCCGAGCATGGCGTTCTGGAGAGCGTCGATCAGACCGATGGATTTCAGCCCTGTGACGAATACGGAGGCTGCAACCAGCAGGGCTACGATTGGCATGGCGCCGCCCATGCCTTTGAAGAAGGTCTCGGTGCCATCCAGCGCTGCCTTGGCCTTCCGGTGGCGGATGATCTCACAGACCAGCGCAATGACAAAGGAGAAGAGCGTGGCCACCTCAACGCTGATGTTTACATCCAGCTCCGTTGCGCTTTGCAGAATGAACACAATGATCAACAGAAGAATGGGCAGCAGGGGAAGGATGGCGTAAACGGTTTTAAAGAGCTTTCCGCCTTCAATGGCTTTGACATCCTTGACGTCGGCCAATGCGGAGGCCTCTCCGGCGCCCTGTTTTTTATCCATATGCTTCTGCCAGAAATAATGGGCAATTGCCATAACCAGCAGGGTGGGGATGGATACGATTGCATGATAACGGAACACATAATCGGTGGCCGTCAGGCCGGCAAATTCGGCGGTCTTGGCCAGTTCTTCAGCGATAGCTACGTTATCGGAGCCCAGAGGGGTGGGCATTACGGTCGCGGTGGTCGCAATGATACCGGCGGCGGTCAGCGTGCTCATACCGGCCTTGACCATGACCGGATACAGTGTTGCAAGCAGGATGATCGCTAGGTTGGACGCACTGGGTATGACCAGAGAGAGCAGGTTTCCAAGCAGGAAAACAACCGGCACGAGGAAATAGACGGATTTGATTTTGCCGATTGGTTTGGTCAGAACGCTAACGGTGACCTCATTGGCTCCGATAGCGCTCATATAGGCGGAGTAACCGCCCAGAATAAGGATAATGAAGCCGGCGGCGCTTAAAGTATCCTTAAACTGGTCGGCGATTGCCTTGAGCGGATCCAGCCAGACGGCGCCTGTGCTTTCAAAATCCGTTATGGCGATGCCGTTACCCATGGCAATGCCGATAAACATCAGCACCACACCCATAAGCAACAGGGTGATCTTGATGTCCATCTTTTTGATGAGCATGATGATGACGATGGCAACCGAAATCAGGGCGGCGCCATACATGATGACAGCGGACATGAATATACCTCCTTCTGAAAACTTGAGTGTTAAATGCAGCGGGCGATGCTCTCCAGGAACCACTTGCGGAACAGCTCCTGATCGATATCCATGCAGACCTTGGCATTGTTGGGCTTGCCAAGATAGCCCTTGAGATCCACCAGCGTACATCCGGCCGTCATGGAACCGGATAGCTCTACATCCACGCAGGTTTCCACCATTTCATAAAGCTCCGGCTTGAGCAGATATGCAATGGCACAGCTATCATACATTTTTAGGCCGGTTTTCATGCTGCCGCCGCGGTATTTCTGGAACAGGCAGTATGCCATGCGGCCCACCTCGCCCAGCTGTGGGAGCTTGGCGCTGTCTTCCGGGAGGACGAGCGCCTTCCAGCCCACATCCAACCCCGCCATCACAAGCGGCAGCCCGCAGTCAAACACAATCTTAGCAGCCTCTGGATCAGTTGCTACATTGAATTCAGACATAACCCCTTTGTTTCCTCTGCTGGCGGAGCCACCCATTAGAACGATCTCTCGGATGTTCTCCTTAACCTCAGGGTAGGTTTTTAAGAGCAGGGCAATGTTCGTCAGCGGAGCGATCGGCACCAGTGTGACCGGCTCCTCGCTCTCCAGAATGACGCGGCGCATGGCGTCTACGGCGTTTTCTTTGAGCAACAGGTGATCATCCGGTTCCTCAAAATCAAAGCCCTCCATGCCGCTCTGACCGTGGACGTTGCTGGCGTCGGTGAACGGCCGGATCAAAGGCGCATCGGCGCCCTTGGCGACTGGTACCTCCTTGCGGAAAAATTTCAGGATCCGCAGAGCGTTGTAGGTGACCTTATCCAGCGAGACATTGCCGGCCACCGTGGTGAGGAGCTTTACGTCCAGCTCCTCGCTGAAGAGGGCGATGGCAATGGCGACGGCGTCGTCAATGCCGGGGTCTGTGTCGATAATAATTGGGCGTTTGTTCATTTATGATTCCTCCTTAAAATAAGCTTCCACTTCATTCAGATAGGGGATCGACTGCTGAGCGCCGGGCCTTGTAATGGTCAGGGATGCAACCTTTGTGGCAAAACGCATGCACTGTTCCATCGCTTCGCCCTGCACAAGAGCGCATGCCAGCGCGCCGATATAGGAGTCCCCGGCCCCGGTGGTGTCTACATTCGGTACGGAATAGCTGCCCACCTGGATGATTTCCTCTCCCATGCGGCAAACGCTGCCCATTTCGCCCAGAGTAATGATCGCGCCGCCAACGCCAAGCGCCTGAAACCGTGCAAGCGCATTCTGGCAACTGTCCGTATCGCTGGGGTATAGGCCGGTCAGGAACTCGCATTCTGTTTGATTGACCACAATCAGATCGATGCTGGAATAGGCCTCCGCCGGGATCGGCTTGGCAGGGGCCGGATTAAACAGGGTGAACAGGCCCCTGCTTTTTGCGGCGGCGAGAGCGCCAATCACGGCACGCCCCTCACACTCGTATTGCGTCACAAAAAGATCGCCCGGTTCGGCCAAACGGTCCAGGATATCCACAACGTCCTTTGCACGCATCTCATGGTTGGCGCCGGCATTGAGGATGATCCGATTATCCCCTGCGCAGCGGGTGATGACCGCTACACCGGTGCTGTTGCAGTCGCTGTGATCCACATGGGTGCAGTTGACGCCGGCGCTCTCCAGCGCCAGGCACAGCTGGTCTCCAAACAAATCCCGCCCAACGCGCGCAATCATCCAGGTTGGGGCGCCGAGCTTTGCGGCAGCAACCGCTTGATTGCCGCCCTTGCCGCCCGGATTGGTTAAAAAATTGCGCCCCTCCACGGTTTGCCCTGCCTGTGGCATAGCGTCGCACTCGATGGTGAGATCCATATTTAAACTGCCGAATACAATCACTTTTCCCATAGCTTACCTCGTTTCTCCGCAGAAATTGATCTTTTATAAAGCCAGCTCGCCACTGCGGCGGCGTGTCAGTGGGCTCAAAGCGCTGTACCGCTGGGGTGGACGAAGCGCACCATGCCATGGCCCAGGCCAGGAGAAGGGCGCTTGACAAACCCCAGGCGCTCATAAAAGCCCTCGGTACCTGGTGTGGCCATCAGACCGACGTAAGCGTTACTGCAGGCCCTTCCGTCAATATACTGAAGGACCGACTCCATCAGCAGGCGGCCGATGCCATGGCCCTGATAGGCGGGATCCACCACTACATCCTTGATGAAAAACACAATGCGGTCATCCCCAACGATGCGGGCGATGCCGACCGGCGCCCCGTCGTCCGTCACCTCAACGGTGAAGAGCGTTTTAGTCAGAGCGGCGGCCACATCCTCCAGGGGATAGGGCTGAAAGCCGACTTTTTCCCGCAGCGCACAATATACCTCCGGTGTCAACGCCTGTTCCCGTATTTGCAGCAAATCAGATCACCGCTTCCTATTTTGATAAAACGTTTTATCAACTTTCTGGCCTAATAGTAGCACGTCTCAGGCATATTGTCAATAGTAATTTTTACATTCCTCCATGTTTTTTATGCATCCTGTGGAGGGAAGGGAGAAACTTTCACAGGCGCATGCTCCAAACATGCTGCATTCATTGACAAAAGCAACGGCTTACGTTATAATAATTTCAAATCTTTCATAGTTGCGAACAGGCTGCGAAGGGGATGAAGCACGTGCTTCCCGCCACAGAGAGGAAAGCCCCAGGCTGCAAGGCTTTCTGTGTGAACCGTGTGATGCCGCCCCGGAGTCCGCTGCGAAGAGCGGCGCGTTCCCCGCGTTAAGGGAAGAGAGTGGTGCTTTTTGCACAATTTGGGTGGTACCGCGGAGCCTGTGCTCCGTCCCATATTGTACGAAAGGCTTTTTTTATTTGTTGAATCAGTTGAAAAGCCTGTTTTGCGTGCATCCCGGCTGAGCGCTTCATGCGCTGGCAATCCCCTGTGCGTACGCGGGCACCGCCCCCGCGTCTTACCAAGAAATATTGAGGTGTTGTAAATGGAATGGACTGGTCTGAACGAATTACGCGAGCAGTATCTGCGCTTTTTTGAAAGCAAGGGCCATCTGCGGATGCCGAGTTTTTCGCTCGTGCCGCAGGGGGATAAAAGCCTTTTGCTCATCAACTCCGGCATGGCGCCGATGAAAAAATATTTTACCGGCGAGGTGACGCCGCCGAGCAAGCGCGTGACCACCTGCCAGAAGTGCGTGCGCACGCCGGATATTGAAAATGTGGGCAAAACCGCGCGGCATGGCACGTTTTTTGAGATGCTGGGCAACTTCTCTTTCGGTGATTATTTTAAGCGCGAGGCCATCACCTGGGCCTGGGAGTTTTTTACGCAGATTGTCAAAATGCCGGCGGAGCGCATTTATGTGACGGTCTATGAGGAGGATGACGAGGCCTACGAGATCTGGACGAAGGAGGTCGGCCTCGACCCCTCTCATGTTTCGCGCATGGGCAAGGCGGATAATTTCTGGGAGCACGGCTCCGGCCCCTGCGGCCCCTGCTCCGAGCTGCATTTCGACCGGGGGGAGGAATACGGTTGCGGATCGCCGGATTGCGGCGTGGGCTGTGAGTGCGACCGCTTTGTGGAAATCTGGAACCTGGTTTTTACCCAGTTTGAAAACGACGGCGAGGGGCATTATACCCGCCTTGAGCACCCGAATATCGACACCGGCATGGGCATTGAGCGGCTGGCATGCGTGGTGCAGAATGTGGATAATATTTTTGAAATCGATACCATGCAGCAGATTATGGGCCACATTATGCGCATTGCAAAGGTGAAATATGGTGAGAATGCAAAGCGGGATGTCTCCCTGCGCGTGATTACCGACCATATCCGCTCTACCACGTTTTTGATTGGGGATGGCGTGATGCCCTCCAATGAGGGGCGCGGTTATGTGCTGCGCAGGCTGCTGCGCCGTGCGGCCCGCCATGGGCGGCTTTTGGGCGTGGAGGGCCCCTTCCTCGCGGATGTGTGCGATACGGTCATTGAGGTAAACGCCGGCGCGTATCCCGCGCTGGCGGAGAAGCGTGATTTTATCAAAAAGGTGATCCTCCGGGAGGAGGAGAGCTTTGGCAGGACGATTGATACCGGGCTTGCGCTGCTGGATAAGATGATCGCTGGCCGTAACGGCGGCACCATGAGCGGCGAGGATGCCTTCAAGCTTTCGGATACGTATGGATTCCCGCTCGACCTGACAAGGGAAATCCTTGCGGAGCGCGGCATGGATGTGGATGAGGCGCGTTTTCACGAGCTGATCGCCGGGCAGCGTAAGCGTGCGCGGGAGGCCCGCAAGGATGCGGGGGCGGATGCGTGGAAGGCCGCCGGCGGCGCGCATGGCGAGCTCCCTGCAACGCAGTTCGTGGGCTATGATACGCTTTGCACGCAGGCGGCGCTCATCGCTGCTGTGCAGGGCGGCGATCTGGCGCAATCGGTCGCCGCTGGTGAAGAGGCGGCCCTTGTGCTCGACCGCACGCCGTTTTATGCGGAGAGCGGCGGGCAAACGGGCGACGCAGGAGTGATTCGTAACGATCAGTTCACCTTCCGCGTGAGTCACACGACAAAAACGCCGAATGGGGTGTTTCTCCATCACGGTGTGCTGGAGGAGGGCGAAATCACGTCGCTTGGCGGCGTGACGGCCGAGGTGGAGGAGAAAACCCGCCGCGCTACGATGCGCAACCACACCGCCGCCCATCTGTTGCAGGCAGCCCTGCGCAAAACATTGGGCAGCCATGTGGAGCAGGCGGGTTCCATGGTCAATAGCCGCGAGGTGCGTTTTGATTTTTCCCATTTCGAGGCGATGACGCCGCAGCAGCTGCGTCAGGTGGAGGAGCTCGTCAACAGCGCTATCCTTGCAGCGCTCCCTGTCACCACGCGGGAGATGCCGCTGGAGGAGGCCAAAAAGCAGGGCGCGATGGCGCTCTTTGGCGAGAAATATGGAGACACGGTGCGCGTGGTGCGCGCAGGGGATTTTTCTACAGAGCTCTGCGGTGGCACGCATGTGGATAACACGGCGAAGCTCGGGCTGTTCCGGATCGTTTCGGAAACCTCTGTTGCAGCTGGAGTGCGCCGGATTCAGGGCGTGACCGGCTGGGGCGTGCTGGAATGCCTGTATCAGGATGAAGCGCTGCTACAGGAAACGATGCAAGCACTCAAGGCCGGCAATGCCGCGCAGGTTGCCCAGAGGGCACAGCAGCTCTCAACGGAGCTCAAGCAGGCCCAGCGGGAAATTGTGCGCTTAAATGAAAAAATTGCGGCTTCGCAGGCGGAAGCCCTGCTTCAGCAGGCGCAGCCGGTAGGCGGGGTGCGGCTGATCACAGCGCGCCTGGATAACACGGCGCCGGATGCGCTGCGTGCTCTGTGCGAAACCGTGAAAAACAGCGCGGAGGATCTCGTCTGTGTGCTTGCGGCGGTGCAGGCGGAAAAGGGCACGGTCAATTTTGCAGCCTCCTGCGCCAAAGGCGCAGTGGCGGCAGGCGCACACGCGGGCAACCTGGTGCGCGCGGTGGCAAAGGCGGCGGGTGGATCCGGCGGCGGCAAGCCGGATGCGGCTATGGCCGGCGGCAAGGATGCCGCAAAAGTAAACGACGCATTGGAAACAGCGCGTGGCGCGCTTTCCGATATGCTAAAATAAGCCAGATGGCGAATGAAAAGGATGGATTTTGATGGACTGTATTTTTTGTAAAATTATTAATGGAGAAATTCCTTCTAAAAAGGTGTATGAGGATGACACAGTCTGCGCGTTTTACGATGTAGAGCCGCAGGCGCCGGTGCATGTGCTGGTTGTGCCGAAGGAGCACATCTCTTCCGCAGCTTTCATCACACCGGAAAACAGCGCCGTGGTTGCACACATTTTTGAAGTCATCGCAAAGCTTGCCAAGGAGCTCGGGCTGGAAGAGGGCTTCCGTGTGGTGAACAACTGCGGTGATATTGCGGGGCAGACGGTCAAGCACCTGCACTTCCACCTTATGGGCGGCCGCGCCTTTAGCTGGCCGGCCGGTTGAGCTCGTCCCCGCCTGTTATTCCGGAAACATTATTTCTGTTGAATGAAGGAGAAGATTGAAATGGCTGAAACCTATCAAATGAAGATTGCAGGTCTGACGCGCGAGCTGCCGCTCTGTCCGGTCAACGAGAAGCTTGATATTGCGGCGTTCATCATTTTTGGCGATGTGGAGCTGACGGTTGCCGCCTGTGCGGAGCTGCTCAAAAAGTGCCCGGCGTTTGACTATATCCTCACGCCTGAGGCCAAGGGTATCCCGCTGGCTTATGAGATGGCTCGTCAGAGCGGCAAGCCGTACATCATTGCGCGCAAGGGCGCAAAGCTGTATATGAAAAACCCGGTCTCCGTGCATGTGCGCTCCATCACGACGGATTCCATGCAGACGCTCTATCTCGACGAGGCCGAGGGCGAGCGGATGCGCGGCAAGCGCGTGCTGATTCTGGACGATGTGATCAGCACAGGCGAATCCCTGGCGGCGGTGGAAGCGCTGCTGGATAAATTTGAAGCGCAGATCGTAGGCAAGGCTGCCATTCTGGCGGAGGGGGACGCAGCCAAACGGGAGGATATCCTCTTCTTAGAGGAGCTGCCGCTCTTTTTTAAGTAAACGCTGAAAGCCGCGCCTGGTATGGGCAGCCAGATTCGCCGAACGGGCTTTTTTAAAATTTTCACATGCCGGAAGCATACTTCCGGCATGTGAAGGAGCGCCATGTTGTCTGAAAAATAAGCGCCCGATTGCGCTTTCTGACAGGAGCTGGTGACGCATGAGGCGGCCGATGGCCTGGATTGGCCTGACGTTTTTTGGCGCACTGCTGCTCTTCTGCATCTATGGCCTGTGGGCTGCCGCTGTGGGAGGGCTGGTGGGGTTGTGCCTGCTGCTCCTGCTTGTGGGCGTGCCGCGGCTGCGCAGGGAACGGCTATTGCAGGCTGTGAGCCTCTCCCTGCTGGCGGCTAGCCTGCTCTTTAGCGTGCAGACAAAGCTCGTGCTGGAGCCGGTGCTGGCCTACAGCGGCAAAACACTGCCTGTTAAAGCGCAGGTGATCTCCCTGACGGAGGAGCGCTACGGCCGGTATTATACCATTTTACAGGTGACAGAGGCGGGCGGGGAGACAGTGCGCTTTAAGCTGCGGTATTCCGGGCAGGCGCCCTTGCCGGCAAAGCCCTATGATACGGTGGAAGCCACGCTTCAGCTGCAGCAGCTGGGGGAGGAGGAGGCTTCCCGCCGCTCCTTTCGTGCGCAGGGGGTATATCTGCGCGGCAGCTCCTATGAGCCGGTCACGGTGACGCCACGTGAGACGCTGCCGCTTACAGGCCGCCTGCTGGAGCTGCGCCAGCGGATGCTTTCCGCCCTCAGCCGGTATTTGCCAGGAGAGGAAGGGCGTCTGCTTGGCGGGATGCTGCTGGGTGAAACAGCGCCTATTTCTCAGGATGTGATTGAGCAGTTTCGGGACTGTGGCGTTTCGCATCTGCTAGCGGTATCCGGGCTGCACACCTCCATTTGGGTGATGTCGCTGTTTCGCTTACTTGTGCGGATGAAGGTGCGCAAACGCCTCTCTGCCATATGTTCCATGGCCTTTACGCTGTTTTTCATGGGATTGACCGGATTTTCCCCGTCTGTGTCGCGCGCGGGGATTATGGTGTTGCTGTATTTGGGCGGCTTCCTGCTGCGGCGGGAGCCGGATTCTCTCAACTCCCTCGGCTTTGCCGCGCTGGTGATTTTGTTTGCCAATCCGTTTGCCGCAGCAGATGTGGGGATGCTGCTCTCCTTTGGGGCGACGGCTGGTATTTTATTGCTGCAAGGGCCGATTGCACGGGCACTGGAGCGCCCGGCAGAGCGGCTGCGCTGTGCGCCCTTGCGGAGAGTCTGCAAGGCGGTGGCGCAGCTCCTGGCGGTTACGCTCAGCGCGCTGGCCTTTACGGTGCCGGTGAGCTTGCTGGTTTTCGGCCAGGTCTCCCTCATTGCACCGCTTGCAAACCTGCTCTTTGTCAATGCGGGCGGCGTGGCCATGCTTTGCGCGGGCCTGTGCGCCGCAGCCGGTCAGGTAGGCTTTCTTTCCTTTCTCGCCTACCCTTTCGCGCTGGCGGGCGGCCTGATTGCAAAGTACCTGCTTGCCGGCTCCGCGCTTCTGGCACGCGTTCCGTTTGCGAGTGTTTCGCTGGAGCCTGGCCTGACACGGCTATGGTTGGCGGGCACGGCGCTTTTGTTTGTGATCGTATTTTTATTCCGCAACCGTCCCAGACGCCTGATCCGGCTTGCCGCCATCTGTTCGGTATGTGCGTTGCTGGCCGGCAATCTTGCTTGCCTGTTGATGGATCGGGGGCTTACCTGTGTCACAGTGGCGGATGTGGGCAATGGAACGGCGATTGTGGTCACCCGCAGCGGCAGGGCCGCAGTGATCGGCTGCGGCGGAGCATACGATGCGGCAACAAAAGTGAGATCGGTTTTACAAGCGGAAAACATCACTGCACTTGACCTGCTCTTTCTGCCGCGCGCGCAGGAGACGGAGGCCTCTGCCGCTGCCCAGCTGTTGGAATCGTTCCCGGCGCAAACGGTGGTTGCGGCAGAAACGGTTGACGCGTTGCCGGACGGTGTGGCAGCGGTTGTATCCCCAGGCGGCCAAGTCCGGCTGTGGGGCGATGTGACGCTCACCTATCTGACGCGGGAGGATGTTTCGTGCGCTCTGCTGGAAATTGGTGCGCAGCGCTTTTTCCTCTCCTTCTATCCGGGCAGCGTGCTTTCCAACCTGCCGCCGGGGTGGGCGGATGCGCCGGTGGCGATCTGCCGTGCGCAGACGCCGGAAGGGCAGCGCGCGGGAGTGACGCTGCTCTCCGGGGAGGGGGAGCGGGCGCTGTCCGTAGCGCATAATCTGGCACAGGGCGGCAGGCTGTCGTTTGCCACTGGCGGTGAGGGTGCTCTGCGGCTACGCACAGATGGAGAGAATTTTTTAGATATTAAACGATTAAAGGGCTAGCCCTTTTTATTCATAAGGCGGGAGGTGCACCATGGCGGAAATCACGGAAAAAGAGCTGAAAAAGCAGCTGGCCAACGGGATGTTTGCCCCGGTTTATCTACTGTATGGAGAGGAGACGTTCCTCAAGCAGTATTACGCAGGTCAGATTGCGGAAAAGGCGGTTGCGCAGGGCTTTGAAACCTTTAATCTGCATAAGCTGGAGGGGAAGGACACCTCGCTGGATGAGATTGTGGATGCCGCCGAGCAGCTTCCCATGATGGCGGAGCGCACCTGCGTGCTCGTGCGGGATTTTGATTTAAAGGCCCTCAAGGGTGCGCAGCGGGAAAAGTTGGAGGCTTTTCTGGCGGATCTGCCGGATACCTGCTCCGTGGTTTTCTGGATGGATACCGTCGAGGTCTCTCCCAGGCAGAGCCGGGATTGGCAGGCGCTAATCAAACTGATCGCAAAAAGCGGCAGCGCCGTCTGCCTGGGCCGCCGCTCTGCTGCCGACCTTGCACGCCAACTGACGGCCAGCGCGAAAAAGCGTGGTGGTGTGCTTTCACCAGATACAGCGGCGTATCTGATCTCCTTTTCCGGAAACGACCTAAATCTTTTGCTCAATGAGCTCGATAAGCTCTGTGCCTACGCAAGAGGGCGGGAGATCACGCAATCAGATATTGAGGCGGTGTGCATCAAAAGCGTGGAGGCCACTGCCTTTGATATGGCAAAAGCGCTGCTGCGTGGGAAGTATGCGGATGCTTACCAGATGCTCGATGCCTTATTTGCGCAGAAAACAGAGCCGGTTATGATCGCCGGCGCGCTGATCTCCTCCTATGTGGATATGTACCGGGCAAAGGCGGCGCTCTCCTCCGGGGAGCGCGTGGAGGCGGTTGCCCAGGCCTTTTCCTACCGGGGCCGTGAGTTTCGCCTGCGGTATGCCGCGCAGGATGCTGCGCATTTAAGCCTTGCGCAGCTGCGCGATTGCCTGGATGTGCTCAGCCAGGCGGATGAGGCGCTCAAAAGCACGCGTACGGACAAACGCCTGGTGTTGGAGGAGGCCCTGCTGCGCCTGCAACACGTTACGCAACGAGAAAGCTGATATGGCGGTGCAGCGAAGCGCTATTTACCTGAAAATCAAAAGGATGGCCTTTTCGTATGATACGCATCAGACAGGCCGTGATCGTGGAGGGAAAGTATGATAAGATCAAGCTCTCCTCCTTGCTGGACACGGTGATTATCCCGACCGATGGCTTCGGTATTTTTAAAAATAAAGAGAAGATGGCGCTGATTCGCCGGCTGGCTCAGACCAGGGGCATCGTGATCCTCACGGATAGCGATTCTGCCGGCTTCAAAATCCGCTCCTATATTGGCGGGAGTCTCCCGCAGGAGCAGGTGATCCACGCCTATATCCCGGATATTACCGGCAAGGAGCGGCGCAAAAATGCCCCCTCGCAGGAGGGCAAGCTGGGTGTGGAGGGGATGTCTGCTCGGGTTTTGATGGAGTGTCTGGAGCGCGCAGGCGTCACCTGTGAGGAAACGGTGGAGCCGGGCCGGAAAATCACGAAAAATGACCTGTATGAAGATGGCCTGAGCGGCCGGCCAAACAGCCTGATTTTGCGCAAAAAGCTGCTTGCTCAGCTCCAGCTGCCGGAGCGGCTCTCTTCTAACGCGCTGTTGCAGGTTTTAAATGTGTTTATGACTTATGAAGAATATAAGCAGGCTGTTCATTCCTGTAGGCAGCCGCAGGCCGATCGTAAGGGGCAATGAGCCGGGCGCGCATGCGTATAGGAAGCCCTGCTCGAAGCGGAGCCATGACGCCACGGGCCGCCCGGCAACTGCCGGGCGGCCCGTGTGTATTTTTATGAGCGGTGGTTATTTGCAGCAGCACTTGCGGCGGTTATCGCAGCAGGTATCGCATCCGCTGTAGCGGCTCATCGTCCGGCTGCGGGCGCAGCATACGCCGTAATAATCCTGCCAGGCGGCAGAGACGCGCGCGTTCCGGGTGGGCTGCTCATGGCCGCACACACGGCGGCAGCAGGCACGGCTGGCGCCTTGCCGTCCGAATAGGTTGCAGTTACACATATCTTTCTCTCTCCTGTCGTTGCATCACAGCCTTTTGGCTATGTGAAAAGGGACGGAATGACATCCCATTTTCATCGTATGCAAGGGGAGGACGCTTGGTGCGCGTTATCGCTGTGCCTGCGGCCTGCCCTTCTGCTTTTCCTTTTGCAGGTTGTGCTTGGCAGGCTGTGCGCCGCCAGCGAGCGGGATATCGTAGATGGCGCTGTAAGAATCAATTTCCGGCTCAGAGACGGGTGCGGAAGGAATCAGGCCTGTGCATTCGGTCATGGAAGAGACGCTCATGGCGTCATCGAATAAATCCTCCCCGTCCTCTGCGTCGTAAGGCTCCGGCCTTTTTTGGAAGGGATCCATATGCAAACCTCCTGTTTCAGATTCAAAGGGCCTTGTAGAAAGCCGCCCTTTCCCGGTTAGTGTTCCATGCAGTGGGGAGGCTATGCGCGCGCCTTGATTTTGCGCCAGAGTTGCGGTAGAATAACTTTACACAGTTCAAATTCGTGCCTTTCAAGATTACCTGGAGGATTGCATATATGAAAAAAACGGTAGATTTGGTCGTGCCCTGCTTCAATGAAAGCGACGTGCTGGAGCTTTTTTACAGCGAGGTCAGCAAGATTTTGGATCAGTGCGAGGGTTATAACTTTCACTATATCTTTGTCAACGATGGCAGCCGGGATCAAACGCTCGATATTTTGCGCCGGTTTGCAGCAGAGGATAGCCGCGTGCGCTATGTATCCTTCTCCCGCAATTTTGGGAAGGAATCTGCCATGCTTGCAGGAATGAAATATTCCACTGCCGAGTATGTCGGCATTCTGGATGCGGATTTGCAGCATTCGCCGGATTTAATCCCACAGATGCTCGCGGCGCTGGATGAGGGCTACGACATTGCGGCGGCGCGCCGTGTGGACCGTTCCGGCGAGGGGAAGGTGAAAAGCGCGTTTTCCCGCGCATTTTATAAGGTTATCAACCGTATGTCTGATGTGGATATCGCCGAGGGCGCACAGGATTTTCGCATCATGCGGCGGCCAGTGGTGGAGGCGATTCTCTCCATGCCGGAATACAACCGCTTTTCCAAAGGGATTTTCAGCTGGGTCGGCTTCCGGACAAAATGGTTTGCGCATGAAAACAGGGAGCGGGCCGCTGGGCAGAGCAAGTGGTCCTTTTCAAAGCTGTTCCGTTATGCGCTGGATGGGATCATCGGCTTTTCCACCGTCCCGCTGAAGGTTTCGCTCTATGTTGGTGTTGCGTCGAGTGGGATAGGTGTGCTCTACGCACTGTATATCCTGATTCGGACGCTGCTGCGTGGCTCGGATGTGCCGGGCTATCCTTCTATTATCTGCGCGATTTTTTTCTTTGGCGGCCTGATTCTGTGCTCGCTTGGCATCATCGGGGAATATCTTGCCCGGATCTATATGGAGGTCAAGCACCGGCCTGCCTTCCTTGTGGCGGAGACGAACATCATCCCGGAGCCTGCTGAAAAAAGTGAACCGGCAAAGGGGTGAGCGCGTTGGAGGAGCATTTAAAGCCCCTGCGAGAGAAGGCAATGCGTCTGCCGCTGACGCCGGGCGTCTATCTCATGAAGGATCAAAAGGGGAAAATCATTTATATAGGCAAGGCGAAGGCGCTGAAGAATCGCGTCAGCCAGTATTTCGGCTCGCAGGAGCGCCATGCGGTCAAGGTGCGCCGGATGGTGGAGCATGTCGCTGATTTTGATTATATTCTGACGGATAGCGAGTTTGAAGCGCTCGTGCTGGAGTGTAGTCTTATTAAGCAGCATATGCCCAAATACAATATTCTTTTGAAGGATGATAAGGGCTATCATTATATCCGCGTTACCACTGGGGATTGGCCGGTGATCAGCGCTGCAATGCAGAAGCTGGAGGACGGTGCGCAGTATATTGGCCCGTTTACCAGCTCCTTCACCGTAAAACAGTCTGTGGATGAGGCGCTGCGGATTTTTCGCCTGCCTCAATGCGGCAAGGTGTTCCCACGCGATATCGGCAAGGGGAGGCCCTGCCTGAATTATTTTATCAAGCAATGCGCCGCGCCCTGTGCTGGCAAGGTGACGCAGCAGGAGTATCGGGAGGCGGTGGAGGAGGCGCTGGCCTTTCTGCGCGGCGGCAGCGCACAGGCGCTGCGGGAGCTTCAACGACGGATGGAGGAGGCCGCCGAAAATCTGGAGTTTGAAAAGGCCGCCCGCCTGCGCGACCGCATCAATGCCATCCGCCGGATGCAGGATAAGCAGAAGGTAGTGTCGCTTGCCGTTCAGGAGCAGGATGTGTTTGCCCTTTCCAACGGTGCGCAGGCCGCCTGCCTGATGGTGTTGCGGTTTTCTGAGGGACGGCTGTATGATAGTGAGCATTTCTTTATTGATAGCGTGGAGGATTTTCCCGCCGCGCGAGGTGAACTGATTCAGGGGTATTATTCCATGCGGGATCATGTGCCGCCGCGCGTCACAGTGGATGGCGAAGTGGCGGATGAAGCGCTGCTGGCCGGTTGGCTGAGTGAGAAGGCAGGCAGGCGCGTTCAGATTGCTGTGCCGCAGCGTGGGGAGCAGGCGCAGCTGATGGAGATGTGCCGCTCTAATGCGGCGGAGAAGCTGGCGGAGCATCTGGGTCGCGGTGGGAAGCAGACCGCTGCGCTGGATGAGTTAGCCCGCCTGCTGGGGTTGGAATCCCCACCGGAATATATCGAAGCGTATGATATCTCTCACACGGCTGGGAGTGACAATGTGGCCGGAATGGTGGTGTTCCGTGCGGGAGTGCCCTTTAAGCAGGCCTATAAGCGCTTTGCCATCAAATCCTTTGATGGGCAGGATGACTATGGCTCCATGCGCGAGGTGCTTACACGCCGTTTTACACATTACATGGAGGAAAAGGAGAGCGGCGAGGGCTTTGGCAGGCTGCCAGATCTGATCTTGCTCGACGGTGGCCAGGGGCAGGTCAACGCCGTACGGCCGGTGCTCCAGCAATTCGGCCTGAAGGTGCCGCTGTTTGGTATGGTTAAGGATGACCGCCACCGCACCCGCGCCATTGCGGCTGATGGCGGTGAAATCGCGATCAATTCCAAGCGGCAGGCGTTTACGCTGGTCTCCTCCATTCAGGAGGAGGTGCACCGCTTTGCGATCGGTTATCACAAGCAAAGGCACCGTAAAAACACGCTGGTCAGCTCTCTGACCCAGATCGAGGGCATTGGGGAAACGCGCGCACGGGCACTACTTCGCTCCTTCCAGACCATGCATGCGATTCAGGAGGCGACGGTCGAGCAGCTGCTCACTGTGAAGGGGATGACACTGCCGGCTGCCAAAGCGGTCTATATGCACTTTCATGCGGCGGAATCGTAACAAAGCATGGCGGGATATAATCCTCTGCTTTCGATCTTTGATTTCTAGAATTTAGAGCCTGCCGCCTAATTTTGAATTAATTCTCAATCCATCTTGACAATTCTTTTAGCAGAATAGATAATGGATGTGGGAAAATGTGCCGGTGCTTTGCCTCCGGCGGAAGTAACATGGGGGTTCCCCTTATGAGAGTCATCACAGGTTCGGCCCGGGGCCGCAAATTGAAAACCCTTTCCGGCGAAGATGTGCGGCCGACAACCGACCGCGTGAAGGAAGCGTTGTTCAGTATCATCCAGTTTGAGATTGAGGGCAGGCGCGTGCTGGATCTCTTCGCCGGTTCCGGCCAGCTGGGCATTGAGGCACTCAGCCGCGGGGCCGCAGGTGCGGTGTTTGTAGATGCTGCGCGGGCCTGCGTGCAGGTTGTGCGGGAAAATTTGGAGGCAGCCGGGCTTGCACGGAGCGCACAGGTTTTTCAAATGGATAGCCTTGCCTTCCTGGCAGGCGGCTGTGGGCCGTTTGACCTTGTTTTTCTGGATCCGCCTTATGGCACAGGGTTGTTGCAAAAGGCGCTGCCGCTGGCGGCGCGGCGAATGGCGCCGGGTGGCGTGATGATCTGTGAAGCACCCTTGCAGGAGGAGTTGCCGGAGCAGGCGGAGGCATACCGGCTTATGCGGCGGTATCCATACGGAAAAATTTCCCTTGCCGTGTATCGGGAGAAGGAGGCAAAGGCATGAGAATTGCAGTTTGCCCGGGCAGCTTTGATCCGGTGACGCTTGGCCATCTGGATATTATCCGGCGCTCGTCTAAACTGTTCGATAAGGTGATCGTGGTGGTCATGATCAATTATCATAAAAAGGATAGCAGCTTTACCGCAGAGGAGCGGGTAGAGCTGCTGCGCCGCTGCACAGGAGATATTTCCAATATCGAAATTGATACGTATAACGGCCTGCTTGCCGATTATACGCGCGAAAAGGGCGCCGTGGCCATTGTGAAGGGTTTGCGGGCCGTTTCGGATTTTGAGTATGAATTCCAGCAGGCATTGACGAACAAGCGCCTGAACCCGGAGGTGGAGACGATCTTCATCACCACCAGTGCGGATAATATGTTTTTAAGCTCCAGCGTGGTTAAGCAGGTGTGTGCGTTTGGCGGTGATGTTTCTACGTTTGTCCCACCGGAGATCCGGTCGGATATTATTGAGCGGTTAACGAGGGCATAAGCCCCCGTTTGTTTTCAGATTTTGGAGGGAAGGGTGTGTAAGTATGAGTAATGTGAATATCGACGAGTTGTTGAAGCAGATGGATGAGGTGCTCCAAAATGCGACGGCCTCTATGTTCTCCAGCAAGCGGTTTATCGACATCCCGGCGATGCAGGAGTTGGTGGATCAGGTGCGGGCAAATCTGCCTGCGGTGATCGAGCAGGCCACGCAGATTGTGCGCGACCGCAGCGTGATCCTCAAGGATGCAAAGCAGGAGGCGCATGAAACGCAGGAGGCTGCCGAGCGCAATGCGGAGAATGTGCGTGAAACGGCCCGCCGGGAGGCAGAAGCGCTGACGAGCAAGGCGCGCCTTGAGGCAGATAATCTGGCGGAAAAAACACGCCGGGATGCGAAGGCGATGCTGCAAAAGGCGCAGGATGCGGCAGAGGAAAAGGTTGCCAAGGCGGAGGAGCAGGCGGCTTATCTGGTGGCGGAGGATCAGATCACCAAAACAGCGACTGCAAAGGCCAATGAGCTGCTCACCAGTGCGCGCGAGCAGTCTCAGCGTATGACGGAGACGGCACAGGCCAAAGCCAAGGAGCTGACAGAAACCGCGCAGGCCCGGGCGAACGCCATGGTAGAGGATGCGCAGGCCCGCGCGAAGGATCTGGTTGAAACAGCGCAGGCTAAGGCCAATCTCCTAACAAAGACGGCCAATGAGCAGGCGGAGGAGACCATTTCCCAGGCGCAGAAGTGGTCGCACGATATGCGCTCGGGCGCGAGCGATTTTGTTGAGCGCATTATGCGGGAGTCAGACGAGCTGCTCACCCGGCAGGTTAATGAGGTCCGCCGGGCGCGCCAAAGCCTGCGTGCC
Source organism: uncultured bacterium (assembly GCA_949283655.1). Classification (GTDB taxonomy): domain Bacteria; phylum Bacillota; class Clostridia; order Oscillospirales; family Acutalibacteraceae; genus Fimivicinus. The sequence continues at coordinate 60,363 of CASDTH010000016.1, forward strand.
TCCGGCAAGCAGGAGGAAACGCCGCAGCAGGAAAAAAAGGAAGCGAAAAAATAATCTGCTAAAAGCTGCATATTCTAAATCAGAGAATCGCTGGTGGGCATAGCAGCATACGAGAGGAACTGTTTCACACCGTATACCGGCGATTCTCAATACATAGGCCGCAGCCGCTCAAATGATTTGACGGCCTGCGGCCTGTTCTTTGGCCAAAAAGGAGGGCGGGCAGTGGAGCACCGCATTTTTGGCGCGCCGGAGCCAGGCGCGCTTTATCACACCAGGGAGGGTGCTTATCTGATTGCGTGCCGGGCGCGGGCGATCGCCCTGATCCAAACCCCGATGGGATATTTTTTGCCCGGCGGCGGATTGGAGTACGGAGAGGCGCATGAAGCTTGTATCCTGCGGGAATGCATGGAGGAAACCGGCTGGCGGGTGTCTGTGGGCAAGCGGCTCTGCTCTGCGGAGAGCTACACCCGGCACGAGAGAATCGGATACTTTCATCCGGTTCAATCCTATTATCTAGGCTCTTTTTTGGAGCAGATCTGTGAGCCCATAGAAACGGATCATCATTTGGTGTGGCGCGCATGCGAAAAGGCGGCGGACCTGATGCGGATAGGGCAGCAAGGCTGGGCTGTGCGGCAGGCACTCGCACTATATGAAAAGGAGTGGGAGGCTGCGTTATGAGAATATTGGTCATTTTTACCGGCGGCACGATTGGCAGCACGGTCGATGGCGCAACCGTCCACACAGATCCGGCGGCGGCAAGCCGCCTGTTGGCGCTCTATCGGGAGCAATATGGGGCGGATGTCTCCTTTGAGGTGCGCAGGCCATGCAACCTGCTCAGCGAAAACGCCACTCCAGCGCTTTGGGCGCTGCTGGAGCGGGCGATCCGGGCGGAGAAGCTTTCACGCTATGATGGGGTGATCGTGACCCACGGCTCAGATACGCTGCCCTATACCTGCGCCGCGTTGGCGTTTCTGCTGCGGGATCTACCGCTGCCGCTGGTGCTGGTGGCGAGCAATTATTCCCTGGGGGATAGCAGGAGCAACGGCCTTGCCAACTTCCGCAGTGCGGTCGAGCTGATCGCCTCCCGTACCGTGCGCGGCGCGTTTACCGTTTTTCAGGATGAGTATGGGAAAAACCGTGTCTACCTGGCCGCCCGCCTGCAGGAGGCGGATACGGCGCGTGATCAATTTTCCAGCTATGGCAGCATAGATTTCGGGGAAATGAAGGGCGGCAAATTTGTGTGGAACGAGCACCCGCTCAACCCGACGCCTGAAGCGGTTTGCCGGGCACAACCGCGTCTTTTTGCTGCGGAGTGGACCTTTCAAGAGTCAGTGCTCGCTCTGCGCCCTTATCCGGGGCTGAATTATCGCTTCCTGCGCCTTGATTCTTCGCCGCGTGCGCTTCTGCACTATCTTTACCATGCGGCGACCGCCTGCACGCAGGGAGACGTTTATGCCCTGACGGACTTCCTGAGAGCATGCAAAAGCCGAGGCATGGCCTGCTACCTTGCGCCCTTCAAGGCAGAGGGGGATGTGCTTTATGAGACTAGCCGCGCACTGTTGGAAACGGGTGCAACGCCGCTTTACCGTATCTCCTTTGAGGCAGCGTATGCCAAGCTCACGATTGCCTATAATCAGGCGGAGCACCGGCCCGAAAGCCTGATGGAGCAATGCATTGCGTGGGAATGTCTTCCACGCATAGATCTTAGACTTTAGAAAGGAGATATTAGATGCGGGAGCTAGAAGGTTTTCTTTGATTTTTGAACGCGCGTACAGCGAAACCAGTCAGTCATTCAAAAATAAATAAAATCTCATGGCTGCACCAAAAATAAAAATAATAAAATATTTCGCTCGGGCCGCGGGGGCCCATCCTTTTTCTCTCGTGCGGATTTACTGTTGCACTTGCATTGTAAATCCGTAATTGAAAAAAGTGGGCGGCGCCGGAACATCCGGCGCCGCTCGTTGCGGTGCAGCCCTATTCGAACCGGTTTTGCCTGCGGTATTCCGCAGGCGCATAGCCCGTATATTTTTTAAAACAGTTGGAGAAGTAGTTTCGATCTGCATAGGAAAGCTGTTGCGTTATTTCTTCAATGGTAAAGCTGGTGTTGCAGAGATAAAATTTTGCAACATCGATTTTTTTTGCCTCAAAATACCGGTATGGAGTAACGCCATACGCCTGGCGGAACAGCGCGATCACATGATTTTTGGAGTAGTTGAATTCCGCACAGATATCCTCCAGCGCGAGCTTTCCCTCGATTTGCGCATCGATTGCAGCCCGAATCTGTTCCGGCAGGGAGGGCTTACGCTGCATAATGCTCTGATTGATGTGGAGAATCATCTCAAACAAAAGAACGGAGAGGGCTTTGACCAGGCGAGGGTAGTCTCTTTTTAAGGCCTGAACCTGCCGGTCAATTTCATGAAAGTAGGGGAGCAGATTGCAGTTTGGAAAGCAGTAGGTGTTTCGGGGAAGATAGAAGTCGAGCATAGCCTGCATAAACGGCCCGTCAAAGACGATCCATTTTTTTTGCCACGGGTTTTGAGGGTCCGTGGCGTAGGAATGCACACTGTGCTTGGTCAGTAGTATGGCACAGTTCTTTTTTGGGCGGTAGGCTTGCCCGTCGATTTCCAGCGATCCGGAACCCGCCATGATATATTCGATCGCCATAATCCGCGAATGGGGGCGGATCACATGATAATCCGGCCTGCAGCTCGTTTCCCCAATGACCATGACATTGACGGGGAGGCTGGGGTCATAAAAGGGCCACAGTGTGGTCGCCTGATCGCCCGGGCTATAAGCGGTTTCGCCGATGATGGCATTTTCAGAGTGCGCTTTGTCTTCTGTAGGCTCTGAGAGCGCAGTTGGTTCACACATGGATATTCCTCATACTTTATGGGATTTTGCATATATTTTTCTCATTGGCTTTGTGATACTGTTACTATAGCATATTCTTTGACGCCTGTAAACGGTTGGAATGCAGAGGAGAAGCGCCAGCTCCCGCATCGTAATGGGATTTTCGGAAAAAGCAGAGGGGGTTCAATGCTTGGAGATTGTCAGCAGCAATCCGTATCTGACGGAATTGATGGCCTGGGCGCAGCAGAAAGCGGCGGAGTTTGTCATGACAGGAATCCGTTCCGGCCCCATCAATCAAGGCGACGGCGGGAAATGGTATGGCCCTTCCGGGCGATTTTCCAACCGCAGCCGGGTACGGCGGCGCCCGGACCGGCCGTGGGCAACGCCAAGGGATTATATCCCCTCCTACTGGGCGGGGTATCACGACCGCACCGCCTTTTATATCCGTGATTTTGTTCATCAGGCGGCGGGCGCCGAATACTTGGGGTATCGGGAAGAGAATTACCATATGCTCAGGTGCTTTGTGGAGGGGGCCTGTGCGGAAACCGGGTGGTATGCGCCTTGGTCGCTGAATTTTGACGGCACCGTTTACTATATGGACACGCCGAACCACCGCAGGTTTGTGCGGGAGCTCACTGCGCAGTATGAGCTGGTGGAGGCAATATGCCGGCTCTACTTCCTCTCCGGGGACTGCCGCTATTTGGAGGGCAAAATGACGGACTTTGCAGAGCGGATCCTCGGCAGCTTTACCGTCCGTCAAGATGGCGTTGTGTTCCCTGCACGAAATGGTGTGCCGGAAGGTCGCGGGAGCATCTGGCGCGGCGGCGCTAGCTATAACGAGAGCGGTGTGCGTCTGGCCGAAGCGGGAGACAGCATTGCAGCGCTGTATCAGGCCCTGCGTTCCTATGCCGGGCTGATGGATATGCAGGGCGCCCCGGCGAAGGCATCCGCATATGCAAAGCGTGCACAGACGCTTAGAGACTATTTCAATGATGAGTGGAGCATTCCGCCCGAAGGCGACGGCTATGTGTTTGGCTTGGATCGAAAGGGGAAAAAATATTGGCGCTGGTGCAAATCCGCAAAGGGGATTACAGGTGCGGAAACCTGCTTTTTTATGCCGATGAAGCTGTTGACCAAGCCGGGCAGCCGTAACGACCGCCTTCTGGATGAAATCCACCGGCTGGCCGGAGACCCTGATACATCGATGGAAAATATCGAAAGTTATACCTATCTGCCGCAGGTCTTTTTCCCCTATCATCAGGCGGAGCGCGCGTGGAGTTGGATGAAGTATATTGGGGACCGGCGCTTCCAGCCGCACGTTCATCAGGGGCAGGGGCTGAATGAAGCGTATCCGGAGCTTTCCTTTACCATGGTTGCCTGCGCTGTTGAGGGGCTGGCCGGATTTTCTGCCAATGTGCAGAATGGGGAGGTTGCCTCCTGTCCCTGCCTGCCGCGGGAAGTTTCCGAGCTTGCCATCCGTTCGATGCGCGTGGGGGAGTATCTAATAGACCTTCACGTTTCAGCGCAGGCCATGGCCGCTCTGGTGAATAATTCTGCGCGGCCTCTGCATTGGCGCTGTGCTTTTGCGGGCCGGTATCCTCACTTTGTGATCGGGGAGAAGCAAGTGGATGCATGTTTTGAGACAGTGAATGGGGTTGTGCGCTCATTTGTGGAAGTGCTGGTTCCACCGGGGGACGGTGCAAACATACGCGCTGTTATGTAAAAACAGGGATGAGCCGGGCGGTGGTCGCCCTGTGGTATATTATGAATCCGTTTATGTTCAGGGGGAGTTTAAAATGCGCCAGACATCAATTGTTCAAAAAGGGGCAGAAGCGCTTTCTAAATTAAAAACCTATTGGAAAACGCCGCCGGAGGGCTATTTTGTCAATTACCACGAATTCTTAAACCTTGCGCTTGGGAGCGGCTCTCTGTCCTTTTTGAGCGTCATTATCAGTTGGACGACAATTGCGATCAATATTCCCATGATGATCAGCTATTTTAAGGTATCGACCGGCTTCATCTTTGTAGCGGGGATTGTCTCCTCACTGCTGGGGTTGATCAGAGCGCCGATTCTTTCCATGCTGATTGATAACTCCAACCGCCCCCGGGGGAAATTCAAACCGTTTTTGCCCTGGAGCGCGATCCTGACTGTTTTGAGCTTCACGTTTATTCCCTTTATTCCTGAAAATTGGATTGCGCAGAGCTTGTTCAGCTTTGACATTCCCTCCATTCCGGTATTTGGCGTAGCGGCCTCCCGCATTGAAGTGACGGTGGGTACCGCTGTGATGTTCCTCCTGATTCAGGTTGGTACTTTTTTCTACACCCTGCTGACACAATGCCTGGCAGGCATTGAGCAGACAATTTCGCCTGTATCACAGGAACGCGCGAATATCGGCGCCTTTAAAGGGCTGATCTCCAATTTGCCGAGCTCCATTGTAAACATTATCATTCCTCTGGTCGCCGGCTTGGTGTTCGCGGGGGAAAAGGATCCGATGAATAACATCATGCTTTATCGCTGGGCGTTTCCAATTTGCGGCCTGGGCGGAATTCTGTTTGTCTTCTTCGCGTATTTCGGTACGGAGGAGCGCACGGTGGTGCACAAGCAGTACGTTGCCAAGGTGAAATTCAGCGAAGGCGCAAAGCAGCTGCTGACCAATAAATATTTTTGGATTATTACTATTTTTTCTATTGCAAGCGGCGTGCGCGGAAACATCAATATGTATTTATGGATTTGCAACTATGCCATTGGTGGGAAAAATGGCGCGTTCGTATTGACGGTGTGCAATATGGTGCTCAACAATGCATTGATCCCCGGCATGCTGTTAGGGCCCCTGCTGATTAAAAAGATGGGAAAACGCAACGTGATGATTCTTTCTACCGTCGGGTTTGCAGTGATGGCCTTTCTGCAGCTGCTGACGCTTCACAGCCCTTATCTGATGCTGGTGGCGATTTTCTTCCAAAATTTGTTCAATGGACTGAGCTATATCTCCAGTGTTATGGTGCCAGACGTTTTGGACTATCAGCAGTGGAAAACCGGCAAACGGTTGGAGGGATTCTGGCAAAATTGCAATAATTTTATAGGCACCCTGTTTGGGTTCTTTACGAGCGCACTGATGCCGATCTTTATGTCCTTCGGCGGGGTAGGCTTTGGGGATAATATTGATGTTGCGCTGAAAGACCCTCAGATTATGCAGGCAACCTTCCGGAGCGTGACGTGGCTTGGGATTATCGCCTCAGTGGTTTGTGTTGTGCCAGTGCTGTTTTATGACCTGACAGAGAAGAAGCATGCGGATTATATCCGGGCGCTCAAGCTTCGTGCCGCCGCTCAGAATTTTCAGGATCACACCTTGAGCGAAGCGGATATTCAAAATGTGCGGGAAATCTCTGAATATGCCAGAGCGGAAAACAACGCCCTGCTTCTCAAGGAGCTTGCCAGTCACAGCTGCATTACGCTGATTTTGCATAGTGGTGGGTTCTCGCAACAGTGATGGCGAAGCTAGACATGTCTTTTTCCTTTGATATGACGCATGAAGGGACCGCTGCAAAGCCTGTGGCTTGCAGTGGTCTTTCCGTTTTCATAATGATAAATTTTTTTGTGAAAGTGCTTGACATTTTGATTCCATTGTATTATTGTATTAATCACTTAGTACAATGATACAAGGAGGCAAACAGATGACCTGGATCATCACTGCCGACCGGCCGGTGTATCTACAGCTGATCGAGCAGATGGAGCTTGCGATCACAGCCGGGGAGTACCGGGCCGGCGGGAAGCTGCCAAGCGTCCGCGAGCTGGCGGCGGAGGCTTCGGTAAATCCCAACACGATGCAGCGCGCCATGCAGGAACTAGAGGCACGGGGCCTTGTGAAAACACAGCGAACGGCAGGGCGAACAATTACGGAGGATGAGACCATGATTCAAACGCTGAGAAAGCGAAAAGCAAAGGAGCAGATCGAGCAGTTTTGGGCGGCCATGCAAAAGCTGGGCTTTACCCGGGATGAAACGCTCTCAATGCTGCAAAATGAGAAGGAGGGAGCATGATGGAGGCTATTTTATCCTGCCAGGGATTAACAAAGCTCTATGGAATGAAACCGGCACTTTCCGACTTTACCTATGATTTTGCGAAGGGGAGGATCGTGGGCCTGCTTGGCCCCAACGGAAGCGGGAAAACCACACTGCTGAAGCTGGCGGCGGGCCTTCTGACGCCTACGGGGGGCAGCGTGCGTGTTTGCGGCATGGAGCCGGGTGTGGAGACGAAAAAGCACGTCTCTTTTTTACCGGAGCGCAACTATTTGCCTACGGGAATGCGTGTGCGGGAGACGATTGATTTTTTCAGCGATTTTTACGCAGATTTTCAGCTTGACAAGGCGGCGGAGATGCTGCGCGATTTAAACATCCGGCCGGAGGATAAAATTAGCGCCATGAGCAAGGGCACAAGGGAGAAAATGCAGCTTGCTCTCGTGATGAGCCGCAGGGCGGAGCTTTATCTGTTGGATGAACCCATCGGTGGTGTTGATCCGGCTGCGCGCGATTACATTTTGAATACAATCATTCGCAATTATAACGAGGATGCCACACTGGTTCTTTCCACTCACCTGATTCATGATATTGAAACGGTGTTTGACGATGTGGTGTTGATCGGAGGCGGGCGGGCGGTGCTGGCCGGGAGTGTCGATTCTATTCGGGAAACGCATGGCAAAAGCATCGATGCGCTGTTCAGGGAGGTATTCAGATGCTAGGGAAATTGATGAAATATGAACTGAGATTTACGGCCAAAATTTATTTGCCGCTGTTGACCGCAGTGGTTGCCATGCTGGGAGGGTTTCAACTCATCTTTCTAGTGGTACGCATGCTTTTGAGGGATACGCCGAACCCGCTGGTTTCGATCCTGTTCGGGTTATTTTCTGTGCTGTCCGCCTTTGCGCTGTTTGCCATGCTGGTGCTGCTGGTGATTGTGCCGGTGCAGCGCTTTTATAAAAATCTGCTGGGCGACGAGGGCTATCTGATGTTTACGCTCCCAGCCACCCCCGCGCAGCAGATCTGTTCCAAGCTGTTCAGTGGTGTCACCTGGGCCACTGCAGGGGTTGCGGTGTGCGTGCTTGCGGTGCTTCTGTTTTGTTGGAATTTGCCGGATGTAATGGAATTTTCCTCTGTGGTGGCATCCTTTCAGGCGGAAACCGGCCTCAGTTTTTATCTTGCGCTGTTGCTCTTCAGTATTTTTTTGCTTTTTGTGTTTGTCAACACTTGGCTGCATTTTTATCTGTGTATTGCCATCGGCGGGCAGTGGCCACAGAACCGGCTGCTTGCAAGCGCGGCGGCGTATCTGATTTTGAACGCAGTCCTACAGATTCTCCTTTTTGTTGGCCTTATTGTGGTATCGATTGTATTTCACACGCTGGATGGAGGCTTTTTTCATGGCATACAATCGCTGGCGCAGCAGTCACCCATGGGATTTTTCTTTGGGATGCTGGGTGTGAACGCCGCTCTCATGGCTGTGCTTGACCTTGTCTATTTCTTTGCTACGCGCTGGCTGCTGAGCAAACGGCTCAACCTTGCATAAGTGCAAGCCGTCTTTGCGGTATAAGTGTTGGTGCTGATACAAAAAGGGGCCTGCCCTGTGCGGGAGGCGCTATTTCAATCGAAGAGATTGCAAGGCGGATCGTGTTTGCGATCCGCCTTAACCTGTCTGTAAAGGAGATTTTTTTCGGGTCAGCTCTTGATTGGACCGGAGAAAAAATGCCCTGCAAACGGTTCGGGGGTAGAGCATAGAGGTAGACAGAAAGAAAAATTGCTGCTTGTTTTCCATGATTTATTTTTGTTACGGATTGAAGTGCTTTTGCAAAACAAAAGATGCAATATGAAACATCACTTCGGTGAGGATTGACAAAAAAATCGTAGTGTTATAAATTATTAAAAGTCGCTTTTAACAAATTATAAGGGTAAGGGGGATTTTCAGAGGTGAAGATCATGGACACGGCGCGTAGTGTCGTGAAAGATGTGACGGCCCACTGGAAAAAGCCGGGCAAAGGCAACTTCGTTTCTTACAAAGAGGTGCTGAATCTCGGCCTTGGCGGCATGGGCCAAAATTTTGTAACGTTTATGACAGGTTATTTGGGCCTGTCTGCGGGCAATACCTTGCTCGGCTCCACGCTGGGCCTGCGGCCGATGCACCTGCAGTATATGGCGATGGTGCAAACCGTCATGGGCATCTTTTTCTGTATTCTGCGCGGCAAAATTGTGGATAACACGCGCACGCGTTACGGTAGGTTTCGCCCTTATATTGCGCTGATGGGTTTCCCTATCGTGCTGCTGACGGCTATTTTTATTTTTCTGCCGTTTGAAACAATGACCTACACCAGCAAGTTGATTGCCACGTTTGCCTTTGCCATATCGGTGAGCATGGTGCTGCCACTGTTTACCGATACATATGGCGAGCTGCAAACGGTTATCACGCCGAATTCCGAGGAGCGCACAAAGGTGCTGGCCATCAATGCCATTATCTTTTCCGCCGCGCCGACGATCACCGGCTTTATTACGCCCTTGTTGACACAGCTGACCGGCGGATATACCGATATCCGCACCTACCGGTATATCGTCGTCCCGATCGCGGTGCTTGGCGTGGGGATGAACCTGTTTACCGCGTTTGGGTGCAAGGAGCGCGTTGTCACTTCGCAGTCCTATGTGCAAAAGGTCGGCGTGCTGGAGGGTGTGAAGGAAATTTACCGCAACAAGCATTGGTGGCTGCGCACCGTTGCGGGCTGGATCGGCTTTCTGGAGGGCGCGTGTGGCGTCATCTTCGGCTGGGTTTATATTTATGGAACACAGGATATGGGAACCTATGCGGTGCTGAATACAGTTTTGGGTACGGCCTCTGGAATCGCTATGGTGATTACCCCGTTTTTGATGAAGCGGCTCAGCAACCGGACGCTGCTGCTGGTGCACAACGGCTTGAACGTGGTTTTTGTGACGCTGATGGCCTTTACGTTCCGCATCCCGATTCTGTTCTTCATCTTCTTGTATCTCAATTCCCTGGTAAACGCCTTATCTATTGTTTATGGCCAGGCGATGCATTCAGAAGTAAAGGATTACCAGCAGTATATCAGCGGAAAGCGGATGGATTTCATGTTTGGCGTGGCGGGCCTGATCGGCACGCCGGTCACCATGCTGACGGGATTGGTCATCCCCTATGTTTATGAGTGCATGGGATTGACGACCAACTATGACATCCTTTATGATCCGTATGTGCGCAACACCATGTTTTATATCCTCTGCGTGCTGTCGATTGTCGGCGCGGTGATTAACCTGATCCCGTTTGCATTCTACAGCCTGTCGCGGGAGAAGCATCGCAACATTATCAAGGTGCTGCGCTACCGCGCCCTGTTTGACGATTATGAGGAGGATTGCTTGACCTCGGAGGAAATTGTCCTTGCCATCGATGGTATTCGAGAGGGTTATAGAATCGTCAACGCTCCAGATCCTGACATGAAGGCGCTAAAGGCGGCGGTGCAGGAGGCAAAAGCGCTGCCGCACGCCAATTCTGAAGAGAAGGCGGCACGTAAACAGGCAATCCAGTCGGCCCGCAAAGCAATTTCCGATGGGAAAAAGCTGATTGAGCAAAAGGGCGCAGTGGTGATTCTGATGGATGAGCTTTCTAAATTCACCAATCCGGAGATGATCTACCGCGTGCACCGCGCTCAGGATATGCTGGCGATTGGTCTGACGCATTTGAGCGGGATGAGCGATTCTGTTTTGGAGCAGGCAAAGGCCCTCCCTGCTGGAACGAAGCAGGAGAAGGATACCAGGAAATTTGAGATCAGCCGTGCAAAAGCCATGCTGCGTATGGCGCGCCGCATCCGGCGGCATTATCCCGAGGGGATTCAGGAGCCTGATCCGGCAACGCTTAAGGCGGCACTGGATATGCCCTGTAACACAAAGCAGGAGCGCAAAGCCCGTGCAGCAGCCGTCAAGGCGGCGGAGCGGGAGCTTCAGATATTCCATAAATGTGTGAAGCCCTGGCAGGATGCCGCGAAGCTTGTGCGGGATGAGCGTGTGAGCCGGACGATTTACCCGGAAATTGAAAAAATGTACGATCAGGCGCGCGATGAGGTAGAGCAGATGGATGCGGCGCCCGCAGTGGCTGGAAAGGGGATATAACGAATGAATAAAGCGATGGGCAGAACCATTTCGCTGGTTTTAGCTGCCGTGCTCCTTATGGCCGGCCTGACGGGTTGTACACAGCAAATGGAAAGCGCCGAAATTAGGCAGGCATATGAAACGGCGCTCCAGAACGCTTTCAATGCGGATGTATATTTTTGGAAGGAAACAAAAACGCATGGAAGTGCGACGGATTCCTGCCAGGTGAATGTTTACGCCGGTCAGGGTGACGATTATCAGGCGCTGCGGGATGAAAACGGCGCTTATACGGAATATAAAATTTCAGTGAATGAAACGCACAGCCAGCCTGAATCGGCGCTTCAGATTTATTGCGGCCTTTCTTCAAGCGTGAACGAAGGGGAGGAGGCAAAGCATTACCTGCTGACACAGGCAACCGGTGAGGGCGGGGCGATCACCACGTTGACCCGGCATCCGATGACTGCGCAGGAATATTATCAGAGTGATGAATTTGCGCCGTACCTGCTCTCCTCCCGCCTTGCGGAGCTTGCAGAGCTGACGGTTGACGATATGGATTTCAGCATCAGCGGCGCAGTGGCGGAGCAGAAGGTGAATGTGATCAATTTGATCTTCGGCGTCAAGGAGGAGTATTTGGCCCGGTATGAACAAAAGTATGGCGAAAAATCGATGTTTGACGGGACGAAAAAGGTCTCCGTTGAAATCGCTTATGATCGGATTGCACATGTCATCGTCTATACTGACGAGCAGGTGGAGGATAGCGGCCTCGCCGTCGAGGTGGAGCGCTATAAATTTGAGGTGGTCTATCTTGGCCCGAAGTTTGATATACCCGCATATAACAGCAAGGTAAAAGATAGCGTGACCGGCAAGGAGCTGGAGCGTACCGAGGTGTGAAAAGAGCGCTGTAAGGCCGCTCGGCCAGGCGCAAAACACCTGAATTCGGATTTTTGCCATTGGATGTTAGCGGCGGGCGCCGGAAAGCGTCTGTTATTGAAAAACTATCAAGCTCCGGGAGAGAACCGCCCCATATTGTGCGGACAGTACAAAAAGGCCCCCAGGTAGGAAATATAGAGTTTAGGAGGAGAGGCGTCGCGTCAGCGGCGCCTCTCCCGTTTTGATCTGGATGCGTTCGTGGTTGTAAAAATGGATGTACCGGTCAATCATTTCGTTGGCTTCCGAGAAGGTAGCTGGTTTGTGCCGGTAGATGCATTCTGTTTTGAGGATGGAGAAGAAATTTTCTGCCATGGCATTGTCATATGGTTTCCCACGTCTTGACATCGAAGGTGTAATGCCGTATTCTTTTGTTAGGTTAAAGTACGCTTGGAAAGTATACTGAAACCCTTGGTCGCTGTGGAGCTGTAACTCCGCAGCGACTGCCTTTTTCTCACGCTTCATAGCCTGCCGGATCGTATCCAGCACCAGATTCACCGTCTGCTGTGTTCCAGTCTTGTAAGCGACAATGCTGTTGTCGTAGAGGTCACGGATCATGGACAGATACAGCACTCCTTGTTTGGTATGGATGTAAGAGATATCCGTGACCCATTTGCTGTTTGGCTTGTCTGCGTGAAACGCTCTATTGAGCAGATTCTCATACTTGTGGAGCTGCTGGCCCATCTGTCTCCATTTCCTGGGGCAGTTCAACTTCTATTTTCCTACATCAGGGGGGCTTTGTCTATTGTCCTTTTTTACTGGAGCTGTTCAAGGTGAATGCGCATTTCTCCGCAAAGTAAAGCTTGAATTGCCGGCGGGTTAAAACATAATTTCCGAACCCTGTGTTTTTTTCATACAAAAAGCGGGCGGAAAACAGCAGCCCGGCCACAATGGCGATGGCAAGGGGCAAAAAAGCGTCATCCAAACCCTCCTGAAAAATGACATATCCGTTGACGGCGCTTAAATATTCGCGTACCGCTTCGAGATTGATACCAGATACGGAATGCGCCACCTGATCTTTCATTTCAAGAATATATTGAATTTTGAAAGAAGTGCCCTTCAGCCATCCTGCAAATAATGCCAAATAGCTCAGGAGGCCAAAGGCGATTTTAAAACGTACTTTATATCCTTACGCCACATAGTTTCACTCCATTGTAAAATGCCCGGTATTTCCTGTGGAACGGCCGGGCGTATTTCTACTGAACATCGTACATGTATTTCATGGAATCCGTGCCTGATTGAAGGGACGAACCATAGATTTTCACATTATAAGAATAGCCCTTCTCTGATGAGGCATTTGCCAGTATATATTGCCGTTGTACAGCGTAACCTTATCAGAGGCGGTTGTCCCTTCCCTGTCATACCGTGCAAGACAAGTTTGCGGCTTTGTCCAGCTTGTAATCGATGTCGCATCAAACTGCACTGTTTTTGAATCGGAAAAAGTGGCAAAGGATACAATTGCAAAGGCGATTACCAGCAGGATAGAGGTGACGGCCACATATAATTTCTTCTTCCTTTTTATTTAAACGAATAAACCTGTTCGTTTTTACTAAAATGGATATTCTTCAGCAAGCCATTCGTCTTGCCAAGGAGGGAATCACGCGGTCAGTAGCGTTTGGGTACGCCCAGGCGGTGATGTTTCCCTTTATACACGTTATATACGGATGATTACAACTATGAAAAAACCGGCGGCAGGAATGCTCCTGCCGCCGGTGTGGCTGTTGCTGCGGTCAACCGAATATTTTTGTGCCCTGTAAATCGTTTCTGGCCTGCCGCAGGGCGGCATATTTTTCCTCCAGTGCCTGCTGCTTTGCCGCTTTGTCAAAGCGCTTTTCCCGGTAAATGGCCTTATACTGCAGCTCGTTGCTGCGCCCTGCCACATATACCTGATTCGAGAGCGTCTCCCGTAGCAGCGAGTCAAAGCAGAGCCAGAGTTTGTCGACGGCCTCCTGCGTGTAGCCAGTTAGCTCCATGGAGGCAATGTCGTTGAGCAGGGCCACATATTCCCCAATGGGGATGAGGCCCCGGTAAGCGTTTTCCAACGCTTCCTGCGCGCGGTCTACCTCCTGTTGAGAGGAGGCTCCTTCGGAGAGGATCATCCTGGCTTTCGCCAGTGCGTTTTGGAAGGTCAGGTAGGAGTGGTCGATATATAGCGCATTCTCCGCTGGCGTGCAGCTGTTGATGGTCTTTTGCAGCGCTGTTGTGTCAACAGAGCCGGCGGCGGAGCCTGTACTTTCGATCGCTTCCCGTTCGCTGAACGTGGGCTCCTGCTGCGCCTGATCGAGCAAAATATCCAGCTTGACAACGCCGTTATGCTGGATGGAAACGGTTAGCGTCTGTGTTTCCGGGTCCCACTTTGTGGTGTGCGTAAAGGGGCGCGTCTGCGCGCCGCCCTCCATATCGCTGCGCAGAATCAGCTTTGGCGCGCCGCCCTGGAATGTGCCGGTGACTGTGATGGTGGTCTCCCGCAGTTTGCTGTCGTCAACTCCTGCCGGGTTTCCGTTATCCCCCAGTGCCATATAGCCGCCGCAGAGCTCCTCCAATCCCTCCTCCTCCAATTGATTCCGCGTGATGGCTTTTAACATTGCCCCTTTATCCGTGCGGTAATTGGAGAGATAAAACGAGAGCCGGTCCTCTTTTTCTGTAATCATTGCCGAGGTGTGTTCCTGCGCGGCGATGGAGAAAGAGGAGGCATTGCTGTAAATAGGCGTTATTACGGCGGAGGCCTCTAGCTGTGTATTTTCTGCCGGATGGATAAAATACCATTGCGTTCCCGTCCGCACGGTGTAGGCGTTGCCCTGCGCCTGCACCGGAAACAGAGCGTCGTAATCACTCTGTGCCTTCTCTTCATCGATCAGGAGGGTCCCATTTTGCGCGAACAGTTCCCGTTCGTTTGCCCGGAGATTGGCGGGCAGAAGCGGAAGGATACGGTAGCGTCCAGTGGCGGGGTAGAGGGAAGCGTTATTCATGCTCTCATAAAAATCCGGATAGTTGGCCATGCCCAGCACTGCCGCAGGCGTTTCCTGAAGGACGTCCTCTCTGGATGGAATTGCAACTTCCCCGCTGAGAATTGCGTCGAATAGCGGCGCAATGCCATATTGAAAGCCGGCGACCGTTTTACCGCCGCTTGCAGTGGAAAAGCCTGTTGCCTCCGCCTGGAAGCAGGTCCCCCCGCAGCTCATGGCAAGCATCATGGATTGGACATATAAATTTTCGGGGTATGAGAGGCGCTTTTCCTCTGTGCTGTCTACATAGCGGTCATATGCTCCAAAGAGGGAGTCCTGCCCGCTATTCCCCTGCCAGGCCGCCCAATCCGAAGCAATACCCCAGTTCCCCACAAGGCCGGCCAGCCAAAGCCCCTGCATAACAGAGCAAGTGGAGGGGGAAATTGGCGCCTGGCGGGCCATCAGGATGATGTTGTCAGCGTTTTCCTGAAAAACGGTATAGAGCGCCTCATTTTCCTCCAGCCATTGCAGCACAATGCCGCTATCGTAATTGAGATTGGCTTCATTCCAGATGAAGAAGGCGCCGTATTGGGCGGCGAGCTCAATGCAATCAATGAGATATTGGGCGTGATTGCTCTCCACCTCTCCGCGCAGGGTCACGCCGTTGTACAGCGCGGAGGCGCTGAGCCCATAAAAATAGGTGTGTTGGGCGAAATGTTCCTCCAGATAAGCGACTGGGAGCCGCTCCTCCATATGAGAATCGCCGCTGATATTCTGGATCATATAGGGAATTTGATTGTTTTCACATTCACCGGCGGTTTCTTCCAGCCAGGCGAGCGCCTGATCGCTGCCGGGCAGCAGCGTGTGGCCCGGGCAAAGTAACATCACGGTGTATGGCTTTTGATTCTCTGGGATGGCGTTCCACAGGGTGCGCAGGGGCTCTTCGCCGTCATAGCTGACGAGATTTAAGGGGCTTTGGCTGTCAATCGTGCGTTTGAGCGGCTGTTTTTCACCGGAGGAAATAGAGGCAAAGCTCTTGAGAAGCACCTCCCGCTCAGTGGCAGAAAACGCCTTTTCATCCTGCGGGAGCTGATTGGTCAGGGTATAGGCAATGGTGCCGCCAATCGCTGTGACGACGATAGCGGCGGAGAGGCAAATAGAGATCACAGCAGCCAACCGTTTTTTTCTCTGCTCAGCGCTGGCGGCCTGCTTTCTGGGATTTTTGCGCATGGCAAACGCTCCTTTTTAAGCGGTGCTTCGTTTCTATATCCTGATGGTACCATTCCCGCATTCGCCTTGTCAATGCCTGGGCGGCCGGAATTCTTGCTTGTAAAATCCCTAAATGCCCGTTATAATATTTTCATATAAGGCTTGGAAAGCATCCGTGTACAAGGGAACCTTGCTGCCAGAGCGTGCCCGGACGCACACTGATGCAAAAGAATCGGCCCGGCAGTGTGTGCCGGCGTTGCCGGAAAGGAAGGATTTCTATGTTGATTCGCGATTGTTTGAAGCAAAAGGATGTGACCCTGTCGTTTGAGGTCTTTCCGCCGAAGGCAGGCATGCCGTTTCAGCCCGTGCAGGAGGCAGTTGCCGCGCTGTCTCAATTTGGCCCGGATTTTATGAGCGTTACATATGGCGCAGGTGGGGGAACTTCACAGAATACGATCCATATCGCTTCTTTTATTCAAAAAGAATGCTCTACTACAGCGCTCGCACACTTAAGCTGCGTCTCTTCTTCCCAGGAGGAGGTTTCCCACTTGATTGGCGAGCTGCAGCGGCAGGGCATTCAAAATGTGTTGGCCCTGCGCGGCGATATCCCACAAGGGAAGCAGTTCCCGCAGGCGGGTTATTATAAATATGCTTATCAGTTGGTGGAAGAGATCAAATCCCGCGGTGATTTCTGTGTGGGAGCGGCCTGCTATCCGGAGGGGCATGTGGAGTGCCAGAGCAATACGGAGGATCTCGCCCACCTGAAGGCAAAAGTGGACTGTGGCTGTGACTTTTTGGTGACGCAGATGTTTTTTGATAATAACGTATTATATAGCTTTCTCTACCGTGCGCTGCGTGTGGGAATCGATGTGCCTGTTATCGCAGGCGTTATGCCAGTGACAAGCGGGCGGCAGATTAAGCGCATTTGCGCCCTGGCGGGGACGACGCTTACCCCCAAATTCCGTTCCATTCTCGACCGGTTTGGGGACCATCCCGAAGCGCTCAAGCAGGCCGGGATCGCCTATGCGACCGATCAAATCGTCGACCTGCTAGCCAACGGCGTCAAGGGCATCCACCTTTACACCATGAATAAGCCCGACGTCGCGCAGAAGATTGTGGAGAATCTGTCCGAACTGTTGGGTTGACAGGTTCTGGCCACAGGCTTCGTTCGCATAGCTCCGCAGGGGTGTTGCCTGCGCGTTTTGATTTATTCAGGAAATGAGGCGTTTGATTGGATATTCGATCTTTGCTTGGCAAACAAATGCTGTTTTTTGATGGCGGTATGGGCTCGCTTTTGCAGCAGAAAGGGCTGAAAGCCGGCGAGCTGCCAGAGCTGCGGAATCTGACCGACCCGCAGCTGATTCAGGGAATTCATGCGGCCTATTTGGAAGCTGGAAGCCATATTGTTACAACCAATACCTTCGGTGCGAACCGTTGGAAGCTGGCGGGCAACGGCCACTCTGTAGAGGAGGTGGTCTCAGCTGCGGTGTCGAACGCGCGCGCTGCAGCCCGGCGCTTTGAAGGGGAGACGCCGCGCTTTGTCGCGCTGGATATCGGCCCGACGGGCAAGCTGCTCGCCCCGATGGGCGAGCTACCCTTTGAGCAGGCGGTGGAAGCCTTTGCCGAGGTAGCACGGGCGGGCGAACAGGCGGGGGCGGACCTTGCCATTATTGAAACGATGACGGATACCTATGAGGCTAAGGCCGCCGTACTCGCCGTGAAAGAAAACACGCAGCTTCCCATCTTTCTGACCTTCTCCTTTGATGCGCAGGGCAAGCTCCTCACAGGTGGCTCTATTGCGGCGGCTGTTGCGCTGGCGGAGGGCCTGCGCGTGGATGCGCTGGGCTTTAACTGCGGGCTGGGGCCTGTGCAGATGAAGGAGCTTTTGCCGCAGCTGCTGGAGGCTACATCTACCCCGGTGATTCTCAATCCGAATGCGGGAATGCCGGCCGTGCGGGAGGGGAAAACCGTCTATGATGTGCCGCCCGCCGCATTCGCACGGGAGATGGAGCAGATGGCCCGTATGGGTGCCTGCGTGCTGGGCGGCTGCTGCGGCACGACGCCGGAATATATTCGTGAAACAGTGGCGCGCTGCAAAGGGCTGACGCCCGTGCCGGTAGCGCCGAAGGGGAAGACTGTGGTCTCCTCCTATGCACAGGCCTGCGAGCTGGGCGGGATTCCCGTCATCATCGGGGAGCGCATCAACCCCACGGGAAAAAAGCGCTTTCAACAGGCACTGCGGGAAAAGGATATGGATTATGTGCTCACGCAGGCGGTGGAGCAGCAGAAAAGCGGCGCGCATCTTCTCGATGTCAACGTCGGCCTGCCCGGGATTGACGAGCGGGCGGTGATGGGGCAGGCGGTCGAGGCGCTTCAGTGCGTCACGGCCTTGCCGCTTCAGATTGACACCTCTGATCCGGAGGTAATGGAGCATGCGCTGCGTATTTACAATGGAAAGGCGATGATCAACTCCGTCAACGGCAAGCAGGAGGTGATGGATCAGGTCTTTCCATTGGCGCGCAAATACGGCGGCGTTATCGTCGCGCTGACGTTGGATGAGGCCGGAATTCCCGCCACAGCGCAGGGCCGGCTGCAAATCGCGCGAAGAATTGTAGAGGAAGCGGAGAAATATGGTATCGAGCGCAAGGATATCGTTGTGGACGCCCTGACCATGACCATCAGCTCGGATGCACAGGCGGCGCACACTACGCTGGAGGCAGTGCGGCTAATCAAGCGGGAGTTGGGCGTGAAAACGGTGCTTGGTGTGTCCAACGTCTCCTTTGGCCTGCCAAACCGTGAGGTGATCAACGCCGCATTTTATACCATGGCGCTGCAGGCAGGGCTGGATGCAGGCATCATCAACCCGAATGTGGAGGCGATGCGCGGCGCATACCTGAGCTATTGCGCGCTGTCCGGGCTGGATGCGCAGTGCGGCGCATATGTCTCCCATTTTGCAGGCGATGGGGAGCAGGCGGCGCAGGGCAAGGCTTTCTCTCTCTATGAGATCCTTCTGCGCGGCCTGAAGGATCAGGCCTATGAGAGCACGAGGCAGCTGCTTCAGACCAGGGCCGCAGGCGAAATTATTGATCAGATACTGGTGCCTGCACTCAACGAGGTCGGGCAGGGCTTTGAGCGGAAAACGGTATTTCTCCCACAGCTGATGAGCAGCGCCGCCGCTGCCACCAATGCCTTTGAGGCGATCAAGGAGCAGCTGACGGCGAGCGGCGCCGCGCCGGAAAAGCACGGCACGATCCTGTTGGCCACCGTGGAGGGGGATATTCATGATATCGGCAAGAATATTGTCCGCGTTATGCTGGAAAACTATGGCTTCGAGGTGATCGACTTGGGCAAGAATGTGCCCTGCGAGCGTGTGGTGGAGGAGGCTGACCGGCTTGGATGCCGGTTGATCGGCCTGAGTGCCCTGATGACGACAACCGTGCCCGCGATGGAGCGCACGATTCGCCTCATTCGGGAGCGGGGCCTTGCTTGCCGGGTGATGGTGGGCGGCGCGGTGCTCACCCAGGAATATGCGGATGAGATCGGCGCGGATTTTTATGGGAAAGATGCGATGGCCAGCGTCCGGTATGCGCAAAAGGTGTTCGCTTGTGGCGCATAAGCGGCTGGATTAGGCAATTTGGGAGCGGGAATCGTGCTGCAATTTGTTTTATTTACTGTTGCACTTGCATTGTAAATCTGCACGGCGGAAAAGGATGCAAAAGGACGTTGAGGAACGGCACTGCGGCGGCGGTTTTTAAATGTGCCACACCACAGCGCGTTCGGCGAACGCTTCCCGAACTCAGCCGCTCACGCGGCTTCAAACAGGCGGGAAGGTTCGCTTTTTGCCCTTTGGGTCAAAAAGTCCCCTCACGAGCACGCATTGAGTGACAGCAGCTGCCGCCTGGGCCTATTGTTACGTTTGAGGCTCTGAACAAACTTACAGGCTCCGTTAGAAGCCTCCTGGGGCCTTCGGTCTCACTTTGAGGATGCCTCTACCGGCAGGCTATGCGCATTCCCGACGGGCTCATGGGGGGCTACATTTCTATGAACTGAAATATGCAGCTCCCACGTTACGGGAGCTGCATATTTGTTGATTGCGGAAGGGTGTACCACCCTTCCGCATATCAGCCGCTTCGTTTATATGCGGAAGGAAACGGTTTTGCTTTCCCCAGCCTCAAACGCAACGCTTTGCGTTTCGCCGGACAGGCCGCAGGCGATCTCAATGGTCTGTTTTACGTCGGATCGGATCGTGGCCTGCACCGTACCTTTCTGCGTATCCCAGCGCAGGCTGACGATTTCTGCCCGCGTTCTGGCGCGAAGCCCGCATATTTCGCCTGCCTCAAAGCCGTTTGTGGGCAGGCAGGGCAGCAGCTCGATGACGCCTGGGTCGGAATACACCAGGCTCTCGTTTACAATACCGAGATAACCGATTGCAAAATCTGTGCAGTAGCAGCTGGAACGGTCAAAATGATGATTGGTCATGAGCGAAGGGTAATAAATTTTGCTGTTCATGAGCGTTGTGAGCGCCTGTGTGAGGGCCTCGCGATCCTTTAGCCGGCTGGCGATCAGGCTGCGGTGCACAAGGGCGTGGCTCGCCTCATTTTCGCTCTCCCGGTTTTCAATTGCCTGCAAACAGGCGGCCTTCAGGGCGGGGGCGTTTTGCGTTTCGTTCATCGGCCAGGCGCAGTAGAGATGGCTCAGGTGCCTGTGTTCGTTATTCTCCTCAAATTGGCAGCATGCCCACTCCTTGAGCGCGCCCGTTTCGTCGTACAGGTACGGCGGGAGCTTACTTTTCAGCGCTTCCCATTTACTCGTATCCGCATTCGGATCAACGCGCTTCATCACATTAATCAGCATTTCGAGATTGCTGTTGCAGGCGGAAATATCAATGGCGCAATTGGCCGCAGAAGGGCTTTTGTAATTTTTGGGGTTGTTTTCTGGTGAGTAGCTTGGCAGGATGCAGTAGGTCTCTCCATCCTCCAGCTGTGTTTTACCTGGCTGGTAATGGATGTTTCCATCCGCGTCCGTATAATATTCCGGGCTCATCATCTGCGCCCAGTAATTTGCGCTTTTTGTGAGCAAGGGCAACAGGATCTCCGACTCCAGCATGAGATAGCCCCTTTGCCGGATTTGTGCAAGCGCCTCGTCTGTCAAATCCTCAGGGGTAACGGAAAGCACGGATTTTAGCGCATCCAGATCGAATTCATCGCTCAAAGGGATTTGGATATCACCGTAGCATTGTAGGGTTTCATAGAGCGGATAGAGTATCCAGGAGGTTCCCGCATTCCAATACCGGAAGGGATAGGGGTAGGCGGTTTCCGTGATTGCCGCACTGTCGCCGTCCGTATTCACAGGTGCCTGGATTGCATCGGTATAGCCGTGAGTTGCCAGCGCGTTTTCCTCCCAGTCCGGCATTTGCCGAAGCAGGAAATAGACATATCCAACCGGCGCCGAGCTGATATTGCCCGTGTTCATGGAGGAAATTTGGAGATTCACATTGGCGTCCATCGTGTATTTGCTGCCCCAGCCCGTGTTCCATTCCCCTGTCCACATTCCATAAAGGCGGCTGGTGGAATAGCCTGCGCAGCAGAGATAAGCGTACCTGCCGGAATAATATGCCCGCTGTGCAAGCGCGCTGCTGAGCGTTTCTTTTCCCTTTGCCTGCCGGAGCAGCGCTTCGTTGGATTCGCTGCTGGCGCCGCCGTCAAGCGTCAGGGTAACGGCGTTAAACTGAGGCTGGTAGATTTGCAGATGCGCGCTAAGCGCGGATTGGTAATCGAAAGCGCCGTCCTTTGTGTATTTTTCTGCGATTGCCCGGGCCTGCGCCTCCAGCTCGTCCAAGAGCGCATAGCTTTCGGCGGCTTTAAAATCGTCGTATTTTCCCATGCTGTCTGTCCGGCCGGAAACGGTGATCAGATAGACGCTGTCCGCACCCGTAATCTGGATTTGCGGGTTATCCGCTGCGGCATATTGCTCATCCCGTACCTTCTTCCCCTCCAGCCTTTCACGGCTTTCGCCATCCGTCAATACATAGGTCAGTGTGGCGTAGCCGCCCTCTCGGAGCTCGCTTTGTTCATAATCCGGGTAGTGGGCGACCATCGCGATGGAATCGCACGCTTCGGAAACCAGCTTTTTATATTGAAGATCCGTTTCATTTCCGTCGCCGTAATTCGCAAGCACAGAAATGTCATCGATGGAAAGTGTCAGGTTGACCTTGCTGCCCGTGCTGGATTGCGTGATTTTAGTGAAGGTAGCGTCATCCGCCTTTGAGGTGAAAACGCTGCGCTCCCAGTCGCCGTTTCGGTCTGTGTAGCGCACGCCGACCTCGGCTGTTTCATAATCGGTATAGCGCACATAGTCTTTTATGTACGCCTTCTTTTGTGTCAGCCTCAGCTGAGCTCCCGGGTGGTAATAATAAACGTCGTCGTAGCTTGCGTTGTCTACAATATCTTCGCCCTTGACAATGCTTTGCTTGACGGTTTCGAGCTCGTGAGAGGTGTCAGGGCAGGTGCGGGGGTTTTTATTTGGCATGATAAAATGAATATGCTGAAAGATCATGGTGTCGCTATAAGGCGAGCCGCTTGTAATAACGCCCTGGCGCCCGTTGCCGCTTACCATTCCCTCCCTCCAGGAGGAGGTGCGGTTTTTGCGCCACGAGGAAAGTGTTTTGTATGTGGTGCAGTAGGAAATTTTGTTTTCACTGTCGAAAATTTCGCTGATATCCACAGTGGACTTGCCGCAGGAGGCAAGCGATGTAGCCATCCAGAGCGCAAGGACGAGGCATACCGGCTTTTTCATTTTTTGAATCAATCCAATCCTCCCTTTCGTAAAGCTGCCAGATCGAAATCCCGCGCCTGGGAAAGGCGCAGTAGGCATATTTTGAGACAGCCTTTTATAGCAAAAAGTATATCATAAAGATTCTAGATAAACAACGCAGGGCTTTTTGGAAGCCCAAATACAGCGGCGGACATGGCGGCGCCTGGTTTATTTGCCCGTAAGCCTTTTCAACCGGCGCATTTTCTGGTATGATAAGGGCATTGATGCACGGTGGGCGGCAGTCTTGCTGCCGGCTCGCGCTGTGCAAAATAGAATTCATATCATTTTCCGAAAGGACTGAGCGCAGTGCCCTGCAAGGTCGGAATGGTTTCCCTTGGATGCCCCAAAAATCAGGTAGATGCCGAAATGATGCTCGCACGGCTGGAGGATGCGGGTTTTGTGATTGTAGATGACCCCTATGATGCAGAGCTTGTCATTGTTAACACCTGCGGCTTTATCGAAGATGCAAAGCGCGAGGCGATTGACAGCATCTTGGAGATGGCGCAGCTGAAGGAGGACGGGGAGCTCAAGGCGTTGGTCGTCACCGGCTGTCTTGCGCAGCGCTATCAGCAGGAGGTGCTGGAGGAGATACCGGAGATCGACGCGCTTATCGGCATTGGAGCGAACAGCGATATTGCGAAGGTCTGTGAGGCGGCGCTGGAAGGGGCTGCACAGTCCTCTTTTCCGCCGCGTGAAGCGATGCCGCTGGAGGGGCGGCGTATCCTCACTACGCCGCCATACTGGGCTTATCTGAAAATAGCGGACGGCTGCTCCAACTGCTGCTCCTACTGCGCAATCCCCGGCATCCGCGGCCCGTTTCGCAGCCGCAGAATGGAAAGCATCGTGGAGGAGGCGCAAACGCTTGCCTCTTCCGGCGTAAAAGAGCTGATTCTCGTTGCACAGGATACCACGCGCTACGGGGAGGATCTCTATGGGGCGCTCATGCTGCCGGAGCTGCTCACCCGGCTGTGCGGGGTGGCTGGAATCGAGTGGATTCGCCTGCTGTATTGCTATCCGGACCGTATCACGGATGAGCTGCTGGAGACGATCGCACGCGAACCCAAGGTGCTGCATTACCTGGATATTCCGCTGCAGCACTGCGACGCACGCATTTTGCAGCGGATGAACCGTTCCGGCTCGCGGGAGAGCCTTGCTGCGCTGATTGCAAAAATCCGCGCCCAAATCCCGGATATCGTCCTGCGTACCACCGTGATGACAGGCTTCCCCGGCGAGGACGAGGCAGCTTTCACGGAGCTTGCAGAATTTGTAAAGGAGCAGCGCTTTGACCGCCTGGGCTGCTTTGCCTATTCGCAGGAGGAGGGGACGGCTGCGGCCGCCTTCCCGGACCAGGTGGACGAAGAGGTCAAGCAGCACCGCACCGAGTTGATTTTGCAGGATCAGTATGATATTGTAGAGGCCAACAACCGCGCGCGTATTGGCAAAACCTTCCGGGCGGTGGTGGAGGATTATGACGCTTATACGGACAGCTATACAGGCCGCACCTGGATGGATGCGCCTGAAATCGACGGCACGGTGCGCTTTACCTGCGGCTATCCGTTGGAGGATGGCGACTTTGTTGATGTGGAGATTTTTGATGTGTCCGATTACGATCTGATCGGTGAGGTCGTTTGACATTTGGAGGGAGAACATACTGCATGAATACTCCGAATAAGCTGACCGTTTTGCGCATGCTTTTGGCGCCGGTTTTTCTGGCCGTTTTTCTGTGGGAGGGGCTTCCCTTTCATTACTGGTGGGCAGTTCTGGTATTTAGCGCGGCAGCGGTGACGGATGCGGTGGATGGCCGCCTGGCCCGCAAAAACGACCAGATCACGGTGTTTGGCAAGCTGCTGGACCCTGTGGCGGATAAAATGCTCACCACAGCCGCGCTGCTTGGCTTTATGCAAGCCGGCCTGTGCAATATCTGGATCGTCATGATTGTGCTCACCCGCGAATTTGCTGTGACCAGCGTGCGGCTGATTGCCTCGGCGGAGGGCGTGGTGATTCCGGCAAACATCTGGGGCAAGCTCAAAACAGTCAGCCAGATGACGTTCACAATTCTAATCATGGTGCTTGCCGCCGTACAGGAGTTGGGCGCTTTGCCCGCCGCGTTCCCGTTGACGCTGGTTTCCAATATCCTGCTGTGGATTACAGCGGTGCTGACCGTTATTTCCGGCGTCATTTACCTGATGCGCAGCACGAAGCTTATCACTTTTACCAAATAAACCGATCCCGGCAGATGGGCTTTCTGCAAAAGGAAAGTAGCATTTTTGCGCCGGATGGTATATAATAAGAATAATCTGTTGATCATGAAATGCGTTGACCGGGAGGAGTAGCCGGGAGAGCGGCAGCAGAGAGAGGGCGCGTTCGCTGCGAGCGCCCTTTGCCGGCGCCTGTTGTGAAATGCACCCGATAGCACGCGGGGGGAACGCAGGGAAACGATCCCGGCGCAAGTATCTCCGCGCGGCAGGCGCCGTTACCGTCGGAGGGTTTTCCTCCCGTCCCTTTGGAGGCGGGGCGGGAGACCTGCTGAGAGAGAAATCGCAGTGGAACCGCGGAGAAATGCTCCGCCTGCGCGAGGCGCCCGTTTGCAGGGCGGCGCAGGCGGTGTTTTTTATATCCGCTTTTTTCATTGCCAGGAGGGGGTTGCAGATGTTTCGTCAGCTCAGAGAGGATATTGCGTGCGTGCGCGAGCGCGACCCTGCGGCGCGCAGCACAGTAGAGGTTTTGTTTTTATACCCCGGCCTGAAAGCGATCCGGATGCATCGCCGGGCGAACTGGTGCTACCGCCACCGGCTATTTTTCCTGGCACGGTGGATTTCGCAGCGCGCTGCGCGTAAGACGGGGATCGAGATCCACCCTGCCGCGAAGATCGGCCGCCGGTTTTTCATCGACCATGGCACCGGCGTCGTCATCGGCGAAACGGCGGAGATCGGCGACGATGTGACGCTCTACCAGGGCGTGACGCTCGGCGGCACGGGGAAGGATACCGGCAAACGCCACCCGACCATCGGAAACAATGTGATGATCGGCGCTGGTGCGAAGGTGCTCGGCCCGTTTCGCGTGGGGGATAATAGTAACATCGCGGCAGGCGCGGTGGTGCTGGAGGAAATCCCCCCGGATTCTACGGCGGTGGGTGTGCCTGCGCGTGTGGTCAAGCGCAACGGTGTGCGCGTGGATAACCTCGACCAGGTGCATGTGCCGGATCCCGTGGCGCAGGAGCTTTGCTGTATGAAGCTGCGCATTGAGCAGCTGGAGCGGGAAAACGCCGCGCTGGAGCAGGAACTGCGGGAAGAGCGGTAGCGCGCCGGAGGGCGTTCTGCTTGCCCATGGCCTATGGCGCCCCTTTTCCCTGGGAAATGGGGCGGGGATTTGATAAAATAATCATATTAGCGAAAAGGAGCGATTTTCAATGAAGGTTTACAACACATTGACCCGGCAAAAGGAAGAGCTCAAGCCTATTATACCGGGCGAGGTCAAGATTTACGCCTGCGGCCCTACGGTCTATAACTATATCCACATCGGCAACGCCCGTCCGCTGTGTGTGTTCGATGTGCTGCGCCGCTATTTGGAATACCGCGGCTACCAGGTGCGATTTGTGCAGAATTTTACAGATATTGACGATAAGATCATTCGCCGTGCCAACGAAGAGGGGCTCACTTTCTCCGAGGTGTCTGAGAAATATATTCAGGAGTTCTGGGTGGATGCGAAGGGGATGAATATTCGCGAGGCGACCGTCCACCCCAAGGCGACAGAGAATATTGACGAAATTCTCTCTATTATTTCCACGCTGGTGGAAAAGGGCTATGCCTATGAGGCACAGGGGGATGTATATTTCAGCCCTGCGAAATTCCCGGAATATGGAAAGCTCTCCCATCAGCCGCTGGAGGAGCTGGAGGCGGGCGCACGCATCAATATCGGCGAGGTCAAGCGTGAGCCGATGGATTTCGCGCTCTGGAAGGCCGCGAAGCCCGGCGAGCCGAGCTGGGATTCCCCCTGGGGCAAGGGCCGGCCGGGCTGGCATATTGAGTGCTCCGCCATGGTGCGCCGGTATCTTGGTGAGACGATTGATATCCACTGCGGCGGGCAGGATCTTATTTTCCCGCATCATGAGAATGAAATTGCGCAGAGCGAGTGCTGCAACGGCGTGCCATTTGCGCATTACTGGATGCATAACGGCTTTATCAATGTGGATAACCGCAAAATGTCGAAATCGCTCGGCAATTTCTTCACCGTGCGCGACGTGGCGAAGGAATATGGCTATGAACCGATTCGTTACCTGATGATTTCCTCGCAGTATCGCAGCCCGATCAATTACAGCGTTGAGATCATCGAGCAGTGCCGTGCGGCGCTCACGCGGCTCTATAGCTGCCGCGACAGCCTCGACTTCGCGCTGAAAAATGCGGTAGAAGCCCCCGGCGCAGAGGACGATGCAGTGATCGCAAAGCTGGAGGAACGCCGCCGCCAGTTTGAAGAGGCGATGGATGACGATCTGAACACCGCAGACGCGCTTGCGGCCGTCTATGAGCTGGTGCGCGATATCAACACCTATGTGGCGGCGGGTGTGCATTCTCGTAGGCTGTGCGAGCATGCGTCGGAGCTGTTTGATACGCTGTGCGGGATCTTGGGCCTGGTCTATGGCCGGCCGGAAGAGAAGAGCCTGGATGAGGAGATCGAGGGGCTCATTGAGCAGCGCAATGCGGCACGCAAGGCGAAAAACTGGGCGGAGGCGGACCGTATCCGCGATGAGCTGAAGGCGCGCGGGATCCTGCTGGAGGATACCCCGCAGGGCGTGAAGTGGAAATATGCTGAGTCCTAAAATAAAAGAATGACAATGCCCGAGCCGGGCCCCTGCGATTTTTCGCCGGGCCCGGCTTATGTTGTGTGTAAGGGCACCGGCTTGACAATAGCGGGCATCTTTTGTTATGATAACGCTTAGGTAGACGATAACGCAGCCCCGGCAGGCGGCCTGTTTGGCTTATTTCTGAGCCGGCGCTTTGATTTGCCGCAGGGCAGAGTTGGCGCGTGCTTGTTGTTTGCCTGCTGAAAAACTTTTTTCGCTTTCTGCTGCGGCGTGGTGTGCAGCCCGGCCATATTGGCTTGGGGGCCTTGCGCAGAAGGCGGTTTTCTTTGTGGGGTGGCTTTGTGCCTCCCGGTTGGGTGTAAAAGAGGAGTGACCTGAATGATAAACACGGATCACCTGTGTATGAGCTGCATGCGGGAAATTGGAGAGGAAAAAACCTGCCCCTACTGCGGCTTCCATGCTGATTCGCCGCAGCTCGCCCCCTACCTGCCCATGAGAACAGTTGTGGCGGAGCGTTACCTGGCAGGAAAGGTGCTGGATTATAATGGCGACGGCGCAACCTATATGGGTTGGGATCTGGAGATGAATGCGCCGGTGACTATCCGCGAATTCCTGCCGGATGCCATTGCGCAGCGCGGGGAGGATTTGACCCTCAAGCCCATGGCGGGGTGTGAGATCACGTACCGGGATTGCTACCAGAGCTTTCTGGAGCTGTGGCGCAAGCTTGCGCGTATGCGCGGCCTTTCCGCGTTGATCTTGGTGTTTGATATTGTGGAGGATCACGGCACAGCATATGCGGTGGCTGAATATACTGAGGGGGTCACCCTGCGGGAATATTTGCTGCGCAGTCCGTCCGGCTATCTCTCTTGGGAGCAGGCGAGGATTCTGTTTATGCCGGTGCTCTCTACGCTGGGCACTTTGCACAGCGCAGGGATTATCCATCGCGGCATTTCACCCACCACGCTGATGGTGGAGAAGAATGGCAAAATGCGGATCACAGGCTTCAGCATCTGGCAGGCCCGCACGGCCCGTGGCGATCTGACGGCTCAGCTTTTCCCGGGCTATGCGGCGATTGAACAATATGGATTTGAGGGCCAGCAGGGCCCGTGGACGGATATCTATGCCTTCTCTGCCGTGCTGTACCGCACATTGATCGGCAGCACGCCGTTGGAGGCTACCTCCCGTGTGACGAATGACCGGTTGGTGGTGCCCGGCAAATTTGCGGAACAACTGCCCGCCTATGTGATCAACGCGCTGATGAACGGAATGCAGATCCTTCCGGAGGATCGGACGCGGACGGTGGAGCAGCTGCGGGCGGAGCTTTCCGCCGCGCCGGGCGCTTCGAATATCGCTGCCACGACATATGCAGCCAGAGAAAAAGCGGCTTTAGATGCCGGAGAGCAGGAGCCTGCCACAGGCCAAAAGAAAAAATCCTCCAGCTCCAAAACAGCGCTGATTGCAGGCACGGTCAGCATCTTGGTTTGCCTGGCAGTGCTGTCTGTGTTGGCGATGACCGTGTGGCGTGATGATTTGAGCCTGCTTTTCCAGAGCAGGGAGGAAGCGACGGCTCCCTCTGCAGTAGAGGAGCTTGTGCGGGTGCCGGATTTTTATGGCATGAATTATGCTACTATTACGGCAAATCCGAACTATACGGATGATTTTGTATTTGTTTCCGAGTATCAGGAGAACGATACGTTGGAAAAGGATGTTGTGATCTCGCAGGATATTCCGTATGGCACGGAGGTCCCCAAGGGAACGAAGATCACCCTCACCATCAGCAGCGGCAATGAAGAAATTTTGCTTCAGGATTATACAGGCCAGAGCTATGCAACGGTAAAGCTGCGCCTGGAGGAACTGGGCTTTCAGTGCCGCGCGATTTTAGAAGAGAACCGGGAGCCGGAGCGGGCGGGCAAAATCTCTGCAATGATTACACAGCCGGAAAGATCCTATAAAAAGGGAACAGAAATTTATGTGAGGGTTTGGAGCGAGGTCCAGACGGAAGAGCCCAGCGCTGTGGTGATCACGGTGGTGCCGGATTCCACGGGAGCGTAAATCTGAGAAAGGATGAGAACTGCCTAATGAAGGTGCGTGCGTTTACACCAGCCGATCAAGAGGCCTATCTTGCAATGGGTCGGGATTTTTATGCAGGGGAGGGGACGTTGTTTCCCATCACTGACGAGAAACTGATCAATACGTTTCATCGCCTGCTGGCGGGCGAGCCTGGCCTACGCGGATGCATTTTGGAGCAGGATGGGCAGGTTGTCGGCTATGCGCTGATGGTCTCTTACTGGAGCTGCGAGGCGGGGGGGAAGACTGTACAGCTGGAGGAGCTTTATCTTTCTGAGCGGGTGCGAGGGCGGGGCCTCGGCTCGCAATTTATGGAGTGGCTGCTACGGGAATACGAGGGGGAGGCAAAGCGTTTCCGCCTGGAGGTGTGCCCGCGCAACCAGCGTGTCAAAAAGCTGTATGAACGCTATGGCTTTGTGCCTCTGCCCTATGAGCAGATGGTGAGAGAATGAAGCAGGCGCCGGAATCCAGCCGGGATATGGCTGGACTCTGGCGTTTTTTGCGTTTTATTTTTCACATCAAAGGCTGGTTAGCTGCCCTATCATAGAACATACACTTAGGTTTAGTGCCCTCCTTTTTTATATGGAAAGGAGGGTTTTTGCCGGAGATAGGTAGCACATCTGTGCGGCCGCGTGGCACGGGAAAAAGGCTTTTTGCCGGCAGGAATAGCAAGAGTAAAAATGAGGTTTTAGAAGTGCGAGATCAACGGAAGGAGGAGCAATTTGTGCCAGATGAGCAAAAAAAGAAACGGATTTTGATCGCCCCGGATTCCTTTAAGGGAACGATGGATGCCAGAGAGATCTGCCGGATTCTGCGCGAGGCATTTTTGGAGGTGGAGCCGTCACTGGAGATTTGCTGTCTTCCTATGGCGGATGGCGGCGAGGGGACGGTGGACGCTTTCCTAAACGCTTTCGGCGGAACGCAGGAGCATATCCGTGTGCATGGCCCACTCTTTGCCTGCCGGGAGGCTACGTTTGCCATCCTGCGAGACGGCACGGCCGTGGTCGAAATGGCACAGGCTGCTGGCCTGACGCTGGTGGCGGAAACAAGCAGAAATCCGCTTTATACTTCCACTTACGGGGTAGGGGAGCTGATTCTTACCGCGCTGGATGCCGGCTGCCGGCGTATTCTGATCTGTGTGGGTGGGAGCGCAACGGTGGATGGCGGGCTTGGTTGCCTGACTGCGCTCGGCATTCGTTTCGTGAACCGGCAGGGGGAAGAGGTACCGCCCATGGGTTGTGGGTTGGGGCAGGTGGATCACATCCTGACGGATGGGCTGGAGAAACGGCTTCGCGGGATGGAGCTCATTGTACTCTGCGATGTGGATAGCCCGCTGCATGGCGCGGGGGGAGCGGCACTTGCCTTTGGCCGCCAGAAGGGGGCGGATGACGGGCAAATTCGGGCGCTGGATGCTGCGCTGCGTTCTTTTTCGGAGGTAGTGCGGCGTGATACGGGCTGTGATCTCAGCACACTTGCCGGGGCCGGAGCGGCAGGCGGCCTGGCTGGAGGGCTTGCCGCGCTGGCGGGGGCGAAACTCTCCAGCGGTTCAGAATTTTTGCTGCGGGAAATGGGGTTTGACGCGCTTGCCCAACGCGCTGCTCTCGTGGTGACGGGGGAGGGGCAGCTTGATTCACAGAGCGTGCGGGGCAAGGTGGTTGCCGGTGTTGCCCGCCATGCCGCGCAAACGCCGGTGATTGCGGTTGCCGGCCAGGTAGAGGGCGACCGTGCCTGGCTTGCCGGTGCGTTGGGACTGGCCGGGGTTTATGAGGCCAATGAGGCGCGAAAGCCCTTTGCCGAGGTGCAAAAAAGTTGCCGGGAGGATTTATACAGGGCGGCACGGCGCGCAGCGCGGGATTTCCTGCAAGCACAGTCTGGGCAGAGCTAAACAATTTGCCCGTGGTTGTCCCCCACTGCCTGCACACCTTGGCTGCGTAAGCTTTAAAAAGAAAACTGCTGCCTAGCTCTTGCAATTTCTTCCCGCATGTGCTATACTACTCCAGCAAAAATGTATTGCTGTGCCTTCATGCGGTAGTACATCCTGCAAAACACACGCATAGTGTTTGTTCGGCGGGTGCATTTTCGTTGGAAATGTCGCCGTCCCGAGAGCTGTGCGGAGGTAAAACAAAGGAGGATTTACCCTATGGCAGTCGTATCTATGAAGCAGCTACTGGAAGCGGGCGTCCACTTCGGGCATCAGACCCGCCGCTGGAACCCCAAAATGGCGAAGTATATCTTCACCGAGCGCAACGGCATTTATATCATCGATCTGCAGAAAACCGTGCGCAAGCTGGAGGAGGCCTATGTGTTCGTGCGCGATCTCGCGGCGGACGGGCAGGAGATTCTCTTCGTCGGCACAAAGAAGCAGGCGCAGGATTCCATCCGTGAGGAGGCTTCCCGCTGTGAAATGCCCTATGTCAACGCTCGTTGGCTGGGCGGTATGCTGACCAACTTTAAAACGATCCGGCAGCGCATCAAGCGCCTGGAGCAGCTCAAGGCCATGGAAGAGGACGGCACGTTTGAGCTGTTGCCCAAAAAAGAGGTTACGAAGCTCAAGCTCGAGATCGAAAAGCTCGAGAAGTTTATGGGCGGTATCACGCAGATGAAGCGTCAGCCCGCTGCGATGTTTATCGTCGATCCGCGCAAGGAGCGCATTGCAGTGGCTGAGGCCAAAAAGCTTGGCATTCCGATCATTGCGATTGTTGACACCAACTGTGACCCGGATGAGATCGATTATGTCATCCCCGGCAATGACGACGCGATCCGCGCCGTCCGCCTGATCTCTTCCGCGATGGCGGACGCCGTCATGGAGGGCCGTCAGATGAGCGCCGACGCCGCTGAGGAAGCCGGCGCAGGCGAGGAGGCCGAAGCGGCCGACGAGCAGCCCAGCGCATAACGCACAAAAACCAGAATCCATCCCCTACTTGCGGGGAGGGGCCGCCCGTGCCAGGGGCTACTGCTCAAATCCGGTGCGGATTTTCAGTAAGCGCAGCCTGATGGCGCGGGCTTTTTTGAAGCAATTTCATGATGAGATCGGAGGAGTATAAATATGGCAGCATTTACTGCAAAAGACGTACAGGCTCTGCGCGAGAAGACCGGCGTGGGCATGATGGATTGCAAAAAGGCGCTTGTCGCCGCTGACGGCGATATGGAGAAGGCGATCGACTTCCTGCGTGAAAAGGGCCTTGCAGCGGCTACCAAAAAGGCCAGCCGTATTGCGGCAGAGGGCGTTGTGCTCGCCTATAGCGATGAGGAGAAAAAGATCGGCGTTGTGGTTGAAGTGAATTCCGAGACGGATTTCGTCGCGAAGAATCAGGAGTTCCAGAGCTTCGTCATGGACATCGCCAAGACGATCGCCGCCAACAATCCGGCGGATGTTGACGCTCTGCTCAATGAGAAACTCGCCGGCAGCGACCGCACCGTGCAGGAGAACCTGCAGGATAAAATCCTTGCCATTGGTGAGAATATGAAGATCCGCCGCTTTGAGCGCGTGGAGGGCGTTGTATCCACCTATGTCCATGGCGGTGGCACGGTTGGCGTTATGGTGCATTTTGATGTGGATGACGCGACTGCGGCAAACGAAAAGTTTAAGGCGATGGGCAAGGATGTCGCGATGCAGATTGCTGCGATGAATCCGGCTTATCTGGATGAGGCGAGCGTCCCGGCGGATGTGATCGCCCATGAGAAGGAGATCCTCACCGCGCAACTTGCGGAGGATGAGAAGAATAAGAATAAGCCCGCTCAGGTGATCGAGAAGATCGTACAGGGCCGCATTGGCAAGTATTTCAAAGAGAATTGCCTGATGGATCAGCAGTTTGTCAAGGATGGCGACCTGAGCGTTAGCAAGTATGTGGAAACCGTTGCAAAAGAGATTGGCACTTCTATCCAGGTGTTGGGCTTTACCCGGTTTGCAAAGGGCGAGGGCCTGCAGAAGCGCGAGGATAATTTTGCGGACGAAGTAGCCGGCATGATGAAATAATAGGCGCCGTTTGCGCGGCCCTTTCGGCAAAGCAGGGCTTATCCGGGTTGCCCGGATAAGCCCTGCTTTGCTTATGGCTGCTTGGGGGAGCAGAGACGGTGCCTGTTTTCCAGCCGATGCGCCGTGCAGTGGGCGCGGTTTCTGCCATGTGGAAAGTTATCGTGAATTTATACAAAGTTTTGCTTGTGTGAAAACCACCAAGAATGCAGCCGAATTGTTGTCAATTCTCAATAGAAAAAAGGCAATATATGGGGCTGAACGGAATTTTTTTAAAAATACCATAACTTTTCTTGCAGAAAAACTTGCAATAGCATGGCCGATTGTGTAAAATGTATAAGGAATCCATGGGCATAATGTATAAAAATTTTTCCGCAAACAGACTAACGAACATGGGGGGCTATTTTATGTCAAACAGACTGTTTCAGAGTGTAATCCACCAGATGAAGGACGCAATAGGCCGCATGGTCGGCGTGGTGGATGAAACCGGCACCATCATTTCTTGCAGCGAGTTAGGCCGGATCGGCGAGGTGCAGGAAGCCTCCCTTTCCGATATCTTTACCAGCGGGGAGGCTACGGTGGTTGATGCCTGCACCTATCGCGCCTTCGGTACACACATGCACCCGGAATATGCAGTGTTTGTAGAAGGGGCAGATGAGATCGCCTGCCGCTATGTAGATATCATTGCCGTTTCGTTGAGCAGCATCAAGCAGTACTATGACGAAAAGTATGATCGCGGCAACTTTATCAAAAATGTGATTTTGGATAATATCCTGCCCGGGGATATCTATCTAAAGGCAAGGGAACTGCGCTTTAACAACGATGCGACCCGTGTGGTTTTGCTTATCCGTATTCTTGAGCACAATGATGTTTCCATCTATGATGTGATTCAGAATCTCTTCCCAGATAAAACCAAGGATTTCGTAATCAATATTAATGAGACCGATATCGCCCTTGTTAAGGAAGTGCGCGCCAACATTGAGCCCAAGGATCTTGAGAAGCTTGCGCGCTCAATCGCCGATTCTCTGGGAACGGAGTTTTATACGCATGCGCTCGTCGGCATCGGCACAACGGTCAGCGGCATTAAAGAGTTGGCGCGCTCCTTTAAGGAGGCACAGGTGGCTCTTGAGGTCGGCAAGGTATTTGATACGGAGAAAACCATTGTCAGCTATGACAACCTGGGGATTGCCCGCCTGATCTATCAGCTGCCAACTACGCTGTGCGATATGTTCCTTCGCGAGGTGTTTAAGCGCGGTTCCATTGAGAATCTGGATCAGGAGACGCTGTTTACCATTCAGCGCTTCTTTGAGAATAACCTCAATGTTTCCGAAACCTCCCGAAAGCTGTTTGTGCACCGTAATACGCTGGTGTATCGCTTGGAAAAAATCAAAAAGCTCACAGGCCTTGACCTGCGTGAGTTTGATGATGCAATCGTCTTTAAAGTGGCCCTGATGGTCAAGAAATATCTGGATTCCAACCCGGTCAAGTATTGATTCCGGTAGGCGTCAACCCCCGGCGGCGCCGCCGGGGGTTGGTTGTTTCTGTATGAGCCCTGTTTGTGCAGCCGCTAATCGGGCGGCTGGTTCCTGTGGAGGGGAACGGGCACGGCGCGTGGGGCGCTGTGCGTGAGAGAGGGCCCTGCCCCGCTGTGCGGCAGGGCGTAAGCCTCACTTCAGGGCCTTCTGTGCGAAGAAAGGAATGTGTGCAGTGATTGAGTTCCAAAACGTTTCAAAAACGTACGAAAACGGCACCATGGCACTCAAAGACGTAAGCCTGCATATTCAAAAAGGCGAGTTTGTATTCATAGTCGGCGCGTCCGGCGCGGGCAAAAGTACCTTCCTCAAGCTGATTATGCATGAAGAAACGCCAACGAGCGGCACAATCCGCGTTGGTAAGTTTGAATTGGCGGGAATGAAAAAGAAGGAGGTCCCTCTGCTGCGCCGCACCATGGGTGTGGTGTTTCAGGATTTCCGCCTCATTCCGAAGATGACGGTGTATGATAACGTGGCCTTTGCCATGCGTGTTGTCGGCGCGCGCCCAGCGGAGATCCGGCAGCGTGTGCCTTTTGTCCTGCGCTTAGTAGGGCTGATGGGCAAAGCATCCTGCTATCCGGAGGAGCTCTCCGGAGGGGAGCAGCAGCGTGTAGCGCTTGCGCGCGCGCTGACGAATAATGCCAACCTGATCATTGCGGACGAGCCCACGGGCAACATTGACCCGACGATGTCCTACGAGGTGGTCAAGCTGCTGACCTGCCTGAATGAGATGGGCACCACGATTGTCATGGTGACGCACGAGCATGAGCTGGTGCGTGCGTTTGACCGCCGGGTAATTACCTTGGGCAATGGCTGCATCGTCGGCGATACGGCGGCGGGGGAAGAGCCTGTGCAGGTGCCATTGGCCAATGCACAGCAGGCAGGAGGTGCCCTATGAGAGCAGAAGGGAGCTTGGCCTATCTGACGAAAGAGGGCTTTCGTAGCTTGTGGGCCAACCGGATGATGAGCATTGCTTCCATTGCCGTGTTGATGTCGTGCATGATCATCATCGGCTGTGCATCAATGATTTTTATCAATATCAATGGGATTCTGGGCCATATTGAGGATCAAAACATTGTGATGGCCTTTTTGGATGAAGCCGCAAGCGATGAGCAGGCGGAGCAGGTTGGCGAGGCGATTCGTGCCCTGCCGAATGTGAAAGCTTGCACGTTTGTCGCAAAGGAGGATGCGTGGGAGCAGCAGCTGGAGAGCCTGGGTGAGGATGCCGTGCTGCTGGAGGGTATGGTAGAAAATCCACTGCCGGATGCTTACCGGGTGACGGTGGATGACCTCTCCCTTTTTTCACAGACGGTAGAAAGTCTGAAAGCCCTCCCCGGCGTGCAGTCCTTGCAGGAGAATAGCGAGCTCGCCGGCTCAGTCATGGAGATGCGCCGTTCTGTGACGGCCATCGCCCTGGTAATTATCGGAATGCTGCTGATTGTGTCGCTGTTTATTGTTTCCAACACGGTGAGGCTGACGATTTTTAACCGCCGTTTGGAAATCAGCATCATGAAGGACGTAGGTGCGACAGACGGGTTTATCCGTTGGCCGTTTATGGTGGAGGGGATGGCGATTGGCGTGCTCTCCGGCCTATTTTCCCTGGGAGCTGTCTGGGGGATTTATGCGCTTGCGGTGAAGGCATTCGGCGGCTTTTTGGATTTGTTCGGCACAGGGGCGGCGTCGTTTGGCACATATGCCGGATGGATGTTGCTCGGCTTCCTGCTGCTGGGGCTCCTGACAGGTGTTTTAGGCTGCGTGATATCCATGAACCGGTATTTAAAAAATGGAGGTGGAAGCCTTGGGTAAGCTGCGTAAATGGCTCCGATCCCTGTTTTGTGTATGTATGGCCCTGGGCATGCTTGTTGTGAGCAGCGGGCCCTATGCCAGAGCAGTAAATATCGAGGATTTGCAGGATGAATACGACCGCCTTGACCAGCAAATCGAGGCAAACCGGAATAAACTCAACGAGCTTGCCTCCGATATGGAGGATCAGCAGGCTTATATTGACACGCTCAACGATCAAATTGAAACAACTCAGCAGCAGGCAGAAGTGCTTCAGGAGCGCATCGCGATGCTGAATGCGGATATCAGCAGCCTGAATAACAAGATCGAGGCGTTGGACACCAAGATTCAACAAACCCAGGCTGAAGCTGAGGAGCAGGAGGGGCAGATTGAGGAGACCTTTGAGCTGCTGAAGGAACGGCTGCGCGCCATGTATATGGCTGGTGGCGGCTCACAGCTGGAATTTTTGCTGGAGGCAGGCGATTTTGAAACCTTCCTAATACGCACAGAGCTGCTGCGCAGTGTGACCAGGCATGATACGCAGCTGATCGATGCACTCTCAGAGGAGCTGGAGGTGTTTCAGGGCCTGCTCCAAACGATGGAGGAGGATAAGGCCTCCTTGCAGGAGCAGCAGGAGACGCTGGTTGCCCGTAAAGCGGATGTGCAGGCTTCAGCGCAGCAGCTGAGTGAAAAGGAGGATGAGATCAACGCCAATGTCAAGCAGGCGAACTCCTATATTCAGCAGCTGGATCACAACAGTGACCTGTACCAGGCGCAGATGAGAAAGCTGCAGGCGGATCGGGATGAGGTCGATGCCCAAATTGCCGCCTATATCCGGGAGCATGCTTCCAGCTCAGGCGGTTCCAGCGATTCGGGCGGCTCTTCTCCGGGTGGGTCAGGCAGCTCCAATCCGTATCTGCTCTGGCCGCTGCCCGGCTTCCACCACATCACCTCTTATTTTGGGCCGCGTGATCTTGCCGGTTTCACCTATCATTGGGGAATTGATATCAGCGGCAGCGGTGTGTATGGGCATGATATTGTTGCGGCAGAAAGCGGCACTGTGCTTTTGGCCCAGACGGATAAATCCTGGGGCAAGTATATCCTTATCGATCATGGCAACGGGATGCTCACGCGCTATGCGCACTGCAGCCGCCTGCTCGTTTCACAGGGCGACCGGGTAACGCGCGGCGAGACGATCGCCAAGGTGGGCGATACCGGCAATGTGACCGGGCCGCATTTACATTTTGAGGTGTATGAGGGCGATCAGCGCTATGACCCGCTGAACTACCTGGATCCCGCGGATTATTGACAAGGAAAGGGTTTGGCCGATGAACAAAAAGATATCACTTGGCGTGACAATCGCGTTGATTCTGATCGCAGTTACTGCGTCAATTGCGATTACCATGTCGTTCGCAATGAATCAGTATGATGCTCTGATCGAGGGCCTCCCCGAGCGGGAGGAGATGTATGCGAGGCTGTCTGCTCTGGATGATGAGGTGCGGGAGAAATATTATGGCAGTATTGACAACCAGCAGCTCAATGCAGAGCTCGCCAGCGGCTATATGCAGGGCTTGGGCGACGAATACAGCTATTATATGACGGCGAGCGAATATATTGCATATGACGGCCGCATCCGCGGAAAAATGTCCGGCATTGGCATCAGCACAGTGTTTGATGAAGAGACGGGCGTTCTTTCGATTGTTGAGGTGAATGCGGATTCGCCGGCGCAAAGCGCGGGGCTGCAAAAGGGAGATCAAATCACCCAGATCGGTGGGACCGCCGTAACACAGGCGAATTACGAGACACTGCTGCAGGATCTGGAGGGGGATAAGCTCACCACCATCGATGTCACCTATCGCCGCAGCGGCACAGATCAAACAGTGAAGGTCATGCGGGGCTACAGCGTGAAATCCGTTTACTATGAAATCATCAGTACGATAGGTTATATCCGCATCACCAGCTTTTATGAAAACACAGCCACGCAGTGCCAGGAGGCGTTGGATGCGCTCGCTAAGGAAAACATCAAGAGCATTGTCATTGATGTGCGCGGTACGTCGGAGGGGCTGATCCCTTATGCTGTGCAGGTGATTGATCTGTTTGTGCCGATGGCCACCGGCGGGAATCAGGCAATTGCTGTTGCTGTGGATAAAGAAGACGAGGTAGTGGAAACATTTACCTCTGATGCAGCGGATTATTCCGGCCAGATCTGCGTGCTGATCAATGAGGATACCCAAGGTGCGGCCGAGCTGTTTGCCTGCGACCTGCGGGATTTTGACAAGGCCGAGCTAGTTGGTGAGAAGACCAAGGGCAATGGGAAGATGCAGGAGATCCTCCAGCTTTCAGACGGCGGCGCGATTGTGCTGACAACAGCGAGGATTATCCCATATAAGAGTGAGAGCTTCGATGGGGTCGGTGTTGAGCCGGATGTTACGGTGCAGCTGGCACAGGAGCAGTTTGAGCTTGTGCCGCACGATCAGGATGCGCAGCTGCAAAAGGCCTTTGAAATTTTGAATGGTGTATGATGGCGAAATGGCCAGCCATAGGCCTGTGCCTATAGCGGTGATTTCTATCGCTTTGTGATTATAAAACAAAAACGGCCTCCCAAGCAGGAAGCCGCTCAGTCAGGCGAAAAACACTTGAATTCGGATTTTTGCCATTGAATGTTAGCGGTGGGCGCCGGAAAGCACTGTTATCAAACAACCTTACAGGCCCCGGGAGAAGCTTCCCGGGGCCTTCCGTTCTGCACGGGGCAGGGGATTTTTGTTTTTTCGTCCGCCATCTCATTTCCCCAATCCATCATTCAGCTTCGTAGGGAATGGTCTCGGCCGTTTCGGCCCGACAGCCCCACAAACTTCCGGGAAGGCTTGCCGGAAGCCTTCCGGGGGTTTCCCTTAACTCAGTGGCAGGAACCTTTCAATAGGCCAGCGGCGACAGGTTCCGTGCATTTCTGGTGGGCTGGTGAGGGGACTTGCCTAAAATGTTTGCACTGCCGTGAGGTAGCGAGTTCTTTGGGCGTTCGCCGAACACATCAAAGCGATTCTGAAACGTATCAGTGCCGCCGATGGCCGTAAGAACGGCCCCTTTTGCTTTCTTTGCCGGCCGAGCGGAAAAGGAGGGCTCTGCGGCCTGAGCGGAATAAACATCAATGTTTCATTCGTGGTGCGGCCAATAGATTTTTGAATTTTTGAAGGAGTGTCTGATTTCGCTGTACGCGACCGTATTCAAAAAAGAACAAAATCTCCCGGCCGCAGTACCGGTAAACACACTATGCACACACCTGAATACACCCCCTTTCGACAAGCAAAGCAGCTTCCCCAGCAGGAAGCTGCTTTTTGTATGCTCTGTACACTGTGAAATGTGCTGCACGCTGTTGCCTTGGATGAGGCCGAAAGCGCCCATGCCAGGGGTAAACAGTATAGATGGTCAGCCCGATCCGGCAACCAGATTTCCTCTGCTGCTCATGCGGCAGTATCTTTTGGCTTTTTCATGCTAATGTATTACTTGGACACCAAACTCTGATGCTTCTCCTCCAACGCAGCGGGCGCACTATTGACTGCACGGATCCGCTCGTAAATTTCCGGGTTAAATTTGGGCTTTCGCTCATAGGTGTAGAGCCCGTTTTGCTCCTGCTCCACATCATAGAGCTGTGTATAGCACAGCGCGCAGATATTGGGGTTATCCATCAGTGTACGGGTCAGTCCGGCATACCGCTGGGCAAATTCCTCCTCGCTCTCCGGCGCCTTGCCGTAGCCCCAGCCCTTTTCCCGGCCGGGCGCCCACCAGGCTCCGCCGTATTCGCTGACGAAATAGGGCTGCCCTTCGTATTGCTGCCGGTCCGGGTAGGTCTCATAGATCGTTTCGCGCGTTACCGCGCCATAACGGGCGGCAAAGGTGGTTACATCCTGCTCATAATCGTGTACGTCGTAAATATCGGTCCGTGCGTGGTAATTGCCGCTTGTGTCAATGACAGGGCGTGTTGGATCCGCAGCCTTTGTCGCTAAATAGACTGCCTCCAGCACTCGTTTATCCGCACGGCGGTGATGCTGATCCCAGGTCTCGTTAAAGGGGCACCAGCCGATGATGCACGGGTGATTAAAATCGCGGGAGAGCACCTCCAGCCATTCTGGTAGGAAATGAATGAGTCCCTCGCTGGTGGTGATATCCAGCCCCCAGCTTGCCTGCTCACCCCAGACGAGATAGCCGAGCCGGTCTGCCCAGTAGAGAAATCGCTCCTCAAACACCTTCTGGTGCAGGCGCGCCCCGTTGAAGCCGAGCGCCATGGAAAGCTCGATATCCTGCTTCAGCGCTTCATCCGTGGGCGCGGTGTATACGCCGTCCGGATAATAGCCCTGATCGAGCACCAGCCGCTGAAAGACCGGACGCCCATTGAGCCAGACCGCATGATCTCTCACCTCAACCGTGCGGAAGCCGAAATAGCTCTGCACCGTGTCCAGCACAACGTCTTCATCCAGCAACTCATAGGTGATGTCGTAGAGGTTTGGTTGAAGGATATCCCAGCATTTTACGTGTTCAACCTGCATCGTGAGGGCCACCCCACAGGCGGAAAGAGGGAAGGTTTCCTGCGCGCACAACTGCCCTTCGAATGTGATGGAGGCGCGTAGGGAGAGCTCTCTGGGCAGGCAGTTCACCTGTGGGCAAAGCGTGACGCTGCCGGTGCGGAAATCCGTGGTCAGGCGGACGCTTTCCAGATAGACCTTCGGCACGAATTCAAGCCACACGCTCTGCCAGATGCCGGTTGTGCGTGTATAGCTGCATCCGGAGGAGTGGTAGTGGTCACATTGCTTCCCATGCGGCTGGGTGCCGTTGCGCTGGTGGTCAACGGCGTGCACAGTCAACGTATTTTCACCCGGATGCACATACTCCGTGATATCAAACAGGAACGAGCTGTAGCCGCCCTTATGGGCGCCGCACGCTTCACCGTTGAGGTATACCGTGCAGGCATAGTCCACAGCGCCAAAGTGCAGCAGCACATGGCCGGCAAGCTGCTCCTGTGTCAATACAACACTTCTCCGATACCAAACGGATTCCATAAAATCCAGATGTGCGATGCCCGAAAGCCTCGATTCCGGGCAGAAGGGGACGAGGATTTTGCGCTCAAATGGAGCGTTCGGGCTGCTTTGCCCACGATCACGCCCGCTTTTGCCATGGTCAATGTGGAATGCCCACTCGCCATTGAGCGTTTGCCAGGCATCGCGGAAAAACTGCGGCCTGGGGTATTCACTGCGCGGAGGATACGTCAATCGAATCATCTCCCTGATTTGATCTGTTTTACTCAGCCCCATTATAATCACGGCAGAGAGAAAAGGCAATAGATTTTTTAAATCCGATTTGGTATATGAAAGCCCGACGAAATCAGAGGAGTCTTTTGGTGGATGATAGCATCAGTGTACAAGGGTACACATCGGTTTTCAGCGCCGTGGCCACGCCCCTGGCTGCGTTATCCTCCTTGCTTTCCGCCAAGGAAAGCTGCGCCGTCTGCCTTGCCAGGCATCCTGGCCACAGGCTGAAAACTCCGAAGGACCGCTTAGGGCTGCTTCAGGCGAGGGGATCGCAAGGCCGCAGGGCACGGCCGGGCTCGCCGCCCTGCCGCGCCCGAGAACGCAGCGAGCATCCGTCTGAGCCCGCCTTAGCGGCGATGTTCCCCTTGTACACTGATGCTACCCTGCCTTATGAAAAAGCACATGATTGTGGGAACATGGAAGGCTCCATATTGTAAACTATATTAAAATATAAGGTTGACAATAAAGAGGCATTCCCCTATCATAGAGAGGACAAGCACTCAATGATGGGAGAAACGTTTATGGAAATGAAAAAAACAAAAATCTATCGTTTAACGCTGACCGGTGTGATGGCAGCGGTGCTATGTGTGCTGGGGCCGCTCTCTATCCCGATCCCTCTTAGCCCGGTTCCGCTTTCACTGACAAACTTTGCTGTGCTGCTGACGGCATCTCTGCTGGGCTGGAAGTGGGGCACGGCTAGCTGCGCGGTCTATCTGCTGCTGGGCGTTGTGGGCGTTCCTGTGTTTTCCGGCTTTGCGGGCGGAGCAGCCAAGCTGCTGGGGCCCACCGGAGGATATCTGGTTGGTTTTTTATTTCTTTCGGTGATTGGCGGCCTCTTCGTTGAAACATTTGAGGGGAAGCGCTGGCTGGCAGCACTCGGGATGGGGCTTGGCATGCTGGTGAACAACCTGTTTGGCACGGCGTGGCTGGCCTGC
The DNA here is from genome assembly GCA_949283655.1 of uncultured bacterium. Classification (GTDB taxonomy): domain Bacteria; phylum Bacillota; class Clostridia; order Oscillospirales; family Acutalibacteraceae; genus Fimivicinus. Next base: position 103,627 of record CASDTH010000016.1, read on the forward strand.
CTGATGCAGATAGGGTTTGGCCAGGCGTTTATGATGGGCGTGGCCCCCTATATCGTGGGTGATCTGATGAAGCTGATCGCCGCGCTGCTGCTGGGCAGCACGCTGCGCCGCCGTCTCAAGGCCATGCGGATTTTGCCTTGAGCGGCTGATTATCCTTCTTCCAACCGGCGGATGGTGATCTCGCCAGAGCTCAGTGTTTCGCGCGCGCCGTTCGCCCGCTCCACAATCAGGCCGCCGTTTTGGTCGATATCGATCGCAGTGGCCTCAAACCATTCGTTGTTGCGCAGGCAGCGGATTTTTTCCCCCAGCGTCATGGAGCGGCGGCGGTATTCCGCAAGAAAGGCCCGCTCCTCCATTGTTTCACACAGGGCGCATAGCTGGTTGATGATTTCAGCGGCCAGCTGGTTTCGCGTGATGGCAGTGGGGGTATCGGGCAGGAGAAAGCCTGCTTTGGCGCGCAGCTCCTCCGGGAGCAGCGCGGTGCTGCCCCTGAAATTGATGCCGATGCCTACCACGACACTCTCAATTGCCCCCGTTTCAAAATGAGTGACGGCCTCCGTCAGGATCCCGCAGATTTTTTTATCCTCCAAATACAGATCATTGACCCATTTGATACGCGGCTGTTTGCTCACAGTCTGCTCGATGGCGCGGCACACGGCAACTGCTGCTGCTGTGGTGATCAGCACTGCATCGGTGGCATCTGCATTTGGATGCAGGATGACGCTCATATATAGCCCATTCCCGCGTGGTGAAAAAAAGCGCCTGCCCAAACGCCCGCGGCCCGCGCTCTGCTCCTCTGCCAGCACGGCGCTTCCGTGCGCCGCGCCGTCAAGGGCCATTTTTTTTGCCTCCTGATTTGTGGAACCGGTGCAGGAGAACACCCGGAGCTCACGGGATGGACTCCCCTCTGCCAAAAAGGGCAGCATTCCTTCGGCGGATAGAATGTCCGTATCCGTGCACAGGGTATAGCCCCGGTTGGGTACGGCTTCAATGTGATAGCCTGCTTGCTGCAACGCACGCACCGCTTTCCACACCGCCGCGCGGGAAACGGAGAGCATGCCTGCGAGTTCTTCCCCTGAGAGGGGTGTCCCGCGGTGTTCCTCCAGCTTTTTCAATATAAAATCCTTTACAGGCATGGCATGAAACCACCCTTTCTCTCGGATGGGCATGGACTGTCCATCCCTTTTTCGCACAGTATAGCGCAGGGAGCTTTTGCTTGTCAATTTTGTTTGCACGCTGTGGAGTGGGCCGCGCCGCCTTCTGGCTCAGGCAGGAGAACGCATGTGCTGGTGCGCGGTTATTTTTTCTGTTATCATGGGGAAAGATATGGTACAATAGATTTCAAACTTTAGGCTTCGGATTTCAGGCGTGGGAGCAGGCAAGCTCCAGCCACAGGGGCGGTTGCCGGGGAAAGATACCTTTACGGCTGGGCCTTAAGCTGCTATAGTATAAGCAAAATGCATCCTGCTTGAATTTTGCCGTCTGGCGTCTGTAGGCTGCGTTTCGGGGTGACAGAATGCGTAAACTGATGCATTATTTGAAGGGCTTTCGCAAGGAGGTGCTCCTTGGCCCACTGTTTAAGCTGACAGAGGCCATTTTTGAATTGATTGTCCCTCTTGTTATGGCTCGGATCATTGATAACGGCATCCGAGGAAACAACACGGGGTATATTCTGCGGATGGGTGGCGTGCTCGTTTTGCTGGGTGTGACTGGCCTGCTGTGTGCGCTTGTGTGCCAGTACTTTGCGGCCAGGGCTTCGCAGGGGGTGGGCACAGTGCTGCGAAACGACCTGTTTCGCCATATCAATAGCCTTTCCTATGCGGAGATTGATCAAATCGGCACGCCATCTCTGCTTACAAGGCTGATAAACGATGTCAATCAATTGCAGCTGGCGGTGGCGATGCTGATCCGGCTGGTGATTCGCGCGCCGTTTCTGGTGCTCGGCTCTACAGTGATGGCTATGCTGATCGATCTGCGGCTTTCGCTGATTTTTCTGGCGGCCGCGCCTCTGATTGCGGGCGTGATTTATCTGATCATGAGCCGCTCTATCCCGTTTTACCGGATTACACAAAAGCTACTGGATCGTGTATCGCTCATCACGCGGGAGAATCTGTCCGGCGCGCGGGTCATCCGGGCCTTTTCCCGCCAGGGGGCGGAGCAGGAGCGTTTCCGGGAGGCAGCGTCGGATATCGAACGCACGGCGGTCAGGGTCGGCAAAATCTCTGCTCTGCTCAACCCGGCCACCAGTGTAATCGTCAATTTGGCGATTATCGCCATCATTTGGTTTGGCGGGCTTCAGGTGGATAGCGGGCGGTTGACTCAGGGTGAAATTACCGCCCTTGTGAGCTATATGACGCAGATCATGCTGGCGTTGATCGTGATTGCGAATCTCGTTGTCATTTTTACAAAGGCGTCGGCCTGCGGCACGCGCGTCAGTGAGGTGCTGGAGCTTACCCCCAGTGTGACGGATGTAGGAAACGCGGCTGTTTCCGTGCAGGCGGATGCACAGACGCCCAAGGTATCGTTTGAAAATGTGTCGTTTGCCTATGCGGGTTCGCAGGAGAACGCACTGGAGGGCATCCAGCTGAGCGTCCGGCCGGGGGAGACCATCGGCGTGATTGGCGGCACTGGCTCCGGCAAATCCACATTTGTCAACCTGATTCCGCGTTTTTATGATGCAACAGCTGGGTGTGTGCGGATTGACGGCGCGGATGTGAAGGCATACCCCTTTGCCCAGCTGCGTGGTCGGATTGGCGTGGTGCCGCAGAAGGCGGTTCTGTTTGCTGGTACCCTGCGGGAAAACATGCAGTGGCGCAAAGCGGATGCAACGGATGCGGAGATTTATCACGCGCTGGAGATTGCACAGGCCGCCGAATTCGTCAATAAGCTGCCCGAAGGGCTGGATACAATGCTCCAACAGGGTGGCGGAAATCTCTCCGGCGGGCAGCGGCAGCGGCTGACCATTGCACGCGCACTGGTCGGCTCGCCGCAGATTCTGATTTTGGACGATAGCGCAAGCGCTCTGGATTTTGCGACCGATGCGGCGTTGCGCCAATCGCTGCGCCGGCAGACCAGGGGTATGACGGTGTTTATGGTTTCCCAGCGGGCGGGCACAGTGCGCGCGGCGGACCGCATCGTCGTGCTCGACGATGGGAGAATTGCCGGAGTGGGGCCGCACCACGAGCTGTTTGAAACTTGTGCGGTCTATCGGGAGATTTGCCTTTCCCAGATGAATGCAGAGGAGGCAGCCGGATGAGAAAGCAGATTTTAAAACGGGTGCTGCGCTTTACCAAGCCCTATACCGGGTACCTCGTCCTGGCGATTGTCAGCGCGCTGATTAGCGTTGGCATGTCGCTGTATGCGCCGGTGCTGACCGGCCGGGGAATTGACTACATCATCGGCCCGGGAAATGTTGATTTTGCCGGTATTCTCTCTACGCTCCTGCTGCTGGCGGGCACAGTTGCGCTAGGGGCGCTGTTTCAGTGGATGCTGGCGCAATGCACGAATATTCTGGCCTACCGCACGGTGCGAGATCTGCGCATCGCCGTGTTTAACAAGCTGGAGCGCGTGCCGCTGCGAATGCTTGATTCCCATGCACATGGGGATTTGATGAACCGTGTCGTGAATGATATTGATCAAGTGTCCGATGGCCTGCTGCAGGGCTTTACTCAGCTGTTTACTGGTGTTGTCACGATCTTGGGCACGCTGGGCTTTATGTTGTATGTCAGCCCGGTGATCACTCTGGTTGTGGTGCTGCTGACGCCGCTATCCCTGTTTGTATCCGCCTTTATCGCGAAGCGCTCCTATCAGAAATTTCAGGAGCAGTCGCAGACAAGAGGCGAGCTCAGTGGCTATGCGGAGGAGCTTGTGGGCGGCCAGAAGGTGGTCAAAGCCTTCGGGTATGAGGCGCGCGCTCAGGCTGGGTTTGAGCAGATCAATGCAAGGTTGTATGACTGCGGGGTGAAGGCACAGTTCTATTCCTCCCTGACCAACCCGTGTACACGCTTTGTCAATGCGATGGTTTATGCGGCGGTCGGCGTTTGCGGCGCGATTGCGGCGCTGCGCGGCAGCCTTACCATTGGGCAGCTCTCTGCCTTTTTGCAATATGCCAACCAATATACAAAGCCGTTCAATGAGATATCCGGCGTTGTTACCGAGCTGCAGGCGGCCATTGCCTGCGCAGGCCGTGTGTTTGAGGTGCTGGATGCGCAGGATGAGACGATGGATGCGCCGGATGCCCTGCGCATGGAGCAAAGCCGGGGGCAGGTTAATCTCAATGACGTCTGCTTTTCTTATCACCCGGAGAAACGCTTTATAGAGCACCTGAATCTTTATGCAAACCCGGGGCAGCGCATCGCGATCGTGGGGCCGACCGGCTGCGGAAAGACGACGGTGATCAATCTGCTGATGCGTTTTTATGATGTGAATCAGGGCGAAATCCTCGTGGATGGGGTAGATATCCGGGCGATCACACGCGCAAGCCTGCGCAGGCAATTCGGCATGGTGCTGCAGGATACCTGGCTGTTTGCCGGCACGGTGCGGGATAATATTGCTTACGGCCGGCCGGACGCTTCTCTGGAGCAGGTGATGGAGGCCGCGAAAGCGGCCCATGCGCATAGCTTTATCAAGCGCTTGCCGGAGGGGTATGATACCCTCCTCGCAGAGGATGGGGGCAATCTTTCACAGGGGCAGCGGCAGCTGCTGAGCATTGCGCGCGTGATGCTTACAGACCCGCCGATGCTGATCCTCGATGAGGCGACAAGCAGCATCGATACCCGCACGGAGCTGCGGGTGCAGCGCGCCTTCACCCACATGATGGAGGGCCGCACCTGCTTTATTGTCGCGCACCGGCTTTCCACCATCCGGGAGGCAGACTGTATTCTCGTCATGCGGGATGGGCAGATTATCGAGCAGGGCACACATGAGAGCCTGCTGCGCAAAAATGGATTTTATGCGCAGCTTTATCAGAGCCAGTTCGCCCGGGCGGAGGAGTAGTAGCCGCAAGAGATCCCGTTTGCGCTCACTTTGCTTCATCAACGCTTCCAGCCTTGACGCCTATTTGGAAAAACGATATAATAAAATTCAATTATACATAAGAGGAGAATCAAATGAAAAAGATCACGCTTGAGAAGGGGAAAAAGGTGTTTCCGCTACTCCTCATGGCGCTGGGGGTTTGCCTCATGCTCGCCATGTGGATTATCCGGCTGAATCTGGTGGCGGTGATCTCCGTTGCCTATTGCTGCATTGTAACGGCAGTTATTTTATTGGGCCTCCTTTTCAAGCAGAAGGTCTATGCTCCGATGATTTATGGTTATGCTGCGGCCTGTATTGGTATTGTGGTTTATTATATCGTCTGGGGGGCGGATGCCGGCTTTGGCGCATTCACCTCTGGTCTGGCGGGCTTCAACTCTGCGGAGCATCCGTGGCTGACGGGCGAAGGGAATTTTGGCACCAGGCTGCTGGGGAATTTGCTGCTGGCGCTGCCTTGTTCGCTGGCGCTTTGGGGGCTGTATTGTGTTGCGCGCCGTTCCTTCCGCAAGGAGGCCCTCAAAAAGGCCGTGGTTGCCGTTTTGGGGCTGGCGCTTGCAGGGACGACCATTTTTTACGTGCTCACAATGAATCTGCGCTCCGTGCCGAACACGCAGAGAATGTGGGAAGGGCAGGACGATTATCTGAAGAATGTGGATAGAACCGCTGACAGCGACAGCCCGAATGTGCTGGTGATTCTGATGGATGATCTCGGCTGGGGCGATATTTCGCTTAACGGAGCGATTTATGACACGCCTAATATTGATAGCATCGGAGAAAACGGCCTGAATCTGGAGAACTTTTACTCCTCCTATTCCGTGTGCTCTCCCGCCCGCTTTGCGGCGATGACTGCCCGCTATCCTTACCGCGGCTTTGCAGATAATGTGGTTTATCCCACGGTGGATACGCTTTCTCCCTTTGCTGCTACCAGGATATTCAATTCCGTCGAGATGGGCGGCAATGCGGATGGGATGCTCGGCGATGAAATTACCATGGCGGAAACCTTTCATGCCGCAGGCTATGCCACAGGCCTGTTTGGCAAGTGGCATTTGGGGGATTATGGCGAGTATCTGCCCACCAATCAGGGGTTTGATTATTTCTATGGTAGCCATCATGTCAATGATATGACGCCGTTTTATCATGTGCGTGAGAAGGGCGGCCAATACACGATTGTGCACGGTACCGATGAGTTGAAGGATCAATCCAACGCGACCAGATGGATTCATGACGAATTATCCGCCTGGATTACCGAGCAGGCGCAGGCCGGCCATCCCTTCCTTGCCTATTACACCACGCCATGGCCGCATGCGCCGGTATATGCTGGGGATGATTTCGACGGTGTGAGTGGCATGGGCACGTATGTGGACTGTGTGACGGAGTTTGATGATTATTTAGGCCGCCTGTTCACCACGATGGAGGAGCTCGGCGTGCTGGAGAATACGATCATTGTATTCACCAGCGATAACGGCCCTGCGCTGGAGGGCTCGGTCGGCGATCTGCGCGGCGGGAAGTATCTGGCCTATGAGGGCGGCCAGAAGGTACCTTTCCTGATCCGGTGGGATGGCGCTGACGGCGCGCTTGGGCAAACCGGCGCTACAAGGAAGCAATCCGCCACATTGGTGGATCTCTACCCGACGCTTGTGGAGCTTTGCGGTATCACAGGTAAAAACAGCACGGTGCAAGCTTATATGCCGGAGGATCGCATGATCGATGGCATTTCCATGGCCCCATTGCTCAGAGAAGATGCTGTTATCCATACGCAGGAGCATCCGATTCTCCACATGAAGCGGGAGGATATTAAGGCGATCCAGTATACCATCCCGGCGTCGGAGGTGCGCGCTCAATATCCGGAGTATCATTATGATGTATTGACAGAGAACCAATATGTTACGTTTAAGTATTTTGACCGCATTCAGAATGACAATTCTGCATTTTTCGATAAATACCGCAACAACTGGCTGCATATCTTGACGGACGATGCAGGGGAGAATTATAACCGCTCTACCGTATATCCGGAGATTGCGGATACACTCCACCAGAAGCTGGATGAAATCCAGCAGGATTTCAAAGAGAACCGGCGCGGGATATTAGAAACACCGGCGGAATAAAACGTGCGATGACCGGCTGTTAGAAAGGCCGTTCGGCGAGCGGGGAATTGCAGCCGGCCTTCAGGAAAGATGGGGTAAAAATGCCGCCTTTGTCGTTGATGATCAAGCCTGCCTCCTCTCTGTGCAACCTTTCGTGTGAATACTGCTTTTACCGGGATGTTTCCGCCCACCGGGAGCATCTGGGCTTTGGGGTAATGGCTAGGGAGACAACAGAGCTCCTGATTCGCCGGGCGCTGGATTTTGCCGGCGGGCAGATGGCTGCCTTTGCCTTTCAGGGTGGGGAGCCAACGCTTGCAGGCCTTGAGTATTTTGAGCATTTCGTCACTACGGTTGACCGGTTAAATCAGAAGGGGAGCCGGGTATTTTACAGCATCCAGACCAATGGAATGCTGCTGGATGAGGCGTGGGCAGGCTTTTTTGCAAAGCATCGTTTTTTAGTCGGGTTAAGTCTGGATGGTGATCGGGAAGGAAATCGCTTTCGGAAAAAGCCTTCCGGCCAAAACACGTTTTACCGCATTCTGGATGCGGCGGATTTGCTGAAAAAGCACAAGGTGGATTTTAACATCCTCACGGTGCTGACCGGCTACTGTGCAGAAAATGGAGAGCGGATCTACAAATATTTCCGCTCACAAGGTTTCCGCTATCTTCAATTCATTCCCTGCCTGCGGCCCTTTGGTTCCCAGGAGCAGAGCGAGCTGTATATGACGGCCGATCAATATGCAGATTTTTTGATCCGGGTGTTTAACCTGTATGTAAAGGATTATGTGCGGGGCAACTATATCAGCATCCGCCAGTTTGACAATTGGGTACGCTTGTATCTGCGCCAGCCGGTCGAGCAGTGCGGGATGCTGGGGCACTGTTCGCACCAGTTTGTTTCAGAAAGCAACGGCAATATTTATCCCTGCGATTTTTACTGCACAGATGCATATTGCCTGGGCAATATTGCGGATTTGGATTTGAAAGCTATGGCGCGCTCAGAGCGGGCGCGTGCGTTTATTCAGGAGAGCATGTCCGTTCCATCCCGCTGCCGCTCCTGTGGCGTTTACCCTCTGTGCCGGGCGGGTGGTTGCAAGCGCACGCAGCTTAGCGAGGATTATTGCAAAGCCTATAAAACCTTTTTTCAGGCGTGCCTTCCGCTTTTCCGTGTCTTTTTGCGGGAGAAGCCGCCACAGGGCGGGGCTCAGTGATCGTATTTCCCGCATTGTTTGGGGAAGAAACAAAGTGGTTGCTCTCCGAATGCGGGCTTTTCAGGTTGTGTAAATCGTTTGTTATAGAATATATTTGTGGTTGGAGTGAAGAATATGGCAACATTTAAGCCTTTTGCGGCGGTTCGGCCTCTTCCGGAGTATGCAGACAGGGTGGCGGCCCTGCCCTACGATGTGATGAGCAGTGCGGAGGCAAGGGAAATGGCAGAGGGGAACCCCTACTCCTTCCTGCATGTCGATAAGGCGGAGATTGATCTCGATCCCTCTATCGATCCTTATGACAGCCGGGTTTATGAGAAGGCGCGCCAGAATCTTGAAAAGCTGGTCGCGGGCGGCGTATGCATGCAGGATGCAAAGCCGTGCTTTTACATCTATCGCCAGATCATGGGGGAGCGTGCGCAGACGGGCCTGGTTGGCTGCGCCTCGATTGACGATTATAAAGCCAACGTGATCAAAAAGCATGAATTCACCCGTGCGGATAAGGAGGCGGACCGTATCCGCCATGTAGACGCCTGCAATGCGAACACTGGGCCGATTTTTCTCGCCTGCCGCCCGCAGGCAAGGCTCCACGCAATTCTGGAGAGCTGGAAGGCCTCCTATGCGCCGGTGTATGATTTTGAGCAGGATGGCGTGCAGCAGACTGTGTGGGTGGTGGATGATGGCGCAGTGATTGCGGCGTTGGAGCAGACGGTGGCAGGGATGGCATCGCTCTATATCGCCGATGGCCACCACCGCGCGGCCTCGGCGGTGCGCGTGGGAGAGCTGCGCCGGGAGGCGAATCCTGGTTACACAGGGGAGGAGGCGTTCAACTTCTTCCTTGCCGTTCTCTTTTCGAGCGATGATCTGGAGATTATGGATTATAACCGCGTCGTGCGGGATCTTAATGGCTACACACCCGAGGAATTTTTGAAAAAGACCGGCGAGCGTTTTGAGGTGACCGCCTATCGCGGGGAGGGAGCGTACCACCCGGAGCAGCGTCATACCTTTGGCCTGTATCTCGGTGGGCAGTGGTATTGCCTGGCGGCAAAGGAGGGCACCTTTCCCGAAGGAGATCCTGTGGCCAGCCTGGATGTTTCCATTTTGCAGGAGAATCTGCTCGGCCCGGTGCTCGGCATCGGCGATCCGCGCACGGATAAGCGCATTGATTTTGTGGGTGGCATCCGTGGGCTGGAGGAGCTGGAGCGGCGAGCAAACAGCGATATGCAGCTTGCCTTTTCCATGTGCCCGACCACGATGGAGGAGCTTATGGCGATTGCGGATGCAGGTAAGGTGATGCCGCCGAAATCCACGTGGTTTGAGCCGAAGCTCTTAAGCGGCCTGTTTATTCATAAATTGGGGGAGCGGTGACCGTACAGGTTGCATTGCTGTGGCCTTTCTTGTTATAATAAAAGCTCGAGTTCACAGATAGGGGAGATAGATCTATGCATTGGTCGGAAGAGATTGCACAGAGAATTATTGCACGCAAGCCCGATAAGGAGGAGTATGTCTGCGCCGCAGGGATTAGCCCCTCCGGCTCCATCCATATCGGCAATTTTCGCGATGTGGCGACAAGCTATTTTGTCGTGAAAGCGCTGCGTAAGATGGGCAAAAAGGCAAAGCTCCTTTTTTCTTGGGATGAGTTCGACCGGTTGCGCAAGGTGCCGGTGAATGTGCAGGTGGTGGCCCCGGAGCTGGAGGAGTGCATTGGCATGCCCTATGTCGATGTGAAAAACCCGTTCCCGGATTCGCCCTGTAAAACCTATGCGGAATATTTTGAGCAGGAGTTTGAGCGCTCCATTGGCCGCTTTGGGATCGAGATGGATTACCGCCACCAGGCGGAGATGTACCGCTCCGGCAAATATGCGCAGCAGGTGCTTCATGCGCTCAAGCATCGCGCCGAAATCTTTGAGATTTTAGACAACCACCGTACCCAGGAGGCCACGGAGGAGGAGCGTAAAAATTTCTACCCTGTGAGCATCTATTGCCCCATCTGCGGCAAGGATACCACGAAGATCACCTCCCTCTCAGAGGATTGCACCGTAGCGCAATACCATTGCGCTTGCGGCCATGAGGGCTCCTTCGATTTCACAAGGGATTTCAACTGCAAGCTCTCCTGGAAGGTAGATTGGGCCATGCGCTGGCTGTATGAGGGCGTCGATTTCGAACCCGGCGGGAAGGATCATGCCAGCCCCAACGGCAGCTACGATACAAGTAAGGAAATTTCCAAAGCCATTTTCGGCTATGAGGCGCCAATTTTTCAGGGCTATGAGTTCATCGGCATCAAGGGTACCACGGGCAAAATGTCCGGCTCCTCTGGGTTGAATCTCACCCCGGAGACGCTTTTAAAGCTCTATCAGCCGGAGATTATCCTCTGGCTCTATGCCAAAACCGAGCCGCTCAAGGCCTTTGATTTCTGCTTTGACGATGGTATTCTACGCCAGTATTTTGAGTTTGACCGCATGTACAATGAGGTGAAATCCGGCAAGGCAAATGATCTTACAAAGGCCATTATGCACCTCACCCAGATCGAGGGGCGCACGGTTGAGACTGTGCCGATGAATCTGCTCGTGCAGCTCGGCTCTGTGGTGGATTTCAAGGTGGAGATGCTGGAGCTTGTCTTCCGCAAGCTCGGCACACCCTATACCTACAGCCAGTTTGCCGACCGGCTAGATCGCGCAAAATTCTGGCTGGAGCAGTGCTCGCCGGAGAGCGTGAACCGGCTGCGCACTACGCGCAATTGGGAGGTTTATCATACGCTGACCGAGCCGCAGCGCGCGGAAATTTCGCGGCTGCACGCCTTTATCAGCGCCGGCGGCTACACGCTGGATGAGCTCAATGCAAAGCTTTATGCCATTCCAAAGGAGTTTGCGCCCGAGGGGACAGATGAGAAGGCGATGAAGGGCATCCAAGGTGCGTTCTTCAAGAATGTGTATCGCCTTTTGATCGATAAGGAGCGTGGCCCGCGGCTGTATCTTTTCCTCTATGCGATCGACCCTGCGCAGTATGTTGGCCTGCTGGATTTTTCTACTCCAAAGACACAGGCTGAGCAGGAGGCAGAGGAAACGGCGAAGCAGGCGGCGGAGCAGCCAAAGCCGGAGCGGGAAGCCGTGGTTTATGGCGAGCCGGATCCAGTTGACCCCGTGAAGGCTGAGATCGTTTACGACGACTTTGCCGCGATGGATATGCGTGTGTGCAAGGTGCTCAAGTGCCAGGAGATCCGCAAATCGCACAGCTGCTATAAGCTCACGCTTTTTGATGGGATCGATAAGCGCACGATTGTTTCGAGCATCAAGGCGTATTATACGCCGGAGGAGCTCACAGGCAAAAAGATCATTGTGCTCGCAAACCTCAAGCCCACTCGCATTACGGGCGTGACAAGCGAGGGTATGTTGCTGGCGGCGACGAACAACGCCTGTGGATGCAGGGTGATTTTTGTGGACGACGCCATCCCGGAGGGGACGAAAATCCTTTGATTGCTGGAAGGCCCCGAGAGAAACCTCTCGGGGCCCTTATTGATTCAGACATCTGATGTCTGACTTGACCGTTCCCTACATGCACCACCTTTCGGGTTTCTACGGTAGGGTCGGGTCTTGACCCGACCTGGCGTGAATTTGTCCTGTAAGTAGTTCGGAGCCGCAAACGTAACGATAGGCCCAGGCGGCAGCTGCTGCCACTCAATGCGTGCGCGTGAGGGAATTTGCCCGCTCTGCGGGCAAACGAACCTTCCCGCCTGTTTGAAGCCGCGTGAGCGGCTGAGTTCGGGAAGCGTTCGCCGAACGCGCTGTGGTGTGGCAAATTTAAATACCGCCGCCGCAGTGCCGTTCGCGGGGTCAAGGGGTGAAGCCCCTTGGCTGCTTCTCTTTTCGCATCGGTGCACAGGGGGCAACAGCGGTTTTCAGCGCCATGGCCGCGCCCCTGGCTGCGTTATCCTCCTTGCGTTCCATTAAGGAAAGCTGCGTCGTCTGCCTTGCCAGAATCACGGCCATGGGCTGAAAACTCCATAGGACCGCTCCGGCAGCTCAAGCGAGGGGATCGCAAGGCCGCAGGGCGCGGCCGGGCTGCCCGCCCTGCCGTGCCCGAGAACGCAGCGAGCGCCCGCCTGAGCCTGCCGGGCGGCGCTGCTTCCCCCTGTACGCCGATGCTGGTTCTCTTACAGAAGTAAGAGAAGGTAGTCGCGTACAGCGAAACCAGGCAGTCATTAAAA
>CASDTH010000017.1 GCA_949283655.1 uncultured bacterium
ACCGCCGCCGCAGTGCCGTTCGCGGGGTCGAGGGGCGAAGCCCCCGGCTGCTTCTCTTCCTACCTTCTCTTACAGAAGTAAGAGAAGGTAGTCGCGTACAGCGAAACCAGGCACTCATTCAAATATCAAATCAAACTTTCTGGCTGCACCAAAACTAAAAATTGGATTTTACTCCGCTCAGGCCGCGGGGGCCCCTCCTTTTCCGTTCGGCCGGAAAAGGAGGCAAAAGGGGCCGTTCCGCACGGCCAGCGGCGGCACTGAGATGCTCATGTATCTCTTTTAAGTGTTCGGCAAGCCACCCAAAAAACTCGCTGCCTCACGGCAGCTCAGACATTTTGGGCGTTTGCTTTTTCGCTTCGCGAAAAAGTCCCCTCACGAGTCCGCCGGGAATGTGCGGAGCCTGCCTCCGCTGGCCTATTGAAAGGCTCTGCCTCCGCGCCAGACTGAAGGCTCCGGAAGGCTTTCGGCAAGCCCCGCCAGAGGTTTGTGGTTTTGTCAGGCCGGAACGGTCTTGCCCCGACTGGGCACAAATGTGCCTAGTAACCTCCTCTCGGCATTTGCTCCCTGGCTTTCACATCTAACATCTGAAATCCGGCATTCGCTTTTTTAAAAAATTGCAAACAAATGTTTGCTTTTCCCAAACATCTATGCTATACTATAGTCAGATTCCTCATCCTATTCTTGGAGGCGACTGCGATGGACCGAATCAACGACACACAGCAACGGATTTATGAATACCTGATGGAGCGCTCGCAGGATGGCGTGCCCCCCTCTGTGCGGGAGATCGGCGCCGCAGTGGGCCTCAAATCCACCTCCTCCGTTCAGGCCAATCTCGATGCATTGGAGGCTGCGGGCTACATCACGCGGGATCCAATGCTCAAGCGCTCCATTCGGATTAACGGGCAGGCGGAAAACATCACTCACGTCCCCCTTTTGGGCACGGTTACGGCGGGCCAGCCGATTCTGGCAGTGGAGCAAATCGAGAGCTACCTCCCCTATACGGGCCGCGTTTCACGGGATAAGCCCCTGTTTGCCCTGCATGTGCGCGGTGAAAGCATGATTAACGCCGGCATTCTGGATGGCGATATCGTCATCGTGGAGCAAACTCCTGTGGCGCGCAACGGCGAAATCGTCGTTGCCATGCTGGAAGACGAAGCGACTGTCAAACGGTTTTATAAAGAAGAAGGGCATTTTCGCCTCCAGCCGGAAAATGACGCCTTTGATCCGATCATCGTCAAAGAGGTCGCCATTCTCGGCACGGTTGTCGCCCTGCTGCGTTATTTTTAAAATTGCAGAGTTTCTAAAAAGCCACCCTACCGCATTGGATTTTCCCCTTATCCCAATGCTGTGGGTGGTTTTTGGCGTAAAAAAGCGCCTTGCACAGCGCTTGCGTCCATGTTCATGGGTATGCATCGTTTCTGCGCTAGGCGGTAAGCTCCCTCCCCTTGCCGGGGCCACAGCAGCGGCTGAACACCAAAACAGCCCAGGCGCGCCCGGCTGCGAGATTTTCCCCCGTATCGGGGCTGCCGCACCGCTTCAGCGCCGTCCGGGAGCTGTATCCGTCCGGCTTACCCCTGATATTGCGTCAAAGCCTGGAAGGTATAGCCCTGCTCCCTCGCCCAATCGATAATCTCCCCCAGCGCGGCAGCGTTATCACTGGAAACCGCGTGCAGGAGGATCACCGCACCCGGGTGCAGGCGGGAGGTTACCGTATCAAATGCATATTGCTTGCCCTTTTGATGATTGGTATCGTAATCCCCGTAGGCGACGGACCAGAATACGCTCGTGTAGCCCAGGGATTGCACCAGCTCCAGCGCACTGTCGGAATACTCCCCGGTCGGGAAGCGGAAAAACGGCGCGCTGTAGCCAAACTGTGCGCGTAGATAGTTATCGCACTCCTGTATCTCCTGCGCCATCCTGCTCCGGCTGATCTGTGGAAAAACGGGGTGGGTAGCGGAATGGTTACCCACAATGTGCCCTTCCTGAATCATGCGGGCCGCAATCTCCGGGCTGTCCTTCAAGTAGGGCAGCGTGACGAAAAACGCCGCCGGTGCCTGCTTCTCCTTGAGCACATCCAGAATTTTTTCTGTGTATCCATTTTCATAGCCGCAGTCAAAGGTCAGGTACAACACTTTATTTTTTGCCTTTGTATCCAGTGCAAGGGCATGGTATGGGTCAAACAGCTTCTGGTTGTTTATGGATATCTCGTGCGGCTCCCCGTTTTTGGCCACACCAAAGCCGTAGCCAACACCTTTCTCTGAAAGGCCGCGGGTGTTCTCCGGGTCCGTCACCCGGAAGGAGACCTGCGGCAGCGGTGTCAATCCCGTGTAGGTGCCCGCATCCGGCTTTGCCTCCCCCGTCACGCTCTCCCGGTTGAGCGGAGCGGCCTGTACGGGCGTATCTTTCTCCGTGGTAGAAATGGGCGCCTGCGTGAGGGGGTCCGCCTCCGGCAGCGTTACGCTCGGCTCGGGCAGGATGCTCTGCCCTTCAGAAGGTTCCGGCGGATTGGCTTCCTCCGGCCCGGAGCAAGCCGCCAGCACGCTCAGGCAAAGCATAAGTGCCAGCAGCAGGCAAAGAGATCTTTTTTGTAAATCACGCATGTAATCGCTCCTTTTTCAAAGCACGGGCCAATGCCGGCCAGCGCCCTCTTTTCCCTAATTATACCATGATTTCATTGCGCAAAGCGCAATGAGCGTCGCAGCCTGAATGGATGATGCACTATTTCTAACGCAGCTCCGGTTCCTTTTTTGTGAGGCCATGATGCGGCCGTGTAGGCAAACTGCCTCCCCTTTTAGAAAAGCTGAGGGCAGCTCCGGGCATTGCCGCCTGGAGCTTGCCTCTCCGCTTTTCGTTTCCGTCCGTTTTCAGGGCGCCGTCCGCTGCTTATTTCATCACAGACTGAATGCCGCCGACGATATCGCCAACCGCCTTGACAGCCTTGTTCATGTTGCGCTTGGCAGTCCGCTTGGCGGAGGAGCCCATCATCGTGCTGCCCAGCATTGCCGTTGCACCGCCTACTGCCATCGCAATACCGATGCCCTTTGCAATATTTGCCTTGTTGGTATGCATAGTTTCGCCTCCATCTTTTTTGGATTCACTGCTAGTATGGCTGCGCAAAAAAGAGATATGAATGACAGTTTTTTGCGTGCAAAAATTTCAAACCGATCGAAAATCCGTCTCTCCCCGGTTTTCAAATAAAGGCGGAGTATGGTATACTAGATATTAGATTTTAGGGATTGGATTTTAGATGTGGGTTCCGGGAAGCATGAGCCCCGGAACAGCTTGCGGACTCCGTTAGATCGGAAGTGCGGCTATGCTTTGCCAGCTTCCATATCCAATCTCTAAATTCTAGCATCTAATATCCAGCTTCCGAAAGAAGTGCACAAAATAATGAGACGACAAAAACGGGCGGCAGCCATTCACGATATCTCCTGCTTTGGGAAGTGCTCGCTGACGGTGGCGCTGCCGATTCTTTCTGCGGCCGGGGTTGAAACCGCCGTGATCCCCACGGCAGTGCTCTCTACCCATACCGGCGGCTTCTCTGATTTTACCTACCGCGATCTTACCGCTGATATGCGGCCGATCATGCGGCATTGGAAGAGCCTTGGCCTCTCCTTTGATGCGGTTTACAGCGGCTATCTCGGCTCCTTTGAGCAAGTCTCCATTGTCAAGGAATTCCTTTCCTTGTTTCGCTCGGAGGATACGCTGGTTCTCGTCGACCCCGCGATGGCAGATGGCGGCCAGCTCTATAAGACCTTTTCCCCCCCTTTTGTGCAGGAGATGAAGGGGCTGTGCATGCATGCGGACTTGCTCGTGCCCAACATCACAGAGGCCGCCATGCTCACGGGGGAAACCTACCGTGAGGGGCCCTATGACCACGCCTATATCGAGGCGCTTCTGCGCGGGCTTTTATCGCTCGGCGCGCGGCAGGCGGTGCTCACCGGCGTCTGGTTTGACCAGCGGCAGTACGGCGCTGCGAGCCTTGCCCACGGCGAGCGGGAGCCGCACTACGTGTTTTCCCCGCGGGTGGATGGCTTTTATCACGGCACAGGCGACGTTTTCGCCAGCGCCCTGCTCGCAGCCCGGTTAAATGGCCGCCCGCTGGAGGAGGCGGCACGCATTGCGGTGGATCTCACCTGCGGAAGCATCCTGCGCACCAAGGCCGCAGGGACGGACCTGCGCTTCGGCGTCAATTTTGAGGAGGGGCTGCCCGCTTTTATCCGTGCGCTCGGCCTGTGAATATATCCCTAAGTGCTAAAAGGAGGGTAACAAGTGGCTTCGTTAAATATTGTCCTGGTAGAACCGGAAATTCCGCAAAACACGGGTAACGTGGCGCGCACCTGTGCTGCTACCGGGGCGCGGCTGCACCTGGTAGGGCCAATGGGGTTTACCATTGACGACCGCAAGCTCAAACGAGCCGGCCTCGATTATTGGAGCCTTCTGGATATCACCTACTATGATACCCTTGAGCGTTTTTTTGAAAAAAACAGCGGCCCGTTTTATTATTTTTCCACCAAGGCCAAGCATTGCTACAGCGATGTCCGCTATCCGGATGGCGCCTATCTCGTTTTCGGGAAGGAAACCAAAGGGCTTCCGGAGGGGCTCTTATACGCGCATCCGGAGGATTGCGTGCGCCTGCCCATGCGCAAGGGGCTGCGCAGCCTGAATCTCTCCAACTCTGTGGCAATCGGCGTCTACGAGGCGCTGCGGCAATGGGGCTTCCCGGAGCTGCAATGGCGTGGGGAGCTCACGCACTATCATTGGGAGGGCGACTGATCAAAGGCAATTACAATATAGAAAGGGCGAGATTCTACTTGGAAAAAATCCGTATTATCACCGATACCAGCAGCGATCTCTCCGTGGAGGAGGCGGAGCGGTACGGCATCGAGCTGCTCCCCGTCATCTTTCAAATTGACGGAAAGCCCTGCTATGAGGGCATTGATCTCACTAACGAATCGTTTTACGAGCTTATGCCGGAACACGACAAAATCTCCGCCGGGCAGATCCCAGCTGCCGTTTACCTAGATCGTTATGAAAGGGCACAACGGCACGGCTACACGGATGTGATTGTCATCACGGCGGGCAGCACATTTCTGCCCACCGCCCAGGCCGCAGCGCTCGCCCGCTCGCTTTTCTTTGAGCAGTACCCACAGGCGGAGCTTCGTATCCATGTGGCCAACTCAAAAACATATTCCATTGCCTTTGGCGCAGCGGTTCTTGAGGCGGCAAAAAAGGCCCAGAGCGGCGCTTCCTGCACAGAGCTTCTGCGCTTTCTGGAGGATTGGTTCGCACGGGTGGAGTTATATATCACCTCTTTCAGCATGCGGTATGTGCCAGTCAACGGTGCGCTTGAGTTGATGCGCTCCATCGCCATCGAAATCACACGCGCTTTCCCCATTATTCGTATTTCACAGGGGCAGGTAGAGCCGCTGGAGGGCGCCTACGGCGCGCAACAAACCTTTTCAAAATTTGTAGAATATTGCCGCCAGGCAATTTCAGAAGCGCGCTCCCCTTATTATATCACCTACGCCAAACGGGAGCAGGAGGCAAAGGCGGCCGCTGAAACGCTGGAGGCCGCTCTGGGCTATCCGCCAGAGCGAATCTGCCAGATGGGCGCTTCCACCGTATATCATAATGGCCGCGCTGCGGTCGCCGTCATTTTCCAACGGGAGCAGCCTGTGTAATCCGCCGCCCTGCGCAGCGTGTCCATCCTCGCCGGTACGGCAGGCGCGTCCCTTGCCGGTGAACGGTCTGGATGCGCATTCCTATTTTTTATTATTGTTAGAAAGGGTTTTATCTATGGAGATCGGTTCTGTTTCTAAAGCGGTAACACTTGTGACACAAAAGTCTACCGCATGCGCCATGCGCAGCGGCTCCCTCCCCGTGTTTGCCACACCCGCCATGGTTGCTTTAATGGAGGAGGCCGCGTGCGACTGTATCGCGCCCTTCCTCGCGGAGGGAGAAACCTCCGTCGGCACGGCGATGAATATCCGTCATACGGCGGCAACGCCGATCGGTAGGAATGTTTACGCAGAGGCCCGGCTGATGGCAGCAGAGGGCCGCAGGCTCACCTTCGAAGTTCGTGCCTGGGATGACACTGGTGAAATCGGCCGCGGTACGCACGAGCGGGCGATCGTCTCCAGCGAAAAATTTTTGGCAAAAGCGCAAGCAAAAGGGGAAAACAGCAATTGAAAAAGCCGCTTTTTGACGCCGTGATCTTTGATTTTGACGGGACGGTGGCGGATTCCTCTGAGGGTATTTTCAACAGCGTCCTGTACGCAACGGGGGCCTTCGGTTATCCACGGCCCAGTGGGGAGCAGCTGCGCTATTTCATTGGCCCGCCGCTTCAGCACAGCTTTATGCATATTTTAGGAGCAGATGAGGCCCGTGCGCAGGCGCTTGTGGAGAAATACCGCGAGCGCTACCGCTCTCAGGGGATTTATGAGGCCCGCGTCTACGATGGTATTCCCCCGCTGCTCTCCCTCCTGCGGGAAGCAGGCATCCGTCCCGGCATCGCCTCCTCCAAGCCCACGGCCTTTATTCAAAAAATACTCGCGCAGCACGGGCTGGCGCACGCTTTCGATCAGGTAACCGGCGTCGGCTTCTCGCAAAACGAGCCGGATAAAGCGGCGCTCATCCGCACAACCATGCGGGGCCTCGCCCTGCCCGCCGGGAGCCGCGTCCTCATGGTGGGCGACCGCAAATTTGATATTGAGGGGGCACACCTGGCCGGGATTCCCTGCGCCGCAGTTTTATATGGCTTCGGCAGCCAGGAGGAGTTTGAGCAGGCGGGCGCAGATTATATCGTCCCCTCCCCGCAAGCGCTTCGGGCAATTGTGCTGGGGGATTAACGCTTGACGCCCTCTGCGAGTAGCAGCTTTATAGCCTCTGCAAATGGATGCACCCATTTGCAGAGGCTGCTTTTTGTGATAAATTCGATGAAAATGAAAAAAATACTTGCTTATAACGCGACGTCATGAGCTATGCTGAATCCCAGGAGATGATAGAAAAATGGAATCAGGCCGCGCAATCCCGCAGGGATATATGACCGTTGGAGAAATCGCAAAAAAGATGGGCGTCACCATTCGCACTCTGCAATACTATGACAAAATGGGCTTGCTTTCCCCTTCAGCGACGAGTGAAGGCGGCCGCAGGCTGTATGCCGACAAAGATTTAATCCGGCTTCATCAAATCCTGTCGCTGAAGCATCTGGGGTTTTCTCTACAGGATATCAAAAACCAACTGACAGCTCTTGAAACGCCCGAAGAGGTGGCGCAGGCGCTTGCACAGCAGGCCGCCGTCGTACGGAAAAAGCTCGACGCGCTGTCGGAGACCCTTCGGGAGATTGAAGCGCTGCAAGCCGAAGTGCTGCAAATGCAAACGGTAGATTTTAAAAAATATGCCGATATTATCATCAATTTGCAGATGAAAAACGAACATTATTGGTTAATCAAGCATTTCGATGACGAGATGCTCGACCATATCCGCAGCCGGTTCGATCAGGAGAGCGGCTTGTCGTTTATCAAGGCTTTTACCAGCCTGCAGGATAAGGCGCTCAAGCTTTATCACACCGGAGTGCCCGCTGATAGCGAGCAAACGCAGGCGCTTGCAAAATCATTTTGGGAAATGGTGATGGAATTTACCGGCGGCGATATGAGCCTGTTGCCAAAATTGATGGAGCTAGGCCATTTTGGCACAGCGGAACCAGGGCGCAGCTGGGCGGAAAAACAGACGCAGGTCAACGCCTACCTTGAGCCCGCGCTCCAAATTTATTTTAAAAATCAACACATTCATCCATTCGAGGGGGCGCCAGAATGAGCGAGGCGATACGGATAGACGGCCTGACCAAAAGCTATGGTAATCATACCGTGCTGCGGGGCCTTACGTTCCATGTGGCGAAGGGCGAAACCTGTGCGCTGCTCGGCGTAAACGGAGCCGGTAAAACAACCGCGTTGGAATGCATTGAGGGGATTCGCAAGCCTGACAGTGGAAAGGTTATGCTGAATGGAACGACCGGCATCCAGCTGCAATCGGCATCCCTCCCCGCCCACATCAAACCGATGGAAGCTGTACGGCTGTTTGCAAAATGGAAGCACGCAAAGGCGAACCCAGCCATGCTTGCCGCCCTTGGAATCTCTGATTTTCAGAAAAAGCAATATGCGCATCTTTCCACAGGGCAAAAGAGGCGGTTGCATCTCGCGCTTGCCCTCATTGGCGACCCCGATATTTTATTTCTCGATGAACCGACAGCCGGGCTGGATGTCGAAAGTCGGGCCTCTCTCCACAGGCAGCTTCGCACCCTGAAGGCGCAGGGCAAAACCATTGTTTTCGCAAGCCACGACATGGCGGAGGTGGAGAGCCTGTGCGACCAAATCGCTATTTTAAAAGAGGGACGGCTCGTCTTTTGGGGAAACGCTGCGCAGGCCGCTGCAAAGCTGGGAAGCCACTATCACATCCATATTCAAACTGCAAGCGGCGATCTCAGCCTGACTGCTGTCAATATCGGCGAGACTTTGCTGGCTGCGCTGGAGGATTTGAAACAAAAAAACATTGCTGTGGAGGATATCAAAATCGACAGAGGCTCTCTGGAAGAGCTTTTCCTCCACATTGCAGAGGAGGGGTAAGCATGCGTGCTTTTTTTTACAGTGTGGCGCTTCAATGGAAGCTGGATATCCGCAGCCGGGCCCTGCTGGTTACCTGCTATGTCGTCCCCTTGCTGTTTTTTGCGATTACCGGAGGGATCTTCACCTCTCTGACTCCTGGAGCGAAGGTGACGCTGATCCAATCCATGACGGTTATGGGTGTTTCCATGGGCGCATTGATCGGGCTGCCGCCTACCCTTGTAGAAATCTATGGGAGCGATATCAAAAAGGCATATCAGGCCAACGGCGTGCCATTGTTTTTAGGTGTGGCAACCTCGGCGCTCTCCGCCTGGCTTCACCTGATGCTGATGTCTGTCATCCTGTATTTTGCCGCACCCATTGCTTTTGATGCGGAAGTTCCCCAAAATCCGCCGCTGTACTTTGCCTCACTCGCTGTTTTTATCACAGTGTCCTTAAGCGTAGGGAGCTTTCTGGGCCTGACAATAAAAAACCAGGCAAAGCTCACCATGCTTTCCCAGCTGGTCTTTTTGCCATCTATCTTATTTTCCGGCATTTTGTTTCCGGCAGAGCTCTTGCCCAAGGCCATACAGCTGCTGGGTAAGCTGCTCCCTGCCTCCTGGGGATATGCCCTGATGATAAACGGCGGCTTTCAGCACGGCAACCTGTGGCCTCTGGCAGTTCTCTTTCTAACCATGGCCACTTTGTGCAGTCTTTTTTTAAAGCGGCTGCGGGCGGAGGGTTGATCTCTCACGCTCTAAGAACAGCGCCGGAGGGGCTTTTGTGTCCTCCGGCACTTTTTTATCCGCTTTATTTCAGCTGTTTTATCCGGTTTCCCTTTACAAGGAAGGCATGCTCCGCCAAATCGATGATCGGCCGGTCGTTGAAGGAATCCGTATAAAAATTGTCGATTTTTGCATCTGGGAATCTGCTCAGCAGGCAGCCCACCTTATTCTCCCGAAAGCAGAAACGCGTGATTTCCCCGGTTTTTTCATCCATCTGTGTTCCAATGCAATGCTTTACGCCGATCCTCCGGCAGATCTCTGCGAGCACGCGCTCCGGGGAGGCGGAGAGGATCACGTCGTCCGGCCGGTGCAGCCGGGCATAAAAAGGCTTGATGTTTTTCATGTGCGCATCCCAAAAGGCCTGCAAATCCGCGTCAAAGTCCGGGATGGTGCGAAAGTACTCGGCTACGCGCACACCATAGACGGCGAGCGCCTCCTCAATGCTGATTTGCCCCCGCTTATAGCGCACAAGCGCCGCGCCGACCTGGGGCACATACCGCAGCAGGGATTTATCCCGCCGGAGGTAATAGGCAAACAGATCGATGGCGCTTTCCCCACGGTAAATGGTGTTGTCAAAATCATACACATTCACAGGCGCCGCCTCCTTTTAACCCGGCTGGACCTGGATATACCCCAATCAACATCCGCCGCCTTTTCTTTTTGAAAGGCGGAAGCCGCCGAGAGGCAAAGCTTCCACCTGTCAAAAAAAGCCGCTTCCCCGCTCAAGCCGTGGCCGCCTATGGCATACCCTCGCCCAGCATGGATGCGGCATTTTCGTTCCTATGTATCTCCCAAGCGACGCAGCCTACAGCGCCAGTTCCTCCTGCACCCGCTCCACGCCGGCCGAGCCGATCTCTTTGAGATGCGGCGCAAAATACAGGCCCGGCGCGCGGCCGGAAGGATACAAGTCCATGAGCGGCACCATCACAAACGCCCGCTCCAAAATCCGCGGATGCGGAAGCGTCAGTTCAAAGGAATCTGAACGCATCCCCTCGTAGAGCAAAAGATCCAGGTCTAAAACGCGCGGCCCGTTCTTGACCGTCCGCTCCCGTCCGAAAGCGGCCTCAATCCCCAGGCAGCCTCCCAACAGCGTCATAGGGGAGAGGTCTGTTTCCACCATTAAATTAGCGTTGAGAAACGGGCCCTGCTCTGCGTAGCCCACCGGATCTGTTTCATATAAATGGGAGGCCCTTACCACCTTTGTTCGCGGCAAAAGGGCAATGGCCTTCACCGCACGGTTAAGCGTATCCAGCCGATCCCCCAGGTTAGAGCCCATCCCGATAATTGCTGTATTCAATCCTGCTTCCTCCCCCTGCTTAATTCGACCGCCACATAATCAAAATCCGCCCGAATCGGGGCGTCCGGCTTTTTCAGCACGACGGTAAGCTGCTGCACCGGCGGATATTCCGCAAATACCGCATCAATGATCTGCTGCGCTGTAAATTCCAGCAAATCATTTTTACCGGCCTGTAGCACGCGGCGCACGGTCTTTATTATTTTAGCATAACTAACCGTATTTTCCAAGCTGTCTGTCTCGCACGCCCTGTGTAAATCCAGCCATGCCGTCAGATCAACCACAAACAGCTGGCCCTCCTCCTTCTCTTCCGGATTCACGCCATGGAAGGCAAAAACCCGAAGGCCCCGGATCAAAATTTTATCCATCTGCCTCGCCCCTCTCCCTCATTGGCCGGCGGTAAATCGCGTCGGCCATTTTTGCGCCCTCTACGCATTCTAATACATCATGCACACGAAGGATGTCGCATCCGCCCGCAATTGCCGCCGTATTCGCGGCAACCGTGCCAATCACGCGGTGCTCCGCCCGCTCTACCCCCGTCGCCTGGCCGACGGTGCGCTTACGCGACACACCGATCAGCAGCGCGCTGCCTGGCACACGCAGCCGCCACGCCTCCCGCAGCAGCGTCAAATTTTCCTCATAGGATTTTCCAAACCCAATGCCCGGGTCAAAGCAGAGCGCTTCGTGCGGGATACCGTAGCCGGCCGCCTTCTGCGCCATCTCCGCAAAAAAGGTCCGCACATGCGCCACCACCCCCTCCGGATAGCGCTCCTGCGTGTCAGCCGTTCCTCCGCCCGTGTGCATCACAATCCAGCCCGCCCCATACTCGCGGATCACCCGGGCCATTTCCTCATGAAACGCTCCGCTGACATCGTTGATGATATGCGCGCCGAGCGCAAGCGCCCTGTGCGCTACCTGTGGAAAATAGGTGTCTATCGAAACCGGGATATGCAGCCGCCCCTGCAGCGCCACCAGCACCGGCTCCAGCCGGGCCAGCTCCTGCTCCGGCGGAATTTCCACATGCCCAGGCCGGGTGGACTGGGCGCCAATATCCAGAAGCTCCGCGCCCTGCTCCTGCAGCTCTATCGCATGGGCTGCCGCGGCCTCCGGCTCGAGCCATCTGCCACCGTCTGAAAAAGAGTCCGGCGTTATGTTCAAAATCCCCATCGTATAGGTCCGTTCCCCCAGCGGGAAACAAAATCCTTTGCCACAAAAAACCGGCTGCAAGCGCCCTACCCCTTCTTCTTTCATCACAGAGACCGTTCGCCCCGCAGGAGGGAGAGCACCTCCGCCCGCGTTCTGGCATCGCTGCGCATGCGCCCGCGCAGCGCCGAGGTCTGCGTCAGCGCGCCGGCAGCCCGCACGCCCCGCATGGTCATGCATAGATGCTCCGCCTCCATAATCACGGCCACCCCCTGCGGTGCAAGCTCTTCAAATAGGAAATCCGCCACTTGGGAGGTCAGCCGCTCCTGCAGCTGCGGCCTTCTGGCAAAGCTATCCACAATCCGCGCGAGCTTGGAAAGCCCGATCACGCGGCCCGTGCTCGGGATATAGGCAATGTGAGCGCGGCCTATAAACGGCAGCAGGTGGTGCTCGCACATGGAATACATCGGTATATCCCGCACAATCACCATCTCATCCGTATCCCCCTCCTGAAACAGCTTCAGGTGGCGCTTTGGGTCATCGCGCATTCCTGCAAACACTTCTTCGTACATGGCGGCTACCCGGCGCGGCGTTTCGACCAGGCCCTCCCGGTCCGGATCCTCCCCGATTGCCAGGAGCAGCTCCCGCACAGCTGCTTCAGCCCTCTTTTTATCCATGTGGCTCCCCTTCCTTATCCGTTCTGTTTCTTAAATGCCAGCGTCAGCACGAGCATTTCCTCGTTGCTGTGATACTGCACGGCAGTGGTCTGTATGCTCCCCTGCTGGGAGAGATTCGCCCGCTCCAGCAGCCGGTAAATTTGCCCCTCCTCGAGGAGATCCTCTGCCGCCCTTTCGTATTCCTCCTGGGAATCGAATCGGAGCTCCACCTTCCAGCTGTTCTCAGCCACCGCCCGTTCGATCGCCTTCACAATATCCGCGCGGGCCTGCTCGTCGTAGCGTGCAAAGGCAAGGCCGTTTTGCACAAAATAATTCGCCCGGGCCGCAGTGCATCCAGGTGACTCCGGTTGAAAATCCAGATGATTGGCGGAGATCTGCTCATCCGTCAGGTTAAAAAAGGCGTGGCTGGGACCAAGCTGCTCAAAGCCGGCCGGGTCATCCCAGGTAACGTCCACGTGGTAGCTCTCGCCGTCAATCACCGCCACATTCCACATATGGCCTTCGATCCGGCCCTCCGGGTCCCGCGCGGAGCCGGTAATCAGGTGATTTTCTATCCCCGCCTGATCCAAGAGCAATTGAAATGCACGGGCATATCCTTCGCACACAGCCTGCCCCTCCAGCAGCGCGCCTGCAGCCGTATAAGCCTTCCACTCACCGGCGCTATCCTGATAGGCGCAGCCCTCAACGAGAGAATCATGGAAAAACAGCTCCTTTTCATATGCCGTCCTTCCCTCCACACTGCCGCATAGCCGTTTCACCTCATCCAGCAGCGCCTGCGTCAGGGCCGCGCACTCCTCCACCCCGCATTGGTAGGTGGGCTCAAAATAGCTCTTCCCGGCTTGTGTCACCAGACGGCAGGCGCTGCCCAGGCAGAGCAGCTCCGGGTTATCATAAGAAACCGCGAGAAAAACCTCCATCAGCTCTTCCCTGCTCATGGCAGGGATTTCGATCCGCTCCGGGTGGCTTTTAATCTGGCGAAAAATGCGGCTATAGGCATCCTGCCCCTCCTGCGAAAGGCGGTTGTAGTAAAAGAATGCCTTCCCGTGCATCTCCTCTGCGGAGAGGAGCATTCTTCCCTCCCCCACGGGAGCTTCTGCTATGGGCGCACACCCCGGCGCCAACAGGAGCGCGAGGGCGTATAACATCAGGCAGGTGCCGCTTAAAGCCTTTTTCATCCGCCGGCACCCTCTCCTTCATCCGCCAGCTGTGATGCGGAGCCGGCGCGGATGGATGGCCGGCGCTCGCCAGAGCGCGCCAGCACCTCCAGGTATACTCTGTGATCCGTGTAATCCAGCATGGAAATATCGCTCTCCACCTGATTGATGATCTCCTTAAATAGGCTGTCCGCATCCCGCACATTTTCCACATTGATCAGCTGATCCAACGCAGCGCACAGCATCTGCGATTGCCGCTCCAGCTGCGCTGCCCGGCCTCCGCCTGTGTATTTGATCCATTTGAGCAGAGTGTCCGCGTTGAGCGTTTGCTCCCCTGGCTGAAGGCGCAGGGTAAAATCCTCGCCGCGGTAATCAATCTCGGAGGCAACATCCAGAGCGACGCCGTTCCCCAGCGCACGCAGCACCGCTTTAAAGCCCTTCTCCGCTGCGTAGATGTATCGATCCGCCTTCACGCCGGTGGCGGCCTCCACCGCCAGCTGCAGCTCGCCAATTCCGCCCAGCTGGTAATGCTCCTGCAAGGATAAGTTACGGGAGCCAGCCTGCACCTGCATTGACGGATCCAGCGTGTAAACAGAAAAAAGTTGCTCATCCATATCAGCGCCCACCAGCGCCACCATGTGCAGCGTTTGGCCATCGTCCGCGCCGCAGGCAAGCAAAAAGGTGGCGTGCCCGCTGATCTCCGGCAGCAGCGATTCCACTGCGCCGGAAGCGTCTGTTGTTTCCGGGTCCTCCGGCTTCCCGATCATTTTATCCAGGTCAAAGCCCGCGCTATAGCCCAAAATAAAGAGGGAAAGCCCTCCAAAAACAATGACGAATGAAAAAAAGGCAAGCAGAAACAGCCTCGTCTTTTTTCTTTTTTGATCTTCTTCTGTTATGAATTTTAAGGATTTTTTCTTTTCACGGTGAAAACGGCTCATACGCCCGCCCCCGTCCACTCCCCTTCTGCCGGGAATAAAATAGTCTTATACATTATAACCCACATGTACGGAAAAAAACAACCCGTCGCCCACACTTCCTGTGAAAAAGGGCGCGTGTTGCGCCCAGAAGCCGCAGCCACTTCCCGCCGGAGTGGACATAGCCGCTCCTACCATTCCGGCAGCCGCCTTCCCCGGCATCGCTGTGCGCCCCTTTCCTGTTCGCTCCGGATTGACTTTCCGCTCTGTTTTCGCTATACTTAATGCAAATGACTTGCAATAAGGAGACCCTTATGAAAAAACTGCCCCTCGTGCTGCTCTCTGCCCTGCTGTGCTTTCTGTTGGCCATGACCGGATGCACCCCCAGCCGTCAGGAGGAGCAAGGTTTTCAAATTGTAACCTCTTTTTACCCGATGTATCTCTTCACCCGCAACCTGACCCAGGGCATCAGCGGCGTCCATGTTGTCAACATGACGGCGCAAAACGCAGGCTGCCTGCATGATTACCAGCTACTCTCCAGGGATATGAAGGCGCTTGGCTCGGCAGATGTATTTGTCATCAATGGCGCCGGTATGGAAGGCTTTCTGGATAAGGTGCTCGAGCAGCTGCCCAGCCTCCCTGTCATTACGGCAAGCGAGGGCATCGAGCTGCTCTGCGAGGGCGAGGCGCATGGGGAGGGGGCTTCGCACGGCCATATGCACGAGGCGAATGCGCACGTCTGGCTCTCTGTGCCCAACGCGATCCATGAGGTGAACCAGATTGCCGGAGGATTAAAGGCGCTTTTGCCGGGCAGTCAATCGCAAATTGAGCAAAACCGCGCCGCCTATGTTTCCCGCCTAGAAGCGCTGGATGCGGAATTGACGGCGGCCCTCTCGCCGGTGAGGGGTGCACAGATCATCTCGTTCCACGAGGCTTATGATTACTTTGCCCAGCGCTATGGCCTAACCATTGCCGGCGCGGTTGAAACGCATGAGGGCGGTGAGCCTGGCACAAGGGAGCTGGTTGAAACAGTAGAGCTCATTCGCTCACACGGAATCCGGGCCATTTTTATCGAGCCGGATTATCAGGGCAGCGCTGCGGGTATCCTCAGCAGGGAAACAGGCGCGCAGCTTTGCACGCTCAACCCTGTCACGCAGGGTGGGGATACACTCACCGCTTATGAGGATATCATGCGTGAAAATGCATCAATTATCTTGGAGGCGATCCAGCATGTCGGCTGAAAACGGCTGCGGGCTATGCAGCGTGCAAATACAGAATATTGGTGTGCAAAAGGGGCGGGAAACCCTGTTGGAGGGTGTCTCCTTTGAAATGCACTGTGGGGAACTCACGGCTCTCATCGGCGTCAACGGCGCAGGGAAAACCACGCTCCTGCGCGCCATTTTGGGTGAAATCCGCCACACGGGCGCTGTGCGTTATCACTCCCATGACGGCACGGATCTCTCAAAAATCACAGTTGGCTATGTGCCGCAGTATCTCGATTTTGACCGCAGCGCGCCTGTGAGCGTGATGGATTTTTTGCTTGCCGGGCGCACACAGGCCCCCGTCTGGCTGGCACGCCCGCGCGCGCTCATGCGGGAAATTCGCCAAAGCCTTGCGGATGCAGGCTGTGGCGGGCTGGAGGGGCGTATGCTCGGCGCCCTTTCCGGCGGGGAGCTCCAGCGCGTCATGCTGGCGCAGGCGCTCTACCCCACGCCGGAGCTGCTGATTCTGGACGAGCCCGTCTCTGGCGTGGATACGGTGGGCTCCGAGCAATTTTACGAAAAAATTTCGCAGCTGAGGCATGATTACCACATGGCCATTCTAATGGTTTCACATGATCTGGAGCTTGTGCATCTGCATGCGGATAAGGCCATCCTGCTCAATAAAAAAGTTCTATGCGCCGGCGAGATCGATGCGGTTTACAATTCTGCTGCCTTCCGGTCCGCTTTCGGTATGGGAGGTGTAGTGCGGTGAGCACAATCTATCTGATTTTGGATACTCTTTTACCGTTTTCCTGGTTGGAATATCATTTTATGAAAAACGCCCTGATTGCTGTGCTGCTCATCACGCCGCTGCTCGGGATGCTCGGCACAATGGCAGTCAATAATAAAATGGCCTTTTTCTCCGATGCGCTGGGCCACTCCGCCCTAACCGGCGTTGCGCTCGGCGTGTTGCTGGGTATCGGCAATGATCTGATCAGCATGATCGCTTTCGGCATCCTGCTGGCTCTGGTGATCACCCGCGTCAAATCAGCGCGAACCGCTTCTGCGGATACGGTCATCAGCGTGTTTTCCTCCACTGCAATCGCGCTTGGGCTTGTGATCCTTTCGGCAGGCGGCGGGTTTGCGAAATACTCCCAATATCTAATTGGCGATATTTTGAGCATTACGCCGCGTGAAATTCTGCTGCTGGCGATTACGCTGGTGCTTGTCACGCTGGTATGGGCTCTGATCTATAACCGCCTGTTGCTGCTCAGCATCAACACAGATCTTGCCGCAAGCCGGGGCGTTAAAACCGCAGTAGTCGAAAATATTTTCGTCGTGCTCGTCGCGGTGGTCGTTATGCTTTCCATCAAATGGGTCGGTGTGCTGCTGATCAATTCCCTGCTCATCCTCCCAGCCGCAGCCGCCCGCAACCTCGCGCGCAGCGCCCGGCAGTACCTCGCCTATTCCATTCTGATCGCCATGCTCTGTGGTGTCGCCGGGTTAATCGCCTCTTTTTACTGGAACACCTCCGCCGGGGCCACGATTGTGCTGCTGTGCGCCGCCGTATTTTTTGCAACCTATGGGGTGCGCCGCAGAAGATAGGTTGCAAAACGCAGCCAATGCAAAAAAGCTGTTTTCCGCTGCCAGGCAGTAGAAAACAGCTTTTGCTTTTTCGGTTGAAACGCGCTCGGTCTCAGGCAACCGTCTCAGAGATGAAATCATCATCGCAGCAGGAGCAGGAGACATAGTTCTCAAAGTCATCCTCCGCAGCTGCGTTTTTGCCGGCTGTCAACTTCTGAATTGCAAAATAAACCGCTGCCGCCGCGCCCGCGATTGCCGCGATAATGGCAAACACCTTCAAAATTTTTTTCAAAGCTTTCATTTTTATGGCACCTCCGTTTCAAAAAATTGGGCATTCCGTATGGTTTAGATTATACCCGCCTCACTGCAAAAAGTCAATGAATTTCCTTTGAAACTTTTTCCGCAGAGGGCTTTGGCCCAGCGCGCAAAACCCGCGATGCCCCCAATCGCCGCCGCGCTCCACTTTCGCTCCATACTGTGCCGGCATAGGCCCCAGTTTCTTTTAAAAACAGAAAACCCGCCCGGCATCACTGTGCCAGCGGGTTTACAGCGTTTGTTCTGCCCGGTTTCTTATTTGGAGGCGTTGAGCTTGCCAGCAAGAGCGGACTTTTTGCGCGCAGCATTGTTTTGATGAATCAAGCCCTTCGCCGCCGCCTGATCAATTTTCTTGATGGCCACGCGAACAACTGCTTCCTTATCCGCTGCATTCGCCTCGATTGCCGCATTCGCTTTTTTAATCGCTGTTTTCAGGGCGGAATTGCGAGACTTATTGCGCTGTGCCTTGGTCTGATTGACGAGAACACGTTTTTTGGCTGATTTAATGTTAGGCATCGTCACACCTCCTTTGGCTTGTCATGCAGGTAATTATGATAGCATGAACCAAAATAAATTGCAAGCTATTTTTTACAAAAAACAGCTTTTCCCGGCCCAAAAGGATAATGCCGCCCGAACCGGCGCACACTAAACGGCGTGTAGCACATATGAAATCTCAAAAAAGAGGTGGAAGCAGGGGATCGCCCTGCGGCACAATGAATTTTCGAACGGATCTTGCGCTGGAACGGCGCGAGCTTTTTACTGAGGACCCACCGCCTGGGGTCGCCACCCGGACCCGCCGTGCGGGAGATACGAGCGTAACGGCAATCGAGGTGCAAACCGAGCAAGGGGCGCAGGCGCTTGGTAAGCCGGTTGGCGCCTATATCACAATTGAAGTGCCGCCCTTTTCCAATGACGCCGAGCTGCTGGATGGGCGCCTATCCCTGTTTTCGCAGGAGCTGCGCACGCTTCTGCCAAGCGAGGGGCTGATCCTGGTTGTAGGGATTGGGAACGATCGCATCACGCCGGACGCACTTGGCCCCCTTGCTGGCGAACGTATCCTCGTCACCCGGCACATCGGGCAGGAGCTGGCCAGGGCAACGGGCATAGAGCGGCTCCGGCCAGTGGCCAGCCTGATTCCCGGCGTTTTGGGGCAAACCGGCATGGAAACCCGCGAGATTATCGCCGGTGTCATCCGTGCGGTAGCCCCCGCCGCCGTCATCACAATCGACGCGCTCGCCGCACGGCGGCTCTCCCGCTTGGGGCGCACGATACAGATCAGCAACACCGGCATCACGCCCGGCTCCGGCGTTGGGAACGCCCGCGCGGCACTCACGCAGGAATCGCTTGGCGTGCCGGTGATCGCCATCGGCGTGCCTACCGTGGTAGATGCCGCCACGCTCGCGGCGGATCTTCTCGCCGGCACAGATGACGGGGAGCTCCAGGCAACGCTGCGCTCCAAACTGGAGCCGGGCGGAGCGGATATGATGGTAACCCCGCGGGAAATTGACCTGCTTGTGGAGCGGGCCGCCCGTCTGGTCGCGCTCGGTGTCAATTGCGCGCTTCAGCCTTCCATGGAAGCAGAGGATATTTTATCCGTCACGGCCTAATTTCCTTTCGAATCCGTACGCAGAGGTCTACCAGCCGGCCGGCCTGCATAGCTATAAAATACGGGGAAGCCGGCGGGTTTCCCTGATAAAACAGCTCGTTAACGCTCCGGCGTGCGCCGGGTTACGGAGGAACAGATTTTGAAACCATCACAGCTGCATGTCAAAAGAAGCACAGGCACCCTGCGCTCCGCAAAAGGGGCTGGCGTTTGCCTGCTGGCCCTGTCCCTGATCGTGGCGGCAGCCGCTGCGGCGCCCACACTTGGGGAGCGGGTGCTTCCCATTGTGCTTGCAAGCGCGGGACTTGCCTTGCCGGAAGGCGGCTCCAGCCTCCTGCGCAGCCAGGTGCAAGAGGTTCAAACCGGCGAACTGCTGCAAAAAGAATCGCCCGTATCCGTAGCCTCCTCCAGTGCTACGCGTGAAACCACCGCTGCGCAAACAGAGCCCACTGCCAAAAATACGGCTGCCAGCCTCACTGATACCCCAAGCGATATTCAAAAGCTGATGGAGGAAGCTAGGCAGCAGCTGAGCGGCGCGTCACACGACGGTAAAATCATCACCCGTCAATACAACACCTCCAGCGCCACCGCGACCTATGGTAAGGTAGCCGTGCAAAATCAGACGGGGCAGGCCATGGATATCAAAACCGTCCTATCCGAGCCGGTAGACCTAAAAATTCAGGATAAAGCCGAGCCCACGATTTTGATCTACCACACACATACAACCGAAAGCTACCAGATGCTAGATAACGGTTGGTTTACAAACAGCTATCAAACCCGCAGCAATCTGGAGGCCCGCAACATGGTGCGCGTCGGCAACGAAATCGTTGCTCAGCTGGAGGCAGCAGGCTTTGCCGTGATCCACGATAAAAAGATCTACGATGCCACCTATAACGGCGCATATGACCGCTCCGAGGCGGCGATCGAGGCCTACCAGAAAAAATATCCGGAGCTACAGGTGCTGCTCGATATTCACCGCGATGCGATTCAAACCAACGACACCACCCGCATCAAGCCCACCGCCACCATCAATGGCAAAAAGGCCGCGCAAATCATGATTATCTCCGGCTGTGAGCGGGGTGATGTAACCGGGTTCCCTGACTGGGAATATAACCTTCGTTTTGCAACCCAGCTGCAAAAAATATGTGAGGAAAGTTATCCCGGCCTGATGCGGCCATTATTTTTCTGTAACCGCAAGTATAACATGCACAAATCTCATTGCTCCCTGCTCTTGGAGATGGGCAGCGATTCCAACACGCTGGAGGAAGCCGCCTATTCCGGCCGGCTGCTGGGCAAGGCGCTTGCGCAGCTGCTCGAGCAATATGTGGTCACTAACTGACCGCTGCCTGTATTCAGGCTGTGCGCAAAACCGTTTTTGATCTCCATGTGCACGGGGCCAGCATCAAAGCCTGCTGCCGCCCTGATGCTTAGAAAGGATGCTGAAAATGCCATCTCAATCCGGGCTTCAAAAAAGCCTGCGCGCCTATCTCCTCTTTTTGATCGCCGGGCTTTGCGTTACGGTGCTCCTTTGGGGCGTCACGCGCGCGCAGATCAACACCCGGGCGATCAGTTTTGATGAAAGCGCGCCCCGAATTCATCTCACCTTGCGCAGCCAAAGCGCTCCCCTATTGCAAATTGGCGGTAGCAGCTGGCAGCTCCATCCTGCTGCATCGTTTGGCAAAGCGTTTCTCCCGGGCGCCACCCTGATGCTGCCCGCCCCTTTCCATTGTCTTTGGGAAGTGGGCGTGTCCTGCGCACCGCTTCTGCGCACACTGTTTTAATTTCACCTGCTTCTCCGCAGTGAAAAGCGGCGGCCTGCAAAGGGCCGCCGCTGGCCTGTTGAAAGGTTTTTGCCACTGAGTTAAGGGAAAGCCTCGGGAGGTTTCTCCCGGAGAGAGGCGTAGGGAACGGTCTTGAGCGTTCCGGCCCAGCGTAACCCGCAAGCAGTTTAGTACCTCAAACGTAACGATAGGCCCAGGCGGCATTTGATGCCGCTACCTGCGTGCACGTGAGGGGACTTTTTGGCCCGAAGGGCAAAAAGCGAACCTTCCCGCCTGTTTGAGCCGCCGTGAGGCGGTGAGTTCGGGAAGCGTTCGCCGAACGCGTTGTGGTGTGGCAAATTTCACAACCGCCGCCGCAGTGCCTTACACGGGGTCGAGGGGCGAAGCCCCCGGCTGCTTCTCTTGGTTCGTTCTCTTGCAGAAGCAAGAGAATGAACGCGTGTACAACGCAACCAGGCACTCACTAAAAATCAAAGAAAACCTACTGGCCGCACCAC
>CASDTH010000018.1 GCA_949283655.1 uncultured bacterium
CGTTCGGCGAACGCTTCCCGAACTCAGCCGCTCACGCGGCTTCAAACAGGCGGGAAGGTTCGCTTTTTGCCCTTCGGGCCAAAAAGTGCCCTCACGTGCACGCATTGAGTGACAGCAGTTGCCGCCTGGGCCTATCGTTACGTTTGAGACCCTGAACGACTTGCGGGCTCCGGGAGAAACCTGACGGGGCCTTCAGTCTTGCTCTGAGGAACTCTCTACCAGTAGGACAGCGGCGGCAGGCTCCACAAACTTTCGGCGGGCCCGTGAGGGGACTTGCCTGCTTGCAGGCAAGCGAGTGCACAAACTGTTTGAGACCGCGTGAGCGGTCGAGTTTTTGTGCGCCTCGCCGAACACATCAAAGGGATTCAAAAGCATACCAGTGCCGCCGCTGGCCGTGCGCGGGGTCGAGGGGCGAAGCACCCGGCTGCTTCTCTTGGTTCGTTCTCTTGCAGAAGCAAGAGAATGAACGCGTGTACAACGCAACCGGGCACTTATTAAAAGTTAGCAGAAAATCTCATGGCCGCGCCACAAACAACATGATTTATTTTCCCGCTCGGGCCCCGCGGCCTGAGCGGAAGATGATATTGTTTTCATTTCTGGCTGCGGCGCAAACGAAAATGACGAAATTTTACGCTTGGGTCAAGACCCAACCCTACCAAACTGGACTGTAGCCATTAGAAATTAGAAATTGGATGTAAAGGCCAGGCCCCAGGAGATTTTCCCCGGGGCCTGTAAGCTGTTCAGAGGCGGGGAGCTTTTTGGCTTCCACCTCTAATATTCCAATATCCAAAATTTAACTTGGTAGCGATTCAATCATCTGCATCATGTCGAGGTAAAATTGCAGCGTCTGTTCCCGATCTGCGTTCAGGCCGATCACTGTGCCGTGGTCTCCGGGCAGCGTAGGCATCACATTCCAGCGGCCCCTCACGATATGCTTCGCATCAAAATCCACGCCCGGATCATCGGAGGGCTTTTGCGCAGAAACAACACTCACCAGCCCATCGTTTGGCAGCCAGCTTTCATCAATTGGATAGTCCGTAACCGTGTTGGCGGAATATCGCCCGATCAAATTGGCAAATGGGATGAGCACCAGCAGGGTGCCGGCATTTGCCACCTGATGCTCGCTTAACATAGATTGATGAGTGGTCAGGTAAGAATAGGAGAAATAATAGATGTTGCTCTCCAGCCCAATACGATCGTTAAGAGCGGCAGCGCCATCCGGGGAGAGATCGGTTACAATGCTATCGTCCGTCTCCTCTACGATGAGCCTGAGCGCACGGGTGAGAAAGTCCTCTGCCGTTTCGCCCGGGATTGCCGTCAGCCCAAATTGCTCTAGGTGAAAATCTACAAACCCGTTCAGTGGGGAACGACCCATCACGCCTGCATACAGATAGCAGAAGGTTTTGACCAGATCGGTCAGCTTCATTTCATCGGCGATATAGCGCAGCGTGGAGCCGTTGTGCGGTGTGCACAGGGTAACAACTGCGTGCACCCAATTTTCCTTTCCCCCGGCAAACAGAGGGGAAAGCTCCTGCTCAGGCGTAGCTGCGCGCTCTGCCGCATCCCCGTTGGCGAGCAACTCTGTAAAAAGGCGGATTGTGTTGCCCCCGAAGCTGTGGCCGACGAGATTCACTTTTTGTAATATGCCGTCTTCCTCCGTGCCCCAGCCCTCAAACAGCGGCTCGTCATAGGTGCGGCCATAGCGGGCGTGGTGATGCGCTTTGGAATGAGCCTCGCCGTAATCCACCGTTGTGCCCGTCATCTGTGCATAGAGCTCGCATGCGCGATCCCAGCAGCTTGAAATGGGGCCGACTGAGGCGTCATAGCATGCATAGCCCTGCTCACGCAGGCGAGGCATCAACGCTCCTGTGGTTGCGCCCCAATAGGGGATGATATCGTTGATCCCCTCATCGTATCCCCAGCCACCCATTCCGTGGACGAACACATAGGGATAGCGGACATCTTCCGTCTTGTCGACTGCCGCGCTGGAGGCGGGCAGTGCAGCCAGCAATGCCATCACAACGGCCAGCGTGATACAGGCGGCGCGTTTCATCCGGATAGACCCTCTACGTTTCATTCCATTGACACCTCCATGAAAGCCGTCAAAGCAGCGGGATACAACACTCTGATCGAAATATGAAAACCATGCGGCACGGCGGCAAACCGTGCGGATGACTTTTGATAAAATTGTAACAAAAAGGGGAAGGGATTACAACAACACAAGATAATATTTCTCAAGAAAACACTGCATCCTACACAGTGTGTAGGTAGACCTTCGCCAAACACAAATCGAAAGGGGGTGAAGCCGGATATGGAACACAAACAAAAAGAAAGTGCAGAAAAAACAGCAGGGAACAATCAATGGGCTCGACCCACAGAAGGGACGCCCAGATGAGCGCCTGCGCCGCGATGGGCCGGGCGAGGAAGCGGAGCGGGTAGAGGAAGGACGGTGGCGCTGCCTGCTCAAGCTGCTCGGAGCGAAGCGATCTTCACCGGTTCCGGCAATTCGATCTGCCGCAGCGGATGGCTGCTGGTGCGAAATACAAGCAGCATCCGCTGGCAGACCGGGTTGAATGGCTGCGCAATTATATCATCAATGGAGGCGGCGCCCGTGCAAATGACGAAATAAGTGGTTTACAGTAGGAAGGGAATATAAAATTACACTATTTTACATATTATAAAATAAAATGCCTTCAAAAAGGCTCCGATTCGGCTGAAAACGGCCCAAACCTTGACAAAACGGCCCCAATTGATATAATAACGTAGTTACCATGAGGAGGCATGTATATGGCGCGGGCGTATACTGGCCCAGTTTTTGATGGGCAGCCGGATTGGGGGCGTGTCCCATCCGTCCGGTTAGACAGCTTTCATTGGGAGCAGAAGGAGCCTTACCGCCCGGCGGCGTTTGCGCAGCTGTGTGCAGTGCGCGGGCAGGGTGTGTTTGTGCGGATGTGGTCGTTTGAGGGGCCTGTTCGTGCGGTTGCCAGCCAGCGGGATGATCCGGTTTATGAGGATAGTTGCCTGGAGTGCTTTTTGAACCCGTTTCCAGAGCAGGAGAATTATCTGAATTTTGAAATGAACCCCAAGGGGGTTTTCCTGGCAGGCTTTGGCCCGGGCCGTGAGGGCCGCGCCCGTTTGGCGGAGCTTACGCCGCTACCGCCGGAGGTTTCGCCTTTTTTGCTTGCTACGCCGCAAGGGGATGCCTGGGGCGTGCTTTTGACCATTCCCTGCGGGCTGCTGGAGGAGGTTTACCGCCAGCCCTTTTTGGCTGGGCCTTGCAAAATGCGGGGCAACTTTTATAAATGCGGGGATAAAACGGAACACCCGCATTTTGGCGCCTATTTTCCGGTGGATAGCGAGGCACTCGGCTTTCATAATCCGCAGCGGTTTGGCACAATTGTTCTGGCGAATATCACTTGAATTGTACTCCGTATTGTCTTGATGGCTTGCGGTAAAATATGGGAAAAATGAATCGTAGAGAAAGGCTGTGTGACATATGAACGAGCTTCCCTTTCAGGTTGAGGAGATTACGCATCAGTTCGGGCTCGGCGGCAATTATACTGGCTATAGCCGGATTGACAACGGGCATATCAACAACACCTATGTGCTGCATTTTGAGGAGGATGGGGTTTGTAAGGAGTATCTGCTGCAGCAGATTAATACGAATGTCTTCCGCAATCCGGATGAGCTGATGGAAAATATCATCGGCGTGACTTCTTATCTGCGTGAGCAGATTGCACAGGCCGGTGGAGATACACAGCGGGAAACGCTTACCGTTTACCGCACGGTGGAGGGTAAGCCTTATCACCGGGATGCGGAAAATCGCTGCTGGCGGATTTATAACTTTATTTCTAACGCTTACACCTGCCAGAGCATCACCGATCCGGTTGTGTTTTACAATGCGGCCAAGGCGTTTGGTAATTTTCAACGCAGGCTTGCGGATTACCCGAGCGCTAGCCTGCATGAGACGATCCCCAATTTCCACAACACAGTCTCCCGGTTTCAGGATCTGCTCGCGGCCATTGAGGCAGATGCGAAGGGCCGTGCCGCCCTCGTTCAGGAAGAAATTGCATTCGCCAAGGCGCGCGAAGCGGATTGCCATGTGCTGCTTGACCTTGTGGAAAAGGGCGAGCTGCCCCTGCGGGTGACGCATAATGATACAAAGCTGAATAACGTGATGTTTGATAACGATACCAAGCAGGGCATCTGCGTGATCGATCTGGACACGGTGATGCCTGGCCTGTCGCTCTACGACTTTGGCGACAGCATCCGTTTTGGTGCCAATACGGCGGCGGAGGATGAGAAGGATCTCTCCCTCGTCTCGCTTGATCTGAACTTGTTCGAACAGTATGTGAAGGGATATCTCTCTGCGGCGGGCGAAAGTCTGACAAAGGCGGAGATCGATCATCTCGCTTTTTCCGCCAAGCTGATGACGTTTGAGTGCGGCATCCGCTTCCTGACGGATTATTTGAACGGCGACACCTACTTTAAGATTGCTTATCCGGAGCACAATCTGGATCGCTGCCACACCCAGTTTGCGCTGGTGGCCGATATTGAGCGCAAGCTTGACCAGATGCAGGAGATTGTCGCCCGGGCGTAAAGCTTCGTCCAGCAGGGAAGGCTGCATGCTTCCGAAAGGGATGATGTTGTCATGACGAAAAAACAGAAACGGATCACGGCGGCTGCGATTTTGCTCGCGGCCGCCGTTTGCGCGGGCGTGCTTACCCCGGCGCTGTATAGCCGCTCGCAGCTTGCAAAGCTACAGGAGCAGCCGCTCTCGTTGCCAGAAGGGTTTCGCATTACCGCTCACACCGGCTGCTTGGGCACAAAGCAGAATACGCTGGAATCCCTGCAAACGGCGTTGGACAGCGGTGCAGGCACGGTGGAGTTCGATATCCGATTTCGTGCGGATGGCACGCCAGTTCTTTCGCACGACGCTTTGACGGGCGATAGTCAGAGCCCGCTGCTGGCGGATGCATTTGCTTTGATTGCGCAAACAGAGAATATTACGGTGAATTTAGACCTCAAGCAGACAGATCATTTGACGGAAATTGCGCGTCTTGGCAAGGACGCTGGCATTTTAGACCGACTTTTTTTCACGGGCGTTGCGCTCGCGGATACAGAAAAGGTGGCGCGGGAATGCCCGGAGATTCCTTATTATTTGAATGTATCGCCGGATTTGAAGCAAAAGGATAACGACGCCTACTGGCGGCAGGTGGCGGATCAGATCAAGCTGTGCGGCGCTATTGGCATCAATTGTGAGTATAAGGCTGCCAGCGAGCCGCTGGTGCGCGTCATGCATGAGCAGGGATTGCTCGTATCGTTTTGGACGGTGGATCGCCGTTTGGCTATGGCGCGTGTTGCGCTGCTGGGGCCTGATAATATCACAACCAGAGAGCCGGTCGTTCTGCAGGAGCTCCTGGCAGAGTGGACGGTATAGGCCTGGCATAGCCGCACCAAGCTTACAGAATGGGCATACAGGCTTGCGCCAAATGTTTTTTCTATAACTGCCTGCCAACGACGAAGGAGAGGGAAACAATGTTGATGGAGCTTTTGCAAAAGAACCGCAGCTACCGCAGCTATGATGAGGCTTGCCGTGTCAGCCGCGCACAGCTGGAATCGCTGATTGATTGCACGCGTTATGTGGCGTCCAGCGTGAATATCCAGCCGCTGAAATATTTTGCCGCCAACGAGCCGGAGATGGTTTC
This sequence comes from uncultured bacterium, assembly GCA_949283655.1. Lineage (GTDB taxonomy): Bacteria > Bacillota > Clostridia > Oscillospirales > Acutalibacteraceae > Fimivicinus. The sequence continues at coordinate 5,709 of CASDTH010000018.1, forward strand.
GCAGATTCAGCCGCTCACGCATTGGGCGGGGAAGCTCAGCCAACTGCATTTGCCGCGGGAGGGGCATCGACCTACGGCATTTATTGTGATTTGCCAGGATTTCTCCATTCATAGCTCGCCAACCATGTTTCAGCGTGATGTCGGTATCGCTGCGCAGACGATTTTGCTTGCCGCAGTGGAGCAGGGGCTGGGCGGATGTATGATCGGCAGTTTTGAAAAAGAACCGCTCCGGCAAGTATTGGGCCTACCGGAGCGGATGGAGCCGATGCTGGTGCTGGCCATTGGCCGGCCGGACGAAACGGTGGTGCTCACCCAGGTCGGCGAGGATGGCTCCACCGATTATTACCGGGATGAGAAGGATACGCATGTTGTGCCGAAGCGCGCGCTGAAAGATATTCTGTTGTGAGGGTTGGGACGCATGAAAACAGGTTTGGTGCTGGAGGGTGGCGGCCTGCGTGGAATATACACGGTGGGCGTGCTGGATGTACTCATGGAGCAGGGGCTTTTTCCAGATTATGCGATAGGGGTCTCTGCGGGAGCGGCGAACGCCGTCTCCTATCTTTCCGGGCAGAAGGGGCGTGGCTATCGCGTCAATACGGCGTATTTGAGCGATAAGCGATATATGAGTCTGTCCAACCTCTTTCATAAGCATTCCCTTTTTGGGATGGATTTGATTTTTGACGAGATCCCCAATGCGCTGGATCTTTTGGATTACGATGCAATTCAGCGTTCTCCGGTGGAATTTTATACCGGCGTTACCTCCTGTGAGGATGGCGCCGCGCTCTACTTCGGCAAGGAGTATCTTGCGCACGATTGCAAGTTGCTCTGTGCATCGGCCTCGATCCCTATTATTTCACAGCCGGTTGAGATTGATGGGATCCCCTGTGTGGATGGGGGCGTAGCGGATCCGATTCCCGTTCAAAAAGCGATGGATGACGGCTGCGAGCGGATTGTTGCCATCCTTACACAGCCGCGCGGATACCGGCAGCGCCCCATGCGGCTGCGCCCGGCGTACCACCGGATGCTCCGGCGGTATCCTAGGCTGGTGGAAACGCTGGATCGCCGTCATACTGTTTACAACGCGTGCCTGGCCCAGCTGGAGCAGCTGGAGCGCTGCCTGCGGGCTTTTGTCATCGCACCGAGCCGCCCGCTGCCTGCGGGTTGGATGAGCAAAGAGCCACGGCGCTTACAGGAGAGCTATGAAATTGGCCGGGCAGACGCTGTAAAGGCGCTGGAGAATGGACTAAAGGCTTTATTTTAATATTAGATTTTAGAAATTGGAGTCAGACGCCAGATTCCAGACATGAGATATCAGACGTGGGAGCCAAAAAGTTTCAACCACAAAAAGCAGATCCAGAAAGCAGCGGCCCCGGGAGCAACCTCCCGGGGCCTTTAGTTTTACGCGGTGCCTGAAACTTTTGGATAGAAAGTAATATTTTTACTCTTTTTCTATATAAACGGAAAAGGATGCAAAAGGACGTGGAGAAACGGCACTGCGGCGGTAGTATTTAAATTTGCCACACCACAGTACGTTCGGCGAACGCTTCCCGAACTCAGCCGCTCACGCGGCTTCAAACAGGCGGGAAGGTTCGCTTTTTGCCCTTCGGGCCAAAAAGTGCCCTCACGTGCACGCAGGTAGTGACAGCAGCTGCCGCCTGGGCCTATCGTTCCGTTTGAGGCCCTGAACGGCTTACAGGCTTCGTCAGCTCGGAACGGTCAAGACCGTTCCCTACGGAAGATTGTAGGGTCGGGTCTTGACCCGACCGCACCCAATGGGGCCTTCAGCCTGGCGTAGGGGCAGGGCCTTTCAATAGGCCAACGGCGGCAGGCTCCACAAACTTCCGGCGGGCCCGTGAGGGGACTTTTTCGCGAAGCGAAAAAGCAAACGCCCAAAATGTTTGAGCTGCCATGAGGCAGCGAGTTTTTTGGGTGGCTTGCCGAACACATAAAAGAGGTATATTGACATACCAGTGCCGCCGCTGGCCGTGTGCGGGGTCGAGGGGCGAAGCTCCCGGCTGTTTCTCTTGCCTCATTCTCTTGCAGAAGCAAGAGAATGAGGTCGCGTACAGCGAAACCAGGCAGTCACTAAAAATCAAAGAACACCTACTGGCCGCCACTCACCATAAAATCGACGATATTTCCCGCTCGGGCCGCGGGGGCCCATCCTTTTCCCCGTCGGAAAAGGATGCAAAAGGACGTGGATAAACGGCACTGCGGCGGCGGTATTTAAATTTGCCACACCACAGTGCGTTCGGCGAACGCTTCCCGAACTCAGCCGCTCACGCGGCTTCAAACAGGCGGGAAGGTTCGCTTTTTGCCCTCCGGGCCAAAAAGTGCCCTCACGTGCACGCAATTAGCGGCATCTAATGCCGCCTGGGCCTATTGCTACGCTTGCAGCTCCGAACCACTTACAGGTTCCGGAAGAAACCTCCTGAGGCCTTCGATCTGGCGTGGTGACAGTAGATTAAGGCCGGGAATTTATGTATTCCCGGCCTTGGTTTCGCGCTCCCGCGGACCCAGCCCAAAGCTGACGGATAGCGCGCGATTGATTCGATTCATATCCTCCGGCGCGAGGCTGCCCATGCGTTCGCGCAGCCGGCGTTTATCCAGTGTGCGAACCTGCTCCAGCAGGACGATAGAGTCCTTGGCAAGGCCACAGTCGCTTGCGTGCACCTGGATATGCGTGGGCAGGTTTGTCTTATATTTCTGGCTGGTAATCGCTGCAGCGATCACCGTTGGGCTGAACCGGTTGCCCACATCGTTCTGCACAATCAACACAGGACGCACGCCACCCTGCTCGGAGCCTACCACCGGGCTCAGATCCGCGTAGTAAATATCTCCCCGTCTGATGGTCACCTATCATCACTCTCCAACGGAATTTGTGTTCGCAGTTTTATTTTTGACAAGCTGTGGTAGAAATAAACATCGGATTTGAATTTCGGGGAGCAAAAATTCAAGCACCGGTTCTGTATTCACTTTGTTCGATAAATGGAGTACAGTATAGTGTATTCGCCTGCCCGGCAGGGGGTGAGGATTCGAGGTTAGACATTTGGCGGGGAAAACGATCTGCTGTAGGAGAGAAGGCAGCAGTCAAAATGGCGCCGGACCAACGGCATTTCTGCCACGGCAGCTCGGCAGACACCGTTGTGTTTTCACGCCGGAGGGCCTAACCTTTGCCATTATAGCTCAAGCACGCCCTCCGAAGCCTGCCCCGCCAGGAGAAGGGTCGCGCACACGCTCAAAAGCGCGTAGCCGGAGAGCGGCGTATGCAACCGCACCCGCTTTTCACAGGGCTCGAGTGTGCGGCCGTTGAGCATGGTGACGGTACGCTGGATGCTGACGACGGGCTCCGTATCGGAAATGCTCGAAAGCGTCAGGGTATCCCGCGCGGTCAGGCCGCAGGTCAGCGCAGTGTTGCCCGTATGCAAAAGTCTACGTGCGGCAATCTCATTCTCCGTTTCCAAAATAGCGGTTACCCCGCTGGAAAGCGTGAGGGTAGGGCAAAATTTGGGCTGGTGTGTTTTAAAAACAAGGATAGCGCTTTCGGCTTGCAGGGTATCCAGCCTACTGGTTTCATAAAGGAGGAAATGGGCGGGGCCGATGGCATACTGTGCAGCGTGCCCATTGCAGATGTGCAACACACCGCCGTGCCGCTCCAGAGCCCGGCAGAGCGGCAGCCGGATGGCTGCGTCCGATTCCTCTCCTACTAAAAAGACCGGTATCATCCTGAAAACATCCTCTCCCCGACAGGCGCAAATGGCCGGCGGAAAAGCGCTTTGGAGCTTGATCCACCGCTCGATAGTCTGAACAGGATGGAGGGAAATATACGGCGGAGCTGTTTTGGAGTAACAGAGGAGGATTGCCGCTGTAGCGTCATTCCTCATATTCTTGTCGTATATTGAAAGGGGGATCACCTGAGGCTGCTTTCCAGCGCGCTGGATTTACCGGCAAAGTAACGGGCGACGCCTTGAAAAGAATGAAATAGATGGTATAATAACAGGGAGAATCATTTTGCGTATGGCTTTGCATATACCTCAATTTTCGGGAGGAATCGTTCATGGACAACACAGGGAAAAAGAAGTTTTATATCACTACGCCGATCTACTATCCGTCGGATAACCTGCATATCGGCCATGCCTACTGTTCCGTCATGGCGGATACCATGGCGCGGTACAAACGAATTCAGGGGTACGACGTGATGTTCCTCACCGGCACGGATGAGCACGGCCAGAAGATTGAGGAGAAAGCAAAGGCTGCCGGCATTACACCAAAGCAGTATGTCGACCATGTGGTGGCCGGCATCAAAGAGCTGTGGAAGCTGATGGATATCTCCTATGATAAATTTATCCGCACGACGGATGATTATCATGAAAAGGCTGTCCAAAAAATTTTCAAGCAGCTCTACGATCAGGGCGATATCTATAAAGGAGCATATGAAGGCTGGTACTGCACGCCCTGCGAATCCTTCTGGACGGAAACGCAGCTTGTGGATGGCAAGTGCCCGGATTGCGGGCGTGAGGTCAAGCGCACGTCGGAGGAGGCGTATTTCTTCCGCCTCTCAAAATATCAGGATCGCTTGATCCAGCTTTTTGAGGAGCATCCGGAGTTCCTCGAGCCCGCCTCCCGCCGCAACGAGATGCTCAACAATTTTATTAAACCCGGCTTGGAGGATCTGTGCGTTTCCCGCACCTCCTTCACCTGGGGCGTGCCGGTCACGTTTGACCCGAAGCACATCGTCTATGTGTGGGTAGATGCGCTCTCCAACTATATCACCGCCCTGGGCTACGGCTCAGAGGATGACAGCCTTTATCAGAAATACTGGCCGGCGGATATCCACCTGGTCGGCAAAGAGATTGTACGCTTCCACACGATCATCTGGCCTGCGATGCTCATGGCGCTGAATCTGCCGCTGCCCAAAAAGGTGCTCGGCCACGGCTGGCTGATCCTGGAGGGCGGTAAGATGAGCAAATCGAAGGGCAACGTTGTCGATCCGGTGGTGCTCTGCGAGCGCTACGGGGTGGATGCTATCCGCTATTTCCTCCTGCGGGATATTCCGTTTGGCTCAGACGGTACGTTTTCCAATGAAGCGCTCATCACGCGCATTAATTCTGATCTGGCCAACGATCTCGGCAACCTCGTTTCCCGCACGGTGGCAATGATTCACAAATATTTTGGCGGCACGATCCCGGCCGAACGCACAGCCGGGGAGGTTGATGATGACCTGATTGCATTGGCGACCGCCACAAAGGCCAAGGTGGAGGCCTATGCGGATGAGATGCAGTTCTCCTCCGCCCTGGCTGAGCTCTGGGCGCTGATCTCCCGGACGAATAAATATATTGATGAAACGGCCCCGTGGGTGCTCGCGAAGGATGAGGCAAACCGCGCCCGCTTGGCGGCTGTGATGTATAACCTGTGTGAGGCGATCCGCATCATCTCCATCCTCGTCTCCCCCTTCCTGCCGCACACTGCGCCGAAGATTCAGCAGCAGCTTGGCGCACCGGCGGATGTGCTCACCTGGGAGCAATCAGGCGAATGGGGCCTGCTGCCGGAGGGCTTCTCTGTGCAGAAGGGTGAGATCATCTTCCCGCGTATTGATATCGCCAAGGAGCTTGCCGAGTTGGAGGCGCAGCAGAAGGCGGCCCGTGAGGCGAAGGAACAGGCCCGGCAGCCGGAGGGCATTGCGCAGATCTCGATTGATGATTTTGCTAAGGTTGAGCTGCGGGTAGCCGAGGTGAAGGATTGCGAGCCTGTCAAGCGCGCAAAGAAGCTGTTAAAGCTCACGTTGGATGACGGCAGCGGTACGCCGCGCACCGTTGCTTCCGGTATTGCGCAGTGGTACAGGCCGGAGGATTTGATCGGGCATAAGGTGGTGCTGGTGGCGAACCTGAAGCCTGCGGTGCTCTGCGGTGTGGAGAGCCAGGGCATGATCCTTGCGGCGGATTGCGCAAAGGAGGATGTGAAGGTGCTCTTTGTAGATAACATGCCGGCAGGGGCAAAAATTCGCTAAGGGAAGCGAAAATCGGGCGGCGCAGGGCAGGATGCATTGCGCCGCTCCGTTTGTTTATGCCGTGATGAAATGGATATCGGGTTGGAAGCTCGCGTTTTATCGTGCCGAAATAGGCGAAGGAGGAGGAAAATGCTGGCGGAGACCTTTTGACCAGTCGGAGGAAATCATTCTGCCGGAGACCATTTATGGCCGCTGGGAGCGGGATTATCGGCAGAAGGTTTTTCGGATTGCGCTGGATTTGTGCTCACTTTATAAACGTTTAGAAAGGGCAACAGGGAATGGAACCATTGAAACAGTATACGCATGCGATTTTTGATTCGCATGCGCACTATGATGACCGTGCTTTTGATGGTGACCGCGAGGCGGTGCTTGCCGCTCTGCCGGCAGCTGGGGTCTGCGGCGTGATCAACTGCGGCATTGATATTCGTTCCTCCCAAAGGGCACTGGAATTGGCTGCACGCTACCCTTATATCTGGGCGGCAGTTGGCATCCATGGGCAGGAGGCAGGCCGGGTAGAGCCGGGGGATATCGCGCGGCTCCTGCCGCTGCTGGAGGAGCCGCGCGCCGTTGCGTTGGGCGAAATTGGTCTGGATTACCACTATGATGACGGTGCGCCGCGCGAGGTGCAGCGGGAACTGCTTGAGCGGCAGCTCCAGATCGCCGTGGAGCGCGATATTCCCGTCATCCTGCACGACCGCGAGGCGCATGAGGATATGTGGGCGCTTCTGCGGAAATACCGGCCGCGCGGCGTGATGCACTGCTTCTCCGGTAGTGTGGAGATGGCGCGGGATCTCGTGGGGCTAGGCATGTATATCGGCCTTGGCGGCGCAGTGACCTTTAAAAATGCGCGGCGGCCGGTGGAGGTGGCGGCCTGGGTGCCGGAGGACCGGTTGCTGATCGAAACGGACGCTCCCTATATGACGCCCGTGCCGTTTCGCGGCAAGCGCAACTCGTCGGCACTGATTCCCCATACGGCGGAAAAAATCGCGCAGGCGCGGGGGATTTCACTGGAGCGGGTGCTGCACATCACAAAGGAGAATGCACAACGGCTGTTCCAAATCTCTGGGCCCGAGCTGTAGGGCTCAGGTGCCGGATGAGCGGAAAGTGGGCTTCAGCACTGGGCGGCCACTGCACGCATGGCCGGTCTCCGAAATCTGGCATCTGGCTCTTTACACGGCGCGCCGAATGCAGTAAAATAAACCATAATAAGACCCCTCAAAAATGAATACTGGAGGTTTTACGATGCAGCCAGTTTATAAGCGCATCCTCTTGAAGCTCAGCGGCGAGGTGCTCGCGGGCCCGCAGGGCCACGGCATCGATTTCGATACGGTGCAGAAAATTTGCTCCGCAGTGAAGGAATGCTCTGATATGGGCGTTGAAATCGGTCTGGTGGTGGGCGGCGGCAACTTCTGGCGCGGGCGCTCCAGCGGCGATATGGATCGCACACGTGCGGATCATATGGGGATGCTTGCCACGGTGATGAATTCCCTCGCCCTGGCGGACGCACTGGAGCAGCTGGAGGTCCCTGTGCGTGTGCAGACGGCGATCGCTATGCAGCAGATTGCCGAGCCCTATATTCGCAATCGGGCGATTCGCCATCTGGAAAAGGGGCGCGTTGTCATTTTTGGCTGCGGAACGGGCAACCCGTTTTTTACTACGGATACGGCGGCTGCCCTTCGTGCCGCAGAGATTGATGCGGATATCATCTTTAAGGCGACGAATGTGGACGGCGTGTATGACCGGGATCCCCATAAATTTGAGGATGCCGTCAAGTTTGATACGCTTTCCCATTTTGATATTCTGCAAAAGGGGCTGAACGTGATGGATAGCACAGCAGCCTCCCTCTGCAAGGATAACAACATCCCCATTCTGGTGTTTAATCTTGAAGACCCCCACAATATCGTAGATGCGGTGCTGGGGAAAAATATCGGTACAATCGTGAAGGAGGACTAACCCCATGGAGATGCAGCAGGTATACGACAATGCGAACGAGCGTATGCAAAAGACCATTCGCGCCCTAAACAGCGAATATGATTCCATCCGCGCGGGCCGTGCGAACGCTTCTGTGCTGGATAGAATCCAGGTGGATTACTACGGCGTGCCGACGCCGATCAATCAGATGGCGGCAATCTCCGTAGCGGAGGCACGCATTTTAACCATTCAGCCGTGGGATGCCTCCACCCTGCATCCGATTGAGAAGGCGATCCAGGCCTCGGATCTCGGTATCAACCCGCAGAATGACGGCCGTGTGCTGCGCCTAGTATTCCCCCCATTGACGGAGGATCGCCGTAAGGATTTGGTAAAAACGGTGAGCAAAACGGCGGAGGAGGCTAAGGTCGCTATCCGCTCGATTCGCCGCGATTGCATTGAAAAGCTGAAAGCGATGAAAAAGAGCTCCGACATCACAGAGGATGATTTGAAGGACGGAGAAAGCGAGCTGCAAAAAATTACGGATAAATTCACAAAGGAAATCGATGCGATTTCTGCCAAAAAAGAAAAAGAGATTATGGAAATCTGATCAGAGAAAAGCGCTGCGGCTTTTCGGGGCGGCGCTGCGGTAGTTTGTCATTCGGTGGGAGCGGCAGGCGGCAGCCTGCCTTCCCGCAGAATGGCATTTTCGTAAACGCTGGCAAAGCCTTGCCATGCGGCGCCCGCTGCACACGTTGCGCTTGCCGCCGGGGTGGGCAATGGGCTGGCGCTTTTGCTGATTTTTGTTAGGCTGAAAATGTGTCTGTGCAGCACTTGCGGACAGAAAGGCGGTGAAGCAATGCCTGCGATGGAGCGGCAGAATCTTCCGCAGCATGTGGGGATTATTATGGACGGCAATGGCCGTTGGGCGAAGCAGCGCGGCATGAATCGCTCGGAAGGGCATAAGGAGGGCGCGCGGGTGTTTCGCCGCATCTGTGAATATGCCAACGATATTGGCATTCGTTATATCACATTTTACGCTTTTTCTACGGAAAACTGGGCGCGCCCGCCCCAAGAGATTACCGCGATTATGGAGCTTTTGCGCGAGTATCTCTTTGAGGCGGAGGAGCGCAAGCAGGAGAATGCGCAGCGCGGCATGCGCATCCGCTTTATCGGCAGCCGGGAGGGGCTGCCGCAGGATATCGTCGCACTGATGAGCCAGGCCCAGGAGGAGAGCCTGGAGGCGGTGAAAACAGTTGTCAACATCGCTGTAAATTATGGCGGGCGGCAGGAGCTGTTGCACAGCATGCAGCGCTTGGCGCGGCAGGTCCAGCAGGGGGAAAAATCGCCCGAAGCGCTTACGCTGGCAGATATTGAGGCCGGCCTTTACACAGCCGGGCAACCGGATCCGGATCTGATTATCCGTCCGAGTGGGGAATACCGGCTCTCCAATTTCTTGATTTGGCAGGCAGCCTATGCGGAGTTTTGGTATTCTGATGTGCTGTGGCCCGATTTTACACAAGCGGATTTTGACCGGGCGCTGGAGAGCTATCAACAGCGCAGCCGCCGGTTTGGCGGGATTTGAGTGGCTGCTGTGCGGCGGCTTTGGCTGCGCTTTCCGCATGAGAGGGCGCGGGCAGGCTCTGGGGTGATGGGGCCTGATTCATGAAAGGCATGTGATCAACGCTATGAAAACAAGAATCCTTTCCGGCGTGGGCGTCGTCGTTTTTCTCATTGTGATGCTCCTATGCATCTATACACCGGTGTTTGCACTGTTCCCGGCGCTGCTTGCAGGCGTTGCCGTGTTTGAAATTGAGCGTGTGGCACAGGTGAAAAATAAGCTTTTGATGGGGGTCAGCATTGCATTTGCGGCGCTGCTGCCCATTCTGCTCGCCGCCGGCGTTTCGCTGCCGGCGTCTCTGGTCGCGATCGGCTATTGCATTCTGCTGCTGCTGTTCATGCTCGCGCAATATGAGATTACGCGGTTTGAGCATGTGGCGATTGCATTGTTTGCCTCCATTGCCGTTCCATTCTCGCTCTCCTGCATGATCCTGTTGCGGGATATTTACACCGTTTATCCGCAGAGCTATTCCAAGGCGGACGGCCTGTTGTTTGTGATGTTCGGCATCAGCAGCGCTTGGGTGACGGATATGTTTGCCTATTTTGTAGGCAGTAAATTCGGCAAGCATAAGATGACGCCGAAGATTAGCCCCAAGAAATCCTGGGAGGGTGCTGTAGGCGGTGTTGTGGGCGCTGTGTTGGTGAATCTCCTGGTGTATGCTATTTTTAACGCAGTGGTAAAAGAGCGGCTGCTGTTGCCGTATTGGGCGGTGATTCTGATTACGATGGCGCTTTCGGTGATCAGCATGCTGGGCGATCTGTCGGCCTCCGTCATCAAGCGGAATTACGGCGTAAAGGATTTTGGCCGGTTGATCCCTGCCCATGGCGGTGTGATGGACCGGTTTGATAGCTGCTTGTTTGTGCTGCCGGTGCTTTATTTCATTGTGCGGCTGGCGGCGATGCTGTCATAGCTTTCATATAATTAGAACGGCAGGTGCATACTAATGCATAAGCGTTTATCCATTTTGGGCTCTACTGGTTCGATTGGGACGCAGGCGCTGGATGTCGCACGGCTCAACGGCTTTACCGTGCGCGCGCTCACGGCCAACAGCCGGATTGATGTGCTGGAAGAGCAGATTCGGGAATTCCAGCCTGCTTTGGCCGCTGTAGTGGAGGAGCGCGCAGCGGCGGATTTGCGTGTCCGCGTGGCGGATACCGGCACGAAGATTCTCAGCGGGATGGATGGTGTAATCGAATGTGCGCGCTGTGAGGGCGTGGATACGGTGCTCAACGCCATCGTTGGCATGGCGGGGCTGCTGCCGACGCTGGCTGCGATTGAAGCCGGCCGTGAGATTGCGCTCGCCAATAAAGAGACGCTTGTTGCGGGCGGCAGGTTGGTCATGGAGGCGGCGCGTGCGAAAGGCGTGCGGATTTTGCCGGTGGATAGCGAGCATTCCGCCATCTTTCAATGCCTGCAGGGCGCTCCGGCTGGGCAGCGGGATGCACTCAAGCGCATCATCCTCACCGCGTCGGGCGGGCCGTTCTTTGGGTGGACAAAAGAGCAGCTGCGCGATGTAACGGTGGAGCAGGCGCTCCGGCACCCGAACTGGAGCATGGGGGCCAAGATCACGATTGATTCCGCCACGATGATGAATAAGGGCCTGGAATTGATCGAAGCGGTGTGGCTCTTCTCCATGCCGCCGGAGCGGGTGGATATCGTTGTCCATCGGGAGAGCGTGGTGCACTCGCTCATTGAGTTTGCGGACAATTCCGTGCTCGCTCAGCTCGGCGTGCCGGATATGCGCATCCCGATCCAATATGCGCTGACCTATCCAGCCCGGCATCCGTCCCCGGTAGGGCAGCTGAGCCTTGCACAGTTCGGTACGCTGCACTTTGCTGCGCCGGATGAGGAGGCGTTCCCGCTAATCGGCGTTTGCCGCAGGGCGATCTCCCGTGGCGGTGTGTTTCCAGCGGCAGCCAATGCGGCGAATGAGGAGGCGAACCGTCTCTTCCGGGAGGGCAAGCTGCGCTTTCTGGAGATTGGGGAGCTGGTTGAGGCGGCAATGGAGCAGGCGCCGGATCGCCCGGTGTATACGCTTGCGGATATCCGCGAGGCGGGGGAACGTGCGCGTGATTTTGTGCGGCAAAACGTAATGGGGTAGGGATACCCCTGAAGAGGTGAGCCTTATTTCAATTCAATTGTTGAGCGCGAGCTCTATCTGGGGCACGGTGTGGCCGATTTTGGCCGCTATTTTCTTTTTTGGCGTGGTCATTTTTATCCACGAGCTGGGGCATTTTACGGTGGCGAAACTGTCTGGCATTCGGGTCAATGAGTTTGCCATTGGCATGGGGCCAAAGCTTTTTAGCTTTGGCAAAGGGGAAACCCAGTATTCCCTCCGGCTGATTCCCATGGGCGGCTATGTCCAGATGGAGGGCGAGGATGAGGCGAGCGAGGATGCACGGGCGTTTAACAAAAAGCCCGTGTGGAAGCGCTTCCTCGTCGTGGTTGCAGGCGCGGTGATGAATATCCTGTTGGGCCTTGCGCTTGTTTCAGTTTTACTCACGCAGCAGGAGTTGGTTGGCACAACGCAGATTGCAGGCTTCCATAAGAATGCTGCCAGCCAGGCCTCTGGCTTGCAGGCAGGCGATGTGATCACTCGCATCAACGGCACCTCTGTCTGGTCGGATCGCGATATCAGCTTTCTTATGGCGCGCGATCAGGATGGTGTGATTGATTTCACCGTCGAGCGCGATGGAAAAACGGTCGATTTGAAAAATGTGCAGTTTGCCACACAGCAGGTAGATGGGCAGACGGTGATTACCTTTGATTTTATCATCATCGGTGAGCCGCCCTCCTTTTGGAATGTGGTGAAAACCTCTGTTTTGGAAACCGCCTCCATGGCGCGGCTGGTTTGGCTGAGCCTGTTTGACTTGCTGACAGGCCATTTTGGCCTGAGCGATCTTGCAGGGCCGGTCGGCACGGTGAGTGTGATTGCCGAGGCGACTACCTCCGGCGGCTTCCTCAATGCGCTTTCGCTGATGGCGTTTATCACGGTCAATATTGGTGTGTTCAACCTCCTCCCCATCCCGGGGTTGGATGGTGGGCGGCTGCTGTTCCTCATCATTGAGGGGATCCGGCGGAAGCCTGTGAATCCTAAAAGGGAGGGTATGATCCACGCAATCGGCTTGGTGCTGCTATTTGCGTTGATTGCGGTGGTTACGTTTAACGACATCCTGCGGTTGATCCGCGGTGGATGAGGGAGAAGCTCCCCTCCGGGAGAAAGGAAGTGCTTGGATGGAGAGAAGGAAGAGTCGGGCTGTTTTCGCCGGCGGCGTGCAGATTGGCGGTGGCGCGCCAGTGAGCGTGCAATCGATGCTGAATGTGCCTGCGCATGATGTGGAAGGAAATGTGCGCCAGGCCAAGGCGCTCTACGAGGCGGGCTGTGAGATTATCCGCGCCGCAGTGCCGGATTTGGAAGCTGTGCGGCTTATCCCTGCCCTGAAGCAGGCCGTACCCGCCCCCATTGTGGCGGATATCCATTTTGATTACCGCATCGCCCTTGCCTGCATAGAGGCGGGGGTGGATAAGATCCGCATCAACCCCGGTAATATCGGCTCAGATGAGCGGGTAAGAGCGGTGGCGGACGCCTGCCGGGCGAAGGGGATACCGATCCGCATCGGCGTCAACAGCGGCTCGCTGGAAAAAGAAATCCTCGCAAAATACGGCGCCCCCACAGCGCAGGCGCTGGCGGAGAGTGCGATGTACCATGTGCGGCTGCTGGAAAAATGTGATTTTCAGGATATTGTGATCTCCATCAAATCCTCGGACGTGCAACGGATGGTAGAGGCTTACGAGACCGTTGCAGCGCAGTGCGATTACCCACTGCATCTTGGTGTGACGGAGGCGGGCACTGCGCGCATGGGGCTGATCAAGTCGAGCGCCGGTATCGGTTCACTGCTATTGCACGGCATCGGCGATACGATCCGTGTTTCGCTGACGGATGCGCCAGTTAACGAAGTGTATGCAGGCTTTGATATCCTCAAGGCGGTGGGGCTGAAAACGGATGCGCCTACCCTGGTTTCCTGCCCGACCTGCGGGCGGACAAAGATCGATCTGATCAGTCTGGCCGCTCAGGTGGAGGAGCGTCTGCGGGATTGCCATAAGCCAATCAAGGTGGCGGTGATGGGGTGCGCGGTCAACGGGCCGGGCGAGGCGCGCGAGGCGGATATCGGCGTCGCGGGCGGCGATGGCTGCGGCCTGCTGTTTAAAAAGGGCGAAATCATCCGCAAGGTGCCGGAGGATCAGATCCTGGATGAGCTGATGCGTGAGATCGCAAAACTGTGATACAAATTGGATAAATCTAGGAGCGTATAGGGAGTCAACATGGGGAAGGATCGTTTTTTGACCCTGTTTGGGGATTACATAGAGGAGCATATCAGGCAGGATTTGCCCGACGGGCAGGTTCTGTCTGTTGTTATCGGGCGGGAAGCGCGCACGCTGGAGATGGAGGTCGCGTTTGACGCCGTTTTTTCGGAGGAGGCGCTGGAATCGGTGCAGCGCTCCATCCGCACGCTGCTGCGGATGCAATCTGTGGCGCTTGTGCCCCACTTTCCGCAGGCGGCGTTTTCAGCAGCGTATTTTCCACATATGGTGCGGGCGCTGCGGCGGGAAAACGCTGCGGCCAACGGCTTTTTAAACGATGCGGTAGCCCGGCTGGAGGAGGGAGTTTTCACCATTACCCTGACGCACGGCGGCGCAGATATCCTGCATGAGACGGGGGGCGACGCATTTTTACGCGCACTGGTGCAAAAGCGCTTCGGCGTTGCGGTAGAAATCCGGTTTGATGGCGAAATGACCGTCACCCCGGAGGCGCCTGCCTTTGTGAAGATGCAGGAGCAGGCGGATGCGCAGCAGAGGGCGGAGCATGAGGCAGCCAAGCGGAAAGCCGAAGGGGATAAGCGGCAGGGAGAGCACAAGATGTATGAAGGCCTGCCGCTTTATCTGGAAACCGCGCGTGAAATCCTCGGCCGCCCGATTCGCAACAGGCCAGTACCAATCCGTGAACTCAACCCGGAGGATGGGACGGTCACCGTCTGGGGCGATGTGTTCGGCTATGAATCCAAAGAGACGCGCGATGGCAGGAGCCTTATCATCTCCTTCCACATTACGGATTATACCAGCTCCTACACCGTCAAAATTTTTGAGGAGAAGGAAACTGCGGCAAAGGTGGATCAATCCATCCGGGATGGAATGACGGTGCTCGTGCGCGGCAGCGTCAGCTATGATAAATACTTCCGTGATTATGCGATCCGTCCGCTCTCCATCATGAGCGTACAAAAGGCGAAGAAGATAGATGATGCGCCCGTCAAGCGTGTGGAGCTCCATCTGCACACCAAGATGAGCGCGATGGACGGCGTGTCCGACTGTTCGGCGCTCATCAAGCGCGCCGCCGAGTGGGGGCATAAGGCGGTTGCAGTGACGGATCACGGCGTGGCGCAGGCCTTTCCGGAGGCGATGAATACAGCTGCGGCCACGGGCATCAAGGTCCTCTACGGTGTGGAGGCCTATTTCGTCAACGATATGGTGCCGATTGTTACCGGCCGCGAGGATACACCGTTTGACGGCGAATTTATCGTATTTGATATTGAGACTACCGGCTTCAATGCGCAGGAGGACCGCATCACAGAAATCGGCGCAGTGCGTGTGAAGGGCGGAAAGGTGCTGGATATCTTTAATACCTTTGCCGATCCGGAAATGCCCATTCCCGCGCGTATCACCGAGCTGACCGGTATCACAGATGAAATGGTGGCAGGCGCGCCGGATGAAGCGTCAGCCGTGCGCGCGTTTTTTGATTTTTGCGGCGAGGCGGCCACACTAGTGGCGCATAACGCACCCTTTGACACCGGGTTTATCCGCGCGGTCTGCGCGCGCCACGGCATGGAGTATGGTTATACCAGCATCGATACGGTGCCCATGAGCCGCTCGCTCTTAAAGGGCCTGAAAAACTATAAGCTGGATACAGTCGCAAAATACCTGAAGCTGGAGGATTTTAACCATCACCGCGCCTGCGACGATGCGAAAATCCTGGCGGATATCTTTGTGATCCTGCTCGAAGAAGCGCGCAAAATGGGGGAACTTGACTCCATTGGCCGGCTGAACACCGCGCTTTCGGAGGTTGACCCGAAGAAGCTTCGCTCCTATCATCAAATTATTCTGGTGAAGAACCTTACGGGGTTAAAAAATTTATACCGGCTAATTTCAATGTCCCATTTGCAGTATTTTTACCGCCAGCCGCGTATTCCTAAAAGCGAGCTCATCAAATACCGCGAGGGGCTGCTCATTGGCAGCGCGTGCGAGGCGGGCGAGCTCTATCGGGCTGTGCTCGATGGGCGGCCTTGGGATGAGCTTAAGCGGATTGCTTCGTTTTACGATTATCTAGAGATTCAGCCAAACGGCAACAATGCTTTCCTTGTGCGGGAGGGCCGGGTTAGCTCGGAACGCCAGCTGGAGGAGATCAACCGGACGATCCTCAAGCTCGGCGATGAGCTGGGCAAGCTGGTTGTCGCCACCTGCGACGTGCATTTTCTTGACCCGGGGGACGAAATCTTCCGCCGCATTCTGATGGCGGGGCAGGGCTTTTCCGATGCGGATAACCAGGCTCCTCTCTACCTGCGCACCACGCAGGAGATGATCGATGAATTCGCTTATCTTGGCGAGCGGGCCTATGAGGTAGTAGTGGAAAACCCGAATAAAATTGCGGATATGGTGGAGGTCATACGTCCCTTCCCGGAGGGGAACTTCCCGCCGAATATCCCTGGCGCGAAGGAAGAACTGCGCGAAATCTGCTGGACAAATTGCAAAAAAATCTATGGCGATCCAGTGCCGCAATATGTGGCGGACCGGCTCACACGTGAGCTGGAATCGATTATAGAGCACGGCTTTGCCGTCCTCTACATCATCGCGCAGAAGTTGGTGAAAAACTCGGAGGATCATGGTTATCACGTTGGCTCGCGTGGCTCCGTTGGCTCGTCATTTGTGGCGACGATGGCCGGTATCTCCGAGGTTAACCCCCTTGCGCCGCACTATGTTTGCCCGAAATGCTGCCATAGCGAGTTCTTTACTGACGGCTCCGTTGGCTCCGGCTATGATCTACCGCCCAAGGATTGCCCGCATTGTGGGATCCCCATGAAGCGCGATGGGCATGAAATTCCGTTTGAAACCTTTCTTGGGTTCGATGGCGATAAGGAGCCGGATATTGACCTGAATTTTTCCGGTGAATTTCAATCCCAGTCCCACCGCTACACAGAGGAGTTGTTTGGCCCGCAAAACGTGTTTAAGGCGGGCACTATTTCCACGGTGGCGGAAAAAACGGCCTACGGCTTTGTGAAAAAATATACAGAGGAGCGCGGGATCGTCCTGCATAAGGCGGAGGAAGAGCGACTCGCGCGTGGCTGCACCGGCGTCAAGCGGACCACCGGGCAGCACCCGGGCGGTATGGTCGTTGTGCCGAATGACCACGAGGTGTATGAATTTACCCCTGTCCAGCACCCTGCGGACGATGCAGATAAGGGCTCCGTTACCACACATTTTGACTTCCACGCGCTGCATGACACGTTACTCAAGCTGGATGAGCTCGGGCATGATGTGCCAACCCTCTATAAGCATCTGGAAGATATGACGGGCATCCCCGTGATGGATGTGGATATATGCGACCGCAAGATTATTGAATTGTGCACCAGCCCGGAGCCGCTCGGCGTTACTGCGGAGGAGATCGGCTGGCCGACGGGCACGCTCTCTATTCCGGAGATGGGCACGAATTTCGTCTGCGGTATGCTCATGGAGGCAAAGCCCAAAACCTTTTCCGACCTTTTGCAGATTTCCGGCCTATCGCACGGCACGGACGTATGGCTCGGCAACGCGCAGGATCTGATCAAAAACGGCACCTGCACGATTTCAGAGGTGATTGGTACGCGCGACAGCATTATGACCTACCTTATGCACAAGGGCGTAGAGCCAGGTATGGCGTTTAAAATCATGGAGATCGTCCGTAAGGGCAAGGCGCCCAAGCTGCTCACAGACGAGCACAAGCAGGCTATGCGGGAGAACCATGTGCCGGAGTGGTATATCGAATCCTGCCTGAAGATCAAATACATGTTCCCCAAGGCGCACGCTGCGGCTTATGTCAGTGCCGCACTGCGGCTGGGATGGTATAAGATTTACCGGCCGCTGGAGTATTATGCCGCGCTGCTGACAGTGCGCGGCGGTGATTTGGATGCAGTGTCGGCTGTGGCTGGCCGCGCGGCGGTCAAGCGCAAGATGGACGAGCTGATGGCAAAGGGCAAGGATGCCTCCGCGAAGGAAGAGGATCAGCTCACCATTTTGCAGATTGTCAATGAGATGCTCGCACGTGGGATCGCGTTTTTGCCTGTCGATCTCTACAAATCCGATGCGACGGTTTATCAGATTGAAGAAGGCAAGATCCGCCTGCCCTTCCTTGCCCTCAAGGGGACGGGGGAGAGCGCGGCCAGAGGCTTGGCTGCTGCGCGGGAGGATGGCCAGGGGCCGTTTATTTCCCGCGACGACCTGCGCAACCGCTCCGGCGTCTCCAGCAGCGTGATCACAATGCTGAGCGAGGCGGGAGCGCTTGAGGGACTGCCGGAGAGCAGCCAGATGAGCTTGTTTGGTTGAAGCCCTGTCCACACGGTGGCTGTGAGATGGATGGAAGCTGATGAAAAAGCAGTAAAAGGGAGGTTTCTATGGGCACTGTTTATCTGTTTCGCGGCAAGGCGGCTACTGGTAAAACTACGCTGACCAACTGGCTGGCTCAAAAGCTGGAGATCCCTGTTTTTCGCAAGGATGATATTGGCATCAGTGTACAAGGGTACTTGCCGGACCGGGCCGCCAGAGATGCCGTATGCTATGATATCCTCTGCCGCATCCTGCAAACAAATCTCAACCTGGGCGCGGATTTCATTGTGGACCTGGCCCTTGGTGACCGGGGCAATGCGGCGTTTTTTCTGAGCAGGCTGGATTTTAAGCAGAACAAGGTGTTTCGCTTTTTTCTTGATTGCAGCGATGAGAAAGTGTGGCGGCAGCGGCATCTGGAACGGTTGAAAAATCCGCTGCCGCATGAATCGTTCCATTCCCTGGAGCATGTGTTAGCGCATTACCAGCAAGCGGATATTGGCCCTATGGAGGGCGAATATGTGATCGACAGTGCAAACCCGTTTGATGCATGCTTTGCAGAGCTCAGCCGGATCATTTTTCCCGGTCAGGCGGAGTACGGCATATAAAGGCTTGGCAATCGTTTATTGGCTGAAAAACGGAGTGCAAAAGTCTTATTTTTCAATCGATTGCAAAAAGAAGAAAACCGCGGGCGATACAGCCTGCGGTTTTCTCCTTATCGGATGGGGTTTATGAATCGCCGGGCGCTGAGAAAGGGGGAGAGAAAAGCACCCGGTCGCGTTGTCAGAAGAAGAGCTTGTCCATCAGTGCAAAGAAGTTTTTGACAAGCCGGAGGAAAAATGAAAGGATAGAATCAGGCGCCTGCGGTTGCTCCCCAGCTGGCTCCTCATTTTCTGTCAGCAGCCAGAGCTGGCCACCGTAGAAGGGATTCGCCATGCCGATATACAAACCGTTTTCTGTCGGCAGGAAGTTACGAATGCCCCAGTTGTATTCATCATGGAAGCCGTCAAGATTGATCGTTTCAAAATTGGTTCCATCCTCTGTTGCATACAACCCTGCGCCACGCTCATCGGCCGCTACAACGTTAAAGATGGAAACATATTTATAGAGACTACCTAAAGCGGAATCCTCAAGGAGCTGGCGCGCATTCTGCTCCGGTAGAAGCAGGCTGATAAGATCCAGCACGCGATCAAATTTTTTGCCTGCCGTTACCATAACGGATTGCAGGTTATTGCTGATCTGCTCAACATCCTTATCCGCGAAATAATTGATCACAGAGAGCAGGAGCGCCCTGAGCAAAAAGGTTTGTGCTTTGCCAAGTGAATCATTTCCGGTACCTGCCAAAAGAGCGTTGACTGCATCAAGCACGTTCGAGATGGTCTGCTCTTTCTCTGCCTCGTCCATTTGGAACATGCCGTTAAGCTTTTCGTTATCCACGCCAATGGTTACATATTTGAGCAGGGTTGCGGCGTCAAACGTGCCAATAAACAGCTTGCCGTTATATTCCTTGAGGGCCCAGGCATATTGCTCGCAGCTGAGGTTTTTATCCGGATCATTATCAAAGCCGGCATAGAGGTTGCCAAGCTTTTCGTTAAAATAAAGGTGCCTATCCGGCGTACCGAGCACAAGCTCCCAGTTATCATTCTTATCAAAACGGTAAAGCTCAATCGGGTTTTGCAGGACGTTATACATCATGTCAAATTTGCCATTGAGCATGTCAAAAATTGCGGTGAAGGGGTCAGAGGTCGTGCCGACATAAACATATTCTTCGCCGTCGGCCGCCGTATATTTGCAAAAGGTCGGCATAACAGCAATCATATTACCCATGCCTTTTACATAGCGGCCCGTATTGTCTGCAACAATTGCCTCCCACTTCCAGCCTGCCTCGTTGGCGCCGGGCTGGCCTATACCAATCTGGGTCGCCTTATAGACCATAAATCCGGAATCACTCTGCTCCGGCTGCGAATTGCTGATGCCAACATAAATGCTGCCATTGAAGCTGATCATATCGCAGATAAAGCCGTTCGCAAGCACATCCTCCGTGCCGGCATAATTGTCAAAGTCTTCTGCTGAGCCGATTTGCGTCCACGCTTCTGCTCCTGTCGGGTTGGGGCTAGCATAGACAACTGGCCCGCGGTCGGGCGTAGAAACGCCAAATACGAGTTCGTTTTCATGCACCGTCATGGCGCGGATGGTGCTGCGCCCGTCTATGCGGAGAACCTCTGTGGGCTTGTCCCCTTGGTCTGGGTCAAAGCCTTTGTCGATACGGAGAATACGGGTGCAGTTGCGCCCTGTGGAGCCAAAGAAATAGCTCTCGGAATCGCTACCCTCGGGGGTGAACGTAGCGTTGGCGCTGCGGTAGCCAGTGTCGAGCGGCTGGCCATTTTCCAGCTCAGATTGGTAGGCCAGCTTAATCTCGTTGGTTTTTTTATCAACCATAAAGAGCCGGGCCGCATTGTCAGAAAAATCCAATGGGGGCAGCTCCCCCTGACTGATTAGGTCCAGTAAAGGCGTGAATTTGGAGAACGTGTCCGTGTCTGCCATGGCCGCGCTGAGCAGGATGTTGCGGTTACCGCCGATAAAGATGTAATCCTCCGTCTGCCCCATGGACCAGGGGTAGGAATTCATACGATCTCCACCAGGCAGAAAGCCGTCCACTTCGCCGCTGCCGCGTTCCGGATTGCTGATTTTTGTAATGGTGTACGCCCCGGTGTCAAAGGTGATCGCGTCGCTGCCTGAAAATGCAGCTGCACCCATCGGGCCGGACAGCATCATAACCGCCAAAAAGACGGACAGGAACCGCTTGAATCGATTTTTTTTCATGATGTAAGCAACTTCCTCCATTCTGATTGTTTTTCTACTTTTCATCTGGTTTGCAAAAAAATTTAGGGTATTCGCTGCGCAATAATATACAAATGGGCCCAATGTATTTTTTATCAAACAGTGTGTTGAATATTTTATCTGCTTTTATTATAATAGTTTCGCGATCAATGTCACGCGTCAATTTAATCGATTTTGTTTGGTAGTAGACACGGGAGGCAGAATCGTTGCGAAAGGGGAAGAGTGTGTGATGGCAGAAAAGGAGAATCCAAAAGACCGGCGTGTGAAACGGACGCAGCATTTTTTGCAGATGGCGCTTGTGGAGCTGATGCTCGAGAAAGATGTTAGCCAGATATCCATCAAAGAGCTGACACAAAGGGCAGATGTGAATCGAAGCACATTCTACCTGCACTATTTGGATATCTATGATATGCTTGAGCAAATGGAGGAGGAGTTTGTCAATAAGGTGCAGGCTACGTTCCATGATTATTTCAATCCACTGCCGGCATCGCCGCCCATCACACTGTTTTTGGAAATTTCAGAATGGCTAGAGATGGATAAATCCTATTATACCATGCTCCTGAGCGGGACGGCTTCCGCTCAGCTGTTGGAGAAACTGCGCGTGCGAATTGTGGAGGAATTCTTGCACACGCTGGAAACCCTGTTTCAAGATCAAAACTCTCTGGATTTGCGCGCGCGCGTCAATTTTATTGTTTCCGGTACCATTGGAATTTTGCGCATGTGGGTCACAGAGGCACCGGAGGGAGCTTTGCCTACGCTGTGTGAAACAATTGAGGATATTTTGGAAAACGGCTTGATTCAGGATTATCCGAAGAGAATACTAGAATATTATCCGGATTATATGGAGCATCTGGTCGAGCGGCAGAAAGCAAGGCAAAGGGGTTGACAGATTGATATTTAGCGTGATATCATACTATCACGCTAAAGCGAAAGGGGCCGTTATGGGTGGCAATTAGACGATATGAGCGGGTAGTGCCAGAGGGAACGCGCGATCTATTGTTTGAGGAGTGCGCGGCGCGCCGTGAGGTGGAGAGCCGGCTTTCCAGCCTGTTTAAAGCGAGGGGCTATAACCGTGTGATCACACCGACACTGGAGTTTTTTGACGTGTTTGACCGTGAGAGCGCCGGCATGCCGCTGGAAACGCTTTATAACGTGACGGATGCGCGTGGTAGGCTGATGGTGCTGCGGCCGGATAACACGCTGCCCATTGCGCGCATTGCGGCAACACGGTTGCGGGGCGAGGCGATCCCCCTGCGGCTATTTTACACCCAGAACGTGTTTCGCCGTAATCCGGGCCTGACCGGTCGCCGGGATGAAACGGCGCAGAGCGGCATTGAGCTCATCGGCGCTTCAGGCCTGCGGGCAGATCTCGAAATCCTGACCACGGCTGTGGATGCGCTCGAGCAGTGCGGGGCGCCTGATTTCCGCATTGAGATCGGCCACGCTGGCTTTTCCGGTGCATTGTTTCAAGCGCTGGAGGTGGATGAGAAGCTGCGGAATGAGATCGCTCTCC
Organism: uncultured bacterium; assembly: GCA_949283655.1. Taxonomy (GTDB): domain Bacteria; phylum Bacillota; class Clostridia; order Oscillospirales; family Acutalibacteraceae; genus Fimivicinus. Next base: position 28,224 of record CASDTH010000018.1, read on the forward strand.
TGATCGAGATGAAGAATTACGCCGCGCTCAACGATGCGCTTGACCAAGCGGGCGATACAGCGGCGGCTCGTGCTGTGCGCCGGCTGCCGCGCTTGTTTGGCGGCGAAGAGGTTCTGGAGGAAGCTGCTGCTCTTTATGGGGAGCCAGAGGCGCAGGGACCGTTGGACGATCTGCGCCGGCTCTACCGGCTGCTGATGCAGCTTGGGCTTCAGGGTAAAATTCATATTGACCTCGGCCTTGTGCACCGGGGAAATTACTATACGGGCGTTGTCTTTCGGGGCTATATTGAGGGCTCCGGTGTTACCGTGCTCTCCGGCGGGCGGTATGACGGCCTGCTGGGTGAATTTGGCCTACCGCTGCCGGCAACCGGCTTCGGTGTGGAGGTGGACGCTCTGGCCGCGGCTATGTGCGCCCGCGGCGATGCGGCGCCGCCGAAAGCGGCGGATGTGCTGGTATTCGGCCAGGATGGCTGCGAGGTGCGTGCGCTCTCCTATGCGCGTGCGCTAAACCAGCAGGGGCTTGTGTGTGAAAATTGCGTGCTCGATTCTGCCGGGGCGGCGCGAGATTATGCAGCCCGCAAGGGGATTGGCAGGCTGGATATCGTCAAGGAGGAGAGCGTGGAGATCATACCCATCGTCCATGCGAAGGGAGGCGCGGCGAAATGAGGCCAATCCGGATCGCCCTGACGAAGGGCAGGCTTGAAAAAATGAGCGTGCAGCTCTTCACCAAAATGGGGCTTGATTGCACCGCCCTGATCGAAAAAGGGAGAAAGCTGATTCTGCCCGTTGGCCCATATGAGGCAGTGCTGGCAAAGGCGGCGGACGTAATCACCTATATCGAGCATGGTGTATGCGATGTCGGCATTGTCGGCAAGGATACCATTGTAGAGAATGGCACGAGCTTTTATGAGGTGATGGATCTCGGCTTTGGCTGCTGCCGTTTTGCGCTGGCAGGGCCGGAGGGTCAGAATTTTTTTGGTGGCCATAACGTTAAGCGTATTGCAACGAAATACCCCAAGGTGGCTCGCGCCTATTTTGAATCGAAGGGCATGGATGTGCAGATCATCAAAATTGAGGGCTCTGTGGAGCTCGCGCCGTTGCTCGGGCTTTCAGATGCGATCGTCGATATTGTGGAAACGGGCACAACGCTGCGGGAAAACGGGCTGGAAGTGATTGAGGAGATCATGCCGGTTTCTGCGCGCGTGATCGTCAATATGGCGAGCATGAAGCTGCGCCGTGAAGAGATTGAAACGTTCCTTGCTCAGATGGAGCAGGCAAAGGAGGCATTGCAATGATCCCGATTACCTATGCTGACGGGCAGGCGGAGCAAAAGCTCCTCCATCAGCTGAAGGCGCGCAGCGGGGCGGTTGACCGCAAGGTGACCGCCGCTGTGACCGCTATTTTGGACAACGTCCGGCAAAACGGCGACCGAGCAGTGGCGAACTATACCCTTCAGTTTGACGGGCATATCCCGGAGCGGCCGCTCATTGAGCGTGCGGAAATGGAGTCGGCGTTGGAAGCCTGCGATTCCCAGTTCGTTTATGCGCTCTATCAGGCGGCGGCCAATATCCGCGATTTTCATGAGCGGCAAAAGCGGCAGAGCTTTGTCAATACGCTGGAGAACGGCGTGATCCTTGGCCAACGGGTGCGTGGGCTCAAACGTGTCGGCCTGTATGTGCCGGGCGGCACAGCGGCCTATCCCTCTTCCGTGCTGATGAATGCGATCCCTGCGAAAATCGCCGGCGTAGAAGAATTGATCATGGTCACGCCCCCAGCAAAGGATGGGAGCGCCAACCCGGATATCCTTGCCGCAGCAGCAGTGGCGGGCGTTGACCGAATCTATCTCATGGGCGGTGCGCAGGCGGTAGCGGCGCTTGCCTACGGCACGGAGACGGTGCCGCGTGTGGATAAAATCGTTGGTCCAGGCAACATTTATGTCGCTACGGCGAAGCGGCTGCTTTACGGCACGGTGGATATCGATATGGTTGCAGGGCCGAGTGAAATCCTCATCGTTGCGGATGAAACGGCGAAGCCCTCCTTCCTCGCGGCTGACCTGATGTCGCAGGCAGAGCATGACGTGCTGGCCTCCGCCATCCTGTTGACCACCAGCGAACGCATTGCCCGGGAGACAGTCGCGGCGCTCAAAGAGCAGGTGCGCTCACTTTCCCGCCGGAAGATCATCGAGCAATCCCTGTTGGATTACGGCGCAATCATCGTCTGCCGCACGCTGGAGGAGGCGGTCGGCTTTGCCAACGACCTGGCGCCTGAGCACCTGGAACTGTGCGTGGCCAATCCCATGGAGTATATCGGCAGGATCGATAACGCCGGCTCCGTCTTCCTCGGCAACTATTCGCCGGAGCCGCTGGGCGATTATTACGCAGGGCCGAACCATGTTTTGCCCACGAGTGGGACGGCGCGCTTCTTCTCCCCGCTTGGCGTGGATAGCTTTGTAAAAAAATCAAGCTTTATTTACTATACGGAGAATGCCTTGCGCGAGGCGAAAGAGGATATCGTCAAGCTCGCAGAAACAGAGGGCTTGACCGCCCATGCGAATTCCATTAAAGTGAGGTTTTAGCTGTGGCGTTTGCACTGAATGATAAAATCAAAACGCTGACCCCTTATGACCCAATCTGTGGGGAATACCCCATCCGGTTGGATGCAAATGAATCCTATCTTGTTTTTCCCGACGAGATACGCGCGGAAATGGGCCAGGCCTTGGCCCAGGCTGCGCTTAACCGCTACCCGGATCCCTATGCCGAAAGGGTGTGCGCCCTGTTTGCCTCCTTCTATGGAATTTCGCCCAAGCTTGTCACCGCAGGCGATGGCTCGGATGAGCTGATCTCCATCCTTATGAATGCATTCCTGCAAAAGGGGGATAAGGTGCTCACCCTTGCGCCTGATTTTTCAATGTACCGGTTTTATACCAGCATTGTCGAATGCCCATGCATCACCATGCAGAAGAACGCGGATTTTACCATCGATCCACAGCAGGTGATCGAGACGGCAAAGCGGGAAGGGGTGCGGATGATCGTCTTTTCCAACCCCTGTAACCCGACCTCTGTGGGGCTGCCGGCGGAGGGCGCCCGCAAAATCATCCGTGGGACAGATGCGCTCGTCGTGCTGGATGAGGCGTATATGGATTTCTGGGATCAATCCCTGCTGGAGGAGGTTACGCAGTATGATAACCTCGTCATTCTACGAACCTGCTCGAAGGCCATCGGCCTTGCGGGCATCCGGCTGGGCTTCGCCGTTGCAAATGAAACGCTGACGCGCGTAATCCGCAGTGTGAAATCCCCCTACAACGTCAATTCTGTTTCACAGGCGCTTGGCTGTGTTGCATTCTCCCACCCGGAGCAGCTCCGGCATAATATCGAGCGGCTGATTGAAGCGCGGGAATCGCTGTACGCCCTATTTCAGGCGATTTCTTCAGAGTTCCCCACGAAGGTGAAAACGGTTCGCCCGGTTACCAATTTTGTCTGGGCAAAATGCGAGCGGGCAGGCGAGCTCTTTGACGCGCTGAAGCGGCAGGGGATCATTGTGCGCCACATGGGCGAATACCTGCGGGTGACGGCTGGGCGCAACCATGAGAACGAAAAGGTGGCGGGCGCAGTCCGTGCCTTTTATACAGAGAAAGGGTGAGCGTGAATATGCGGAGTTCCGAGCAGGTGCGCTGCACGAAAGAGACGCACGTGACCATCCGGCTTGATTTGGATGGCGGGGAGATTGCTATCCATACGGGCATCGGCTTTTTTGACCATATGTTGACGGCCTTTGCCATGCATGGCGGCCTTGGGCTGGAGGCCGAGGTGCAGGGGGATCTGGATGTGGATTGCCACCACACGATTGAGGATACCGGCATTGTGCTGGGGCGTGCCTTCTGCGAGGCGCTCGGCGATAAGAGCGGCATCGCGCGCTATGGCAGCTTCCTGCTCCCGATGGATGAAACGCTCGCCTCTGCGGCGGTGGATGTCAGCGGGCGGCCGTATCTCGTTTTCAACGCGAGCTTCCCGGAGGAGCGTGTCGGCGGGTTTGATACCTGTATGTGCGGGGAATTTTTCCGCGCGTTTGCTATGAACGCAGGAATCACACTGCACCTGAATGTGCCCTACGGCGGCAACTCTCACCATCAGATTGAGGCGCTGTTCAAGGCGGCGGGGCATGCGCTGCGTCAGGCAGTGGCAAAAACGGGTGCGGGAACGCTCTCCACCAAGGGAACGCTGGAATAGGCGGACGCCTGCTTTCAGATAGCGGCCGGAATAGGGGCTGAACGCTGATGTGTAGATGCTGAAATCAGGAAAAGGGGTTTATCATATGTTGATTTTTCCCGCAATCGATATCAAAAATGGGGCCTGTGTGCGGCTTTACCGTGGGGAGATGTCCACTGCCGAGCAGGTGGCTCCCAGCGCGCTGGAGGCGGCAAGGCGCTTTCAGGAGGAGGGCGCCTCCTGGGTGCACATGGTCGATCTGGACGGCGCTGTGGAGGGAGCGCGCAAAAACACCGATATTTTTCTTAGTGTCGCGCGGGAGAGCAGCCTCAAGGTGGAGGTCGGCGGGGGCATCCGCTCCATGGCGGATATCGCATTTTACCTGGAAAATGGGATATCTCGTGTGATCCTTGGCTCCGCCGCTCTACGGGATGCGTCGCTTGTCCGCCAGGCTGTGGCGGAATATGGGGAAAGGATTGCCGTAGGCATCGATGCGCGCGACGGTATGGTAGCTGCCGGGGGCTGGGTGGAGACAAGCACGGTCAGTGATGTGGAGCTCGCAAAACGCATGGAGGAGGCCGGCGTGCAGTGCCTGATCTGCACGGATATCGCGCGCGACGGTATGCTTTCCGGCCCCAGCCTTGGGCAGCTGGCCCGTATCCAGCAGGCGGTATCGTGTGATATCGTCGCAAGCGGTGGAATAACGGATCTCGGCGATATTACCGCCCTGCGGGATCGAGGCCTTTATGGCGTGATCTGTGGACGCTCCATTTATAAGGGGACGCTTTCCCTGCGCGCGGCGATTGAGGCGGCGGCCCGGTAATGGGTGCGCGTAAGGAGGATGCTTTTATGGATTTATCAAGCTATTTTGCCAAAGCGGACCTGATTCCGGCGATCATCGTAGAAGAGGGCACGAACGAAGTGCTGATGCTCGCTTATATGAACCGGGAATCCCTTGCCAAAACGATGGAAACGGGGTATACTTGGTTTTACAGCCGGTCGCGCCAAAAGCTGTGGAATAAGGGGGAAACCTCCGGCCACACGCAGAAGGTGCTTTCCATCCGTGCGGATTGTGATGACGATACGCTGCTGATTACCGTGCATCAGATAGGCCCTGCCTGCCACACGGGTAGCCATAGCTGTTTTTTTAAAACCATCTGGGAGGAAGCATAACCCATGCAGGATGTTTTTCAGGAATTATATAACGTGATCCTTGACCGTCGCTCCAACCCGCAGGAGGGCTCCTACACCTGCTACCTTTTTGAAAAGGGCACGGATAAAATTTTAAAAAAGGTGGCGGAAGAATCCGGCGAAACGATCATCGCCGCGAAAAACGGCGTGAAGGCGGATACTGTCGCCGAGATTGGAGACCTGCTGTTTCACCTTTTGGTGCTCATGGCAAACGAGGGCATAGAGGTGAGGGATATCACGCAGGAGCTTGCCCGCCGCCGGCAGAAATCCGGCAATCTCAAGCAATTTCATCAGGTGGATAAAAACACCTAAGCAGCCTGGCCTCAGGCCGGCGCATCTTTTGCTGCGAGGTGTCCGCTATGGCGCAGACAAAAGGGCTGTTCAAGCCACGCGAATGGTACAGGCTTGATAATGCAGCCAAAATTTTTCCGGGTCAGAATACGCAGAGATGGTCCAATATTTTTCGCCTCTCCGTCGTGCTGCGGGAGAAGATTGATCCCACAGTGTTGGAGCAGGCTGTTGTTATGGTGCTCCCGCGCTTCCCATGCTTTAACGTTCGGATGCGCAGGGGCTTCTTTTGGCATTATCTGGAGCAAAATGACAGCCCGGCCCCGCCGGTGCAGCCAGATATTCAAAACCCCTGCCACCGTGTGAACTGGAAGGAGAACAACCGTTTCCTCTTCCGGGTTTATTACTATGAAAACCGGATTTCCATCGATTTTTATCATGCGCTCAGTGATGCCTACGGCGCCTCCCGCCTGTTGAGTACCATCGCGGCGCAATATCTGCGGCTGTGCGGGCATGCGATTCCCCCGGGGGAAAGTGTGCTGGATCTGGAGGAGCAGCCCACGCCGGATGAAATGAGCGACCCATTCCAACGCTTTGCAAACTCCAAGGCCTCCCCACGGCACAAGGTGAGCAAGTTTGCCTACCATGCCAAGGGAACGCGTATGCCCGCGCACATGGTGAATATCACCACGGGGTATCTGCCAGTGGATGCGCTGAAGGCCAAGGCAAAGGAATATGGGGCAACCATTACGGAATTTATTGCGGCGCTGCTGCTCGACGTGCACTATCGCAAGCAACTGGAGGAGCACCGGGGCAAGGGCAAGCTGGAGGATGTCAGCGTGCAGATTCCTGTGAATCTGCGCAACTCTTTTCCAACGAAAACGCTGCGAAATTTTTCGCTTTGCTATTCCGCACGTATCGATCCCAACATGGGGGAGTATACGTTTGAGGAGATCGTGCGGCACGTTTCTCTTTACCTGCGTTATATCAACACGCCGAAGGAGCTCAACGCGATGATGACGAGCAATTTAAAGCTCGAGACCAATCTATTCATGCGTTTCTTGCCGCTCCCGATTAAAGATTTTTTTATTGGCCTGTCCTTTCAGATCACCGGGGAGAAGGCGACGAGCGTGCTCATCTCCAACCTTGGCGTCGTCAAGGTGCCGCCGGAGATGGAGCCCTATATTGAGCGCTATGTGCTCATGACCGGGCCTGGGCGGCGCAGCGGCTCGCGCTGCGGGGCTGTTTCCTTCCAAAACACATTTGCGTTGACTTTTGCGAATATTTACCGTGAAAGCGATATCGAGCGGGCTTTTTTTACCCGCCTTGTGAAGATGGGTATCCCCGTGAAAATTGAAAGCAACCGGGCGTGAGCCTTTGCTGTTGCACGGATTTGGAGGTGTTTCATCATGTCCTATTGTGTCAACTGCGGCGTTGAGCTGGATGACAGCGCCAAAGCGTGCGCGCTGTGCGGCGCACCGGTGCTCAATCCGTATCTGGATGAACCGGAGCAGGAGCTGCCCGCGCCCTATCCGGATCGCCTTGTGCTCCCAGAGGGGGCAAACCGCCGTTATATCGCCTTTATTGTGTCGATGGTGCTGTTAATTCCCAATCTGGTTTGCGGTGTGGCGAATCTGCTGATGTTGGGTAGCGGCCTTTGGTCGGTGTATGTGGTGTCGGCCAGCTTACTGTTTTGGGTGCTGTTTATTGTTCCGTTTTTGATGGAGCGGCCCCGCCCACACCTGCTGTGGCTGCTGGATACGCTGGCAGGGGCGCTGTATGCGCTTTTGTTCTATGTGATCGGCTGGGGGCAGCGGGGGTGGTTTTTGAGGCTTGGGCTGCCGCTGATCCTCGGGCTTTCTGCAATGGCTCTGTTTATGATCTTATGGCTTGGCAGGAAGCGGCGCGACTGGCCCCATGTTTCGATTGCTGCCCTGTTGGAGATTGCGCTGTACGCAGTGTATGCGGATGTACTGTTCAGCCTGTTTTTTCACACAGGGATGCCAGTGCGGTATTCGCTGCTCATCGTTGTGTGCTGCCTGGCCCTGATGGCCTTTTTTATTGCGGTAGCGCGCAATAAGCGGCTGCGCGCGTGGCTTTCCCGCAAGTTCTTTTATTAATGCTAGATGGTGTTTCACAACATATAGAAAAGGATGGTTCCTGATGAAAGCAAAAACGATGGCGGCGCTTACAGCGCTTGCTGCCGGCGCAGCCGCAGGCGGCGCCTACCTGAAGAAAAAGGATATCTGCCCGCTGTGCGTGGCAAAAAAGCTGGCCGCACAGACGAAGCTGCACATCACGGCGGCAAAGCGCTATGACAATGGCGTGGCGCTGACGCCGCCCATGGGGTGGTCCAGCTGGAACACCTTCCGGCAGAAGATTGATGAGCAGATTATCCGCGAGACTGCCGCCGCCATGAAGGCATGTGGCCTGGTGGATGCAGGCTATCAGTATTTGAATTTGGATGATTGCTGGCAATCCTCTATCCGAGATGCGGCGGGGCGCCTGCAAGGTGACCTGACGAATTTCCCAAGTGGGATCAAAAAGCTGGTGGAGGATGTGAACGCGCAGGGGTTGAAGCTCGGCCTCTACACCTCCAACGGTACGCTCACCTGTGAGGACCTGCCCGCCTCCCTGGGCCATGAGGAGACGGATGCCCGCACGCTGGCTGAATGGGGGGTAGAATACTTCAAATATGATTTCTGCCACAATGTGAAGCTCCCGTCAAAAGCCCCCTGTATCGATAAAATTATGATTGGCCGCGCCGGAGAGCGGGACCGGCTCACCATCCAGGCGGAGACCGCCGTTTTGGAGGGCGAGGCCCATATCGTGGAGGATCAAGCGCTTGACAGTGGCAAATATGTGGCGGGCCTGGATGCGAACCAGGGCTCCCTCACCTTCCAGAATGTCGAGGTGGAGGAGGCGGGGGAGTATGTGCTCACCATCGGCCTGCGCAAAAAGGATGACACGAATAAATTCTGCATGGTCACCGTCAACGGCACGGAACACTACCATGTGAGCGTGCCGGCGACCAAATCCTGGAGCGCGACGGGGCGTATCCAGGTGTGCGTGCAATTGCGTGCAGGCGGAAACACGATCAAACTCCATAATCCCGTTGCATCGCGCTTTGACAGTGCGGCTCTGCAATATGAGAATATGGGCCGTATGCTCAAAAAGGCAACGAGGGAGTATGCGCAGCGCACCGGCCAGGCGGAGAAGCCGATTGTTTACTCTATTTGCGAATGGGGCTGGAATAAACCGTACCGCTGGGGCCGTGAGGCAGGCAACCTCTGGCGGACAACGCCGGATATCCAGGCCAGCTGGCTATCCATACTTGGTATCTATGAGCACAATGTAAAGCTGCATGAATATGCAGGCCCAGGGGGATGGAACGACCCGGATATGCTGGAGGTCGGCAATGGGAACCTGACGTTTGACGAGAACAAAACGCACTTTACCCTCTGGTGTATGATGGCTGCTCCGCTGATTCTCGGCAACGATATCCGAAAATTCATCAAGGCGGATGGAACGGTCGATACTGAGAATAAAACGCTTGCCATCCTTACAAACCGTGAGGTGATCGCCATCGATCAGGATCCGCTGGGCGTACAATGCCGCCGTGTGCGGCGGGATGGGCTGACCGATATCCTCGTTAAGCCTTTGGAGAATGGAGAGCTTGCGGTTTGCTTCTTCAATAAAGGGGCATCGGAGAAGCAGGCGGAGATTAGCCTGCGCGCGCTGGCGAACGAGAGCTTTGTCAGCCTGCCTGTGGCGGACCGGTATGAGGTGAAGGAGCTTTGGACAGGGCACAGCGCACAGGTGCAGGATATGCTTGCCGGCTATATCCCGAAGCACGGGGTGAAGCTGTTCCGTGTGCGGGCGATGGCATAAGGCACAGGAAAAAAAGAGGCGGGCAGGCGGCGATTGAAAGCCGCCCTGCCCGCTCCCTTTTGCGTCAACTCGCCGCCCGGCAGGCCAATGTGAAAAGTTTTCTGTGTTTTCCGGTGCGGCAGAGAGGCCCTGTGCCTAGGCATGACAAAACGCCCCCGGCGCTTTTCGCGCCGGGGGCACGGATTTGCTTGCTTATTGAATTTCGATTTTTTTGGCCTCTGGCTTTATTTCGGGCGCTTTGGGCAGCGTAAGCTTCAGTACGCCGTTTTCATAGCCAGCCTTGATGGCGTCTACATCAATGCCGGAAACATCGAAGCGGCGCTCATAAGCGCCATAATAGCGCTCCTTACGCAAATAGGATTTCTTTTCGTCCTTCTCCTGCTGCTCCTCTTTGTGCTCAGCGTGAATGGTCAAGTAATTATCGTCGAGATCAATATGGATATCTTCCTTGGCAAAGCCCGGTAACTCCGCTTCCAAGACATAATGGTCACCCTTATCCTGGATATCGGTGCGGAAGCTCGCCAGCGAGCGGTTCATACCTTTAAAAAACTCTTTTTCGAAATTGTCAAAGGAATCCAGCAAACTTCTTTCATAACCAAAAGGCATCAGATCAAACATAAAGCATACCTCCTAAAAAATTTCATTCGCTGACTGATCGCTTTTTGCTTTTGAAGAGACCAACTAAAACATTGCAACCGTCTTCCTTCATCTATTTTGCCTTGTCTCTTGTTCCCCTTGGAACAATTCTTAGTGTACCCCCGGATTGTTAAAAAACAATACATGAGGTATGAATAAACTGTAAATATTAGCACTCGAATGATTAGAGTGCTAATTCGAAGTGCTTGACAGGGTCGGGAAAGCATTTTATGATGGAGAAACAGGGCAGTGCTTCTGCGCCTGAAAAGGGGGCCTTATCAGAATGGAATATGCAGAGTATTTTCCGTTTTGGCGGAGCTTGACCAAGCCACAGCAGCTGGCGCTGCAAAACGCTGCTTCCATTCGGCATGTACCGCAGGGGGCGGTCCTGCACAATGGCTCAGAGGACTGTGTGGGCCTTTTCCTCGTTTTGGAAGGACGGCTGCGCGCCTATACCGTATCCGATGAGGGGCGTGAGGTCACACTTTACCGCCTGCTGGAGCGCGATGTGTGCCTGTTTTCTGCCGCTTGTATCATGAACAGTATCCAGTTTGATATTACCATTTCCGCAGAGCAGGATAGCACGGTTCTCCACATCCCGCCGCAGGTGTATCAGGAGCTAATGGCACAATCCGCTCCGGTGGCAAATTACACCAATGAATTGATGGCCACCCGCTTTTCCGATGTGATGTGGCTGTTGGATCAAATCCTTTATAAACGGCTGGATGCGCGGCTGGCGGCATTCCTGCTGGAGGAGAGCGCGCTGGATGGCACGGGCACGCTCCGGCTCACCCATGAGCAGATTGCGCAGCACCTTGGCAGCGCGCGGGAGGTTGTGACGCGTATGCTCAAGTATTTTCAGGCAGAAGGGTTGGTTGCGTTAGCGCGCGGCAGCCTATCTGTGCTGGATGCCGGGCGGCTTGCCAAGCTGGCGCAGGGTAGCCTGCGGTGAACGGGGTTCAAAGGCTTTGCTGGTGAAATGTGATCTCGTCACGGAAAGAATAGGCGTTTTGGCATATCCTATGGATGTACCGGGCGACCGGTGCTGATACAAGGCAACATAAAGCCTGAATGAAGGGAGTTATCAGAATGTCTGTTTTAACGCTTACGCAGGAGAATTTTGAGCGCGAGGTGCTGGCCTCTGAAAAGCCGGTGCTGGTGGATTTTTGGGCGCCTTGGTGTGGCCCATGCCGCATGCTTTCCCCCGTGGTTGACGAGTTGGCCAGCGAGCATAGCGGCGAAATTGTGGTTGGCAAGGTGAATGTGGATGAGCAGCCCGGGCTGGCCAATCAGTTCGGCGTGATGAGCATCCCCACGTTGATCCTTTTTCGGGGCGGCCGGCCGGCGGCTACTTCCATAGGCGTCAAGCCGAAGCACGCGCTGGAGGCTATGCTGAAATAACAGGCGGTGTCTTGCTGGGGGCCGGGGCGTCCCCACGCCGGGTTGGCGTTTTACAGCGAAAGAAAGGATGGGGCTTTTATGAAGGTTGTCATCATTGGCGGCGTGGCGGGTGGCGCAACCGCTGCGGCGAGGCTGCGCCGTTTGGATGAAAAGGCGCAGATCATCATTTTAGAGCGCAGCGGCTATATCTCCTATGCCAATTGTGGCCTACCCTATTATATCGGCGGCGAGATCACGCAGCGCAGTGCGCTCACTCTGCAAACGCCGGAGAGCTTCTGGCAGCGTTTCCGCATCGAAGCGCGGGTGCGCAATGAGGTTTTGGCGATCCATCCGGCAGAAAAGCGCGTGACCGTGCGCCGCCTGGAGGATCAAACCGTTTATGAGGAGAGCTATGATAAGCTGATCCTTTCCCCTGGCGCAAAGCCCGTGCGCCCGCCCTTACCCGGAATAGAGGATCAACGCATTTTTACCCTGCGCAATGTAGAGGATACCTTTGCAATCCACGATTTTATCGAGCAATCTGAGCCGCGCCGGGCAGTGGTGGTCGGCGGGGGCTTTATCGGCTTGGAAATGGCGGAGAACTTGACCGGGCTGGGGATTCAAACCACGCTTGTGGAGCGCCTGCCGCAGGTGATGGCGCCGCTGGATTTCGACATGGCCTGCAGTGTGCATGCCTACCTGCGTGAAAAGGGCGTTTGCCTGCGCCTTGGTGAGAGTGTCTCCGGGTTTGAGCCCGATGAGAAGGAGCTGCTTGTGCAGCTGGAAGGGAAAGAGCCGCTGCCGGCCGACCTTGTGATCCTCGCCATCGGTGTTGCGCCGGATACCGCTCTGGCACGGGAGGCGGGACTGACGCTCGGCCTGAAGGGCGCAATTGTGGTGAATAGCCGGATGCAAACCTCCGACCCGGATATCTATGCGGTGGGGGATGCGGTGGAGAGCACGCAATTTGTTTCTGGCACAAAAACACTGGCGGCCCTCGCGGGGCCGGCCAATAAACAGGGGCGGATTGCGGCGGATAATCTTTGCGGGCGGGAGAGCCACTACCACGGCGTGCAGGGCTCGGCCGTACTTAAGCTGTTTGATATGACCGTGGCGTCCACTGGCCTCAACGAGGCGGCTGCCTGCGGCGCAGGGATAGCATTTGATAAAACCATTACCTTCTCTGCCTCCCATGCGACGTATTACCCGGGGGCCTCCAACATGACGGTGAAAACGCTCTTTTCCCCGGAGACGGGCAAGTTGCTCGGTGCGCAGATCGTAGGCTTTGATGGCGTCGATAAGCGTATCGACGTGCTGGCTGCCGCTGTGCGCTCCGGCTTGACCGGCGAAGAGCTGACGGAGCTAGAGCTCGCCTACGCGCCGCCATACTCCTCGGCAAAGGATCCGGTCAATATGGCGGGCTATGTGATTGAGAATATCCGTTCCGGCCTCGTCCGGCAATACCATTGGCACGATATTCCGTCGCTCCCGCGGGATGGGAGTGTGACGCTGCTGGATGTCCGCACACAGGCGGAATATGCACGAGGGCATATCGACGGCGCGGCTAATATCCCGCTGGACAGCCTGCGGGAGCGCTTGCAGGAGCTGGAGCCGGGCAAGCCGGTCTATGTCAACTGCCACAGCGGCCTGCGCAGCTATATTGCCTGCCGGATTCTCACGCAGCATGGCTTTGATTGCTACAATCTCTCCGGCGGATACCGGTTCTATGCGGCTGTGTTGCAGGAGCAGGCGGATTACCGCCCGGCACATCCCTGTGGTCTACCGATCTAAAATGGATCAGGGTGCTGATTGGCCCTGATAGGAGCACCGCTTCGCACGCTTATCCGCAATTGTATCATTGTTAGAGATTGTTCCGGCATCTATCAACGGCATATGCGCTGTTGAGGATGCCGGTTATTTTTGTCGCGCCAGTGCCAAAGTGGGAAGGGCATGCATACAATAATAGCGTTCATTACTTGGATAGAAAGGATGCGGTTTTGTGGAATACCCAACGGTTGCCCACTCTGGTTGTTGTGGAGAGCCTGTCTGCCCCGAGCGCTGTTGCTGCCCTGTGCCCGGCCCGCAAGGAGAACAGGGCCCACCCGGCCCGCAAGGGGAGCAGGGCCCACCTGGCCCGCAGGGAGAGCAGGGCCCGCCTGGCCCGCAGGGAGAGCAAGGTCCGCCTGGCCCGCAAGGGGAACAAGGCCCACCTGGCCCGCAGGGAGAGCCGGGAGCGGCTCCGGATGATATTTTTGCCAGCTATGCGACCTTTATGATTCAACTCATCAATGGCGAGCAGATCCCCTTTGGCACAATGACGGCGGATCCCACCGGCAATATTGTGCTGAATGATTCCAGAAGGATTGCCCTGACGCCGGGTTATTATCAGATCAATTATCACGTTTCGGCTATTCTGCGTACAGCTGGCTATATGCAGGTTACGCCTTCCTACAGCGGGGCGCCACACTTGGAGTACGGCATTTATTTCCGGACCTCAGTAGATAATACAAGCGCCAATGGCTCAGCCGGCCTGATTTTAGAGATTCCGGCGCCGACGGAATTCACATTGACCTACAACTCCAATTCCGTCAGTGTGGAAGGTGCGGGCACCATTACCGTGGTGAAGCTGAGGCGAACGGCTGGATAACCCTTCTGTAATTGGGAGACATCTGGGAATTACACAGGATTGCGATAGACTTATTTTGAGAGGCACAAGATCTTGTGCCTCTCTTTTTTTATCTACATAGAGCCTTTGAAAAATAAATATTATTTTGCAAATGAGCATATTTTTTTGCAAGAGCGCTTGCAATTTCAGAATGCAATAGGTATAATGATGATGAGGTGGGGAGCAGAAGAGCAAAAAGGTAAGCAAACGGGGCAAAAACCCACAACTTTTTGAGGGGGGAGCGAGATGGCAGAGCTTCCGGCAGAGGATGCTATTACAAAGGCAGCAGAGGAAGCTCCGGTGGAGTCTGAAGCCGCCGGGCCGGCTGTGCAGAAGGAAAAAAGGCCTGCGGAATTCAAGGGCTTTTTTGAACACAACCTAGACGCCAAAAGCCGCCTGTTCATCCCCGCAAAATTTCGGGAGCGGCTTGGCCCTTCCTTTACGCTCTGCTTTGCTCCCGATGTGCCCGCTTTGCTGCTCTACCCGGATGAGGTCTGGAGCCAGATCTCCGAGCGGATCAACGCCCCGCTGTTCGATAAAAAGATGCGCGAGGTGCAGCGCCGCACAATGAGCAGCGCCTTTGATATTGAGGCGGACAGGCAGGGGCGCATCACAATCCCTTCTATTTTTAAGCGATATGCCAGGCTCGAGAGTGCGTGCATCATCTCCGGCGCAGGCCGTAAGGTGGAAATTTGGAACCCGGATGCCTGGTATGAGGAGTTCACCCGCCAGCTGGAGCTGCCGGAGGGCGAGGACGATTTTGGCGTCTCCTATGATTTCGGGAGCGTTCTGGAACGGTAAGGAAAGGCGATCATTAACATTTAAAGGGGCTGTTGCGGTATGGATTTTTCCCACAAGCCCGTTTTATTCTCTGAGGCGGTCGAAGCGCTTCAAATCCGGCCGGACGGCACCTATGTGGATGGCACGGCGGGCGGTGGCGGCCACTCTGCGGCGATTGCCGCACAGCTGTCCTCAAAGGGGAGGCTTATCTGCATCGATCAGGATCCGGATGCAGTAGCCGTTTTGCAGAAGCGTCTCGGCCATGTGCCGCAAGTGACCATCGTGCAGGAGAATTTTGTGCGACTCGGCCTTGTGCTGGATCAGCTTGGGGTTGCCGGAGTGGACGGTATCCTAGCCGATCTAGGAGTGAGCTCCCATCAGCTGGATACGGCGCAGCGCGGCTTCTCCTTCCATGCGGATGCGCCGCTGGATATGCGCATGTCGCAGCAGGGGGTCACTGCGGCAGATCTGGTGAACACACTGGATGAGCGTTCGCTCAGCCGGATATTGAGCGAATATGGGGAGGAGCGGTATGCCCGCAATATTGCCCGCAATATTGTCCGCTCCCGGGCGCGTGAGCCGTTGCGCACAACGCTGCAGCTTGCACAGCTCGTGAAAGCGTCTATCCCTGCTGCGGCAAGGCGAGAGGGCGGGCACCCGGCCCGCAGGACCTTTCAGGCGCTGCGTATTGCGGTCAACGGTGAGCTGGACAGGCTCTCGGATGGATTGGATGTGATGTTTGAGGCGCTGCATGCGAGAGGCAGGCTGGCGGTTATCACCTTCCATTCGCTGGAGGATCGTATCGTCAAGCAGCGGTTTGCCTCCTGGTGTGAGGGGTGCAACTGCCCGCCGGAATTTCCGGTTTGTATTTGTGGAAAAAAGCCGCGCGCACGCCTCCCTTTTAAAGTGAAGGCGCCCTCGACACAGGAGCTGGAGGAAAATCCGCGCAGCCGCAGTGCAAAGCTCCGCGCAGTGGAAAAGCTCCCAATGGAATAACAACGATTGTAACATACATTTGATATGGAGAAAGGAGACCGAACTATGGCACAGCGTACATCCGGCAGCGCATATGATTTTGCGCTTTTTGAAAGCGCCCAAGCGGCGCCGCAGCGCGCCCCGGCCCGGCCGAAAAAAACGCCGCAGAGGCCTGTGAAAGTGCCCGAGCCGCGTAAGACTCCGGCACAGCGTAAGCGGGAAAATATCGATTCTATGCGCCGCACGGTAAAGGCGGTTTTGGTCTCCGGGCTGCTACTTTCCCTCTTGGGGGGAATGCTCTATAGCGAAGTGCGCCAGGATGAACTGACCCATGATTACCGGGATCTAGAAAACCAGATGGCGATTGCACAGAGTGAAAATATACAGCTGAATATGGAGTTAAACGCCAAGCTTTCGCTGGATAAGGTGGAGGCCTATGCGCGGGAAAAGCTGGGTATGGTCAAAAGCGATGCTCCCGCTGCATATATCAATATTCCGGAGGATAATGAAGTGCTGCTCGCGGGCGGCGAGAGCCAATCCGGGGAAGCGAACGCTGCTCAGCCCAATATTCAACAGCAGGGCGGCAGCTCACAGGGGCAGCATTCTCTGGGGTCGGTAGTGAAGGAATTTTTGGCATATCTTTTTTAGCCGGGCAATACCTATGAAGAGGGCGGCAGCTTGATTCCGGCGGCCGTTGCCGGAGGATTACAGACAGAAGCGGATGCGGTGAGCTGGGTTGCTGCTGTGCGGAAACGGATGTTTCGCACAGGGGCGGTGCAGCCACCGCTGTTTCGATAAAGGCCGGTTTCATGGTGTGCAGTGTGAAAGGGTGGTTATGATGAGTAAGAAACCGTCGCGCCATATGATTCGCCGCTCAATCATTGTGTTGGTGGCGCTTCTGGTGGGGGCTTTTGGTGCGGATGTCGCCAGCCTTGTGCGCATCCAATTGATTCAGGCGGATGAATACCGTCTCAAAGCGGAGAGCCAGCAGCTCAGTGATACGGAAATTCAGCCGCAGCGCGGGATTATTTATGATAGGAATAAAAAGGTGCTCGCCCAGAGCGCCAATGTCTGGCTTGTGTATCTCAACCCCTCCAAAATTCCAAATGATAAGGTGCGCAACGAGCTCTCCGAGGGCTTGGCAAAGGTTTTGGAGCTGGAGAAGGAGGATGTCCTTGAGAAAGCAAAGCAATCAAAGTATGGCTATGTAGTGGTCAAAAAGCAGGTCGAAAAAGAGATGAAGGATGCGGTCAGCGATTTCATCTCCAAGCATGACACGGCGCTGAAGAAGGCGCGCGAGGAGGAAGAGAGCAGAAAGCAGGAGCTCAAAAAGGCGCACAAAGATGTCCCCGAGAGCAGCATTCCGGAGGATCAGAAGGATACATATTATTCCGAGATCATCTTTACGGACCCGGATGTAAAGCGCTATTATCCGAATGGGCATCTGGCATCCACCGTGCTTGGCTTCACTGGGACGGATGGCATAGGCCGCTGGGGCCTGGAGGCAAAATATGACGAAACGCTCGCCGGAACGCCAGGGCGGATCCTGACGGCGAAAAATGCCGGTATGGACAGCATGGATACCCCCTATGAGACAACGTATGATGCGAAGCAGGGGAATTCTCTGGTGTTGACCATCGACGAGGTGATTCAATATTATCTAGAGAAGAGCCTCGACCAGGCGCGGGTCAATGCGCAGGCCAAAAGCGCTTATGGCATTGTGATGGATGTCGAGACGGGCGGTATCCTTGCCATGGCCACCAAAGGAGATTTTGACCCCAATAATCCGCACACAATTGCAGATGAAAAAACTGCGCAGGAGCTTGAAAAGATTCTGGATCCGGATAAAAAATATCAGGAGCTCACCAACGCGCAATATACGCAATGGCGTAACCGCGCCATCACGGATACCTATGAGCCGGGCTCCGTTTTTAAAGTGATCACAGCCTCCGCCGCCGTGGAGGAAAATGTGGTGCCGGATGATTTTACTTACACCTGCACCGGCGTCATAAACGTGGCAGGCACGAAAATCCATTGCCATAAGCGCACGGGCCATGGGCAGGAGGATTTTACACACGGCCTGATGAACTCCTGCAACCCGTTTTTTATCACCGTTGGACAAATGCTCGGTGCGGAAAAGTTTTATAAATACTTTGAGGCGTTTGGCTTTACAGAGAGAACGGGCATCGACCTGCCCAGCGAGACAGCGCCGGTAGAGGGCCGCTCCTATCATACGCTCGATCAGCTCGGGATTGTGGAACTGGCGAGCACCTCCTTTGGGCAGACCTTTGAGGCGACCGCTATCCAGATATTGACCGCAGTGAATGCAATCGCAAACGGCGGGAAGTTGATGCAGCCCTATATCGTCTCATCTGTGCTAGATGAAGAGGGAAACACCATTTCTACCACGCAGCCTACGGTTAAGCGGCAGGTGATTTCTGAAAAAAGCGCCGCTACGGTGGCTAACATGATGGAGCATGTTGTATCGGAGGGCACTGGTAAAAACGCCTACGTGGCAGGCTTCCGCCTTGCCGGAAAGACAGGCACCTCTGAGAAGCTTGCCGGCGGCGGAAAAAAAGAGGGGAAATACGTTGCCTCCTTTGTCTGCTTCGCGCCGGCGAACGATCCAAAAATTTCGATGCTGATTGTCATCGATGAGCCGGTCGGAGAGATTAACGGCGGCCAGATCGCAACGCCGGTCGCTGCGGAGGTGGCGGAGGCAACGCTGAATTACCTCAATGTTGACCCGCAGTATACGGCGCAGGAGCTGGCTGATCTTGGCGAAGAAACGCCGTCTGTGACCGGCCTATCTCTCGCCAAGGCGCGTGAGGCACTCAGCGGATTTACGGTAAGAACCGTCGGCGAGGGCAGCACAGTCGTGGATCAGATGCCTGCCGAGGGGCAGTTGATCCCTGAAAATGGCGTTGTGGTGCTATATACGGATAAAACCTCTGAGAAAAAGCAAGTCACGGTTCCAGATTTAACGGGCTTGAGCGTATCCGAGGCCAATCAAAAAGCGCTGGAATACGGCCTGAACCCTAAAATTTTTGGAAACTCTTTAACAATGGGTGAATCCGTCTCCTATAAGCAAAGTGAGGCAGAGGGCACACAGGTTGAAGAGGGAACGGTTGTTACCATCTATTTCAAATCCAATGTGGATGTTAACGACCTGGCTTCGGATTAAATCGCCTCTGCGTTAGGGGAATCCTTGATTTATTGAAACGTTGGAATATGGTATACTAAATCCCAAGGACAGAGTTCGGGGGTCAGGCGGCAGAAAGAATAGGCCCATCCGATGTCGCCCGGCTCCCTCAGTTGAAAAATGGAGGTGCGGCAATGCGTTTATCAAAATTGCTGCAAATGGTCACCCAAGATATACCGGCGGAGGATCCGGAGATCACCTTTGTCACGGATGATTCCCGCAAGGTGCAAGCGGGTTGCGCCTTTGTCTGCATTCAGGGAAAAAATTTTGATGGGCACACGCTGGCGGAGCAGGCGGTAGATGCCGGGGCGCGGGCTGTGATCGTGCAGCGGGATATGGGACTCCGCTGCCAGGTGCTTGTGCCGGACAGCCGGGAGGCATATGCTCTAATGTGTGAAGCATTATTTGGAAATCCTGCCGAACAGCTGCACCTGATTGGAATTACGGGTACCAACGGCAAAACGACTTCCGCTTTTTTGATCAAAGAAATTTTAGAATATGCGGGATATTGCACAGGGCTGATAGGCACTGTGCAAAATATGGCCGGGGACGAGGTGCTCCCTGCGCAGTTGACAACACCGGACCCTTATGAGATGAATGGCCTGTTTGCCAAAATGGTGCGCGCGGGCTGCACGCACTGCGTGATGGAGGTATCCTCCCAGGCGCTCGCACAGCAGCGCGTGGCAGGGTTGCATTTTGATGTTGCTCTGTTTACCAATCTGACACAGGATCACCTGGATTATCACGGCACCTTTGAAAACTATCTGGCTGCCAAGCACAAGCTGTTCCAGCAGGCAAAAGAGGCGGTGATCAATCTGGATGATCCGGCGGCCGCTGCCATGACTGCGGGGACTGGTTGCACGGTAACCACCTTTTCGATCCGGCGGGATGACGCTGATTTCACTGCGAAAAATGTGCAGGACCGGCCGGATTGCGTGGAATATGAGATGGTTGGACGTGGGGCCATCGGGCGGGTTCATTTGGGTATCCCAGGGCGCTTCTCAGTTTATAACTCAATGGGAGCGCTGCTGTGCGCCATGAAGGCGGGCGTGCCGATGGAGCAGGCGCTGACCGCGCTGCGTGCAGCGAGAGGTGTGAAGGGCCGCATAGAGGTTGTTCCAACAGGAACGGATTACACGGTAATCATCGATTACGCGCATTCGCCTGACGGGCTGGAAAACATCCTAACCTCCCTGCGGGAGATTGCCCGTGGCCGGATTATTTGCGTATTCGGCTGCGGTGGAGACCGGGACCGCACCAAACGCCCGAAGATGGGCGCAGTGGCAGCCAGGCTGGCGGATGTGGCGGTGGTTACCTCCGATAATCCGCGCTCGGAGGAGCCGGAGACGATCATTCAGGATGTGCTGGAAGGGATGCGGGATGCAAAGATCCCTGTACATGTGGAGGCGGACCGCACCAAGGCCATCCGCCTTGCATTAGGGCTTGCACAGAAGGAGGATATCGTGCTGCTTGCCGGAAAAGGCCACGAGACCTATCAGATTTTAAAAACCGGGAAAATTCATTACGATGAGCGGGAAATCGTCGCACAGATTTTGTGGGAAAGCCGAGAAGAGACCTGACAGAAAGGGGAGAGAACCATATGCTGCCGCTACAAATCAAAGAGATTGCGCTGGCCTGTCAGGGAGAAGCGCATGGCGAGGCGCAAATTTCCAGCGTGTGTATCGACAGCCGGAAGGTGACGCCGGGCTGCCTGTTTGTTGCAATCAAGGGGGAGCGCTTTGACGGCCATGATTTTGTGGAAAAGGCCTTTGCAGAGGGCGCTGCCGCAGTGATGGTGCACAGCGGGCTCCCCTGTGATGGCCCTGTGATCCGGGTGGATGATACGCGCCGGGCGTTGCTCCGGCTCGCGGGGTATTACCGCCGTTTTTTTCACATCCCCGTGGTGGGGCTGACAGGGAGCGTTGGCAAAACGACGACAAAGGAGATGACTGCCGCCGTCCTTTCCAAGCGCTATCGCACGCTGAAAAATGAGGGTAATCTCAACAATGAAATCGGCATGCCCATGACCGCCTTCGGCCTGGATTTGAGCTTTGGCGCAGCGGTGTTTGAGATGGGCATGAGCGGGTTCGGGGAGATTTCCCGCATGGCGCGGGCGGCCGCGCCCACGGTGGGGATCATTACCAACATAGGGGTTTCTCACATGGAGCAGCTCGGCTCGCAGGAGAATATCCGCAAGGCAAAGCTGGAATTGCTGGACGGCATGGAGGAATATGCGCCGCTGATCTTAAATGGGGATGATCCACTCCTTGCAGATGTGAAGATAGAAAACCACCCGGTTTTTTACTATGGCATCGAGCGGGCGCATTGCCGTATCCGCGCACAGGAGATTATGCAGACGGAGCGAGAGCTGGCCTTTACCATTTCCTATGGCTACGGCAGCGTCCGAGTCCGGATGCCGGTGGTAGGGCTGCATTTTGTTTATGATGCGCTCGCTGCCTTCACGGCCGGGTTAATTCTGGGCGTTGCACCGCAGGCTGCGGCGCAGGCGTTGGGTGAGTATGAGCCAGCAGGGATGCGTCAACGCGTGAAACGGCTGGGCGGCGTGACCGTTTTGGAGGATTGCTACAATGCGAGCCCGGATTCCATGCGCGCCGCGATCCGGGCGCTGCGGATGTTGGAGGCAAAGCGCTCTATTGCCGTACTGGGCGATATGCTGGAGCTCGGTCCGCTCACCAGCCAGGCGCACGCGCAAATTGGCGCGTTTGCCGCGCAGCAGGGCGTGGATATGCTATTTGCATATGGGCCCGCAGCGGTAGAAATGGCGCGGGCGGCAAAGAGTGCCGGCCTTGCTGCTTGCTCGCATGAAACAGATGCGTCAGCGCTCGCACAGCAGCTGTTACAGACGCTGCGCCCGGGCGATGCTGTGCTGTTTAAAGCAAGCCGGGGGATGCATTTGGAGGAAGTTATCGCTGCAATTTACGAGGGGTGGAAAACAAAATGAACACAACGGTTGCAATCATTCTGTGCGCGGTGATCGGCTTTGCGGTTTCGGCATTGCTGGGAATTGTGTTGGTGCCATGGCTGCACAAGCTGAAATTTGGGCAGACGATTCTGGATATCGGCCCAAGCTGGCATAAAAAAAAGCAGGGCACGCCGACCATGGGCGGCATCATGTTTATTGCTGCTACCATTGCGGCGTTGTTGGTGGTAACGTTGACGGATTATTTCATGGGCGGAAATCTGGTGCAGGGCACAGATCCGGGCGGGATGAACGCGCACACCAAGCTCTGGGGCGGGCTGCTTATGGCCATCGGTTTTGCTGCCATCGGCTTTGCGGATGACTATATCAAGGTGGTTAAAAAGCGGAACCTCGGGCTCACGGAAAAACAAAAGACCGTGATGCAGCTGCTGGTCGCCGTGGCTTACCTTGCCTCTCTGCACATTGCGGAGGGCACGTATACGTATATTCCATTTCTTGGGAATATACCGCTGCACCCGGTGGTCTACTATGTGTTCGGCATCGTTGTGATTTATGCAGCGACCAATGCCGTTAACTTTACAGATGGGATCGACGGCCTTTGTGGGAGTGTGACGATGCTGGCGGCCCTTTCCTTCACCATTATGGGCATCCTGAGGCAGATGATGGGCGTGAGCATGATGGGAGCGGCTCTTGCGGGCGCGTGCGGCGGATATTTGATTTGGAACTGGTATCCGGGCAAGGTGATGATGGGGGATACGGGCTCTATGTTCCTGGGAGGCATGGTGGTAGCGCTGGCCTATTCGCTGAATTGCCCGATTATTTTGGTGCCGGTGGGCATTATATATGTAATCGAGGGAGGCTCTGTGGTTATTCAGCGTACGTATTTTAAAATCACGAAGCGTAGAACGGGGACGGGTAAGCGTATTTTCAAAATGACCCCGATCCATCATGGATTGGAACTCTCCGGCTGGAAGGAAACGAAGATTGTTTTTGTCTTTAGCGGAATCACGATTTTAGGCGGCGCTTTGGGCACTTTGCTGCTCTATTTTGGATGACGGCTGTGCGCCGGAAAACCAGCGCTTATAAAATGACAGGGAGGAATGACAATGTCGGCCAATGCGAATGCAGTGCGCGGCCGGAACCGGACACAGCCGGAGGAGAAGCAAGGGCGCTCCTTCCTGCGCGGGCTGCTGTCCCGTGATGCGTTTGACGTGCCGTTTATGGCTTTTACGCTGGCGCTTTTGACCGTCGGCCTGGTTATGCTGCTCTCCGCCAGCTCTACGTATGCTTATTATAACGAGGGTGGCGATAGCACCCATTATTTTAAACGGCAGCTGCTGTTTGCGATTGCCGGCGTTGTGTTGATGTTTTTGGTTTCGAAAATCAACTATGAGTGGTATAAATTTTTGGCGATTCCGGGAATCGTTATATCTGTTGGATTATTGGTGCTGGTGCTGTTTTATCATACCGATATGGGCGATTTCAAGCGGTGGATTCCTCTGCCGGGGGGGCAGACCTTTCAGCCCTCTGAAATTGCCAAGGTGGCGTTGGTGCTTTTTTGCGCCTGGAGCATGGAAAAGCACCATCTTCAAATTACAGGCAAAGCGCCGCTGCAGGGCGGGGTCACCACCTGGCTGCGCCGTAAAACCCGCGAAAGGGTTGATTTGAGCAAGGCCTCTGCTTCCACGGCATATATGCTGTATTACGCTCTGGTCATCTGCCTGATGTGTGGGCTGGTCTTTCTGGAGAACCATTTATCCGGCACGATTCTGATGTTTTCCATTGGCGTTGCAATGATGTTCTTCGGCGAAGTGAAGGCTCGCTGGTTTGCAATCGGCGCTGCCGTAGTGGCTGCCGTGGTCATTTTCTTCCTCATCTTCCCGGATAAGCTGCCCTCCTATGCGGCGGAACGTATCGAAATGTGGAGAAATGAGGATGCCGACCCCTATGGCGCGCGCTGGCAAACGAACCAATCCCTCTACGCGATTGGCTCCGGTGGCTTCCTGGGTGCGGGGCTTGGCAATTCCAAGCAAAAGCATCTCTATGTTTCTGAGCCGCAGAATGACTTCATCTTTTCCATCGTGTGCGAAGAGCTCGGCTTTGTGGGCGCTACAGCAATTATCATTTTGTTTGGCTTGCTGATATGGCGCGGCTTTGTTATCGCAATGAAGGCGCGTGACCGCTTTGGCGCGCTGCTTGCCCTTGGGCTTGTGTTTCAGGTAGGGCTGCAGGTCGCTTTGAATATTGCGGTGGTAACAGATACGGTACCCAACACAGGCATTTCACTGCCGTTTTTCAGCTATGGAGGCACATCGCTAGTGATCCTGCTGATGGAAATGGGGATTGTCCTGTCCGTTTCCCGGTATTCCAGGGTGCAAAAACAGTAGGAGCGATTTCACTCACACTGCAGAGAGGCGCAGTCAGCCTTGGAGGGGTGCGCTGTATAGTTTGGAGTGCGCCAGGACGGATACAGTGCTTGGCAGCCCAACCTCAAAGAGAGAAAGGAAGGGAAAAGCTTTGATGAAAATCCTGTTTGCCGCCGGCGGCACTGGCGGCCATATTAACCCTGCGCTCGCCGTCGCAGGCACGGTACGTGAGCATCATCCGGATGCACAGATCCTGTTTGTCGGCACGGCAGAAAAAATGGAAGCGCGCCTTGTCCCGGCGGCTGGCTATGATTTTAGAACGATCGATATCACCGGCTTTCAACGCAAACTGACACTGGAGAACATAAAGCGGAATATCGGCACGGTTTCAAAGCTGCTGAAATCCTCCGCACAGGCCAAAAAAATTTTGCTGGAGTTTCAGCCGGATGTGGTGGTCGGGTTCGGCGGCTATGTCAGCGGGCCGGTGCTGCGCATGGCGGCGAAGCTGGGCTTCAAAACGGCGATCCATGAGCAGAATGCTTTCCCTGGCAAAACCAACAAGGTGCTTTCTAGCGAGGTGGACCGGGTGATGCTCACCGTGCAGGAGGCGGAGCAGTATCTGCACCCGAAGCAGCCCTGCATTGTCACTGGCCTGCCGGTGCGGGGCGAGCTGCTGCGTGCGGACCGCACGCTTTCCCGCTTTGAGCTGGGGCTGGATGATAGGCCGCTGGTGCTCTCCATGGGCGGAAGCTTAGGCGCGGAGGCGATCAACCGCGCCATGGTGGAGGTGATCGCCCGCCACCACAAGCAGGCGAATTGCTACTTCATGCACGCGATGGGCCAGTATGGCCTGTGGGTGCGGGATGCGCTTAAGGAGAAGGGCGTGGATCTGGCGGCGGAAAAGCATGTGATCATCCGGGAATATATCGACGATATGTACCGCTGTATGGCGGCGGCGGATGTGGTGGTTTGCCGCTCTGGCGCAAGCTCCCTGAGCGAGATTGAGGCAATGGGCAGGGCATCTATCCTGATTCCCTCGCCGAATGTTGCAGAAAACCATCAATATCATAATGCCATGGCGCTTGTCTCCAAGGAAGCGGCTGTGTTGATTGAGGAAAAGGAGCTGACCGGTGAACGCTTATCCCAGGAATTGGAGCGGCTGCTCAACGATCCTGCGCGCCGCGAGCGCCTGGCTAAGAATGCGAAGCAGCTGGCGATCACGGATGCGAATGAGCGTATCTATCAGGTAATTATAGAGCTTGCCGGGCAGGGCGCATAGCAAGCCCGGCTGGGATTTTGCAGCGCTGTTTCCCCTAAAATGACAATCACGCATCCCCTTGCGCATGCATAGTATACTGCAGGGCGGCAAAAACGGCCCGCTTGTGCTTTTATGCGAAAGGGTGTGCGACAATGGAAAAGATCGTGATTGAGGGCGGGAAACGCCTGAGTGGAGAGCTGCGGATACACGGCTCCAAAAACAGCGCCCTGCCGATTCTTGCAGCTGCCGTTTTGACAACGAAGCCCTGTGTCATACATAATTGCCCTATGCTGACGGATGTAGACGCGGCGATCCGTATTCTCACCTATCTTGGCTGCAAGGTGGAGCGGGAGGGGCATACCGTAACAGTGGATGCCGCGAATATAGCGCGTGCCGATATCCCTGATCACCTGATGCGGGAGATGCGCTCCTCTGTTGTGTTCCTGGGACCGATGCTGGCCCGCATGGGCAAGGCAAGCCTTTCCACGCCTGGCGGCTGTGAGATTGGCCTCAGGCCGATTGATCTGCACCTCTCCGCCATGCGGCAGCTGGGTGTGGAGATTCAAGAGGAGCACGGCCGGCTGGAGTGCGTTTGCCCGCAAAGGATGCAGGGCGCAAAGATTGCGCTCTCCTTCCCGAGCGTCGGCGCAACGGAAAACATTATGCTCGCCGCTGCCACGGCACAGGGGCAGACCGTCCTCGTCAACGCGGCGCGGGAGCCGGAAATCAGCGACCTGGCGGATTTTCTCAACGGCTGTGGTGCGCGCATTCACGGGGCGGGCGAGGGAACCATTGTCATCAACGGCGTAAACGCCCTTTCCGGCACAGAGCACACCGTGATACCGGATCGGATCACGGCCGCTACTTATATGACTGCCGCCGCAGTGACGCACGGGCATTTGACGCTGCGTGATATCATACCGGCGCATCTTGGGCCTGTAATCCCTGTGATGGAGGAGGCAGGCTGCGATATTAGCATCTGCGCGCGGGATTTAACGCTTAGCGCACCGCCGCGGCTGCGGCGGGTGCACACGGTGCGCACAATGCCTTACCCTGGCTTCCCAACGGATGCACAGGCGCCTGTGATGGCCATGACGGCGATTGCAGAGGGCACAAGCGTGATTATTGAGAATATTTTTGAGAGCCGGTATAAGCATGTCAGCGAGTTGGTTCGCCTGGGTGCCCACATTAAGGTGGAGGGGCGCGTGGCGGTGGTAGAGGGCGTGCCATTCCTGTCGGGAGCGCCAGTCGTGGCGCCGGATCTGCGGGGCGGCTCTTCCCTTGTTGTGGCGGGGCTTTCTGCCTATGGTGTCACTGAAATTACCCAGATCCGGCATATTGACCGTGGATATGAAAAAATCGAGGAAAGCCTTCAGCTGATCGGGGCGCAAATCAAAAGGGAGGCCTGTGAGGATGCCGAAAACACCGTATAACACAAAGCCGGGCAGCAAACCCGCTGCACCCGGGCAAAAGGGGGAGAGGGCTCTTTCGCGCGATGAGCAGCGGCGGGCGCGGCAGCAGCGGCTCCAGAAAAAACGCCGCCGCAGAAAGCTGCTGCTCTCTGCCGTGCTATTTTTGTTGATTCTGGGCGTGGGGGCAGTGCTGGTGCTACTTGTGTTTTTTCACATCACAGGTTTTGAAGTGAAGGGCAACAGCCGTTATACTGCGCAAGAGGTAATCGAGGCCTCAGGCATTGCACAGGGGGAAAACCTCTTCCTCTGCAATACGCAGCAGGCCTCCGCACAGATAATGGAAAAGCTGCCCTATGTAGAGGCGGTGTCTATTGAGCGCCGCTTGCCGGACAAGCTCACAATTACAGTGCAGGAGGCGCAACTCAAGCTGGCGGTCCAGCAGGGGAATTCCTATTTGATCCTCACGGGCAGCGGCAAGGTGTTGGAGGTTGGCGCGACTGAGTTACCGGAGGGGGCCACTCTGCTCAAGGGGCTCAAGGTGAAGAGCGCCACGCCCGGCCAACAGGCCAGCTTCCCGCCGGAAACTACCGCCACGCAGCCTTTGGCAGAAACCGGGGAGGAGGAAGAAACGCAGGCGGCAACCCAACCGCAGGAGCCGGTGCAGTCTGTGGGCAAAACGGTGCTGGATCACTTGCTTCAGGCCGCTCAGCAGGTGGGGCTTTCCGGCATCACGCAAATCGATCTGACGGATTTGGAGGATATTCGCCTGACCTATCAGGGGCGCATTGAGCTGCTGCTGGGGGAGGATGACCAGCTGGAGCAAAAATTATCGCTCGGCATGCAGGTGATTGCCCAGGAGGAAGAAAATAACCCGGATCAAAGGGGCAGCTTGAACCTTACTGTGCCGAAGAAGGCCTTTTTTAGCGAAACGGTCGAGGCGGAAACAAAGCCCACCTCCACTCAGGCGGAAATACAGGCAAAGCCTGCTGCATAAAACGGCGCCGGCGAAAAAATATCCGAATTCTTTTTATAGTATATTGAATTTTGACACCCGCCGTGTTAGTATATTACTAATCGCTTTGTAGCTTTATGCCAAGCTGCCATTTGGGGCGCTTTTGCGGCGCGGCGGGTTGGCGTGATCCAGTGAGATTTGCAATAGGGGGACGTACAAATGCCGTTTGAAATTGATAACGACTTTGAAAACGTAGTGCAGATAAAAGTAATCGGCGTCGGCGGTGGTGGAGGGAACGCCGTCAACCGTATGGTGCGCTCCGGCGTGCAGGGGGTTGAGTTCATCTCCGTGAATACGGATAGGCAGGTGCTCAATCACTCCCAGGCGACGCATAAGATCCAGATCGGTGAAAAAACGACGCATGGCCAGGGCGCGGGTGCGCGGCCGGAGATTGGTCAGCGCGCTGCGGAGGAGAGCCATGACCTGATTGTGGATGCGCTCAAGGGCACAGATATGGTCTTCATCACCGCTGGCATGGGTGGCGGCACGGGCACGGGCGCGGCGCCTGTGATCGCGCAGCTCGCGAAGGAGATGGGGATTCTCACCGTCGGCATCGTGACAAAGCCGTTCCACTTTGAGGGCCGCCGCCGCATGGCACAGGCGGAGCAGGGCATTGCTGAGCTTTCTCAGCATGTGGATAGCCTTGTCATCATCCCCAATGAACGGCTTAAATTTGTTTCTGATAAAAAAATTACACTCGCCAACGCATTTGACGAGGCGGATGGTGTGTTGCTTCAGGGCGTGAAGAGCATCTCCGAGCTTATCAAGGTGCCGGGCTTTATCAATCTGGATTTTGCGGATGTGACCGCTGTGATGAAGGATGCGGGGCACGCACACATGGGCGTGGGCCGCGCCAGCGGCAAGGATAAGGCGGAGGCGGCTGCCAATGCGGCGGTTTCCAGCCCGCTGCTGGAGACCTCCATCCATGGCGCGCACGGTGTGATTATCAGCATCACTTCCTCTGATGATATCGGGCTGGAGGATGTAGAGGCTGCCTCTGAGATTATTGCGCAGGAGGCGCACCCGGATGCGACGATTATCTGGGGCGTTTCCTTTGACGATATGCTGGAGGATGAGATGGTGGTTACGGTTGTCGCCACCGGATTCGGCGAGGAGGAAGAGCCTGCTGTCGAGCCGGAGCAGGCTGCGGCGAAGCCCATGCCCGCCGCTGAAAAATCCCCTTTTGATGAGGCGCTCGAGAAAGGGGAGGCCACCTTGAAAGCGGAGGAATCATCCGCAGCGCAAGCGCCCGCAAGGGAGGCCCCGGCGCCTGAGAAGCCATCGCGCCGCCCAGCCCCGCCTGCCAAAAACCCCTATGGGCCGGAGGATGACGGGTATTTTGACATTCTGAGTATTTTCAAAGGGAACAAATAAAATCAGATGCCAGATTTCAGATGTGGTTGCGCTTAAGCCCTGCCTCTGTGGCAGGGCTTCCTTATTCCCGCATCCAATTTTTCACAGTCCAAAATCCAGCATAGTAGAGTCGAGTCTTGACCCGACCCTACAATCAACTTTTGTAGGGAACGGTCTTGACCGTTCCGAGGTGTTCTATTGATTGAGCGATGTTTTCTATTTCCCGCTCAGGCCCCCGCAGCCCGAGCGGAATATTTTATTATTTTTGGTACGGCCATGAGATTTTATTTTAACTTTTAATGAGTGCCCGGTTTCGCTGTACGCGACTATCTTCTCTTACTTCTGTAAGAGAAGATAGGAAGAGAAGCAGCCAAGGGGTTTTACCCCTTGACCCCGCGAACGGCCAGCGGCGGCACTGGTATGTTTTAGAATCTCTTTGATGTGTTCGGCAAGCCACCCAAAAAACTCGGCCACTCACGTGGCCTCAAACATTTTGGGAGTTTGCTTGACTGCAAGCAGGCAAGTCCCCTCACGAGCCCGCCGGAAGTTTGTGGAGTCTGCCGCCGTTGGCCTATTGAAAGACCCTGCCCCTGCGCCAGACTGAAGACCCCGTCAGGTTTCTCCCGGAGCCTGTAAGTAGTTCAGAGCCGCAAACGAAACGATA
>CASDTH010000019.1 GCA_949283655.1 uncultured bacterium
AGTAGGTTTTCTTTAATTTTTAATGAGTGCCTGGTTGCGTTGTACACGCGTTCATTCTCTTGCTTCTGCAAGAGAACGAACCAAGAGAAGCAGCCGGGGGCTTCGCCCCTCGACCCCGCGAACGGCACTGCGGCGGCGGTTGAAAGATTCGCCACACCACAACGCGTTCGGCGAACGCTTCCCGAACTCACCGCCTCACGGCGGCTCAAACAGGCGGGAAGGTTCGTTTGCCCGCAGGGCGGGCAAATTCCCTCACATGCACGCATTAAGTGACAACAGCTGCCGCCTGGGCCTATTGCTACGCTTGAGGCCCTGAACCGCTTGCAGGCCCCGGGAGAAGCCTCCCGGGGCCTGCAAACTGTTCTGTAACAGGCGCTTTCCAGCGCCCACATCCAATCCCCAATTTTTAATGAGCAAAAGCCAATTATTCCACCGGGATGAAAGCCTTATGAACCGCAGCGACCGCGCGGTCTGCATCCTTCTCATCAATCAGGACGGAAATTTTGATTTCGCTCGTCGCAATCATCTGGATATTAACATCAATTTCATACAACGCCTCAAACATTTTGGCCGCCGTGCCGGGGTGCGTTTCCATCCCCGCGCCGACTACGCTGATTTTGGCCACGTGATTATCCGTAACAATCTCCTTGCCGGCGAGCTCCTCAAAGGAGGTGGAGAGTATTTCGGCCACTGCAGCGCCATTCTCCCGGCTGACGGTAAAAGAGATATCCTTTGTGCCGTCGCGGCCGACGGATTGCAGAATGATATCCACATTGATTCGCTTTGCAGCAAGCTTGCTGAAAATTTTAAACGCGATGCCCGGCACATCCGGCACGCCGATGATGGAGACGCGCGTCACATTTGTATCCTTCGTAACCCCTCTGACCAGCATTTTTTCCATTTTGGCAACCTCCTTCACAATTGTGCCCGGCACCCTCTTCAGGCTGGAGAGCACCTCTACCTCAACGTTATATTTTTTGGCCATTTCCACGGAACGGTTATTGAGCACCTGCGCGCCGAGCGTAGCAAGCTCCAGCATTTCGTCATAGGTGATTTCCTTGAGCTTTTTCGCGCCCTCGACCTTGCGCGGGTCGGCCGTGTAGACACCCTCAACATCAGTAAAGATCTGGCAGCGCTCCGCGTGCAAGGACGCCGCCAACGCTACGGCTGTGGTATCCGAGCCTCCGCGGCCGAATGTTGTCACATCGTCATATTTGTTGATGCCCTGAAACCCTGCGACCACGACGATGTTTCTGCGCCCGATCTCCGCGCGCAGACGATCTGTTTTAATGGATTTGATCCTTGCGTTTCCATAAGCGGAGCTAGTCTGGAAGCCGGCCTGCCAGCCGAGCAGGGAGATCACCGGGAAGCCGAGCTTTTCAATCGCCATCGCGAGCAGCGAGGCGGACATCTGCTCGCCTGCGGTTAAAAGCACATCCATCTCGCGTTTGGACCCTTTGGGGTTGATTTCGGCGGCCTTTTCGATCAGGTCATCCGTTGTGTCCCCCTGCGCGGAAACCACGACGACAACGTCGTTGCCCTCACTGTAAGTCTGCGTGACGATCTGTGCGACGTTGCGCACCTTGTCGGCATTGGCAACGGAGCTGCCGCCGAATTTCTGAACAATGAGTGCCATTGCAATAACCTCCTAATATCTCAATAATCCGTGATGCGGATTACGGACTGCGGCGCAAGCTGGGGAAGGGAGGAAAGCGTAGCTTGCAGCGCGCGCTCCGTATCCTCTGGTGTGATAAATGCGATTTCACCCTGCGGGGCGCTATTCAGGGAGAGAGCGGTTACGCTACCAAAGGCTGCCTGAACGGCCTGCAGCGCCTCCTGTGGCTGCGTGGCCTGTGCGCGGACATATAGGGCGGTGCGCATATCCCGGTAATCGGCCACATAGCCCGCCTCACTGTTGCCCCAGCCGAAGAGCTTTTTGCGGCCGAGGTGCTTTGCGCAGTCAATCACATCTGCTACAACGGCGCTTGCCGTAGGCATTTTGCCGGCGCCGCGGCCGTAAAACACAACGTCCCCAATCGCATCTCCACGCACCAGGATGGCGTTAAACACATCGTCCACGCCGGCGAGCTGGCTGTGGCGCTCTACAACGGCGGGGCTGACCATGGCGCTGATCCTGCCATCCTCCAGGCGCTTTGCGCGCCCAAGCAGCTTAATCACGCCGCCCCAGCTGCGGATGTATTCCACATCGCGCAAATGGATTTTTGTGATGCCCTCGGTATAGACGCTGTCGGGATACACATGCTTGCCGAAAGCAAGGGAGGCGAGGATGCAGATTTTACGGCAGGCGTCGATGCCCTCGATATCGGCAGTCGGATCCTTCTCCGCATAGCCGTTTTCCTGCGCCAGGCGCAGCGCATCCGCAAAGGTCATCTGATCCTCGATCATCCGCGTGAGGATAAAGTTTGTGGTGCCATTGAGAATGCCGGCAATTTCATCGATCTCATTGGCCGCAAGGCACTGACTGATTGGCCGGATGATGGGGATGCCACCGCCGACGCTTGCCTCAAAGAGGAAGTTGACGTTATGCTCTTCCGCAGCCTGCAGCAGCTCATAGCCCTTTGCTGCGACGAGCTCCTTATTGGAGGTGACGACGCTCTTGCCTGCCTTGAGGCACGCGAGCACGTATTCAAATGCCGGGTGCAGGCCGCCCATCGTCTCGACGACGATTTTAATCTCCTCATCCTGAAGGATGAGATTAAAATCCTTGATGAATTTTTTTTCGTTCGGGTCGCCTGGAAAATCCCGCAGGTCAAGGATATACCGGATTTCCATCTCAGACTGGGCGCTTCTGCGCACGATGCTCTCGTGGTTTTTGCCAATCAGCTCTACAACGCCTGAGCCGACCACGCCATACCCCATTACCGCTATATACATGCAGACAACTCCTTTAACATTCCGCCGGGAATTCGATAAACTTGTGAATCGGAGATTATTTTATCATAAAGCGGCGGTATAATAAAGGGAGAAATGCAACTTTTTTCTCTCACTGCGCCATATACGTCGGAACTGCCGGACGTGGCGATGGAAAAAGAGGGAATTTTGTAACTTATTTTTAATTGTATTCCCTGCCGGGCTGTTATAGAATACAAATAACATCAGTGTACAAGGGTACACATCGGGTTTTAGCGCTGTGGCCGCGCCCGAGAACGCAGCGGGCGCCCGCTTGAGCACGCCGGGCGGCGATGTTCCCCTTGCATACGGATGCGAACCAGCTTTCAGCAAAAACTGACAAGACCTGAGCGGCAGCTGTAACGGGAGATAACAAGGATGTGATCGGTGTGGAAAAGGTTGAAAAGCGCAGGCGCTTCATTATTAATATCACCTATTTTGCGATTATCCTGGGCTTGTTTTATTTTTTTATGCGGTTTGCTTTTTGGACGTGCTTTCCGTTTATTCTGGCTTTTTTCATTGCGATGGCCCTGCAACGCCCTGTGAACTGGGTGGTGAAAAAAACGCCGCTGAAGAAAGGGCTGGTTTCAGGCGCGCTGGTGCTGCTAGCAGTGGCGATTATCATCGCGGTGCTGGCCTTGATTGGCGTGCGGATTGTCAGTGAGCTCAGGGGCTTCTGGGCGTTGATCACAGCAAAGCTGGATAATTTGCCTGCTTTTTTGGATCAGGCGGAGGCCTGGCTGCTGGAGCGCATTCATTTTTTGCCGGATAGCATTGAACGAATGGCTGCGGATGGGATTCATGGGGCGTTTCAAAACCTAGAGGGTGGCGCGGGCGGCCCCGCTCTCAACATAGACCTCTCGATGCTTTCCTCCCCGCTTTCCGGCGTGTGGAATACAGCAAAGCAGATCCCGTCTGCGTTTCTTGCCACGCTGATCTCTATCATCGCCTGCTGTTTTATGACGGCAGATTACGACCGCCTTGTCAATTTTGTCAAACGGCAGATGCCGCAGAAACGCCGGGATGCGCTGAGCACCTCCAAAAGGCTTTTGTTCTCCTCCATGTTTAAAATGGTGCGCGCCTATACGCTGATTATTTTGATTACGTTTTGCGAGCTATCGTTGGGCCTCGGCTTTTTAAAGCTGATTGGGGCTTATGAGAGCGGCTATATTCTGGTGATTGCATTACTGACGGCAATCGTGGATATCTTCCCGGTGTTGGGAACGGGCACGATTTTGATTCCCTGGGGTGTTATCTCCCTCTTTATGGGGCGCATCGGCCTGGGGATTGGGCTGCTGGTGCTGTATGTGATCATCTCGGTGATCCGGCAGATTATAGAGCCGAAGCTGGTTGCGGGCCACCTGGGACTGCCACCGGTCGCTACGGTAGTGGGGATGTATATCGGCCTGCAGCTGTTTGGGTTTATCGGTATTTTCCTCGTCCCATTGACGCTGATTATGCTTAAGCTGCTCAATGATCAGGGAGTGATCCACCTTTGGAAACGGGCAGGCGAGGAGGGTTCCGCTGAAGAGGCTCCTGATGAGGCAGGCGAGCAGGGGGAAGCATCCACAGAGTCATAGGAAAGGGACAGGTTATAAAGAGAATATGTCATAGAAAAGCAGCCGAAAAATGATCGGCTGCTTTTATTTTTTTGTAGATTCTTATGAGAACGGTGTTTGCAGAGAACTATTTTTATGGTAGAATATAGCTATCTTTCTGAGGGAGGGTTTCAAAATGAAAATTGGGAAACAAATCCTTGCCGCAGGGTTGTCCTGCGCGCTTCTGGCGGGGCTTTTATCGTCCTGCGTCCCATCTGATACCGCAACGCTGAAGATTGACCCCACCGCCCGGCATCAGACGATGGAGAGCTTCGGCGCAAGCAGTGCATGGTGGAGCCAGGATGTCGGCGGATGGACAAATTTGGATGAAAACGGCGTGCCGGTGCGGGAGGCGATTCTGGAGATGCTCTATGGAGACACGGGCATCGGGTTGCAGGTTTACCGCTATAACCTCGGCGCCGGGACGGGCACGGGCGAGAAGCCGGGAACCTTCAACGACCCGTGGCGCTCCGCCCAGAGCTTCATTGATGACGACGGCAATATTGACTACACGCTGGATGCAAATGCGCTCTGGTGCATGAACCGTGCGCTGGAGCTGGGCGCCTCGGAGGTGGTGTTCTTCTCCAACAGTGCGCCGGATACCATGACGATCAATGGTAAGCCACACAGCGACGAGCAAAAGGACAAGGTGACGAACCTGGCGCCGGAAAACTATCAGGCGTTTACAGATTATGTGCTGGATGCGGTAGAGCACTTCCGCGCACAGGGCGTGCCGATCACTATCGTTTCCCCGATCAATGAGCCGCAGTGGACCTGGCAGGGCGGCCAGGAGGGCTGCCACTTTGAGCCGGATGAGATGGTGGCGTTTTATAAGGTGTTTTATGCGGAGATGGTGAAGCGCGGCCTTGCGGACGAAGTGGAGTTGGGCATGTTTGAATCCGGCCAGTGGGGTGGAAATGATTTCCGAAAGTGGTTTAAGGCCATTATGGAGGATGAAACGCTCAGCAAGGTGATGACCACAATCGAAGCGCACTCCTATAACAGTTCCGCAAGCGAAAAGGCGCGCACGGATCGCTGGCTGGATAAAAACTACCCAGCGCTCAAGCGCCGCTGCACGGAGTGGACAGAGATGGAGGATCTCGGCCGCGACGTGGGTATGGACTCCGCCGTGGTGATGGCCGATATGATCTGCACGGATCTGACGGTGCTGGACGCAGTGCATTGGAGCTACTGGCTGGCGGTTTCCTGCTATGACTGGCGGGACGGCCTGCTGTATGTGGACCTGGATACGCACACCTACACGGTGACCAAGCGCCTGTATGAATACGGCAATTTTACAAAGTTCATCCTGCCGGGCTCTGTGCGGGTGGAAACACAGCTCAAGGGTAAGGATGTCAACGCAGTCTCCTTTGATGTGGACGGGCAGCTGGTGACCGTGCTTGTCAACAGTGCGGATGAGGCGAAGACGCTATCGCTGGAGATCAATGGCGGTTATCAGGCGGCTCAGGTGCACCTGACGGATGAAACACATAACCTGGAGCAGGTGCCGACTGAGGACTATGTTGCCGGCAGCCAGGTGCAGCTCCCGGCAAAAAGCGTGATGACCCTGGTGATGGATCCAGCCTGAATCGATAAAAAATAAGAAGGGCCGCCGGACGCAAAGCCGTTTGGCGGCCTCTGCTGGCAGGGGGAAAACAGTTGAAAAAGAAGACAAAGATTTCGCTCGGCGTTGGCGCCGTGCTGCTGGCGGCCTTAGCGGTTATGTTTGCGGCGCTGTATCGAAACGGATCATTTCATTTTGCTGAGCCGGCTGTTTCGACGCAGGGGAGATACCTCTTCTGCTATTTTACAGGGAATGAGCCGGAGCAGGAGCGCATCCATTTTGCCGTCAGCGAGGATGGGTATCACTTCACGCCGCTCAATGGGAACCGGCCTGTGCTTACACAGACGCTGGGAACTGGCTGCGCAAGGGACCCATACCTGTTTCGGGGAGAGGACGGCGCTTATTATATCCTGGCGACGGATATGAAAAGCGAAAACGGCTGGAACAGCAACCATGCTATCATCACCTGGCGCTCGGAGGACCTGATCCATTGGGTGGATGAGACGGTGATTGACCTGCATGCTTTCCCGCAGACGCAAAGCGCGGACCGTGTTTGGGCGCCGCAGGCTATTTTTGACCCTGACAGAGGGGAATATATGATCTATTGGAGCAATCACAACGCGCAGGGGGACGACCCCAACACCGTGCTCTGGTATGCGTATTCCAAGGATTTGCGCAGCCTCACCACCGAACCACAGGTGCTGTTTCGCCCCGCGAGCGGGCAGGATGGGATTGATGGGGATATTGTAGAGCGGCAGGGCGTCTATTACCTGTACTACAAGGATGAGGCGGAAAAATGTATCCGTTATGCGACGGCTGACCAATTGACCGGCCCGTATCAGGAGCCGGAGGAAAACCAGGTTTCCCTCTCCCGAAAAGATGTGGAGGGGAACTTCCTGTACCGAATCAATGGAACGGATACTTATGTGCTGATGATGGATGAATACAGCGACGGCACTTATTTTTTGCAGCAGACAGAGGATATGGTGCATTTTCAAAAGCTGCGGCGCAGGGATTATTCGCTTGATTTCCAGCCGCGGCACGGCTCGGTCCTTTCCATTGAGGAGGCGGAGTACCAGCGGCTCGTGGAGGCCTTTGGGGTTTCCTGACGGGCACCGGGCGGCTTTCTCCAAAGAGGAATGTGAAATACCCAGGCGGAGCGGAAGGCCAGATGGCTGCCGGAGCATATGTGCCGCTCCACCGGCGCCTGGGTTGCTCCCCTCCATGGCGGCGCGCCGTAAAAAAGCAAAAGGCTTGAAAAACAGGCGCAATCTTGGCATAATATATAATAAGCACTCGCAGCGCAGGGCGGCATAGCATGCCGGCCCGGCGCTGACGCGGGAATCAGTTCATTCTCAGGAAGGGGCTTGGTACGCATGCTGGAGCACTGCTGTTGCGTTATTCTCGCCGCAGGCGGAAAAAAGCGGATGCAATCCACCCGGCCTGCCGCTATGGCGGAGATTCTTTTTAAGCCGATGATCGATTGGGTGCTGGATGCCGTACAGGCGGCGGGCATACAGCATATCTGCACCGTCACAGGGGATTGCGGGGAGGCCCTGCGCGATCACATTGGAGGCCGGAGCAAGACCGCCCGGCAAAGCGAGCCGCTGGGCACCGGGCACGCCGTTTTGCAGGCAAAGGGCTTTTTAGAGCGCTTTCGCGGCGGAGATGTGCTGATTGTCAACGGCGACACGCCGCTGATGGATGGCGATACGCTGCTCGCCGCGTATGAGGAGCATAAGCGCGCGCAAAACGCGATTACGGTGATCTCCGCCTGTGTGGAGGACCCTGGCGGATATGGGCGTATCGTCCGCGCGGCGGACGGCACATTTACCCGCATCATGGAGGAGCGGGATGCCAATGAGACCATCCGCCAGATTCGGGAGATCAACTCCGGCGCTTGCTGGTTTCAATGCGACCGGCTGCTGGCTGTGCTGGGCTTGATAACCAATGAAAACGCCAGAAAGGAATATTATTTGACAGATGCTGTGCGCATCCTACGGGGGCAGGGCTGCAGGGCCGGCGCCTTTGCTGCGATGGACCCGGATGTTGTGCTCGCGGCCAGCGACGGGCTGCGTCTGTTTGAACTCAATGCGCGCGCACGGCAGCGGGTGCTGACGCACTGGCTGCTGGAGGGTGTGGATATCCCCTGCGCGGACGGCGTGTGCATCGGGCCGGATGTGATGGTCGGCGTGGATACTCGTATCCTGCCGGGCACGATCCTACGTGGGAAAACAACCGTGGGGCGAGGCTGCGTGATTGGCCCGAATACACAGCTGATTGACACTGTGGTGGGCGACGGCGCGAAGCTTGACAATGTGCTCGGTGAGCAGGCCCAGGTGGAAGAGGGGGCGGATATCGGCCCGTTTGTGCATCTGCGGCCTAACGCGAAAATTGGCCCGTACGCGCATCTCGGCAATTTTGTGGAGGTGAAAAATGCGCAGATCGGCGAGGGAACCAAGGTTTCCCATCTGACGTATGTTGGGGATGCCGATGTGGGCAAAGGCGTCAATTTCGGCTGCGGCTGCGTGACCGTGAATTATACGGGGAAGGAGAAGCACCGCACGGTGATCGGCGACCACGCTTTTATTGGCTGCAACACCAATCTGGTCGCACCGGTCGAGGTCGGGGAGTATGGCTACACTGCCGCCGGCTCCACGATTACGGAGGATGTGCCCGCCAACGCGCTCGGCATTGCCCGTGCGCGGCAGGTCAATAAAGAGGGCTGGGTGCTGCGTAAAAAACCCTACAAGGGCATGAAATAACAAAATGCAAGCGCATAACAGGGCTGTGGCACGGCTACAGCCCCATTTGCGCGTGCCGAAAACGGCGGTAAAATTGAAAACAAAGGCTGGAACATAGTATGTTTGAAAAATGGAAAGCGCGGCGCGCGCCCTCCCCCATGGGCCCGCCGGAATATCTGATCGCGGGGCTTGGGAACCCCGGGCCGAAATATGAATACACCCGGCACAACGCTGGCTTTTTGTGCGTAGATATGCTTGCGCAGCAGCTTGGGGTGAAGATTGACCGGATCAAATTCAAATCTGTGACCGCCGCCGCCCAGGTGGAGGGGCATAGCTGCCTGCTGATGAAGCCGCAGACCTTTATGAATAACAGCGGCGAGGCCATCCGCGACGCGGCGCATTTCTACAAAATTCCGCCGGAGCGCATCATTATACTGTTTGACGATATCTCCCTGCCGCCCGGCCGGCTGCGTATCCGCCGCAAGGGCTCGGACGGCGGGCATAACGGCATCAAAAGTATTTTATACCACTTAAACAGCGATCAGTTCCCACGCGTCAAGCTCGGCGTGGGCGCAAAGCCGCACCCGGATTATGACTTGGCAGACTGGGTGCTTTCCTCCTTCCGAAAAGAGGAGCTCCCGCTCATGAAAGAGGCGATGGAAAAAGCGTGCGAGGCCATCCGCCTGATCGTGCAGGGGCAGACGGACCGTGCGATGAACCTCTATAACTCCTAGCGCCGCGCGCGGAGCGTTACATAAGAAAGGTGGAATCCCTATGCTGCAATCAGGCGCTCATTGCCGTTACACCACGCTTTTGTTCGACGCGGACGGCACGCTGTTTGACTATCAAAAGGCCTCATGGGAGGCGCTGCGGCGCACGCTGGAGCAATTCGCCCTCCCTTTCTCGCAGGAGCTCTTTCATTTATATCAGGAGAAAAATCAGGCCCTCTGGGCTCTGTACGAGCTGGGCAAAATCCAGAAGGCGCAACTCGAAATCCAGCGCTTTGCGCAGTTTTTTGAAGCCGCAGGAATGGCTGGAGCCTCTCCGGAGGAAGCAAATGAGGCCTATATTGGCTATCTCGGCCAGGGAGCTTATCTACTGCCCGGCGTGCAGGAGCTGATTGAGGCGCTCAAGGGCTCCTTCGGCCTCTACCTGGTGACCAACGGCTTAAAGCAGGTGCAATACAGCCGGTTGGATCGCTCCCCGTTGGCGCACGCCTTTGACGGCGTTTTTGTCTCGGAGGAAACAGGCTTCCAAAAGCCGCAGAAGGGCTTTTTCACCTATGTGTTCTCCCACATTCCGGAGAAGGAGCGCTCCCGTATGCTAATCATCGGCGATTCGCTTACCTCTGATATCCGGGGCGGCAACAACGCGGGCATCGATACCTGCTGGCTGAACGCCGGCGGTGTAGCCAACACCGTGGGCGCCGTGTGCACCTATGAAATTCAAAGCCTTGCACAGCTTTATGGCATTCTTTCCCTGCCGGCTGGAGCTTAAACTCCGGCGGAAACTGAAAACCTGACAGCACGCACAGCTGCGTGCGGAAGCGGAGCGTCAACCTTATGTCCTGTTTTTCAAACATATTGCACAACAGCCCGGAATTTAAGGCGGTCTCCGGAGCGATTCATGAAAACCGCCTGCCTGCTGGGGTGACGGGCGTTTCCCTGATCCACAAAGCACATTTGATCCATTCGCTCTGTGAGGAAGAGGGCCGCCGGGCCGTGGTGATTGTGGCGGATGAATCGGAAGGCAGCCGCCTGGTGGAGGATCTAAACGCAATGCAGGGCGGCGCGCTGCTCTACCCTGCGCGGGACCTGACCTTGCGCCCGGCGCAGGGGCAATCCCGCGAATATGAGCAGCAGCGGCTCGGTGTGCTCGGCCATATGCTGGAGGGGGAATACCGCGTTGCCGTTTGCTCCGTGGAGGCGGCCATGCAGCTGACCCTGCCGCCGGAGGAGCTCTATACCCGCACGGTAATGCTGCGCTCCGGTGAGGATCGATCGCCGGAAGCAGTGGTGGAAGCGCTGCTCAAGGCAGGCTACACCCGAGCGGAAACAGTGGACGGCACGGGGCAGTTTTCCCGCCGCGGCGGGATCATCGATTTCTTCCCGCCCGGTGGCGAGTTGCCCCTGCGCATAGAATTTTGGGGCGATTCCATTGATACGATCGCGCATTTTGAGGTGGAATCGCAGCGCCGGACGGATCAGCTGCAAGCGGCCAGAATCACCCCCGCGACGGAGGTGCTCTTTGACAGCCCGGAACAGCTGGCAGCCCGGATTGAGGCGCACTGCGCCGCGCTGCGCGGCAAAGCGGCCAAGGCGAAGGCATCCCTGCTTGCGGATGTGGATACCCTGCGCGCGGGAGCGCACCTCTCCTCGCTGGACCGCTACCTCAATCTGGCTTATGAGCAGCCGGCCACATTGCTCAGCTATGCGGAGGATGCGCTGCTGTTCGTCAGCGATACCGGCAAGGTGAAGGAACGCGCCGCAGCTGTGGCTGCGCTGCTCAATGAAGAGCTCAAGGAGCTGTTTGAGGATGGAATCCTCTGCCGGGGGCTTGACCGGTTCACCCTCACGTGGGGTGAGCTGCTCAAGGCGTATGAGGAGCACGGTGCGATTTACCTGGATACCTTTGCACGCGGCAGCTTTGACACGCCGGTGAAGGCCCTGGCCACCCTGAATGCCCAGCAACTGCCCGTTTGGGGCGGGGCGCTCGACATCCTGACGCAAGAGCTGCGCCCGGCGCGGGAGCAGGGCTATACCTGTGTTGTGATGGCCGGGACGGATAAGGCGGCGAAAACGCTCGCGCAGGATCTGGAGGCCGAGGGGCTGCCGAGCGTCTTTTTTAACATTCCGCCGGCAGCGTTTCCCGCTGGCCGTATCAGCGTTCTACCCGGCGGGCTGACGGCCGGCATGGAATATCCCCTGCTGAAATTCATGCTCTTCACGCACGGACGGGCAGCGGGTGCATCCCACCGCACTGTGCGCAAAAAGAAAAACCCCCGCGCGGGGATTCATTCACTCGATGAGCTGCACCGGGGCGACTATATCGTGCACGCCGTGCACGGCATCGGCGTTTTTGATGGGATCAATAAGCTGGAGGTCAGCGGTGTCACCAAGGATTATATCAAAATCAAGTATGCCAGGGAGGATGTGCTCTACGTCCCCGTGACGCAGCTCGACCTCGTTTCCAAATACATCGGCCCACATGAGGAGGGGAAGAGCCTTAAAATCAACCGCCTCGGCGGTAAGGAGTGGCAGAAGACCCGCTCCCGTGTGCGTGCTGCCGTGAAGGATATGGCAGAGCAGCTGACAAAGCTTTATGCAGAGCGCATGAAAACGCCGGGCTATGCCTTCTCGCCGGATACGGATATGCAGAATGATTTTGAGCGCCGCTTTGCCTATGAGGAGACGGATGACCAGCTGCGCTGCATTGACGAAATCAAGGGGGATATGGAGAAAAACTACCCTATGGACCGGCTGCTTTGCGGCGACGTGGGCTTTGGCAAAACGGAGGTCGCCCTGCGCGCCGCCTTTAAATGCATCGCTGAGGGCAAGCAGTGCGCCATGCTTGTGCCGACAACCATCCTCGCCTTCCAGCACTACCAGACGATTCTACGGCGGTTTGAGGGCTTCCCGGTGGAGATTGAGATGATTTCGCGCTTCCGCACCCCACAGGAGCAAACAAAAATCCTGCGTGGGCTGCGGCAGGGCAGCGTGGATATGATCGTCGGCACACACCGGTTGATCTCCAAGGATATCAAGTTCCGCGACCTGGGCCTTGTGATTATTGATGAGGAGCAGCGCTTTGGCGTGGCGCAGAAGGAGCATCTCAAGGAGATGTTCCCCACAGTGGACGTGCTCACCCTCTCTGCTACGCCGATCCCGCGTACGCTCAACATGGCCATGACGGGCATACGCGATATGTCCATGCTTGAGGAGGCGCCGCAGGACCGCCATCCGGTGCAGACCTATGTGATGGAGCAGGATATGGGCATTCTGGCGGAAGCGATGCAGCGGGAGCTCAGGCGCGGCGGGCAGGTGTATTACCTCCACAACCGGGTGGATACGATCACCCGCACGGCGGCGCGCATCCATGAGTTTCTGCCGGAGGCGCGCATTGGCATTGCGCACGGCAAAATGGAAGAGGAGGAGCTCAGCGAGATCTGGAGCAACCTTCTCAATGGGGAGATCGACATCCTTGTGTGCACCACAATCATTGAAACCGGCGTAGATGTGCCGAACGTCAACACCCTGATTATTGAGAATGCGGACCGCCTGGGCCTTGCACAGCTGCATCAGATTCGTGGGCGGGTAGGCCGATCTTCCCGGAGGGCTTACGCTTACCTCACCTTTACGCGCGGGCAGGAGCTCAGTGAGATTGCCACGCGCCGCCTGAGCGCTATCCGAGAGTATACAGAGTTTGGCTCCGGCTTCCAGATCGCGATGCGGGATCTTGAGATCCGGGGCGCAGGCAACATCCTCGGCGCGCAGCAGCATGGCCACATGGAGGCCGTGGGTTACGACATGTATATTCAGATGCTGTCGGAGGCGATTGCGCAGGAGCGGGGAGAGAAGCCTGAGCAGCCTGCGCAGGAGTGCCTGATCGACCTGCAAATCGAAGCGCATATCCCGGAATCCTATATCGAGAGCGTACCACAGCGGCTGGCGATTTACCGCCGCATTGCGGATATTCGCTCACCGGAGGATGTGGAGGATGTTTATGACGAGCTAATCGACCGCTTTGGTGATCCGCCGCCGAGTGTGCAGGGGCTGGTCAATGTATCCCTGCTGCGCAACTCTGCTGCGGCGCAGGGTGTCTATGAGGTCAGCCAGCGCGGCAACTGCCTGCTGCTCTATTCCAATGCGATTGATATGCAGAAGGTTTCCCGCCTCGCCACCCTGTTGCGGGGGAGGATCTTAGTCAGCGCGGGGGCGAAGCCGTATATTTCTGTGAAAATGGCGGTGGGCCAAACGCCGGTGGATACGCTGGAGGAGGCCCTGCGCATCTATGCGGTAGAGCCGGGCCAGAAAAAAGAAGAATAACGGAACTCAGCGGCAGCAGGCCCTGTGAAGGAAAGGAGCGGGCAGCGCAAGCAGATGTTCGCTTGCGCTGCCTTTCTTTTTACAGGGGCAGGTTTTATCCTTGCGAAGGGCGTTTGAAGCCGCTGCTTTTACTGCACATTCGGATCGTTTTGCGCTTTTCTCTTCTGCTTTTTTCGCTTGTGCAGGCGCCAGACAATAACAATGATAACTGCTAGGGCGATGAGGAGAAACGGCGAAAACGTCAAAAGCGTCATAGGCAGATAGGGGCTTCTCAGAGTGCTGAAAATGGTTTGAAACCAGTTTTCATCAATCACAATTTTTAAATTTTCTTCGGGAAGCGTATCAGAAACATACTGGTAGGTGCGTTCGCCGGTTTTTTGAAACGCTAAGTTACTGCTTGACAGCACTGGCATAGCTTCATCCAGAGAAAGGTTTATGGTCAGGTTTTCAAAATCCTTCCACATTGCGGCAGGCGTCAGGTAATATTCGATCCGGCCTTCCTTCGCATTGAAATCATAGTCCGGGTATCCGCCGAGACGATACGTATAGGAAACAACGATATCATATTC
Organism: uncultured bacterium; assembly: GCA_949283655.1. Lineage (GTDB taxonomy): Bacteria > Bacillota > Clostridia > Oscillospirales > Acutalibacteraceae > Fimivicinus. The sequence continues at coordinate 14,431 of CASDTH010000019.1, forward strand.
TTCCTGTGGCGCAAAATTCAATTGAAAGGTGATGCTATCAACCGCCCGCTCCCCGTTTACATCTGCAAGCGCGGACTCTGTCAGCACGACATATTGCCAATCATCCGTTTGAATCTCTGTACTGTAATCAAGAGCATAGCGCTTTGATTGGAAAGGGAGCGCCTTCCCATTGGCTTTCACCTGAACGCCGCCGGTTTCGATGTTAGGGGATAAGAACATGGCCTGGGAGGAGACGCTTTCAGTCGTTGTATTCTTCATGTGATAAGTGGCGGCAATATCTGCGGTGGAACCGTTGACCGTAATATCCAACACCTCAGATAACACGGAAAGAGACTCGTTCTTTTCAAAGGTGACGGAAGAGCCAATATCCGCTTCTTCAGGGGCCGCCATATTTGCATAGGCAATTTGGGGAATAGACAGTGCGAAGATGAGAATTACGATGCGAAAGGCCTTTTTCATAGCAATCTCTCCTGTTGAGGCTTTTTTGCTTTTATTTTGCGCAAGCGAAGGATAGACAGCCGCTCGAATCACAATGATAACCACATGACGGGATGTTTTGTAAGGCCATTGTAGCACACATTATGCCAAAAAGGAAGCGTTTTTAATGATATCTCATAAAAACACACAATCTTCTTGACAGATTATATTTGATTTCTTATAGTGTCAATAGATACCTCTTATTGACACAGAGGGAACCGAGATAGAGAAGAAAGGGGAAAACGTAATGCTTAAGCGATATAAAGGGATGATACTGTGCTTTTATATCCTGACGGCAGCGGCCTTGATCGCCGCTGTGTTTTATGATCTGCGGCTTGATATCTGGCTAAATAATACCAAAAACCTTTTTGCCATCTGGCTACAAAACACGGGGGAAATGCCCGGGCGGCTGATCTGCCCATTCGCCGGCACAGTGCTGTTTTATGCCGCTGCCAACCGGTGGGAAAAGGCTGCCGGTTTTCTGCTGGCGCTGGGCGGCTCCGTCTATTTTGGTACCTACTTTGGGAAATATTTTTTCCTGGAGGAGAACCAGGTGCTGTTCAGCCTTGTGTGGGGCGCCGGCTTTGGCGTGTCGACGCTGCTCGCGGGCAGCCTGATCCCACAGCAGCTGATGAAAAAGCTGCGCGCTGCGGCGTGGATTGGCGTAATCGTCATGGCAGTTCAGCTGCTGTGCGTGGAGGCGCTGAAATACCTGTGGGGGCGCGTGCGCTTCCGCGATCTGCTTGCCGCAGGCAATTATGACGCTTTCACCTCCTGGCTGCACCCCAATGGGATCAACGGGAATAAATCCTTCCCCAGCGGGCACACGGCGGGGGCCGGCATGAGCTACCTGATGATGCTGCTGCCCTTCTGCACGGAGCGCCTGAAGGGCCGGGAGCGGCTGTGTGCCCTGCTGCCCTTTGCCTATACCTCACTGGTGGCGCTTTCCCGCCTGATAATGGGCGCGCATTATCTCAGCGACGTGGCGATGGGCGGCGCGATCAGCTTTACGCTTGTGCTGATTGCGCTGAAGGTTTATGAAAAACGGATATTGCCCAGGGAAAAGCTTGCATGATGGCCTGATACAGGCCAGGACAAAAGGGGCTTTTGCGTAGAAGTGAGGCGAGGGGTGCGGTCTTTCACCGCGCCCCTCGCTGTTTTTTGGTGGCCGGATTGCTGCCGCAAGGCTTTCTTTTCTCTGCGAAAGCGGCAATTGATGTAACGGGAGAAGAAAATGGTAGAAAAAGCGAAACGGATTGGAAGGCTGGGGGGCATGTATCGGCACAAAATCGTTGCATCTGTATGCAGGGAAATGTATTTCTTTCACCCCGTGGCCGCACCCCTGGCGATGCTCCTCCTCCTGCACACGGATGCGATGGTCTCTTTGCATTCATCCGTATTCCGAAGTTGATCAAACGCCGGAGATAACAGCCGCTCCTCAGGCTGCTATTGAAAGCAGTACCCTTTCTATACAGTATATCGAGCTGAAATTGCGGATTCAATAACTCGTTTCGGGAGAAAAAATCAATGTCATCGTGATCTCGCAGCAGAGATGTCTCAAGCATATTCCAGCGTGGCAGATTGCTGCGAGTCAAAAAGAATGAACAATATCCCTTAAATCATCGCAGCAAACATCTGCGGTTTCATTCCATCCCTGATGGACGAGTACGGTGATCATACCCACGTTTTTTCCACCGATGATATCCGCGCTGACGCTGTCGCCAATCATAAAATATTTCGCGGCGGGGAATCTTTTCTTTGCGAGCTCAAACAGTTCCGATCTGGGCTTATCATAGCCCTCCAGGGCTGAGACGATGATTCCGTCCAGATACTCTGTCAAACCGAGATGCCCCAAAACCTCCTCAAGGTCCGGATAATTGTTGGAGAGCAGAATGTTTTTGATGCCACTTTTTTTCAACCGGCTTAAAACCTCGAGCGCATCGTCATATAGGACGTAATTTCCCTTTTCCTTAATGATACTTCGGACTTTCCCGGCAGCGATTCGGGCTGTGTCTTTATCAACACCCAGTTTGATGTAGGCGCTGTAAAAATGATGATTCATAAAATTCCACCACTTGTCACCGATCAGGGAGTGGTAGTCTTCGTCGGGGGTATGCCAGGTGAAGCCATAAGCCATATGTTTCCGGACATCCTCAAACAAAACTTGTGTGTTGGGGTCTGTTTCTTTTAGCGCTTTATATACGCTTGAACTCCACAAGGGGCCGGAATGAACGAGCGTCCCATCAAAATCCCAAAAGGCTACCGTATCCATTTTATTGATATCACTCCCGATATATAGTGACTTTTGATTATTTTTCATTTCCCTTTGCGGTGTTGAGGGAGGAGATGAGCATACGTTTGATTTCCTCTGCCAGTAAAATAAGATGGTCAAAGTTGTAGTCGACTAATTTTGTCCTTTTTAAAAGTGTAAGCCAATAAATGCTTTCGCCGGTTTCTTTAAGCGAAATGTGTAGTTTGGCTATGAAATCAGCTTTACTGTTTCCGTAGATGGCCTCATTTATATTTGCGCCAATAGATGTAGCAGAGCGGAGTAATTGCTTGACGTTGCGTCTTTTCTTGTTTTTGAATATGCTTCGTAAAATAGGACAAACTCTGTGGCAAAATCGAGCGATTTATCTAGTAGTGGGCTGCTCATCAATATCACTTCTATCGAATTATATCATCAATCCAGATCACGAGCCACGCTTTGTAAAGAAACTTTTCACTTTTCTCTCTTCGCTTTTCACTGGAAACGACAATTTTAGAAGTGAAAAGAGAAGAGAGCAGAAAGAAACGACAATCTTCTTGTGAAAATTGTCGTTTCTTTTATATTATTATTCCATAGAAAGATATATAATGTAATTATATTTTACCGTTAAATGAACCTTTTGACGCCTGTGCCCGTCTATATAAGTGAAACCGGTTTTAATCACTCATAAACCAAAGGAGGTGATGATATGGATGAATTTGTGAACCTGCTGGAAGCAGAACGAGTATCTGTGGAACGTTTTGTAAGATTTCGGATAAGCTCAAAAGCAGACGCAGATGATGTGCTACAGGAGGTATTCCTTACTGCTTATCAAAAGCTTCCTTCACTAAAGAATAAGAACGCGTTCAAAGCATGGATCATCAGCATAGCGCGAAACAAGTGCAATGATTATTTCCGAAAAAGCAACTCAGTACAAAATTCCAATTGATGAGTTGACAGAAAAAGAACTATCAGACGGCAGGCATGGTGTTTCTGTAGTTAATACTGTAAGGGAAGCACTGAGTTCGCTTGGTGATAAAGACAAACAAATCCTTTACCTTTACTTTTGGAAAGAGATGGCGCAATCAGAAATCGCAAAACAACTAAACATCCCCGTGGGAACTGTAAAAAGCAGACTGTATACGGCAAAACAAAACTTCAAAAATAAGTATCCATATCGCACCGATGTATCGAAAGGAGAACTCAGTATGAAAAAGTTGCCTGAATTTATTCCCGAATATAAAATCGAAGCAAGTACCGAAGCTCCCTTTGCAGTTAAATGGGAGGAACTTATGGGATGGTTTTTGGTACCGAAGCTCGGCGAAAGGATGTCTTGGGGTATGTACGATATCCCGTCCCGAAAGTGTAGCCATGTGTATGATATGCAAGTTACCGGCAAAGCTAAGGTTCACGGCATCGAAGGCGTGGAACTGACTGCACGGGAAGCATCCTACTCGGATAAGCGCGAAGTAATAAATCGCACATTTGTTGCACAGCTCACAGACACTCATTGCCGTTATCTTGCAACGCTCAGAAATGACGGTGATGTTCGTAATTATATTACTTTTCTCGATGGTGATGAATTTCTGCCAATCTGGGGATTTGGCGAAGATAACTGTGGCAATGAAACCAATCTGGCGCACAAGGGTGATATTCAGAGAACGGGGACAGTTGTTATAAGCGCTAACAAAGAATTTCTGTTAGATATCGTAGGCAGATATACCGTTACGATTGACGGAAAGAGATATGACACTGTCTGTGTTATGGACATTGAAACCTATGATTGCGGTGTGGTCTCTGAGCAGTTCCTGGATAGGAACGGAAAAACAATACTCTGGCGTAGATTCAACCGTGATGACTGGGCCGTCGACCGCTATAAGAAGAAGTGGAGTGAGCAACTACCGGAGAACGATAGACTTACCGTAAACGGTACGACCTATGTTCACTGGTATGATTGCATCACGGATTATATTTTGTAATTAAAATTTTGATTTTGTGGGAGTTCAAATCCCTCTGTAAAAAACGCAAATGTATCTTTTTCGTAGTCTCTTGACAAAAGAAGAAACTGATTTGCACACAAGGTGCAAATCAGCTTTCTGGCCCGCCCGGCGCCTTTTTTGACGCTCGCCGCCCTCTCAGGGTTCGAATCTCTCCGGCTGACAAAGAAAAAATCCAGATTGCACATAAAGTGCAACCTGGATTTTGTCTGAGCCACATGAAAAAGATATTTTCGACTTCTCGGAGGTGGGAGTTGAACTCTCTCGAACTCGCAAAAAGTTGGTAGCGACAGCGAGCCGTCGTGAGGGCGTTTACAACCGAACAGGTGAGCCGAGCGTGACTTTTTGCGAAAAGGAGGAGCAAGGGAGCGGGCGGATGGCTTATTTTTTGTCGC
>CASDTH010000020.1 GCA_949283655.1 uncultured bacterium
AAGGACAACATTTGCGAAAGCAAGCCTTTTGCCTTTAAGGTGAGTTCCTTGTTTCGCAAGTGGTGGTTGCTCATAACGGTATATCCCGTATTGCGTTCCACTCTGAAAACTGCCATTTTTCATCACTTCCTCTCTTGGTCTGCGTGGAATATTAGAAAGCCGTTTTCGGCGGTTTTGGTATTGCGATATGCCCTCTGCCGTTTCCGCGTCTGCAAAGCCGCATAACACAAGGGTTTTTACCCGTCTATTTGTCCATGCTGGCGGGCGTTTTCCGCGTCCTCTTGCCGGGGCAGTAGGGACACTCTTTGAAAACGCAAAACTCATACTTCCACCCGGGACGGTAGAAACGGCAAGTGCCGCAATCTACATCACCTCCGGCACAGCCGGATTGATAGCGGTCAAATCCCGGCTTCTGCTGCATGAGCAGTTCAAACGCCCGCTGCTTGCCCTCTGTGAAATACATTCCGGCTGCGCCTCCTTTCCTGCGGGCATAAAAAAACGCCACAACTTATTTCAAGCTGTGGCGGCATATCCTACCCACTTAAAAACGCCATATCAAGGCTTGTCCAACCTTGCTACGGCGTTTTAGGTGTAATCATAGGGGCTGTTTAATTGTCTTTAAGATAGTGGAAAGCCGCATGGTTACGGCATTTTCCGTGTTGTGCATATATTGACGGAGCAACTGCTACGGTAGCGCCATAGCGTTTGGTAAGCTGGCGGGCCGCCAAAATTGTCTGCGCCATATTCCTCATCACCTTTTCTGGTCTTGGATTTCCCACGCTGTGGGATTGCTCTCAGAATACCGCACAGGCAACAAGAAACGCATAAAAAAGCTTAAAGAAAGTTTAAAGCTTACGCCGCTTGATGCGCGTCAGCCCCCAAAGCCCCTGGCAAACAGGCTTGGCTCGCCGCCTCCCACCTAACGGATTCCTGTGATTTGTAAGCAGGCTCACTCCTCCTGCGCCATCTTAAAGCCGATACCCCACACGGTTTTGATGTATTCCGTGGCGGGATCCGCCTTGTGTAGCTTGCCTCTGAGGTTGGAAATATGTACGTTCACCGTGTTATCCTCTCCATAATACGGCTCTCCCCACACCTGTTCATAGAGGTTCTCCCGTGTAAACACACGGCGAGGGTAGCGCATCAGCAGCTCTAAAATCGCAAATTCACGCGCGGTCAGAGCAATCTTTTGGCCGTTTACCTCTGCCTCCAGCGCACCGCAGTCAAGCGTCAGTCGCCCGATATGCAGCCGCTTCTGCTGCCCGCCGGGGGAAAAGAGGCGGTACCGCCTCAGCTGGGCTTCCACGCGGGCCAGCACCTCCTCGTTCTCAAATGGTTTTGCAATAAAATCATCCGCGCCAAGACGCAGGGCGTTGACTCGGGCATCCAGCCCTGCCTTTGCAGAAATCACGAGGACCGGCATCGTCCGTTCCGCCCGCAGCCAGGCGATCAGCTCCTCCCCCGGCAGGCCAGGCAGCATCAAATCCAGCAGAAGCAAATCATATTCCCCCATTTGCAGCCGAAGCTGCGCCTCCGTGCCGGAAAAGGCGCTCTCCGCCCGGTAGCCTGCGCCGGATAAAATCCGGCACAGCAGGGCGTTGATATCCGAATCATCCTCCACGACCAGTATGCGGCTGGCATCCATCCCGTAATCCCTCCCGTTTCCTTTTGCTAAGGAGAGTATACACAAAGCGCGGCAAAAAAGCAAAGGCGGCCGCACCTCCCCGGCGAGCCGCCCCATGATTCATTCTGTATCCGCTATGCGGCTATTTGCCTGCCGCCTGCTTTTGCGCACGCTTTTCCAGCTTTTTCGCCTTGCGCGCCTCTTCCCGCTTGGCCAGTGCCGGCTCTACTTTCATTACCAGCACAACCAGCAGCGTAATCAGCAGGATGACGATCAAAATACCGCCCATCCCTTTGCCCATAAAACCAAGCGAAGTGATAAAATTTTGAAGCCGCTCTTCCCACGGAATCGATAAAAGCATAAATTCAGCCATTCAAACGTTCCTCCCTTCTCTTATTGGAAAAAGCCAAGGATTACACCGCCTGCAACGACGGATGCGATCTGGCCGGAAACATTCGCGCCAACTGCCTCCATGAGCAGGTGGTTTTCCTTATCCTCCGCAAGGCCCAGCTTCTGCACAACGCGTGCCGCCATCGGGAAGGCAGAAATACCCGCCGCGCCAATCATCGGGTTGACCTTGTTTTTCGTGAAGAGGTTGAGGATCTTGGCAAACATCACGCCGCCAAAGGTATCAAACACAAAGGCCAGCAGGCCAAGCACAATGATCATCAACGTTTCAACTGTTACAAACTGCTCTGCACGCATACTGAAGGAGATGGTAATGCCGAGCAGGAGCGTGATGATATTGGCAAATTCATTCTGCGCCGTTTCAGACAGGCGCTTGAGCACGCCGCACTCACGCAGCAGGTTGCCGAACATTAAAAAGCCCACAAGAGAAACGGACATCGGCGCCACCAGGCCAGCGATAATGGTGACCATGATCGGGAACAGGATGCGCGTGCGTTTGGAGATTGTCTTCGCCCGGACGTGCGGCATCCGGATCATGCGCTCCTTCTTCGTGGTGATCGCCTTGATGACAACCGGCTGAATGATGGGCACCAGAGCCATATAGGAGTAGGCAGCCACAGCAATCGCGCCCACATAGGTGGAGCCAAGCACCTGGGAAACCAGCAGAGCCGTCGGGCCATCCGCCGCGCCGATGATGCCGATGGAGGCCGCATCCTTCAGGTCAAAGCCCAGAAGCGTGGCCGCAGCAATGGCAAAGAAAATACCGAACTGCGCCGCCGCACCGAATAGGAACATCTTCGGGTTAGAGAGCAGCGGGCCAAAATCGATCATCGCGCCGATGCCGATGAATAGCAAAATCGGCAGCGCCTCCGACGCTTCGATCCCAACCTCAAACAGCCATTGGATGATGCCGTGCGTTTCGCCTACGCCCTCCATGTACTGATCAATCACGCCAGTGAACGGCAGGTTCACCAAAATCGCGCCAAAGCCCATGGGCATGAGCAAAGCGGGCTCAAAATCCTTGTAAATCGCAAGGTAGATGAGAACGCCACCAACGATATACATCACAATCTGCTGCCAGGTGATCGCCAGCAGCCCTTCCCAAAGGAAGCTCATTTGTTACATTCCCCCTGTGTTTTTGAAATCTTTATCAAAAAACGAGGCCTGTGCCCCTCCCGCGGGGAACACAGGTCTCGTCATTTCATGCTAAACCAGAAGCGCCTGCGCCGGGCGCTCCACGATGTTGATTTAACCGCACTGCTAGGCGTTTGCCGCAATGCCGACTACTCCCCTATTGCTGCCATTATTATAAACAAATCCTTCCTGCCTGTCAATCAAAAGCACACAAATTCGCGCCACTGCCGGCTTCTGCAAAATAACGGTATCTTTCTTCTCGCGCGCCAGCTGCACCCTGCTCAAAAATCTCCCTTCAAAAAGGCCTCAAGCCCTATATGCAGAGCCTTTTCGCTCCAAAAAGCCTCCTATCCCGGGCGCAGCAATGCGCCAAATCGCAGTTTATCCAGCTCGTCCGCCCTAGCGCGCTGAAGCATTTTGGCAGCGCTGTGCTTTGCGCAGTTTGGCGATATTCGGCCCAATTCAATTGCAATCCCTGGTTTGCTTTCCCCAGCGCCCACCGATAGCGCTGCCAAACGGAAGATTGGGTTTCTTTCGCTTATATAAAAAGGAAATTATTTGCAAATTCTCTTTTCATTTTTTGTGAAAATCGTGTATACTATTCTTATCATTCTTGCGGAAAAGAGGTGATCCCATGGGCGAAAAAAAGCAAAAGCACTCCCACATTCCCTATACCAACCGGGAGTTGAGCTGGCTTTCGTTTAATGAGCGTGTTTTGGAGGAGGCTTATGAGAAGGAGAACCCCCTGCTTGAGCGGCTAAAATTTTTATCCATCACCGCCTCCAACCTGGATGAATTTTTTATGGTTCGAGTGGCGGGCCTGCGCGAGCAGGCGCGCCTTGGGGTGAAAAAGCCCTATCCCCTGGGGCAATCCCCTTCCGCACAGCTCCGGCAGATCAGCGAGCAGGCTCATTTTCTATGCCAAAAACAATACAATTGCTTGCGGCACTCCCTTCTCCCTATGCTGCGCCACCATGATATTTTTATCGTCCGCTTTGAGGAGCTGGATGCAAAGCAAAAAAAATTCGTCGCGCATTACTTTGAGCATACGGTCTTTCCGGTTTTGACCCCTCTTGCCATCGATCAGAGCCGCCCCTTCCCTCTGCTTGCTAACCGCTCTCTCAATTTGGCGGTGCGCCTGAAAAAGGAGAAGGAGACGCACTTCGCCGTTGTGCAGGTGCCGTCGATCCTTCCCCGTTTTATCGCCCTGCCCGGGGAGAAAAAGCAGTGCTTCATCCTACTGGAGGAGGTGATGATCGCCTACCTGCCAAAGCTGCTGGAAACGCATGAGGTGAAATCCGTCTCTCTATTCCGCATCACTCGCAATGCCGATCTGAGCATTGACGAAGAGGCGGAAGATCTTCTGCAGGAAATCCAGAAATCGATCAAAAAACGCAAGCGGGGCCGCCCCGTCCGCTTGGAAATTCACACCAAGTGTGATGAGGAGACACGCCGTTTCCTGATTGAAACATTGGATGTGCGGGAAGCGGACGTTTACCCCTGCGCAGGGCCGCTTGACCTCACCGCCTGGGCAAAGCTTGCGTCGCTCGTCCATGGGCACGCCAGCCTGCGCCTGACGCCGGTCGCACCGGCCCGGCCGGCCGATTTCCTCGGCTGCGGCGAGGATCTTTTTGCCGCCATCCGGGAGCGGGACCGTTTCGTACACCACCCTTATGAGAGCTTTGACTGTGTGGTAAAATTCCTGGCGGACGCTGCGGAGGATCCGAACGTGCTCGCCATTAAGCAGACGCTTTATCGCGTCAGCTTCAACTCCCCAATCGTCCGTGCCCTGATGCGCGCGGCAGAAAACGGCAAACAGGTTACCGTGCTCGTAGAGCTCAAGGCCCGTTTTGATGAAGAAAATAATATCAATTGGGCCAAAAAGCTGGAGCAGTCCGGTTGCCATGTTATTTACGGGCTCGTGGGGCTAAAAACCCACTGCAAGATTCTGCTGGTCGTCCGCCAGGATGCGGATGGAATCCGCCGCTATCTCCACCTGGGCACCGGCAACTATAATGACTCTACAGCGCGGCTTTACACGGATATGGGGCTTTTCACCTGCCGGGAGGCGTATGGAGCCGATGCTTCTCTGCTGTTTAACCTGTTAACCGGCTACTCCCGCCCGCCACAGTATCAAAAATTTATCACAGCGCCGGATGATATGCGTGCATTCTTTTACCAGCGCATCGAGCGTGAAACGCAGAACGCGCTGGACGGCAAGCCCTCCGGCATTGTCATGAAGGTGAATTCCCTGCTGGATTATGATATCATTGAGCGGCTTTACAAGGCCTCTCAGGCAGGCGTGCCCATTCAGCTGATTGTGCGGGGAATCTGCTCGCTGGTGCCCGGTGTGGAAGGGGTCAGCGACCATATCACGGTGCGCTCCATTGTGGGCCGTTTTCTAGAGCACAGCCGGATATACCGCTTTGAAAACGCAGGGGAGCCGCTGCTGTATCTTGGCAGCGCCGACCTCATGCCCCGTAATCTCGACCGCCGCGTGGAGCTGATCTTTCCAGTGGAGGAGCCGAAAATCCGGGCGCGTGTGGAGGCTGTGCTCGCCATGCAGCTCAAAGATACGGTCAATGCGCGCTTACAAAGCCCAGATGCCAGCTATCGCCTGCAGGAGCGCCGGGGGAAGCATAACGTGGATTCCCAGGCGGTGTTTCTCCAGCTTGCGCAGGAGCGGGAAAAAGCGAGCCTTGCGCGGCAGGAAGAGAGCGAGCGCTTTATTCCCCGCCTGAAAGCGGATGAACTGATGCAACACGATAACGGAAAGGAAGCGAAAAAATGAAACGGATTGGCGTACTCACAAGCGGGGGCGACTGCCAGGGGCTGAACCCCGCCTTACGCGGTCTGGCAAAGGCGCTATACCACGAATTTGACAATGAGGTGGAAATCTACGGCTTTGCAGACGGCTACCGAGGCTTGATTGAGGAGGATTATAAGCTCATGGAGCCCTCCGATTTTTCCGGCATTCTCACACGCGGCGGCACGATTCTCGGCACCTCCCGCCAGCCGTTTAAGCTGATGCGCAAAAAAACGGACGACAGCAGCATCGACAAAGTTGAAGCCATGAAAAAAAATTATAAAAAGCTCAAGCTTGACGCGCTTGTCATTCTGGGCGGAAACGGCACGCACAAAACGGCAAACCTCTTGTATGAGGAGGGCCTGCACATCGTCACGATGCCCAAAACCATTGACAACGATATCTGGGGCACGGATATGACCTTTGGCTTCCAGAGCGCGGTAGACGTGGCGACGAACGTAATCGATTGCATTCACACGACCGCCACCTCCCACGGCCGGATCTTCGTTGTGGAGATCATGGGGCACAAAGTCGGGTGGCTTACCCTGCACGCAGGCATCGCGGGCGGCGCGGATATTATTCTGCTGCCCGAGATTCCCTACCGGTTGGATGCTGTTACAAAAGCACTGCAAAAGCGGGAGCGGCAGGGCAAAAATTTCTCTATTATCGCGGTGGCAGAGGGTGCAATCTCCGCAGAAGATGCAGCCCTGAGCAAAAAAGAGCGCAAGGCGAAAGCGGCGCAAAGCTCCTATCCCTCCAAGGCCTATGAGCTTGCCGATGCCCTGGGCAGGGAGACGGGGCAGGAAATCCGCATCTGCGTGCCTGGCCATATCCAGCGAGGCGGCAGCCCCTGCCCCTATGACCGCGTGCTCTCCACCCGTCTAGGCGCGGCCGCCGCGCGGCTCGTCAAAGAGGAAAAATACGGCTATATGACCGCCGTAAAAGGCGCCGGGATTGTGCCCGTCCCGCTCGGCGAGGTTGCTGGAAAGCTGAAATTCGTGCCGGAATCCTGTGAAATGATTCAGGCCGCGCGGGATATGGACGTCTCCTTTGGCGACGAAAAATAGCCCTTATTCCTCCAATTTTACAAAACAGCAGCGGGGAGCAGAGCCAGCTGGCTCTGCTCCCCTTCCTCTTTCGCAGCACGGGTCCGTCTGCGGGGCGCGTCGGTTTCTCCTCAACGAAGCATTCGGTTTAATAAAGAAATAGGGTTCACAAAAATCCACACATACCACAACATCAAGCTGGCCATGAGCCCTTCCTGCCCGCTGCCTGTTCCATCCAGCCGCATCCGTCTGCACCTCCTGCCGGGGCCTGATTTCCTTTTTCACCGTGCCTCTATGCGATACTCACTACCGGTTGTATCCTGCCCTGCTTGGTTTCATCCTCTTCCACACATCCGCTGTAGCGCTCATAGAAGCAGCCAAGCCGTCCTTTGTAATCCGCCTTCCAGGGCTTGCTTTTGCCGCAATAGTGCACGATAACCACATTTTTAGCCACCCACTCCATATCCACATGACGGCTGGGGCGTGTGAGCAGATTGTGGTTAAGCAGATACCGGTCATCCAGATTATAGAGCAGCGCGTCCACCGGCAGAATGCTGCCCCCGTACATACCGTTGAGGATATCCTGATCGAGAAGGTAGAGCTTCTTCCGGTTCTCCTGAATATAGTCAAACACGGCCTGCACATCCTGCACCTCGCGCAGTAGCTCCAGGTTCATCAGCATGACGCCCGCGTTGATATACCGGCTACCCTCCGGCATGTGCAGCCGCGTCCGGTTCAGCCACTGCATCGGGCCAAACTGATGAGAGGCCGCCGCAAACAGGTTGCCCTTGAAATCCAGGCGGTATAGCCGGTCAATGGGATGCACTACCACCAGGTCCGGGTCCAAATACAGCACCCGGTTGATCTCCCGCGGGAGGAGCTGTGCAGCAAACAGGCGGTAATAGGTCTCCTTCGGCAGCCGCTCCAAAACGGGCGCATCCGAAAACATGGCGGCCGGCACCCGGATATTCACAAGCTCACAGCGCTGCATTGGCACATGCTTCTTCAAATAGCAAAAATCCTGCTCTGTCAGCGACGAGTGCGCCACAAAAACACGGAAATCCCGGTTTGTGTTGGAGGAGAGCAGGGAGTTGAGCATCACGGCCAAAGGTTTGATGTAGCCGGAGTTGAGCGTTACTAATATATTCATTTTCATAAAAGTACCCTCCCGCTTTGTTTTAAAATCTGCCCTCATCATAAAGGCCGCAGCTTACAAAAAAGTTACAAAATTCTTGCGGAAGGCTTTTGTTTGCATGAAAAAACGGTTGCATCCATACGCTTTTGGATGCAACCGTTCAACGAATATGGGCGCAAAAAGGCCGACGGATCAATCCCGCACAGAGAATTGGAATTCCGTCGTGCTCACAAAGGGCTCTCCGGCGCGGAACACACAGGAAGGGAACTCCGGCTGATTGGGGGAATCGGGGTAGAACTGCGTTTCCAGGCAGAAGCCTGTGCGCCTTGCAACCGGCTTCCCGCCCTTGCCGGGGTGCCCGCTAAGGAAATTGCCCGTGTAAAGCTGCACGCCGGGCAAGTCCGTCAAAAAGCGCATGGTACGGCCGCTGTTGGGCTCATACACCTCGCCTGCCTCCCGCAGCGAGCCATCCCAATGATCAATGCAGAAATTGTGATCATACCCTTCACAGGAGGCAACCGGCGCATAGCTGGAATCAAGCCCCTCGCTGAGCGCTTTCGGCGTGCGAAAATCAAACGGCGTGCCTGTCACATCGCGCAATTCTCCCGTGGGGATGTTGCGCGCATCCGTCGGCGTAAAAAAGCTTGCGTTCAGCCGCAGAATATGGCCGCCAATCTCGCCTGCATCATAGCCGCCGAGATTGAAATAAGCATGGTTTGTCAAATTTAAAATGGTATCCCGGTCCGATACCGCGTGGTATTCAATGCGCAGCGCATTTTCCTCTGTGAGCGTATAGGTCACGCGCGCCGTCACCCGGCCAGGGAAGCCCTGCGCCCCCTCCGGGCTTTCATAGCTCAGGCGCAGCGCATTTTCGCCAAGCGGCAGCGCATCCCAAACGGCGTGCGAAAACTCTCCCCCGCCGTGCAGGCAGGTGATCCCATTTTCATTCCGGGTCACATGATATTCCTCGCCGCCCAGCCGGAACGCGCCGTCCGCAATTCTGTTTGCATAGCGCCCTACCAGCATGCCCTGATAATCGGAATAGTTCAGATGGCCCTCCAGCGTGTCAAAACCGGCCAAAATATCTGCGAAGCGGCCGGCCCGATCCGGCATATACAGGCTGTTCAGCGTGCCTCCATAGGTTAATATGCAGGCGCGCGCGCCGTTTTGGTTCTCCAGCGTATAGCACTCCACCGCCCTGCCGTCCGGCAGGGTGCCAAACAGGCTTTTTTGAATGCTCATCACAGCCACTCCCTTTGAATCAAAAATAAAAATGAGGGAGGTCTCTCCCCCGTTTGATTATAGTGGAAGCCTTTCCCGTTTGTCAACCTGAAACAGGCCTACGCTCCTCTCCCGCACATTGCAGAGAATGAAAATTCCTTTTGCCAAGCGCCTTGCGTTGCCTTCCCTCTTATAACGGGCATACTTGTTTCAGATTGAAAAAATAAAACATCATAAAAAAATTATATATATTTATCTTCATAGCATTCGTCTAATGTCAACTAATGACGATTTTGTTCATATGCTGTACTCATCTAATTGTAAAACGGGAGATGAGCATACGCATATGGCGAAGAGCACTAGGCCAGACGGCAATAAAAATTGGGTGGGGAAACGGATTGCAGCGCTTCGCAAGGAAAAAGGGCTTTCCCAAAACGATGTGGCAATTTATTTGCAAAACCACGGCGTAGATATTACCAAAAACGCAATCCAGCTGTCGGAGCACGGGAACCGCTATATCCGCGATATGGAGCTGTATTCCATTGCCAAAGCGCTAGGCGTCTCCATGGACGAGCTCTTCAAAGAGCCTTAAAAAGGGGATTCAAGCGCTTTTTCCGGCAAAGCGCTTGACGAACCCTTTGGATTCCGTTATAGTAGACAAGATCGATCATTTCTCATTTCAAGAAAGTGAGGCGGGCAAAGTGTATCTGCATTTTCTGCACAAAGCGGTAAAACCGGCAGTCCTTCTGCCCGTGCGCGCAGGGTAGGCTTGTGCCTGGCCCTCTTATGCAGCATGAGCAAAAGCGCCTCTGGTTTTGCCAGAGGCGCTTTTTGTTTCATTTGATTTCTCTGCATGGGGGCTCTTTTTGCGGTCTGCTGCGCCAGGAGCAACCGGCCGGCCCAATCCATGCGGATATTGGGAGGACGGATGATATGCTTACATTCAAACACATTTCGATAGAGCAGCGGGAGAGTGGCCGCGAGTTGCTGCACGATTTCAGCTTTACCCTGCGGCCGGGGGACCGGGCCGCCATCATCGGGGAAGAGGGCAACGGGAAAAGCTCCCTGCTAAAACTGATCTGCGAGCCGGATGCCCTACGCAGCTATTGCCGCGTCTCCGGTCAGGTGGATTTGCAGGGCGGCCTGCCGGGCTATCTGCCGCAGCGCCCTGATCCTGCTCTGTTGCGTATGCCGGTGCAAGCGCTCTTCCCGGACGGGCCGGATTACAGCCTTCTGGCGCAGCTGTCCGTTCCGCCCGAAGCTCCGTTTGCCCAGCGGCCGCTTTTCTCCTTTTCCGGCGGAGAGCGCATCAAGCTGCTCCTGCTGCGCACATTGATGCGCGAGCCGGATTTTTTGCTGCTGGATGAGCCGACGAACGATATTGATTTGCACGCCCTGAGGTGGCTGGAGCAGTTTCTTTTGGCTGCCAGGGTGCCGGTGCTTTATGTCTCCCATGATGAAACCCTGCTCGAGCGCACGGCAAACGTGATCATCCACCTAGAGCAGGTGTGCCGTAAGACAAAGGCACAGCACACCATTGAGCGGATGAGCTATTCAGACTATATTGAGCGCAGGCGGAGCGCGCTGGCCAAGCAGGAGCAAATTGCCGCAAAGCAACGGGCAGATCAGCGCGCAAAGGAGGATCGGTGGCGTCAAATTTACCAGCGGGTAGAGCACGAGCAGAGAGTCATCAGCCGCTCCAATCCCGGCGGGGCACGGCTGCTCAAAAAAAAGATGCACGCCGTGAAATCCCAGCAAAAACGCATGGAGCGGGCGGAGGAGGATTTCCTCGATTTCCCCGATCCAGAGGAGGCTGTGGAGCTGTTTTTTGATCCCACGCTGCATTTTCCCAACGGAAAGGAGGCCCTGTCCTTCACCCTGCCTAAGCTGCAAGTTGACGGCCGGCTTCTGTCTCAAAACCTGCAGCTGACGCTGACCGGCCCCGTACACGCCGCCCTGGTGGGCGATAACGGAGCGGGTAAAACCACGCTGCTGCGCACCATTTGGGAGCAACTGCGCACTCGCACGGACATCCGCGCAGGCTATATGCCGCAGGATTATCTTACCGTGCTGGAGGGGGACAAAACGCCGGTGGAGCTCCTCTGGGATGGCGAGGGCAAAGAATCGCTTACCCTTGCGCGCACCAGGCTTGGCAGCATGAAGTTCACGGTGGAGGAGATGGAGCAGCCGGCCGCTGCGCTCAGTGGGGGCCAGCAGGCGAAGCTCTGCCTGCTCAAGCTCCTGCTGGGTGGCTGCAACGTGCTTTTGCTCGATGAGCCGACCAGAAATCTTAGCCCCTTGACCGGGCCGGTGCTGCGTGAGGCACTGCGCCATTTTGGCGGCGCATTCCTGTGCGCCACGCACGACCGCAAGCTGGTTTCCGAGGTCTGCGCAGAGGTCTACCGTCTTTCCCCAGCAGGGCTGGAGCGTCTGCCGGTTGACCATTATGACTTTTGAGCTTCTCAACCGGATCGCACAAATCGTTCACGATCCTGTTATTTCTATGTAACTATTTTCGAAAGAAATTACAATTTGTAACCATTCGCATGTAACCGTTACAAAAGTGTACCGAACTGTAATCAAAATCGTGTTTATTTCCCACAGGCGCCGCCCTATAATAAAAGCAAGATCAGATAAAGGAGCGGAGCTATATGAAAGCCTTTCTCAAAAGCAAAAAAAGCATGATTCTTTCTCTCGCGATTATCGCCTCTCTCTTTGTAACGGCAGTTGTCATTGCTCTGCTTTTCAATGACGTTACGCCGGCAACCATGTTAGCGGTTTAATTGCCCACATCCGGGAAGAACCTTTCTTCCCGTTTCCCCTCCATATCAAAAGCAGCGCCGGATTGCATTGATCCGGCGCTGTCTTTTTTTCCTCCTTTTCGCATACGGTAAAGTAGATAAAACCTTTTGTATACGATAAAATCTTAACAATCTTTCTCCACATTTTGGATTTCTCCGGCGATTTCCTTTCCCCACTCAAAAGAACCGTCCGGTTATCCACACTTTCCACCGAGTTTTCCACAGCTTTGCACATGTTTTCAACTATACCGCTCGTATAACCCGGTTTTTACCAGTGCCTTTTCCATCCTCTTCCGAATAAAGCTTTAGGGAATCGCCTACAATAGGGACAGAAAAAGCACAGGAAAAGGGAGGATGCGTCGTGATCAAAGGGGTTAACCGCCAGGTGGTAGAGGTCAGCGATACGGGTAGTGAATATTTTGAGCGGATTTTATTTATCGTCAAGCCGGAATACGCGGCTGTCAGCGAGGGGAAGGTGCGCGAGCGCGTGGAGCAGATTGCGCAATCCACAGGTGCTCCACCCCCTACAAAGCGAAAGCGCAGGCCGTTCCTCACTGCAGCAAAGCTAGCTGCGGCTGCCAGCATCGGCGCAGCGGCTGCCACGCTGATCGCACATCTCTAAACGGAAAATCCCGCAGTCTGCCGGTATAAGCAGCCTGTGGGATTTTTTCGGCCGGTAAGCTTCTCCGGGTGAGGATCAATCCCCTCTACGGTCATTTCATCTGCTCCATCAACCGCAATAAGAGGCGCTTTTGCTCCGCAGAAAGCCTGTTCCATTTGCCTATGAGCTGCACCTGATCTTCCGTCAGGTAGGTAAAAGCCTCCTCTTCCGCAAAAAATTGTGCGAGCGTCAAATCAAACGCTTTGCATATTTTCTCAAGAGAAGGGATGGAAGGCGTCATATTCTTGCGAAACCAGGAGGAAATTGTGGATTGCGGCAAACCGGAATGTACAGAAAGCTCATATTCCGTCCAACCATGCGCAAGCCGGTATTTTGTAATGGTATCCAGTACGCGCGCCATACGATCACCACTTTATAACGTTTCGTATATTGTAAAACGATAAAGCGTTGCACTTTAATAATCATTTTCGTATATTTTATGCGATATTATTCACATCAATGGGAATAATATGACGATCGGATCCTTCCTTCCACAGGCTTCGCCGCTAACGGCAAAGGGCTGCTGCGGATGCAGATTGCATCCGCAGCAGCCCTTTCTGCATGTCCGCGCCTATTCCCCGCGCGCCTGTTCCAACTGGCGGCAATATTCTCGAATTTGCCCCGCATCGCGGCCTAGCTGCGGGAGCGGGAGCCTCACCTCCCGCAGCACCTGCAAGGGCGGGCCGCCCAGCAGGAGCACTGTATCTGCCATGGTGGCCGCCTCTACCAGCTCATGCGTCACCAGCAGGGTAGGCTTCCCCTGCATGGAGCGCATGGCGCAAGCGATCACCGATGCCCTTGTGGCATCGTCAAGCGCTTTAAATGGCTCATCCAGCAAAAACAAATCGCCGTCGTAGGCTAACGCCCGCGCAATCGCCACCCGCCTGCGCATACCGCCGCTGAGCTCGCCCGGCAGCTTTCGCCGGGCCGCCGCCAGGCCCATTTTCTCCAGCCACAGGGCAGCATCCGCCTTGGGTGCCGCCAAAGCAATGTTTTGCTCCGCCGTGCACCAGGGCAGCAGCCGGTCCTCTTGAAACACCATGGAGATTCGCTTGCCTGCCAGGCCGGTGATGGAGCCGCCATCTGCCCGCTCCAGCCCGGCAATCAGGCGCAGCAGCGTCGTTTTCCCACAGCCGGAGGGGCCACAGAGGGCCGTAACGCCCCTTCCTGGGAGAGCCAGCGAGAAATTCAAGAGCACTGCCTGGCCAGCGTAATCTTTCTTGAGATGCTGTATTTCCACCATCATCCCGCCCCCTCCTTCTGCTCCCGCACCGGGCAAAAGAAGCGGCCGCTCAGGCAACGCATCAGCGCGACCAGTAATTTTTCCAGCAGCATACTCAAAGCGATAATCACAAGGGTCCAGGCAAACAGATCCGTCGTTTCCAGGTAGACCTTGGCATCGTAAAGCTGCAGGCCGATCGAATCGCGCGGCATCGCAAGCACCTCCGCCGCCACGCCCGCCTTCCACGCCAGGCCAAGTCCGGTTGTGCAGCCCGCCATGAAATAGGGCAACACGCTGGGCGCATAAATCCGCCATGCCGTCTTCCACGGTCCCAGGCGAAACATCCTTGCCATTTCCAGCAGCTTCCCATCTGTATTACGCAGCCCCTCGCTCACGTTGCCCCACACAATGGGCAGCACCATCAAAAAGGCGGCAAACGGAGGGATATGGCTGCCACGCAGCCAAACCAGAGCGAGGATGATAAAGGAGGCCACCGGTGTCGCCTTGATGATTCCCATCAGTGGGCTGACCAGCGCGTGGAGGAAGGGCGCCGCATGGGTCAGCACCGCAAGGCCCACACCGGCCGCCACCGCCGCCAGATACCCGCACATAATCCTGAGCAGGCTCCCGGCGGTAATACGCCAGAAGTCCGTCTCCCGCAGCAGCTGCGAGAGGCGGACGATCACCTGCGCCGGGGAGGGCACCAAAAGCTCCTGCCCTATGCACCGCGATAAAATTGCCCAAGCGGCGACCCAGAAAAGGGCCGCCGCTATTTTCCACAAAAAAGATTTGCCCCGCCTTTTGTCAGCGGCTGTAGTAGAAATCGTCACCCGGCATTGCTCCTCCGATGGATTTCGGGTTCGCCTGGAAGAGAACCTCCAGATTGGCCTGCATCGTCTCCTTCATGGTATCCCCTTCGAGGAAGATGATGTTGCAGTTGGGGATTGCGAGCTCCGCAATCAGGGCCTTCGGCATAATTCCGAACTCCTCCACCAGTTGGGAAGCGTCCACTGTGCTGGAGGTCACATAGTCAACCGAGGCCTGGTATTCTGTCAGGAACGTGTCCACCGCCTGCTTATTCTTTTGTGCAAACTCCTTGTTCACAATGATGCAGCCCTGCGCAAGCGTAGAATCCTCGCCCGCCTGGGTGGTCGCCTTCTCCCACTCGGTGGTTAGGTTCAGCGCGCGGTGCACCTCGCTGTTTTCACGCAAAACACTGGTGACGTTCGGCTCCGGCAGCATGCAGAGCGAGACCTCGCCGGAGGCCATGAGCGTGGCAAGCTCGGCGTGCTCACTCTTGTATTCAATGGTTACGTCCTTCTCCGGGTCGAGTCCGTTTTGCTCCAGCAAATAATTCAGAATATACTCCGGCGTTGAGCCTTTACCGGTAGCATAGAGCGTTTTTCCCTTCAGGTCGGCAATGGAATGAACCGTGTCCCCGTTTTCGAGGATATAGAGGACGCCCAGCGTATTGATGGCCAGCACCTGCACGTTCCCCTCCATCTTATTATAAAGGGTAGCCGCCAGGTTGACCGGCACAGCCGCAATGTCAAACTCGCCTTTAATAAACTTGGCTGTCACCTCGTCCGGCGCGCCGGCCAGGGTGAAGTTATATTGATTGCTGCTCTCCCCATTTTTCGCATCCTGCATCAGCTTTACCATGCCAATCCCCGTGGGGCCCTTGAGCGCCGCTACATTCAGCGTAACGTCCTGTGCAGCCACGCTTCCCGATTCTCCGGCGGGCGCAGCCGATGGATCCTCCGTGCCGTTTCCACCGCAGGCCGCCAGTGCGAACAGCATCGCTACCGCCAGCAGCAAAGCAAGGATTCTGGCGCTTTTTTTCATAAAAATCCCTCTTTCATATTATATAGAATCTATTCCGCACCTCTCCTGTTTGAAGGAGGTGGAGAATGCAAAACCTTCAGTCCCCCGCGCAGGCGCGCAATCGCTGCGCATCCAGCAGATAAACCAGCCTGCCCTCCCGCCGGATTGCACCGGAGCTTTCCAGCTGCTCAAATGCCCGGTATAGAGAAGCACGGGCGATATCCAACGTTTGCGTGAGCTGATTCATGCTTGTACACAAGCGCAGGGAGGCTCCCCCTCCCTGGCGGAAACCCGCCAGCAGATAAGCCGCCAGCCTGCTTTCCGCCGTGCCCCCGGTGAATGCGTCGATCCGGCTGTTTAAAAAATAAATTCGATCAGAAAGATAGGCGATATACTGCTTTGCAAAGCGCGGGTTCTGCACCAGCATTTCATCTACCAAAGCCTTTTCCAAAAACAGAACCGTGCAGGCAGTGATGGCAGTAACGCGAGTAACAAAATCATCACGGGAGCCATACAGCGTCACCGCGCCGAACACATCCCCCTCATGCAGCGTGCTCATCAAAACGCTGTGGCATTCTCCGCCCTTGCTGACCTGAGCGCTTCCATCCACTAGTATTCCCAGGCTATGGTTTGGCCGGCCCTGCAGGCAGATAAACTCCCCACGCGCGAAATGCAAAAACGAGGCGCCGGGCCGCTGCAAAAAAGGCTTTAGAGAGGCGGGCTCCGTCCCTCCAAAAATCGGGCCGCGCGCGAGCAGATCGGCAGAGCTCTCCACCATGTCCTGTTTCATGCCTCTCCCCCCAACTGTCTCAAATGATACAGTTTGATTGATGCTATTATAGCAGCCTTTTGCAAATTGTCAACCTTTTCACAATAGAAAAGGCCCCCTCCGCACCGCGATTTGACCACATTCACAATAGCGCCCGGTCTCATTCCATAAAAAAACGCAAAAAAACAGCCACCCTATTGGGTGGCTGTTTTCCTAATGTCGGCGCCGACCTATTTTCCCGGGCGGTCGCCCGCCAAGTATCTTCGGCGCGAATGAGCTTAACTACCGTGTTCGGGATGGGAACGGGTGGACCCTCATCGCCATAAGCACCGACTGAGGAACGTTTTCTGCGCCCCTCAGTGAGGAACGTGTGTTATTATATCACCTCTTTTTTGAAAATGCAAGCACTTTTTCAGATTTTTTTGTTTTTCTGCTTGCGCCTTTCTTCCTACTCGATTTAGCGCTGCCATTTAGCCGGCGATATCTCCTGCGCCAAAATGCAATCTTTTCGTTGAATTCCCCTTGCAACTATGCTATCATATTTTTTACAGTATTTTTGCAGCAAACATTATGGAAGAAAGGACGTTACAGGCTATGTATCATGAAATGCTGGATACCATTGGTTTTGTCTCCCGCTTCGATCCGGAAGTGGGCGATGCCATGCAAAAAGAGCTTGGCCGTCAGCAGCACAATATTGAACTGATTGCCTCTGAAAATTTTGTCTCCCCCGCCGTTATGGCCGCAATGGGGAGCGTTTTGACCAACAAGTATGCGGAGGGCTACCCCGGCAAGCGGTATTACGGCGGCTGCCAGTATGTCGATATCGTAGAAACCATTGCTATCGACCGGGCAAAGCGGCTGTTCGGCGCAGAGTGCGCCAATGTGCAGCCGCACTCCGGCGCGCAGGCAAATATGGCCGTCTATTTTGCGCTGATCAACCCCGGCGACACGGTCATGGGCATGAACCTGGCGCATGGCGGGCATTTGACGCATGGTTCCCCGGTCAACATCTCCGGTAAATATTTTAACTTTGTGCCCTATGGTGTCAATGAGGATGGCTATATTGATTATGATGCCTTTGCTGAGGAGGCATTAAAAATCCGGCCCAAGCTGATTGTGGCGGGTGCCTCCGCGTATCCACGCATCATCGATTTCAAGCGTATCAGTGAGATTGCGAAGAGCGTCGGCGCTTATTTGATGGTGGATATGGCCCATATCGCCGGCCTTGTGGCAGCCGGCCTGCACCCCTCTCCCGTGCCGTATGCGGATGTTGTCACCACCACAACCCATAAAACGCTGCGCGGCCCGCGCGGCGGCATGATCCTCTCAAAAGAGGAGTTTGGCCCGGCCATCAATAAAGCGATCTTCCCCGGCACGCAGGGCGGCCCACTGATGCACACGATCGCGGCAAAAGCCGTGTGCCTGGGCGAAGCGCTCAAGCCGGAATTCAAGGCTTATCAGCAGGCGGTGCTTGATAACGCCAAGGCTCTCGCAGGCGGCCTGCTTTCCCGCGGGGTAAGCCTCGTCTCTGGTGGCACGGATAACCACCTCATGCTCGTTGACCTTCGTTCGCTCGGTGTTACCGGCAAGGAGCTTGAGCATCGTTTGGACGAGGTGAATATCACCGCCAACAAAAATGCGATCCCGAACGATCCGGAGAAACCCTTTGTGACCAGCGGCCTGCGTCTCGGCACTGCCGCCGCCACCACAAGGGGCCTGCAGGCAGAGGATATGGACGTGATTGCGGACTGCATCCAGCTGGCTGCAACAGATTTTGACGCGCAGGCGGATGCAATTCGCGCCCGCATAGCCGCGATTTGCGAGAAATATCCGTTATACCGCTAACGAGCATTGATGCAGCCGCCGGGGTGTTTCCCGGCGGCCTCTTTTTCACAGCGGAACCGCAAAGGTGAATGGGGAGGAGGCTTTGCCATGGATGCCGCCACACTTACGCCGGTTTGTATGACACTGCCCGGCTTCGACCTCGCCCGCACGTTGGATTGTGGGCAGGCCTTTCGTTGGGAGCAGCGCCCTGGCGGGGCGTTTCACGGCGTTGCCTTTGGGCACGCGCTAACGGTCCGTCAGGAGGGAGACGCACTGCTTTTCTTCTGTGAAGAGCAATCGTTCCGGGAGATATGGGTCCCTTATTTTGATTTGAGCCGTGATTATCAAGCCCTGTGCCGGCAATTTTGCGAGGATCCAGTCATGCGGGCAGCAATCGCCGCCTGCCCAGGCATCCGTATCCTCCGTCAGGAGCCATGGGAGGCTCTGTGTTCCTTTATTCTTTCACAAAATAATCATATTCCCCGCATCAAGGGCATCATCCGCCGCCTGTGTGAAGCCTTCGGCAGCCCCCTTGGCGAGGGCGATTTCGCCTTTCCCCCGCCGGAGCGTCTGGCCGGGTGCAGTGCTTCTTCGCTTGCTCCCCTGCGTGCCGGCTTCCGCGCGGGCTATCTACTGGATGCCGCAGAAAAGGTCGCCTCAGGCGCCGTCGATCTCGGCGGCTTGTATTCTCTGCCGCTGGAGCAAGCGCGCCTCACCCTGCAAAAAATTCGCGGCGTAGGCCCCAAGGTGGCGGAATGCACTCTGCTCTATGGCTTTGGCCGCATGGATGCCTTCCCGATGGATGTCTGGATGAAGCGGGTGGTTGCAGAATGCTATCCAAACGGGCTGCCTGCCTGTATTTTGGGCCATCAGGGCATTGCACAGCAATATTTATTTGATTGGCGCCGCTCGCGGCAGACCATATAAGCCCTGGCCGGGAATTGCCAGCTACGGCATCTCCCCATTTCAAATAGATTAAAATCAAAACGCCGGTGGGGCTTCCACCGGCGTTTGTGCTGTTGTGTGAATTTCAGGGCAAGGCATACCCCGCCGGTCAAAACCGGCCCAAGGGCTGACAAGTCTGCCGCAATGCGCCCGCTTCCATCCAGGGGCTAAGAGAGCGTTTCACTTTTTCCCTGCGCCGCGCGCCAGGGCGCTGTCGGCGTTTCCGCCACGGTAGCCCGCTCAAAAATGCCTTGCAAGCGGCCGCGAATCGCGCTGATTTGGCGGTCATAAATTTGTTCATTTTGAGAAACAGCAAACATCAGTACCACCGCAAACAAATCCTCCAGCAGGCAGAGGAAATCCTCCCGGCTCTTCGCGTCCATCTCAAATTGCGGAATGTTTTGCCCAATGAACTGAATCATATCCGTCACTTTTTCTGAGCAATCCGGCGGCGTATCCTTTTGCAGGATCAACATGGTCAGCAGCTGCATATCCGCAATATTCTCCTTCAGGACCGGAACGCTGTAATCCAAAAAGCGCACCATTTCCTCTTTGCTGGAAACGGAAATATCCAAATTGGTGAAAAAATCCTCCACCTTTTTGACCAAGCGGTCTACTACCGCTTTGAGCAGCTCCGCCTTCCCTGCATAATAGTGGTAGATTCCACTGGGGACAACCTTTGCGCGGTCCGCAATCATCTGTATCGTTGTTGCCGCATACCCGCACTCAGAAAACAACTGCATGGAAGCGGAAAGAATCCGCTCAATCGCGTCCTCGCGCATGGCGTCAAATTTATCCCGTTTTCTATGAGCGTCCATTCGTCTTCACATTCCTTTCTCTCTGCCGCTCATTATAGCATGGAGAGAAAAAAGGCTCAATAGGTACACTCTAGAATTCAAAAATTCGTTACAAATAGCCTCTTAGCCTGTTGTTCCATCCGACCTCAAGGGAGAAATCGTAAAGCAAAAGCCATACGTTACCCCACTGTGGAGAATATAAGGCTCCCGCAGGCAGGCCATGCCAGGCATATCGCCGCCCACGCCGCATTGCCGCGCATCCAGGTAGAGGTGCGTCTCCTCCCCGCGCGCCAGCTCATGCTGGTGCCTAGCCTTCTCCAGCGCCTCCAGGCTGTAGCGGTGTGCGCTGAATTCAAACACCGTACCCGGCTGCGCCCGGAAGCGAAGGCCAGAGCCGTCCGTCCTGCGCATGCACAGCTCCCGCACATCCACCCGGTTCCCATTCTCCTGTGGGCGCATATACGGCGTTTCCAACTCAGCTACCGCCGCCTCATAGCGGCCAATTTTCGCCCCGGTCTTGCGGTCACAATAGGCCTCCTGAAAGCCGCGCCCATACCATTCCACCCGTTCAAAGCCCTTGGGCAGCGTCATGCGTAGGCCAACCCGCAGTAGCCTGCCCGCCAGGGAGGCGGCCGCGTGCCGCACGATGATGGAGCCATCCGGAAGGAAGCGGTATTGCGTCTCCACTCCCCGGGTGAAGGGGGAAACCCATTTCACATGGACCACCACCTCATTGCCGGCGCCTTGGGCAGCGGATACGCTTCGCGCCCGTAGCAGCCGGTTTGCGGCCTTCCACTGATTCCCCGGATTCAGCGCACTCAGCGCAGGCGCAAAGTTGAAAGCGCCGGTGTCATTATCCGTCAGCGCGCGGAAAAAGTTCGGCCGGATCCCTCCGCCCTGCGCAAGGCAAGGCCGCCCATCATAGGCCAGCGCCGTCAATACGCCGTTTTCTAAAACGGCTTGGAAGCCGTCTCCACTGATATAGAGAAACGCTCCATTCTGCTTATATCGGATCGGGGCGCCCTGCGGGATCCGGCGGGTATCCACCTCTTTTTTTAAAAGGAACTGCTCCCATGCCACCTCAAACCCCACCTCAGCCCATGGCTGGGCCCGTTTGGTCACAAACGAAACCGTCAGTATACATTCTGCGGCAGGCAACGCCTTGGTGTCATAAGGCAAGTGCAGCGTTTCCACCGCCCCAGGAGAGACCTCCAGCGTCTCCACCCGCCCGGATTGTATGGTTTCTCCCCCAGCCTGTATGGACCACACCAGCTCAAATCCGCTTAAATCTGTAAAGAGGAAGCGGTTGCGTATCAGCAGATTGCCGCTGAGCAAATCCTTCGCCTCCACTCGAACCGGCTGATAAACCTTTTTTACCTCATAGTAGGAGGGGTGCGGCGTCCTGTCAGCGGCCACAATCCCGTTCGCACAAAAATATCCGCTCGTCGCGCCCTCGCCGAAATCCCCGCCATAGAGCCACTGGTCAACGCCGTTTACCCGCTTGCGGATCGCTTGGTCAACAAAATCCCAGATGAATCCCCCGCAGAGGTTCTCGTATTTTTCAAAGGCATCCATAAACTCCTGAAAATTGCCCAGGCTGTTTTCCATCGCATGCGCGAACTCGCACAGCACAACCGGCTTGCCGCGATATTTTTCTGCGGGGATCGGCTTATTATCCGCAGCAAGGGAATTTGCGACGTTTTCAAATGCGGATACGGTAACGGGCAACCGGTTGCCGAGCTTTTCCATCATGTCGGCATCAGGATACATTCGGCTGATAAAATCGGAGGTTGTCAGGTCAAAATCGCCCTCATAGTGCACCGGCCTGGAATCATCATAATACAAAACCGTTTGCTTCATATATTTAAAGTTATCGCCGTCACCCGCCTCATTGCCGAGCGACCAGATGCAGACACAAGCGTGGTTACGATCGCGCAGCACCATGCGGCGCGCCCGGTCAACCACCGCCTGTGTCCACATCGGGTTGCTGCCTGGCACGTTTTTGCGGCGTACGCCATGCGTTTCCAGGTCGCATTCGTCCATCACGTAGAGCCCATATTCATCGCACAGCTCATAAAAGAGCGGATCGTCGGGGTAATGGCTCGTGCGTACCGCATTGATGTTCGCCTGCTTCATCAGCCGCAAATCCTGCTCATACCGCGCGCGGGGCACCGCCCAGCCGTGGTCCGGGTCAAAATCATGCCGGTTGACGCCCTTGAGCAAAACGGCTTTGCCGTTGATGAGCAGCTGCTCGCCTTGGATCTCCACGCGTTTAAACCCGATACGGATGCTTTTGCAGGAGAGCACCCGCTCCCCCCGGCGCAAGGTCAATACCAATGTATAGAGGTTTGGCGCCTCTGCGGACCATTGCAACGGTCTTTCAATCTCAACCGTAAAAAAGCCCTGCGTGGCGCCCGGCAGAGCAACCAGCTCCAGCGGCTCAAGCGAAAGCGTCTCCTTTCCAATCAATGCCACTTCCAGCGAGATATCCTCCGCCGCCCTTCCGGTGAAGTTGGAAATTTCCGCCCAGATGCTCAGCACGGCGTCCTCATAGGATTCCTCCAGCTCCGCGTGAGCATAAAAATCACGTAAAAAAATCTCCTTTTCCGCATAAAGATACACCTCGCGGTAAATTCCGCTGAGGAACCACATATCCTGATCCTCCAGATACGTGCCGTCCGAATAGCGGTAAACCTCCGCCGTCAGCTGGTTTTCCCCCTCGTGGAGATACTCTGTGATGCGAAACTCGGCCGGCGTCATAGAGCCCTGGGAGTATCCAACACGATGGCCGTTGATATAGAGGAAAAACGCAGATTTGACCGCCCCGAAGTGGAGAAACACCTGCATTCCCTCCCACTGCTCCGGCACGGTAAAGCGGGTGCGGTAAATTCCCACCTCGTTTTTATCGTGATGGATAGCGGGGATCTTTTCCCTTGCCGTTTCAATTGCATCCGGATAACTGGAGGAGAGATAGACCGGTTTTCCATAGCCCTGTAGCTGCCATACGCCCGGCACTTCGATGAAATCCCACGCGCTATCGTCAAAGCCCTCCGACTGAAAGTGCTCCGGCAGCCCCTCTACGCCCATCTGCCAGTAAAAACGCCAGGAGCCGTTGAGCGGTTTTTGGTAGGGCGATTTCCCACGCGCCGCCGCCGAGGCGAAATCATCATACGGCATCGCAATCACATGCCCCGCTTCTTTATTCTCCTGAATGATCGCCGGATTCTCCCAATAATACAAGGATCCCGCCATTAAAAACGCCCCTTTCATCATGAACGCTTCCTCGGCTGCCTTCAGCCCCCAGCCCGCACAGCCGGTCCCCTTCCGCCAGTTCCTGCCCGGAGGGAACGGTTTGATATGGTGTATTATAACACAAGGTATATTATTTGTACACTTTATGATAGAAAGCAGAATGATATTTCTGTGGTTTTTAATCTATTTTACCCAAATGGAGGCTAAGGCTGGCCATCAAGAATATTCTGCGCGGCGATGCAAAAAATAACGGCAATCACAGGCTTTTATGCTTGGAAAGGATGATTTCCAATGTATCAAACCCATTCCCGGCGCGGCAGAATCCGTCTGGCAAGCTATTTGGCCGCTCTTTTTGTCGTTTTGACCGCAACCGCCGCCATTGGAGCAGTGCGGGCGCGCCGCTATCAAACCGCTTATGAGGAGACGCAACAGCGCGCAGTACTGGAGCTCGGAGAATATATGGATCAAATTGAAAGCGATCTGAGCAAGGTGATCTACAGCAATACGCCTCCCATGCTCGCGGAGCTTTCCTCCTCCCTTTGGCGTGAGGCCTCCGGTGCAAAGAGCAGCCTGAGCCAGCTTCCTACCTCGGGCCTGCAAATGGATAACACCTATAAATTTCTCTCTCAGGTAGGGGAATATGCAATGGCGTTGGATCGCAAGGTCGCCAACGGTGGCTCCATCGCTGAAAGCGAGCGGGCAAATCTCGAAAAGCTGCTGGAGATTTCGCGCTCCCTCTGCAATCAGCTCGCCATCGTCACCATGCATCTTGATAATGGGACGCTTGCATGGGAGCAGGCGCGGGATACACTCTCTCAGGGCGGGGAGGATGTGCAGACGCTTTCTCTCAGCGACAGCTTCTCCGATGCGGAGCAATCCATTGCGGATTACCCAACGCTCATCTATGACGGGCCATTTTCTGACCATATCTATCAGAAACAGCCCGCTATGCTGGCGGGAAAGGAAAATGTGACTCGTGAGGAGGCAGCAAAGGTCGCTGCACGATACTGTGGCGTCGCGGCAAACAGCCTGCAGGACGATGCGGACGAAGAAGGGTCGATGCCTTCCTATGGCTTTTTCTATGATACGGTGAGCCTCAGTGTGACAAAGGCCGGCGGTTATCTCTGCTATATGCTCAATTCCCGCTTTGCCGGGGAGGCCACGTTGGATGCCGGGGACGCCATCTCCCGCGCTTCCGCCTTTCTGAAGGAGATGGGCTATCAAAACATGCAGGATAGCTACTATGCCATCAACGACGGCATCTGTGTTGTCAACTTCGCCCAGATGGAGGGCGACGCAATCTGTTATACCGATCTCATCAAGGTAGGCGTCGCTCTGGATAACGGTGAAATCCTCTCCGTTGACGCACGCGGCTACCTGATGAATCACAAGGAGCGCGCCATTCCTACGCCACAAGTCACCAAGGGGCAGGCGCAGCAGCGCCTGAGCCCAAGGCTCACAGTGCTTTCCTCCCGGCTTGCGTTCATCCCCACAGATGCGGGCGGCGAGGTTTATTGCTACGAATTCCGGTGCCGGGGACAGCAGGAGGATGAGCTGCTCGTTTATATCGATGCGAGCAGCGGGAATGAGGCTAATATCCTCCAGCTGCTCCGAACGGACGGCGGTGTACTAACCCGGTGAGCGCCGCTCCCAAAGGAGCTTCCCGGGCTTCATCGCCGGATGCAGCGCCGCAAAACGCGCGCATACCGCCCGTTGCTCCCCATAGGGATGCAAAAAAATGTATAACCCTCGAAAAAGCGGGGCATTCTATGACCAGCATCCGCCGCTTCGGGAAATTCCCCGGGCGCCGGAAAAGCTTTTGAAAAAGGAGTCTTACGCATGAAAAAGGGTATCGCTATTCTTCTGGGCCTGACTTTGGCATGCAGCATGCTGCTTGCAGGCTGCGGTGATCCGGATGACGGCAAAATCACGGAGCCTTCCTCCTCCCCCATTGAAAACTCGACCGGCAGGATGGAAAACGCCAGCAGCCATTTGGCTGACGATATGACCCGGGCGAGTGGCGTCTTGAGCGAGGCCGGCAGCCAGGTTCGAGATGACCTGACGGATATCGGCGAGGGGCTGAGCAATGCGGCCGATAACGCCAAAGAGGATATCAGCAATGCGCTCAGCTGAGCCGTCGCCGATCCGCTTGTGTCAGCTTAGGTTCGCCCGGCCAATGGGATTCAGCGCTTTTCGCAACAGGAGCGCGCTCGTTCAGGGCGTCTGTTCCTCCCATGAAAACCGGTTGCGTTTTTCACAATTTGTATACCCGGGCATGGCCCAATGAAGCGGCCAGCTCACCCAAAGCGGCTCGATGGTTTTCGGGCCGCTTTTCTTGATTTCCCGGCCGGCATAGTACTGCGTGCATCCGTGGAGTGCGCGCAAAAATGTCCAAATTTGCGCACACCGGTTGCCGGTGCTTCTCCAACGTGGTACAATCATTTTGACCTTTTGGCGCCCGCGGAGCATGCGGCAGGCCGCAGGCTGCGCCTGTCAGGATCTGCAGCGGGCCAAACTCAGGAGAAGGGAGCCCTTTGGATGGATCAGCTTGATTTCTACACTTCTATCACGCCAAGCCCCCGCCAGCTGAAAATACAGGAGCTCAGGTTTTACGCGTTTCTCCACTTTGGCATGAACACCTTTCTGGATAAGGAGTGGAGCGACGGTAAGGCGAGCCCCGCTCTGTTTTGCCCCACACAGCTTGATACGGATCAATGGGTGCGCGCGCTGCGCAACGCCGGGATGCGAGGCGCCATTCTCACTGCCAAGCACCACGATGGCTTTTGCCTCTGGCCGAGCCGGCTGACGGATTACACCGTCGCCTCCAGTCCCTACCGTGAGGGTAAGGGCGATATCGTAGGGGAGCTTGCCCGTTCCTGTGAAAAATACGACTTAAAATTCGGCGTGTATCTCTCCCCCTGGGATCGTCATGATCCCCGCTATGGCACGCCTGCCTATGACGATTTCTATGTTGGCCAGCTGACAGAGCTCTTAACGAATTACGGCGAGATTTTCACCGTCTGGCTGGATGGCGCTTGCGGCACCTATCTGGATGGGAAGCCAAAGCAAGCCTATGATTTTGCCCGCTATTATGAAACGATCCGCCGCCTGCAGCCGGATTGCATCATCTCCAACTGTGGGCCGGATGTGCGTTGGCTGGGGAATGAGAGCGGCATTACCCGGCGCTCGGAATGGAATGTGGTGCCTCGTTTTTCCTTTGACCTGCAAACCATCGAAAAGAACTCCCAGCAGGAGGATTCGGACGCCTTCCGAAAAAAAGGCGCAGATATCGCCTTCAGTGATCTGGGCAGCCGCAAAGCGCTGGAGGGGCACAGCGAGCTGATCTGGTACCCTGCGGAGGCAGATGTATCGATCCGGCCTGGATGGTTCTATCATCAGAAGGAGGATGGCAAGGTCCGCACCATCGATCAGCTTCTGCACCTTTATTATTCCACCGTGGGCGGCAACACGCTGCTGCTGCTCAACGTTCCGCCGGATCAACGCGGTCTGATTCATGAAAAGGATGCTGCCCGGTTAGCGGAGCTCGGCCGGCGGATTTCTTCCGCCTTTGCCCGGCAGGTGCTGTTTGAGCGCATCACTGCACCGGCGCCTAAGGAGGGCTTTCCCCTCAAAAATTGCCTGCGGCCGGATGGCGGCTGCTATTCCCCCGCAAAGGAGGCGGAGCGCTACACATTCCTGCTCGATTTCCGGCAGGAGGCTCTGGCCGATAAAATGCTGCTCCGGGAGGATACGCGATACTCCCAGCGTGTGGAGGCCTTTGAGATCGAGGCGATGGTGGGCGGGCGCTGGAAGGCAGTGTATTCCGGCACGGTGATCGGCTTCCAAAAAATTGCGCTGTTCCATCCCGTTTCCACAACGCAATTGAAGCTTACAATCACGGCCTGCCGCCGGGAACCTTATCTGAGCTGTCTTCAGGTTTTTGAAAGCGACGGCACCAGTGTAAAAACGCCGAAAGCGCTCTGGCTACGCAAAAAGGCGGAGGAGCTCAATTACCGCCTGTTTATCTTTGCCGAGAATTGGAAGGCCTCGCCTTCCGGCGCCCAATAAGCGTATACGGGCATAGGCCGGCCACGAGGCGGCGCCGTAGCGGCGTAAAAGGCCGCATTCGCTCAGTGCCGCCCTGCTGGGTAGCGTCGCTTTTCGATGCCGCATCGCCCATTCTCTCACAAATCAAAAAAGAATCGCCGAGGAAGCTGTAAAAGCGCCTTTCTTCTGCATCGTATTCCGACACATATTTTGCAAAGTGCCTTTTATAATGGCAAGAGAGCCTGTCCGCCTCCCTGCCGGGCAGGCCCAGCTTTGCAAAGCGTGGTGTTAAAGAATATGAAAAGCAGAGGTCAGGCGCTTCGTTTTTCGCATCCGTTTTCCTGGAGGCTTCCCGCCGCCGCACGGTTCCTGCTCCGGCAATCGTTCACGCTGGCCGCCGGTTTCGCGCTCGCCCGGGCGCCGGTGTTTGGTTCGTTTGCCCCGCTGGGAATCTCCCTGGTAGCGGGCGCTCCGAGGGATAGCATTTTAGCCGCTTCTCTGGGCGCGTGCCTGGGGTATTTATCCGCCGGTTTTGAGGGGGAAGCCCCGTTGCGCTATCTCGCAAGCGTAGCTGCAGTTTCCGTAATCAGCTTTGCGCTGCGTCAAATAGGGCAAAAAAAGCTCTTGCTGCCGCTCGCCTGCGCGGCCGCCGCTGGCTGCTGCCTAGCCACAGGTCTGGCCCTGGGTATGTCCGATGGTCTCACGGCCGCTCTCGCGGCGTTGTATGGGGCGGAGGCCCTGCTGGCCGGAGGCGCTGCCTATTTCTTTCACAAGGCCTTCTCTCTTGTGAACCAAGCTGGCCGCCTGCAAGCGCTCACCCCGCAGGATACCGCCTGCCTGATCGCCGCCTGCGCGCTCCTGCTCTTTGCGCTGGCCGGTTTTGAGGCTGGGAGCATCGCCCCTGCCCGGATTGCCGCCGTGTTACTGATTCTGCTCGGCGCGCGCTGCGGGCGGGAGGCCGGCGGCTGCATTGCCGGCACGGTAGCAGGCATTGCCATGGGGGTTGGGGAGGGCTTCCGCTTCTTAACCGGCTCCTACGCCTTTGGCGGCCTGCTTGCGGGCTTGTTTGCTCCGCTCGGCCAATTTGGCTGCGCAGCCGCCTTCGCTGCGGCGAACGGCGTGGTCGTCATTCTGGAGGGCGGCAGCGAGCAGTCCATACACACTCTGGTCGAAGCTGCAATTGCAACAGCTGCATTTGTGCTCATCCCCTCCAAATGGATTGCCAAAACGGAGGCAATGCTGCGCCCCCCTGCCGCCGTTCACACGCAGGAAACAGCCCACGCCCTCTCAGCGCGTTTGCAAGCTGCCGCTTCTGGCATGCGGTATGTTTCCGCCTCCGTCGGCGCCGTGTCAGAAAGCCTGAAGCGGCTGCATACGCCGGGGCTCCAGCTCTTGCACGGCCAGGTGCGGGAGGCCGTTTGCAGCCAGTGCGGCATGCAGGAGGCCTGCTGGCGCGAGCACGAAGCGGAAACCATACAGGCCACGCGAAAAATCGAAGCCCTACTCCAGCGGGGTGCCCCCCTTTCCCCCGACCAGTTGCCCGCACCGTTTGCTGGCCGGTGTATCCGGCTGACTAGCCTGCTTGGGCGGTATCAGCAAGCCTTCACAGCACACACCGCCCGCACCGCCTCGCAAAGCCGGATGAGCCGCCTGCGCGCAATCATCGGGGAGCAGTTTGGCGAAATGGCGGAGCTGTTGGACGAGCTTTCGCTGGAATATGAAAAAGAGCTTTTTTTCGACGATGAAGCGGCCCTCCGTGTGCAATCGCTGCTCAACAGCGTCGGGTTCTCCATGCAGCGCGCCGTCTGCCGACTCGATGCAAACGGCCGCATGCATATTGAGGCCTCCGGCACACCGGGGGAACGCCCCCCACACCAGCGGGAGCTGTTAGAAGCGCTGCAAGAGGCCTGTGAGCGGTCATTTGACCCGCCCAGCGTGGAGATCATCTCCGGCGAGCTGTATCTGGCCTGCAGTGAGAGAGCTCCCCTCGCCATGCGCACTGGGGCCAGCCAACGCACTTGTGGGGAATCTCTTTTATGTGGGGATACCTTCGAGGTCTTCCGGGATGGGCGTGGCAGGCAGCTGTTGCTCATCAGCGACGGTATGGGCACGGGCGGGCGGGCCGCCGTGGACGCCGCCATGGCAAGCGGCCTGTTTTCCAAGCTGATCAAGGCGGGCCTCAGCTTTGACGCCGCACTGCGCATTGCCAACACGGCTCTGCTGGCAAAAGCAGAGGAGGAATCCTTCGCCACATTGGATTTCGCCAGTCTCGATTTCTATACCGGCGAATGTACAATCTGCAAAGCGGGGGCCGCCGCCTCCTTCCTGCGCAGAGGCGGCAAAGTGGAAGTGTTGGAGCGCGCCTCCATGCCCATCGGGATTTTAAAAGAAACGCATTTTTCCGATTTTCGGGCAAGGCTTCAGCCCGGCGACTGGGTCCTTTTGGTTTCGGACGGCGCGCTGGGCGCCGGCACTGGTTGGATTCAAGCCGAGCTAGAGGCCTTTGAGGGCACGGACGCACAGTCGCTGGCCGGCCGGATTGCAGAGGAAGCCGCCCGCAGGCGGAAGGACGGCCATGAGGACGATATTACCGTCCTCGCGGGAGTCATTGTGGAGAATCGCTAGCAGCCGTGTACAGGGGTGCCCATCGGCTTTCCGCGCCGTGGCTGCGCCCCTGCCGTACCCAAGAACGCAGCGAGCGCCCGCTTGAGCACGCTGGG
Source organism: uncultured bacterium (assembly GCA_949283655.1). Lineage (GTDB taxonomy): Bacteria > Bacillota > Clostridia > Oscillospirales > Acutalibacteraceae > Fimivicinus. The sequence goes on from CASDTH010000020.1 coordinate 30,237, forward strand.
CGGTAATGTTCCCCCCTGTATACGGATGCTAGCAGATCGATCCCTCTGATTGTTACAAAAACAGCCCTCTTTCACTGCACCAGGGGCCTCTGTCAATAAAACAGAGGCCCCTGGTTTGCTTTTCCACTTTCCGCCGCATATCATCCTTTTGCATCACGCAGCGCGCTATGGGGAATTTTTACGCCTCTAAAATCCGCATGGCGGATTCCTCCTCAAACTGCCTGCTGTACAGGTCATGATAATACCCTTTCTTTTGCAGCAGCTCAATGTGCTTTCCCTGTTCGACGATTCGCCCATCCCGCACCACGAGGATCAGATCCGCCTGCCGGATCGTTGAAAGGCGGTGGGCAATCAGGAAGGACGTCCTGTTTTGCAGCAGCTTCGCCGTCGCCTGCTGAATCAGCTGCTCCGTCTGCGTGTCAATGGAGGAAGTTGCCTCATCCAGCACAAAAATCCGCGGATCTGCAAGCACTGCGCGTGCAAAGGAGATTAATTGCTTTTCGCCTGTGGAGAGGCGGTCGCCGCCCTCGCCCACATCGCTCTGGTAGCCATTCTCCAGCTTCTCCACCACCTGATCTGCCGAAACGGCCTTCGCCGCCGCAATCACCTCTTCATCACTCGCATCCAGCCGCCCGTATCGGATATTCTCCATAACGCTGCCGGAAAACAGGTGCGGGCTCTGCAAAACATACCCCAAGTGGCTGTGGAGCCATAGCTGGCTTCTTTCACGGTAATCGCGCCCATCGATCAAAATCTGCCCTTCTGTAGGTTCAAAAAACCGGCAGGCCAAATTGACCAGCGTGCTCTTGCCCGCCCCCGTTTCTCCTACAATTGCAATTGTGGAGCCGGCGGGGATTTTCAGGTTAAAGTGCTGCAGCACCTCCTCTTCCCCATCCGGGTAACGGAAGGAGACGTCGCGGAACTCAATATCCCCCCGAATTGGTTCCCAATTTTCCTTTTTGGGGTGAAAAGCGTCCCCGTACCTTGCAATCACCTCCGGCCGGTCTACGATTTGAGGCTTCACCTCCAGCAAGCCGGTCACGCGCTCAATATTCGCCTGCACGGAGATCGCTTCCGCAATGGTGCGGGCAAGCTGCTGGATCGGTTCAAAGATCCCGATCGCATAGGAGGTAAAGGCGGAGAGCGTGCCGATTTGAATAAGCGATTCCTTCACCATCTGCCCGCCGCGGGCCAGCACAATCGCCGTGGCAAGCGAGCTGCAAAACATCACCAGCGGGATATAAACCGCGCTCAGCTGTGCCGACCGCACCGACGCCTTCTTCAGCCCGCCGGTCACCTCCTGAAACTCCCGGTGGTTTTGCTCCTCAATTACAAGCGCCTTTGACGTTTTGGCCCCCATGATCCCTTCGTTATAGGCGCTCGTCACGCGGGAGTGCGCCTTTCTGATCTGGCGGTTGCAGTGCAGGATCCGGTTTTGAAAATACGCAGTGAGCACGGCGATCACCGGCACCACCAGAATCACCGGCAGAGCCAGCGCAGGGTTGAGCAGCAGCATTGCCGCAAACACGCCCAGCACATAGAAAAGCGCCCAAAGAATATCAATCAGATTCCATGCCATCAGCCCCGCAATGCGGTTGGTATCGCTCATAATACGCGAAAGGATATACCCTACCGGCGTCACGTTATAATAGGAAAAAGACAGCGTTTGCAGGTGCACAAAGCAGGCGCGCTTGAGATCGCGCCCCATACCCATTTCCACCCGCATGCAGCCGCGCGTAAAGCAGATGACACCCGCCGTCTGCAGCAGGATGACGCCTGCGTAAACTGCCGCAAAAAGGCCCAGCCCTTCGGCTGTGCGCGCCTCAATAAAGTGATCGATGGCAAACCGCTGAAACAGTGGCATCAGGATGTCGATTGCCGCGCTGGTCAGATTGAGCGCCAATATCATCAGCAGCGTTTTCTGATAGGGCTTTAAATAGGGCAGAATGCTCTTCCAAACCGGCCATTCAAACGCCCGTTTGTGATAATCCTGTTCTTCATAAGCCATGAAACTCCCTCCTTTTGAAGCGGTTTTATTCCGCCTTGCCCAACAGCGCCCGATCGTCGCTGTTCATTTGAATCTCGTAAATGGAGCGGTAAATGCCCTCCTGGGCAATCAGCTGCTCATGTGTGCCCTGCTGCATTACCCTGCCGCCGTCCAGCACCAGGATCTCATCCGCCTGCATCAGCGTTGTAATCCGGTGGGAGATGAGGATCACCGTTGCGCTTCCCAGCTGATGCTGCAGCTCCCGGCGGATAGCCGCATCCGTTTCCGCGTCCACTGCAGAGAGCGAATCGTCAAAAATCATCACTGGCGCCTGCTGCATCAGCATGCGGGCAATCGCCACGCGCTGCTTCTGCCCGCCGGAGAGCGTAACGCCCCGCTCGCCCACAATCGTATCATAGCCCTGGACAAAGCTCTCTACCGCTTCGTCCACACAGGCGATGCCCGCTGCCGCCCGGATTTCCGCCATAGAGGCTTCCGGCCGGGTAGCGCCGATGTTTTCTGCAATCGTGCGAGAAAATAAAAACGGCTCCTGCAGCACAATACCGATGTTGCGGCGCAGGTAGCTGCGGGCAATGTGCCGCAGCTCAACGCCGCCAACCGTAATGCGGCCGCTGCCCTCCGGCAGGTCATAAAGCCGGTCAAGCAGATGCATCAGCGTTGATTTCCCGCTGCCGGTGCTGCCGAGGATGGCAAACGTTCTGCCCGCCGGAATGGTGAAGGAAACGTCATCCAGCACCGGCTTTTGCCCCTCATAGCCAAAGGTCACATGCTCAAAGCGAATTTCCCGATCCATCGGCGGGCAGCAGGCTTGCGGCGCATCCTGCTCTTCCTCCGCCTCCAAAATATAGCCGACGCGGTCAATGGAAACCCCCGCCTTGCTCATATCGGAAAGGATGCGTCCCAGCCCGCGCACGGGCCACACCAGGGAGGAGTTGTAGGAGACGAATACCAAAAACTCCCCGAGCGTAATCTCCCCCTGCACCGCCGTGACAACGCCCGCGCACAAAACGCAGAGGATCTGCAGCCCTGTCATCAAATCGCCGATCCCCCAATAGGCGCTCATCAACCGCCCCAGGCGAATCCACAGGTTGGCAAAGTGATTGTTTTTTTGATCAAAACGATCGATCTCAAACGATTCCCTCCCAAAGGCCCGCACAACACGCACGCCGGTCAGGTTCTCCTGCACGGTAGAGGAGAGCACGCCCTCCGCCTCATCCGCCTTCCGAAAGCGCTTGGCGATCTTCGCGTAAAAAATGCCGGAATATGCTGCCACTACAGGGATAAAGCAAAGAGCGATCAGCGAAATTTTTACATTCATTGTGAACATAATGCTCATGTAAAGCGCAATCAGGAACACCGTTCGAATCACTTCCAGCAGCTGATTGCACACAAAATTGCGCACGACCTCAACATCCGAGGTGCACCGCTGGATGATCTCGCCAGTCTGATGCTGCACATGCCAGGCAAAGGGCAGCTTCTGTATGTGCTCATACAGCCGGTCCCGCAAAGCCTTCAAAAAATTCTCCGTGCCCTTTGCCAGGCTCATGCGGGAGCCGTACATGCTCAGGCCGGAGAGGGCGGAAACTACCAGCACGGCCCCTGCGGCCAGCAGCAGCGCCTCCATGCTTCCGCCCGTGACGAATGCCTCCGGCAGCCACTCCCGCAAAACACCCGGCAGGGCGGCCGCGTCTCCCCCAATGATAGAATCCACCGTGACCCGTATGATCTGCGGCGTTGCGGCGCCAAACAGCGTGTTCAGCATGGAAAAAATCAACGCGCCCACAAACAGGTGCACATTCCCGCGCAAAAAGCGAAGGATCATTCCGGTGCGCCTGCGCCGCAGCTTTCGTTTTTCATTTGCCAAGTCATGTAACCCCCTCTTGTTTTAAGCTGATTTCTCAGAGCCCCTCGCAACTCGAAGACAAAGGAAAAGCGCCTCTGAAGCAAATTCAGAGGCGCTTGCAGCCGCTACTCCCGGAGCCTTCCGGCGCTGTTCCCAAAGGAACGGCGCTATCGCTCCGCCTCGAAATGAGCGGGCAAAAAAAGCCGCTGATTTGCTGAAAAAGGCCGCATTCCCCCATTCGCCATGGCTGCCCGGCTCCCCTTGTGTGCGCTGGTCCGCGCAATCCGATTGATACGCCCTGTCATTTTTACCCGCCTCCTTTCATAAAGTCCGTTTGGAAACTCTGTGTCTCTCAGTATACTGTCTGTTTTCCCAGAAGTCAAGCATAAAAAGAAAATTTATTTGCAGCCCTGAACAATGGGAGCCTTCTCACATTTCCCCCTGAAAATTAGCGGTGGGCGGTTGCTTTTTTCAGCAAGGCGTGGTAAAATAACACTCACTGAAAAGTTCATCTATCCGCCCGTGGCGAAGCTGGATATCGCAGCAGATTCCGATTCTGAAGGCCGGGGGTTCGAATCCCTCCGGGCGGGCCAAAATCCAGGTTGCACTTTATGTGCAATCTGGATTTTTTCTTTGTCAGCCGGAGGGATTCGAACCCTGAGAGGGCGGCGAGCGTCAAAAAAGGCGCCGGGCGCGCCTTTTTTCGCGAGCCGTGGCGCAGGCCGGTACCACACGCGCAGCGTGGGGTGGCCAAGCCGGGCAGATGCGCAGCAGCTGCATCCCTCCGGGCGGGCCACGTCGGAGCAAAGTTCGCTTTGCTCCGACTTATTTTTGTCTGCGACAAAAAATAAGCCATCCGCCCGCTCCCTTGCTCCTCCTTTTCGCAAAAAGTCACGCTCGGCTCACCTGTTCGGTTGTAAACGCCCTCACGACGGCTCGCTGTCGCTACCAACTTTTTGCGAGTTCGAG
>CASDTH010000021.1 GCA_949283655.1 uncultured bacterium
CGAACGGCCAGCGGCGGCACTGTTATGTTTTAGAAACTCTTTGATGTGTTCGGCAAGCCACCCAAAAAACTCGGCCACTCACGTGGCCTCAAACATTTTGGGCGTTTGCTTGCCTGCAAGCAGGCAAGTCCCCTCACGAGCTCGCCAGAAGTAAGATGAGCCTGCCGCCGCCGGCCTGCTGAAAGGTTTCATCCACTGAGATAGACTGAAGGCCTCGGGAGGCTTCTAACGGAGCCTGCAAGCCGTTCAGAGACTCAAACGTAACGATAGGCCCAGGCGGCAGCTGCTGCCACTCACTGCGTGTGCGTGAGAGGGCTTTTTGGCCCGAAGGGCAAAAAACGAACCTTTCCGCATGGTTGAAGTTAGATTTCAGATGTTAGAAATTAGACGCTGGATGCGGCTGCAATAACGTTCTGCCTCAGAGGCGATGGCAGAAAGCAATTTAACAGCAGAAATTTTCAGCAAACTGCCACCGAGGCAGAAGCCTGAAGGAAACCACGTCTGACGTCTGCTATCTGTCATCTGATATCTTTTTATACATTTGCCTCTTCCAGCTTTTGCTTTGCCTGCGCGTAGCGCTCCTTGATCTCGGAGAAGCGCCCATAATTCTCCGCCTGTCGCAGGGTACGCACGGCATCCAGCCACGGTTTTGCGGAGCGGTTGAAGGCGAGGTGGTTATTCTGCTCATCGCGGATGGCGCGGTTGAGCGCGGCGAATTTCTTTTTCATTTCCTTAATTTCCGCCTTGATGGCTTTAACACCCGCCTCGTCCTTTGATTCCTTGGCTGCAAAGAGCTTCTTATAAATCAAATCCTCCTGCTCGTTATACTGCTCTTCCGTAGCGAACAGTTCCTCGAGCTTTTCAGTGCCCATGAACTCCAGCTCCGCTTTGCCGTCATAGTACTTTTTCTGATATTTGCGGGCAGTGATGCGCTTGCGGTTAAAGTCGATGAGGTATTTGCGCAGCTCCTTTTCATCCTCAGTGCGGTGCGGAAGGCCCTTAGCCTTGCGCAGCTCTGCACGCAGCTCACTGACGGTAGCGTTGCCCAGCCCTGCGAGGCCTCCGTCCGAAATTTGCCGGGCGCAGGAAACCTGCACCTTGCCAAGCTCGCGGTCAAAGCGATCCATCTCGCGCAGAACGAACGGGGCCATCTTGATCTGCGCGTTGCGCTCTGCCGCCGCCCGATAATCATCCTTGGCGGCCTTGATTCGCTCCTTATCCCTTGCACGGCGCGCTGCCTGATAAGCGGCCTTGGCGGCTTTGATCTGTGCCTTATCCTTGGTTTGGCGAGCCTGCTGATAAGCGGCCTTGGTAGCCTCAATCTGCACCTCATCCCTTGCGCGGCGCGCTGCCTTGATCTCCTCTTTAGAAAGTTTAACGGGCGTCTCCTTTTCCAGCTGGCGGGCGATTTCTATCATATCCACAACCTCAACCAGGTTGCTATCCGTCAGGGTGCCGTTGCCGAAGTCCTCAAAGAACGCGCGAATCTTGAGCACCTTGATGATGGCCTGCTGCTTGAGCTCCGTCAGGTCGTAGAAGAAATACGGGATCACGTTGACAATTGCGCCCAACACGGAGACAAAGATCAGCATACCGACCATTTGGGAGAGAATATCCGGATCATACAGGGAGAAGTAGGAGATATCCACGCTGCCGCTGGCGAGGGCATCGTTGATGACCTGACCCACCTGCGCGCCGTTGGGCAGCACTCGGTTCATCACGGTGGAGTCATTCATAACCTGCCGGGCGATCGTCTCATTAATGCCGAATTTTTCGTACAGCAGCGGGAGCACGCCGCTCGTCGCGAGGGTGATGATGCCGCCGAGCGCCGTGATGGTAGAGAACATGCCGTCAATGCGCTCGCCAGAGACATACTGCTGGTAATCGCGGATATCGGCCTGGATGGTCGGGGTCAGGATCTGAGCAAAGGCGTTCATCAGCGCATTGATCCAGAAGCAGATCACCAGCAGCGCCAGGCTGTTCATCAGCGGATACATCAGGGCGATAAAGACTACGTTGAGCACGTTGGTCATGATCAGCACGCCGCGCTTGCCCCATTTGCGGATGCAGAACGGAGAGGCCACCATACCCACGAAGCCGGCCGTCTGGCAGAAGAGCGTGATGAGGGAGTATTGAGGGCCGGTGCATACGCCGCCGTAGTTGTACAAATACTGAAGCATGGTCGTGACGGCGGATTCCAAGAAGCCGAGCCATCCGGCCAGCGCGATGACCCAGAAGTATTTGTTGCGCACAACCTCGCGCAGGGAATCCATAAACTTGATTTGGATGATGTGCGTCTTGGCCTGGACGATTTTCTCCTTTGTGTTCGTGTAGACAACGATGCACAGCACAATGCCCAGAATGCACAGTGGCGGGTAGATGTACCGGTACAGACGGATATCATACATATTGTCATTGGTAAACCAGCCGGCAAACAGCGGCATGGCCAACCCCATGATGGAAGGCGCAATTGAGTAGACAACGCCCTTGATGGAGGCGACGTCCGTGCGTTCTTTCGAGTTCGGGGAGAGTACGTGCAGCAGGTTGTCATACGACTCATAGAAGAAGTAGTAGAAGAAATTCTGCGCAAAGTTAAACAGCAGCACAATCGCACATGTGGCGATATAGCCCTTTGTGTGGCCGAAGAGCTCCCCGCCGCCGAACAGGCCGTCCAGCTTATCGTATGGGAACCACACGAACGCAATGGTCAGCAGTGCGCTCGGAATACCGGCCTTTACAATATAGGGGCGGTATTTTCCCTCCTTGCCACGCGTATTGTCGATGATGTTGGCGCGGATGCCTGAGAGCGGAATATTCACCAGTACGGAAATGACATACAGCACATACATATCCATGGGCCGGATGCCGATGGTGTTGCCGATGAGCACGTTTGTTGTGGATAAAATGACGTTCAGCGCCATCACGGAGAGGAACCGGACGCCGATTCCGCCGCCGGCATACGCCACGATCTCCTTGAAGGGCATGTACCGGCCCTGTGGCGGCTCATTCCAGTGGAGGCGGACGTTTGTTAGCAGATTTTTAGCTTTTGCCTTTATCTCTGAGCTTTTCATTCCTTTTCCCTCTTTCTCAAATTTATCGGAAGGCCTATTCTTCTTCGCCTTTGATCCAGGTCAGAGGAATCTCGCAGAACAAAATTTCCCTGCACTGCTCGTCCGGCTCAAACAGAGCGCCAATATTTCCGTTGGGAAGCTGTGTCAGCGCACTGTAGACAAAGCTGCCCTCCTTGAGCAGGCGGTGATAGGGGAAGGTTTCACCATCGTCCTCTGAGAGGCGGATGGTCCCGTTGCATCGGCTGCTGCGGTCCGCCGGGTTGAGCAGCACGACGAGCGGCTTCTCCATGCCCTGCAGCTTGAGGACGGAGGTTTGGCACACCGGCTGGGGGAGAGTGTCGTCCCAGCAAAAATCCTCCCACGTTTCGCCGCCATTATGGCTGTAGGCTACGGCGACGCTCCGGCGGCTGTCATGGTTGCGCATAAAAAATTTGAGCGTGCCATCCTCCTGCTCAATGAGCTGGGCCTCCGTCAGCATGTCGGCAGTTTTGATTTTCCGGCAGTCCGCTTGTTGTCCGCCGATCATCCGTGTGTTGTTCGGCGTTTCGCCAAGCTGCCATGTCGCGCCGTGGTCGTCGCTGAACACTACACAGCAGGAGAGGCGCAGTGGGAATTTGCGGGTGCCATAGTAGATGGGCACAACAATTCGGCCCCGGTACCGCCCACCGCGTATCACAATTCCGCAGCCGGGCCCCGGGCCGATAAAGCTCATATAGTTTTTTTTCACCTGTGTATTCAGGGAGCGGGGGGAGGACCAGCTCAGGCCATCGTCATCGCTGTAGCACATCATCAGCGTTGAGGTGCTCTCTTCCTTAAAAGCGCCGCCGGTATAAACGTTGCCCAGACGCCGCCCACCTTTGAAAACGTCTCCCTCCGGCGATACCTGATACGGCGTGCGCTGGCCATCCAACGTGAATAAACGATCATCCTTCCACAGGTACCGCCGCAGGCGGCCCCGGATAATCCGGTTTCCGCTGGCATCCTCGCCAGTGCTGCACACGCTGTTGCGAATCCCAACTCCGGCGGGCGTGTGGGAATAAAGCAGGTAGATGCGGCCCTGCTCCGCGTCATAGGTCATGACGGGATCAATTGCAGCGGAGGAGCGCAGCTGCTTTGAACCATGCTCCCGGACGGCAACGATAAACTCGCCCCAGGTTTTACCGTTATCTGTGCTGCGGCGGATCACCTTGTCGATGCGGTTGGGATTGTCCATCCCAGAGCAATAGCGGGCGTCTGCACAAGCGACAACAGTCCCATTTTTGGTGGTGACCATAGAGGGGATGCGGTAGTACTGCGCGGGGCCGCCCTCCTGTGGGCCAAAAACCGTTTGAAACTCCATTACTTTTTCACCTCTACCGCGTTTTTACCAAATCATTCAGTAAATACAAATTTTGGCATGGTAAAGCAGCCAAATTTCAATAGATTACTCTTTATTTTATGATATGCTTTTGATATAAATCAATACATAATAAAATTATTTAATAATTAAGAAAAGGGGAGGATCAAAAAATGAAAGAGACGAAGTGCTTGAGCTTGCATTTCGGCAGTACAGCCTGCTTTGTACTGGGGCTGTGGCAGATGGAGTGACCCCGCTCTCAAACGAGGGGTTTGAAAGCGGGGCGGTGGCTCTGTTGTGGGTGTATTTTCTCTTTTTATACCCAAGGCGTGCCGCTGGAAATGGAGAGGGCCGTGTGGGGAGCGGCCGGCTACAGAATGATACAGATCAACCCGCTGCACCCTTCATTGATGACCTTTTCAATCGTTTCCTGCAGCTTCATGCGCGCGTCGGCCGGCATGCGGTATAGCTTGTTGTGAAGCCCTTCGTTGACCAGCTGATGCAAAGAGGTGCCGAAGATGTTGGATTCCCATATCTTTTCCGGGCTGTCCTCAAACTCCTTGAGTAGGTACATCACCAGCTCCTCCGATTGGGATTCGGAACCTACAATCGGGGCAACCTCCGTGGTGATATTGGCTCGCATCATGTGGATGGAGGGCGCAGAGGCGCGCAGCCGCACCCCATAGCGGCCGCCCTGCTTCATGATTTCCGGCTCCTCCAGCGAAAGCTCGTCAAGCGTTGGCATCACGATGCCATAGCCGGTAGCCTCTACCTCGTCAAGTGCGTTTTTCACACGGTCATAGGCTTTTTTGACCTGCGCGAGCTCCATCATGCAGTTCATCAATCCCTGCTCGCTGTCGATTTCCAGCCCGGTAGATTCGGCAAGGATTTTATAGAATAGCGCCTGATCCATCATCACATTGATACGGGCGCTGCCTTCAGCCAGATTCATGTGGGAAATCTGTGCCGATTCGATGTATTCGCATTCTGTCAGCTTTGCCACCAAGCTGTTGACATCCCGCACGTGCGAAACGCTAGCCGCTGCCTCCTGCACGGCGCCATAGGCCGCCTTGCGCAGCCAGTGCTCCGGGTCGAGAGAAACCATCCAGCGCGGCATATCCAGGGATATCTCTTTGACAGGGAATTCAAAAAGAATCTGAGACAGAACGCGGCGAATCTCTTCCTCCTCCAGCTCCAGGCAGTTGACGGGCAGCACCGGAACGCCATATTTTTCTGTCATCTGGGAGGCAAGCGCACGGGCGTTATTTGTTTGCGGATACATGCAGTTGAGCAGCACGATGAAGGGCTTGTTGAGCTCCTTGAGCTCATTGATAACGCGCTCTTCCGCCTCTTCATATTCAGAGCGGGGAATATCACTGATGCTGCCATCGGTTGTGATGACCAGGCCGATGGTGGAGTGCTCAGAAATCACCTTGCGGGTGCCGATCTCTGCCGCCATATTAAAGGGAATTTCGTGGTCATACCAAGGGGTTTTCACCATGCGCGGCTGGTCGCCCTCGATATATCCGAGGGAGCTGGGCACGATATAGCCCACGCAGTCGATCATGCGCACCTTAAAATGCGCCTGATCCGGCAAAGCGATCTCCACCGCGTCCTCTGGGATGAATTTGGGCTCTGTCGTCATGATCGTCCGTCCTGCGGCGGATTGCGGCAGCTCGTCTGTTGCGCGTTCCCGTTGGTAATCGCCCGTGATATTGGGCAGCACCAGCGTATCCATAAACCGTTTGATAAAGGTTGACTTGCCTGTGCGCACCGGCCCGACTACGCCGATATAGATATCCCCCTGTGTGCGCTCGGCAATATCCTGATAGATGTTGTGGCCTTCCATTCGCATATCCTCCTTACTGTCCGCAATCTTTATATGCCCGGGATGAGCAGCATGCACTTTTCAGGAATCTGCTCGCCCTCCAGGTGGTTTTCACGCAGGATGGCCTCCACGGTGGTGTTGTACCGCCGTGCAATGCTCCATACGGATTCGCCCGCATCCGAGAAATAAATCGTCAGGGCGGCGGAGGTGGAGCGCTTTGGCTGCTCCTCGTTGGGCGCGATGGAGGTGATTAGACGCAGGCTAGTGGAGCAGAAGACGGAGGCGGCGATATTCAGCTCGATGCGAACCTCCATTTGGTCGCTTGTGTTGAGCACATAGTCCAGCGCCGTGACCTGGACGGTAGGATCACAGCGAATCTTTTGCGCATCTGACCGGAGTGCTCTCTGGTATTCAAAATCCACCGGCCGTTCCAGATAGTTGGGCTGCGCGTCGTGATCCAATACGAGCATCGAGACCGTCGCAGTGCCGGAAATGGTGAGCATCCCGTTCGCAAAGGAAGAGCTGGCGGAAAGATCGGAGCACCAAAGGTCGAGCACCTTGGTCACACTGGTGCCGGAGAGGCTGATTGCTTTTTTGCACAGCGTTGTTTCGTGAAAGATTTCAATCAGCTGGGTCAGTTCCAGCCCTTTCTGCTCCAACGATAGCTCATATTGCGTGGAATAGGCGTCCGTGACGATGGGGGCCTCCAACTCGCGATAGGCCTGCACACACGCGCACACACGCGCGCTCATGTCCAGCAGCCGTAGCTCGCCGGAGGAATCCGATTTTGGCGTAACCTCCAGACCCATGACAACCAGGCGGATATCGCTGCCGCAATCCTCATCGATGCCGTCCACCTCTATAATCTGGCTGATAGGCATGGTATGTTCAATGGTTTCCAGCTCGTTTTCATTGGTATCCGCACAATAGAGGGTGTTGATGGTTAGCTCGCCTTTGATCAGGCATTTGTTCTGGATGACTTTGATATCCTGTGCGAGTGCAACGGCGCTGCTGCGGATGATCTGACCTACAGGAGCCTTGCTTGGCCCGATTTCCAACACTTCGTTGAGTGGGAACATCCGCTCTGCCAACCCGACGGCGCTGCTTGCCGGCTGCGTTTTTTTCTGCAACTGAACGCCGCAGCCCTCTACGCCTGCAATCAGGCTTTCCTCCCGTAGGGTAGCGACAGATACATTCACTGAAACCGTGCCATGGATATCCGCCCGCCGCTGGCTGACCGCGCGGCAGTTGATGTACTCCGCCTTAAGCCGTACGCTGACACAGGGGGAGGCCGGCAAATTTTGCACTTCTACATATTTAGAGAAGGGCAGGTTTTGCTCAAAGCAGCGCACCCGCGCATTCTCCGCAACATAGATCAGGCGGATCAGCGCCGTCCCATCCACTGTGATGCGTTCCCCCGAAACCTGCGTGCCGGTCATTCGCGGTGTAATTGTGCATTTTAAAATCCGCAGGATGTCAGGGCAATAATCCGGCAGCGTCAGGTCACTGTCGACCGGCTGCTCCATACTGCCTTCATATATCAGCTCGTTGACACAAACCGCTTGCCTGAGCACCTCAAAATCCATAGGGGCTACCTCTCCTTCTCGGGGACGGCCGGGTGAGCATTGGCCGCCCTTTGGTATTTGGTAAGCGGGGACTCACCAATGACTGATGTGTGGCGGTATCCCAGCGAGGGGCGTGGGGGAAGCTGCATCTATCTTTACGGCAACAGCTTGTTGGCCCTTTATGCGGGGAAGGAATCGCCGCTTACCTTGTTCTATCCATCTATATGCCCGTCCTGTCCTACATATGAATGCGAGAAGCGAAAATCACGCAAACTTTTCCGCAGATCGTGGAGGCAAATCCAGGCCAACGAAAATTTTCGTAGAGCGGACAAAAAAATTTGAAAAAATGATTGACAAAATCTGCGGGCAAGGATATAATAATCATCGTCGCGCGAGAGTGGCGGAATCGGCAGACGCGCACGTTTGAGGGGCGTGTGGTAATCCCGTACGGGTTCAAGTCCCGTCTCTCGCACCAAAAGAAGCGGTGAGTCCAATTGCTTGATTTCATCGCTTTCATATGCAGCTGTGGCGGAATTGGCAGACGCGCTAGATTCAGGTTCTAGTGAAAGCAATTTCATAAGGGTTCAAGTCCCTTCAGCTGCACCATAGCAAATCCCCGTAACTACGTCGTTTGACATGGTTACGGGGATTCTATTTTGATTTATTTCCGCGCCTGTTTTTGCGGTTTGCTCCCTTTTGCTCCCTTTTTCATCTCGGAATGGCGCTTCTGCGCCTCCTCAAATGTGATCACGACGGCCTCTCTCTTTTGCTCCTCCGTTACATGAGTATAGCGCTTGTCCATCGATATGTCACGCTGGCGCATCAGTTCCCGTGCAGTGGCATCATCCACGCCAAGTTTGTTCAATGCGGAGCGGTAGGTGTGACGCGTGGAATGGACGGTCAAAAATGGGATCAGTTCCCGTTTTCCCTCCGCGCACCAAGCGTTTAACCGATCGAAGAATTCTTTATATGCGGTGTGGAAGGTGCGCACACTCATGGGTTTACCTAGCTTATTCAGGCAAACAGCCTCACGGTTAAGAGCCAGCAGCATGTCCACAACGATCTTTGGGAGCGGGACGGTGCCAACGTGCTTTTTGGTCTTGCTGTCTCCAACAATTTTGCCGGAGGCCGTTAAGCTGCCGCGCACATGCAGGACATCACCGATCAAATCGTGCTTGATATCAATGGCCAGCAACTCCCCACAGCGCATGCCACTGTATAGCAAAAGCATCATTGCGGCGCCGAAAGCTTCATCCAGCAAGCAGAACTCTACTATCGTCATGAGTTGCTCGTCCGTGAAGATTTGACGCGGCGGTGGATCATCCATCGCCGGAAGCTTCACCCGCCGGATCGGATTGCGACCGCAGAGATTATTGTCGATCGCGTCCTCGAACATGCCGTTGAGCAGGAAGCGTACAGTTTTAAGCACGGATTTGGAAACCTGCTTGCTCAATCGGTTTAGGAAATCCTTCACATGCGCCGGCGTGACTGCGTCCAGTTTTAAGTTAGCGATCTTGTCCTTTGTAATATGCTTGAGATCGGATTTATACCCAATATAAGTATCGTGACCGACATCTCCTTGCTTATAGATAGGAAGCCACTTTTCCGCCCACTCTCCCAAGGTCGGCTTTGCTTTGATTGCTGCACGGGATGGCGGCTCGAGTTCTCCTTTTTCGAAGGCTTTGGCCTGCTCCCGGCATTTTGCTTTTGTGGTGTCCGTAAAGGTCTTGCGCACCGGAATGTTGGTTTCCGGATCCGTTACCCAGACGCGATAACTCCACTTCTTGCCACGCTGGGTAAATGTTCCGGCACCGTAGGTCCCTCTCTCTTTGCTCTTAGCCATACTGTTACCTCCTATTTCAATCCACGCTGTCAGGGCGCAAAAGTGCCCGGACTTGATTTCTCAGCCGGGCTTTGGTACAATATGGCCGAATGGTTGCGATCCCATTCGTACCGCCGGCCCTGCTGGTGGTGGCCGCTCGTTCCGTGTGCTAGACGGAGCGAGCGGTTTTTATTTATTTAAAAATATCTTTTATACCAAACGTTGTTTTGTTATAGATTTTGTTATACGCCACTTTTTGGGGATCTTTGATCCACCCTGCGCCTTTCTGGCCATACCCGGGTATCACAGCTTTTTTGATCGCCCGTTTCGCCTTCCCGGTGGTGGCTGCTTTCAGGGATCGTTTTAACGATGGTTTCCTCATACCAAACTTCATACCAATCCCTCCCTATTTTGCGCAGATGCCGCACAGGCGATAGCCCGCTGCTTCGATTTCCGCAATCGTGCCAGTCATGGAAGAACGATTTTCGGCCTTAATTTTCTTCGCGGCCTGGCACTCTCTCAAGTGGTATACATTGGTGCTGGTATTTAAAATAACTGTATATTCTTTCTCAGGCGCTTTCTCTGTAGTGGTATGCGCCTGCTTTCTAGTTGTACGCTCCTTTGTAACGGCTGCTTCTGTAATCGTTATCTTTTCGGATTCAGGATCCGTCCCGGCGTTTGTAGCGGGCGCGCTGATTTCAGTCGCCGCCTTTTCAGATTCAACGTCAATACTCGTGCCCTCCACAGGATAGAGCACTTTTCTGTATTGCTTTACCGTCTCAACCTTTCCACTCGACAAATAGACCTCGAAGCATTTCGTTCCGTACCAAACGTCGTAATATGCGTTTCCGTTTTCATCCGTCTTGTCGTAAATGTAATTAATCTCATCATCCAGCCCGCATTGCACCAGCACCTCAAAGGCGGTATCCGCCTGCTCTGGCGTCAAGTTCATTTCGTTTCGCAGTTCTGTTACAGAATTGGAATAATAGGCGTATTGCGATTCCAATTCATTGTTTGGTTCCACGAGAACGGATTCACATCCAGCGAGCAGGAAGCATAACAAGGCGGCCAATCCCAAACATGTTGCTTTCTTCATTAGTATCCCTCCAACAATTGACAAAACATAACGTTTTATCTATAATTTTGTTGGAGAATCCCATACAGGTTTTCTCTATTTCCCCAGCCGTCCGCTGTTGCCGCAGTGGGCGGCTTTTTTATTTTAATATTCCGAAAATAATCGGGGCTCTACCGATTTCATTCGATATTCTGCAAGTGGAATTGATACGCCCATGTACTGAGCTGCAACAGTAATAGGCCGCGTAATATAATCCTGCAATTCATAGTCACTGAACAGGAGATCAACGGCAAATCGGTTGGCTTGAACCTCCATTTTATCAATAGAAAATAGCGTATTTTGCCGGAGAAAAGGCGAATTTGCACTTGGATGCAGAATAGCATGACCTAATTCGTGAGCGCACGTGAACTTTTGCTCTTCATCACTAATGTCTTGATTAATATGTATGAATTTATGTCGAAAGCACTGGTTATAAAATCCTTGAACTGACCCTAATTTTTCATATGTTACTGTAATTCCAATCGAATCGGCCAGTTCAAACGGATCGTTTGTGTGATACGCTTCACACAAAGCGTGAACAAGCTCTTTCGTATTCATTCAATTATTGTTCCCCTTTGTATTTCTTTGGAGTGAATTTTTGCTTTGCAAGCTTTTTACCCATTTCCAAACTGTTTCTTAAACTGATCGCGATCAACTCCTTTGTAGCGTCGTCCAACGGCTCACCTTGGAACATCAATCCTTCTTGGCTACTTTCCAATTGGGACAATGCTTCTTCCAGTTTTTTAGATATGTCGCGCTCGTCCTTCGCAGTAAGGGCGGGCGTTTTTACTTTTTCCTCTGCTCCTAAGAGATAGTCGACTGATACATTAAAATACTTTGCGATTTTTGGCAAAACTTCCGCACTTGGATTAGTTTTCGTGTTTTTCCACTTAGCCGCTATAGAGCGGCTAAGGCCCATTTCAATACAAGCTTTACTCACCGAAATGTTCCTATCATCGCATAACTTTTTGAACAAGTCATAGAACACAAAAAATACACTCCTATTTTGTGCAACATGCTATTATTACAAAAGTAATCAAAATGGAGTTGACTTGATTACAAACGTATGCTATTATAAAGGCGGATGATTACCAATGTAATAATTGTTGCTTACTGTTGTTGACGTGTTAATAGTATCACAATTGATTACAAAGGTCAACAAAAAAAGTTGAAGGAGGTAAACTTTGTATGCTTGCACAGTGGATCGGCGATGTAATTGGAGAAATGCACAAAAACAAAATCACTGCATTGGAATTGGCAAATGAAATTGGTTGGCACCCTAAATATCTAAGTGCAATTCTGAATGGGCATCGCTCGCCTAAAAATGCAGAGCAAACAGTTAAACAGGCATTGGCAAGAATTTTAGGAACAAGATGAAAATTACATCTTTATTCTATCACGCCTGAACGAATTACTGAACTGCTTGATTTTGGAAACAGGGGACAAAGTCCCAAGAATGGGACAGTGAGCGAAAGGAAGGAGAAAAAACATGCTCAATAACAGAGGCTCAGGGGAGGGGAATTTATGTCGAGAAAAGGACGCAGCAGTGAGGACATGATGACCATCGACCAGGCTGCGGCACGGCTCTCTATTACATCCGACTGCCTGAAAAACGCTTTACGGCAGGGAATGTTTTCTGAATTTGGCGTCGCTTTTGTCCCCTCTGGAAGCACCAATTATACATATCTAATCTTCCGGAAGCGTCTAGAAGCCTATCTCGGGGCGATGGATATGACAGCAGGAATCCGCCAGCTTGCGACTGTTTTATCTTCTCTGGAAGGAGGTGACGCATCATAAAGCTGAACATTGCGAAATAACTGCTCGAAGAGCGAGAAAAAAGGAGGAACACCCCATGAAACAATATAAAGTAACAATCTTCAACGGCGATTACCCATTAACCTGTACCTGCAACACAATCTCAGATGCATTTGAATGCCTGCGGTCAGTCGCATCTTGGTCTTGCGGGAAAGTCTGCTTCAAATCGGACGATCTGATGGAGACCCTTGTACAGATGCGCAAAAATGAAGTGTTGTCAATTACACGCAGCGGCTACTCGGTCTCTGTATTTAAGGAGTGAAAACCATGCCCATCTGGCTAGAAGCCACCCTAGGCCTTGCCGCTATCGCGCTGGTAGCAATAGCGTGCTGGCGGGAGGACAAGCTGGTGGCGTGGGAGGACAAAACAGTTGAAAGGATTAAGCAGAGAAAGGATGTTAAAAGTCATGGTAAACGAAAATTATGGTGACCTGCTTGCAGAGAAAATCCGTGCAAATGCAAACCTATCAAAACTGACTGATTACGAAAAATTTGTGATAGATCGCGGATTTGAGTTCGGCACAGAAGCCAGCCTGAAAGCTGGGTATGATCGCCTTTGGAAATCGCGACGTGGGATCTTGATTTCCAAAGATGAATTTTTGGCCGAGGCTAATAAGCCGGAGGACGGCGCGGCGGCGGAAACATATGACGTCTTGGCGAACTTGGTTGAGACGGGAAAGATTTCTGCCGAAGACGTGTACCGGTACGCAAGGTTTAAGTGGTGCCTGAACGACCCTGATGCAATAGTGTCCTATCAGTATGGTCGGGATAAATGGGCTGTCAATAACTGCGAGGAAAAGATTAACGGCGATGTTGCACGAATCATGGTCTGCGAAGAATGGGGATTCGAAGCCAGCCGTATTAAAATCATCGGTACCCCGTATTACGATGCAACCGACTGGCAATTTATTCGCTTCGATTGTGCGCTGGTTTCGTGGCTGTGGCGCAATGGTGATCTGCATCAGGTAAGCGACAATCCATGCAGGCGACCGGGTGGTGATCGTCCACGGCCCGGACGCCAAGCGGCGTAGGGGTAAGGTGTGGGTAGTGGAGACGGCCCCTGACCCTTGCCCGGGCCGCGAGACGGTCGTAACGCTTAAAGGGTACAGCGGGTCCATACCGGCAGCATATATCGCCAGAGTCCGGGATGATGCGTACCCGGGATATCGTTGATGGGGGGTGGAATGATTATGCCATTTACCGCAGAGGAACTGGAGGCTATGCGCATTGCGGATGCCGAGATCGAGCGAGAGTTTGAGGCATCCCGCTCCGCGCAGCACGCGGATGCGGAGATCAGTAAGTGGCTGGACGAGCTTGCAATCAACGACCGGATGGACCACAAACAGTTACATAGTAAGCGTTACCAGCGCGCCTACCGTGAGGCGCACAAGGACGAGGCCGCAGCCCGCCAGCGCGCCTACCGTGAGGCGCACAAGGACGAGATTGCAGCCCGCCGGCGTGTCTACCGCGCCCGCAAAAAGAACGCCGCCCCTGACAATTGCAGTGTCAGAAGCGGCACGTAAGAAAACCTGAACAATAAGGCGATCCTTACAGCTACAGTGTAGCATTGGGGGCGCTGGAAGTCAAGTCCAAGGAGGCATACATATGGTAAAAATCAACAAGCTTGAAATCGAGAATGTCAAACGGATCCGTGCCGTCAAGCTCGAACCCACTGCAAACGGTCTGACCGTCATCGGTGGGAAGAATAATCAAGGAAAGACCTCAGTACTCGACAGTATCGCCTGGGCTCTGGGCGGAAACGCCTACCGGCCGGCGCAAGCAGTCCGAGAAGGGAGCGTCATACCTCCGCATCTGCACATCGTCCTCTCCAACGGACTGGTCGTGGAACGCGCAGGAAAAAACAGCGACCTGAAGATTACTGATCCAAATGGCCAGAAGGGCGGACAACAGCTGCTTAACGAGTTCGTCGAACAGCTAGCCCTTGACCTGCCCCGCTTTATGCAGGCATCGGACCGAGAAAAGGCAAACACCCTCCTGCAGATCATCGGCGTCGGCGATCGCCTCGCGCAGCTCGAGCAGCAGGAGCAGGAGCTATATAACCGTCGACACGCAATTGGCCAGATCGCGGACCAGAAGCAGAAATTTGCCAAAGAGCAGCCGTACTATCCGGATGTGCCGAAGGAACTAGTGTCCGCGTCGGAACTTATCCGCCAGCAGCAGGATATCCTTGCGCGTAACGGCGAGAACCAGCGGAAACGAGCCCATGCGGTAGAGCTGGAACAGAAAAAGCAAATGCTGCGACGTCAATTAGATGAATTACAGGAACAGTACGACGCCGTATGCCGCGATTGCGACATCGCCGACCGGGACGCTATCGACCTGCAGGATGAATCGACTGCGGAGCTAGAGCAGAATATCCGGGATATTGAAGCAATCAACAGGAAGGTCCGTGCAAACCTTGACAAAGACAAGGCTGAAGAAGATGCGCTCGTATACCGGGAACAGTACAACGCCCTATCAGCAGAGATCGATCAAACCCGTAAGGAAAAGATCGACCTGTTGCAGAATGCGGACCTTCCGCTGCCCGGCCTCTCTGTAGAGGATGGCAGGCTCACTTATCAGGGCAAATGTTGGGACAACATGAGCGGCAGCGACCAGCTACGCGTTTCCACCGCAATCATACGTAAGCTGAATCCAAAGTGCGGTTTTGTCCTGCTGGATAAACTGGAGCAAATGGATCTCGATACGCTAAAGGAATTCGGTACCTGGCTCGAACAGGAAGGATTGCAAGCAATCGCTACCCGCGTGAGCACCGGCAGGGAATGCTCAATTATCATCGAGGATGGGTATGCCAAGGGCACCGAAACTCCAGCTGAAGAACCCAAATCTTGGAAAGCAGGTGAATTTTGATGAACATCACGCGCGGAAAAATATCCGCTGCGCAGAAGATCGTCATCTATGGCC
The DNA here is from genome assembly GCA_949283655.1 of uncultured bacterium. GTDB lineage: Bacteria > Bacillota > Clostridia > Oscillospirales > Acutalibacteraceae > Fimivicinus. Next base: position 15,476 of record CASDTH010000021.1, read on the forward strand.
CGGAAGGAATCGGCAAATCGACCTTTGCAGCGCAGTTCCCCAACCCAGTCTACATCGATACGGAAGGAAGCACCAAGCATATGGATGTTGCCCGGTTGCCAAAGCCGTCGAGCTGGGCGATGCTGCTCGAGGAAGTCAAGCAGATCCGCGACTGCCCTGAAGCCTGCCGTACGTTGGTAATCGATACGGCCGACTGGGCGGAGCAGCTCTGCATCAGCCATGTTTGCAGCAAGGCCAAAAAGGACGGAATTGAGGACTTCGGCTACGGCAAAGGATACATTTACGTCGCAGAGGAATTTGGCAGGCTCCTGAATTTACTCGAAGAGATCGTCGACCGGGGCGTACATATTGTCATTACTGCACATGCCAAAATGCGCAAGTTCGAGCAGCCGGACGAAATGGGCGCATATGACCGTTGGGAGATGAAGCTCTCCAAGAACGTGGCGCCGCTCGTCAAAGAATGGGCCGATATGGTCCTGTTCGCCAACTACAAAACCTTCGCCGTTGCAACAGACGACAGCGGAAAAAAGTTCAAAGCCCAGGGCGGCGCCAGGGTCATGTATACCTCTCACCATCCTTGTTGGGATGCGAAGAACCGGCACGGTCTCAAGGAAGAGTTGCCCTTCAGCTTTTCGGAGATCGCGCATTGCGTTCAAATGCAACATGCCACAGCGCCCGCGCCTATCGCACCGCCTGCCGCTTCTGCATCGCCTGTGTCTCCCAATCTCCCCGATTTTGAAGAGATCACGGACGAATTGGAAGACGCGGCCGCACCAGCACCCCGTGTGGTTGTGGATCCTATGGAAGAAATCCCAAAAGCACTGATCGACCTGATGAAGGAGAACAATGTCTCGCCGGAAGAAATCCGCTGGGCGGTAGCAGACCGAGGATATTACCCGGAGGCAACGCCGATTGCAAACTACGACCCACAGTTTATCGAGGGTGTTCTCGTCAACGCCTGGCCACAGGTCTTTCAGCTCATACTTGAGAACCGCAAGGTTCCGTTTTAAGGAGGAAATGATATGAACAACACGCCGGAAAGAGAATTTGAATGGGAAGACGTCATTGAAAACGATGGGCCAGAATTTATCCTACTGCCTGAAGGTGACTACGACTTCAAGGTTCTCTCTTTTGAACGAGCACGACACCCTGGCAGCGCAAAGCTTCCGCCCTGCAACAAGGCAATCGTACATATCGAGATTGATTCCCCGGAGGGACGCACCGTTATCAAACACAACCTGTTCCTGCACTCCAAGTGCGAAGGCATGCTCTGCGCATTTTTCTCAGCCATCGGACAGCGCAAGCGCGGCGAGCAGCTGCGCATGAACTGGAATACCGTATCAGGTTCCACCGGCCGCTGTAAGGTCGGGATCCGCACTTGGACCAAAGACGACGGTTCCGAAGGCAAATCCAACGAGATTAAACGGTTCTACGAGGCAGAGGAGAAGCCGAAGTTTACGCCAGGGGAATTTTAGGGAGGCGCTTTAAATGCAGCTCAGGCCCTATCAGGAGGAAGCCCGCCGGGCAGTCGAACAAGAATGGGAACAGGGCAATCACAAAACCCTGCTGGTGCTGCCAACCGGATGCGGCAAAACCATCGTGTTTGCAAAGATCGTAGAAGATTGCGTACGCGAAGGCGAGCGCGTCCTGATCCTTGCGCACCGCGGCGAGCTGCTCGACCAAGCGGCCGACAAGCTCGAGCAGGCAACCGGCCTAAAATGTGCCGTAGAAAAGGCGGAGGAAAGCTGCCTCGGCAGCTGGTACCGCGTAACCGTCGGTTCCGTCCAGACCATGATGCGGGAGAAACGGCTCCGGCAATTTTCCCCGCGGCATTTTGACACAATCATCATTGACGAGGCACACCACTGCATTTCAGACAGCTATCAGCGCGTGCTGCAACATTTCGATGCGGCCAAAGTGCTGGGCGTGACCGCCACCCCGGACCGGGGCGACATGAAAAACTTAGGGCAGGTATTTGACAGCCTTGCATACGAATATACGCTACCGAAGGCGATCCGGGAGGGCTATCTCTCCCCCATAAAGGCACTTACGGTCCCACTGCGGATGGATTTGTCCGGTGTCGGAGTTCAGGCCGGGGACTTTAAGGTAAGTGATTTGGGGACGGCATTGGACCCTTATCTGTATCAGATCGCGGATGAGATGAGAAAGTATTGCATGCAGCGCAAAACCGTGGTGTTCCTGCCCCTGGTCAAAACCAGCCGGAAATTCCGGGATATCCTGCAACAGAAAGGCTTCAGCGCGGCGGAGGTCAACGGTGAAAGCGCCGACCGGGCAGAAATACTTACGGACTTTGACGCCGGGAAATACAATGTTCTGTGCAACTCCATGCTGCTCACCGAAGGCTGGGACTGCCCGTCAGTAGACTGTATCATCGTGCTGCGGCCAACGAAAGTGCGCAGCTTGTACAGTCAGATGGTAGGGCGTGGGACGCGGCTGTGCCCTGGCAAGGACCATCTACTCCTTCTCGATTTTTTATGGCACACGGAGCGGCACGAATTGTGCCATCCGGCGAACCTAATCTGCGAGAACGAAGAGGTTGCGCAGAAGATGACGGAGAACATTGAGGTCGCGGGTGTCCCTGTAGATATTGAAGAAGCGGAACAGCAGGCCAGGGAAGACGTTGTCGCCCAGCGAGAGGAGGCACTTGCCAAGCAGCTCGCGGAGATGCGTCGGCGGAAACGCAAGCTGGTCGACCCCCTGCAGTTTGAAATGAGCATCCAGGCGGAGGACTTGTCTGGCTACGTCCCAGCGTTCGGCTGGGAAATGTCCCCGCCGACGGAAAAGCAGTTAGGCGCGCTCGAAAAGCGTGGCATTTTGCCCGACACGATCGATAACGCGGGCAAGGCAGCCAAACTGCTGGACCGGCTGGAAAAACGGCAAAATGCGGGGCTAACGACGCCAAAACAAATCCGCTTTCTCGAAGACCGGGGCTTTCAGCATGTCGGCACCTGGCAGTTTGAAACGGCGAAGATCCTCATTGACCGGATCGCAGCCAACGGCTGGCGCGTTCCGCACGAAATCATCCCGTCAGAATACAAAGGAGTGTAGCCAATGGCTGAAACGCATACCGATCTCACGGAAATCCTCGCATACATAGATCCCGCAACGCTCTCCTACCAGGAGTGGGTCAACGTCGGCATGGGCCTCAAGGAAGCCGGATATCCAGTAACAATATGGGATGAATGGAGTCGCCGGGATACAGCGCGCTATCATGCGGGAGAGTGTGAAAAGAAATGGGACAGCTTCCGTGGGGCGACCCCTCCCATCACGGCGGGGACCATTGTACAGATGGCGCGGGACCGCGGATGGCGGCCACCGAGCAATGACCGTGAGCTGGACTGGAACGACGTCATTGGCGCAAAGGACAACCTCATTGTCGTTGACAAGGACTGGATTGAAGGAAAAGAGATTCACATCCCTGAGGAATGGGATCCGGTAAAGCAGCTCATCACCTATTTAGAAACCCTTTTTGACGCCAGCGAAAATGTCGGCTATGTGACCCGCAGTTGGGAACGGGACGGGAGATACCTCCCGTCAAAAGGGTGTTGTGATCGCACAGCCGGGAAATTGATTCAGGAGCTCAACGGTTGTAAAGGTGATGTCGGCAAGGTGCTCGGCGACTACAACCCTGCCGCCGGCGCATGGATCCGTTTCAATCCCCTGGATGGAAACGGTATCAAAAATGAAAATGTAACGGATTTCCGTTATGCGCTTGTCGAATCAGACGCGATGGAGCTCGACCGCCAGAATGCCATCATCCGCGAACTGGAATTACCCGTTGCCTGCCTGGTTCACAGCGGTAAAAAGAGCCTGCACGCCATTGTGCGGGTGGAGGCGGCAAACTATGATGAATATCGCAAGCGGGTCGATTACCTTTACACGGTCTGCCAGAAGAACGGCTTGGAGATCGACCGGCAGAACCGCAACCCGTCGCGCCTGTCCCGCATGCCAGGTGTGATGCGCAACGGGAAGAAGCAATATCTAATCGATACAAATATCGGCAAAAGCAGCTGGAACGAATGGTATGAGTGGATCGAGAGCGTCAACGACGACCTGCCCGATCCGGAAAACATGCTCGACGTATGGGATCACTTGCCGGAGCTTTCCCCGCCGCTAATTGACGGCGTGCTACGGCAAGGACACAAGATGTTGGTGGCCGGGCCCTCCAAAGCAGGCAAAAGCTATGCACTGATCGAACTATGCTGTGCCGTGGCCGAAGGCAAGCCCTGGCTGAATTTTAACTGCACGCAGGGAAAGATTCTGTACGTCAACCTGGAACTGGACCGCGCCTCCTGCCTGCACCGTTTCAAGGATGTTTATACGGCGCTCAGCTGGGCGCCGGATCACCTCTCCAACATCGATATCTGGAATCTGCGCGGCAAAAGCGTCCCCATGGATAAGCTGGCGCCAAAGTTGATTCGCCGGGCTGCCAAAAAGGACTATATTGCCATCGTCATCGACCCAATCTACAAAGTCATCACCGGAGATGAAAACAGCGCGGATCAGATGGCACATTTCTGCAACCAGTTTGATAAGGTCTGCACAGAGCTGAATTGCGCTGTGATCTACTGCCATCACCATTCCAAAGGCGGCCAGGGTGGCAAGAAAAGCATGGATCGTGCGTCTGGCTCCGGCGTGTTTGCCCGAGACCCGGACGCTCTACTAGATCTAATAGAACTCGAAGTAACTGACAGCCTACGGATACAGGAAGAGAACAAGGCCATCTGTAAAGTATGTGGCGCGTGGCTCAAACGCTTTGAACTGGCCGACAAGGTATCACAGGATGATCTGTGCAGTCAGAAAGCCGCCCTGGAGGCCTGCAGGGGCCTACTGCGTCAGCAGACCTACCAACTCATGATGGAAGATGTCGAGGCGGCAAAGCGACAAATACAGGCCCGTTCTGCATGGCGCGTGGAAGGGACGCTGCGGGAATTCCCAAAGTTCCCGCCTGTCAACCTCTGGTTCGACTACCCGATCCACCGGGCGGATGAAAGCGGGGCGCTCAGGGATATTGAGCCCGACGGGGACCGCCCTCCCTGGCAGAAGAATTTAAGCAAAAAGAAGAGCCCGCAAGACCGGAAGAAAGATCGGAAAGGATCTGTTGAAACTGCCTATGAGGCCTGTGGAATTGACGGCGAAGTGACTATAGACGCCCTGGCGGAGTACATGGGCGTGACGGAAAAAACGGTCCGAAACCGGTTAAAAGAGCATGGTGGTTTCTGGATTGACGAGGGAAAAGTCGGAAAGAAGTGAGGGAAATTCTCGAAGATTTTCCTTTTCCCTCAAAGGGAAAAAGTCGATGATTTTCCCTTTCCCTCAGAGGGTAATTCTCGAGATTTTCCCTACTTTCCCTCAGAGGGAAAAAGTCGAGATTTTTCGAGATTTTCCCTAGGGAAGAAAAAGCAGTATATATATTTCATATATACTGGGGATTTTCCCTCACGGTCAACGGGGAAAGGAAGGCGGCTGAAAGCAAAGCCGCCGTCCTCCCTTCCCCGATCGTTGACAAAACGGATTTCAAAGGATTACTTTATCAATTTAATGAGGTGAATCAAGTTGTGTAATAAAGCGTCGAGGGATAGACGGCTTTTGGTGGCAAATGATATGCCGCCGCTATTCCGCACACAACCGGGCAAAAAATATAGCTACGATGATGACGATGTGCTGAAATGGATCGCTGCCCGTCCAGGGTTGTTGGGATTTGTTTTTGACAAGCTTCGCGACTGCGGCTACATTTCATACGATCCGGATACCGGGAAATGGCAAGGTGCTGACTATGAGCCTTGAATTTTTTATGCCGATGATCCCACCGACGGTAACGTATCAAGAGAAGCAAGTGCGTGTGGTACATGGGAAACCGGTGTTCTATGAGCCGGCGGAGCTGAAGGTAGCCCGCACGAAGCTCACGGACAGCATCAGCAGGTTCCGGCCGGCAACGCCGTACAAGGGTGGGGTTAGGCTGGTGGTGAAGTGGTGCTTCCCCCGCGGGCGGCATCCGGACGGGTCATACCGAACAACGAAACCGGACACAGATAACCTGCAGAAGCTGCTAAAAGATTGCATGACAGCATGCGGCTTTTGGAAAGATGACGCCCTGGTAGCCTCCGAGATTGTCGAGAAGTTCTGGGCGCAAGTACCAGGTATCTACATCCGGGTCGAGGAGCTACCATGAAGATCGAAGAGGTAAAGCGCAGCCTGAACAAAACGGTAATTCGCAGTACGGGCGCAGGAAGTTTTCCGTATCTCTTTACTGGCTGCGTCCTGCGAAAATGTGACTTGGGGTACTACTATCAGGCCGAGTTGCAGGATCCGAACAACAAAAATTCTGTGTTGGTCTTATGCAGAGACTCGCAGTGCTTAGCGCGGATCCGTGCGAGATTTGCTTGGGGCCGGGAGATTGCGAGATATGCCATTTTCAGTGGCGCGGAAAGCAGGTGAAAAAGTGACCATCAAGGACGCCGAGAACATATCTTTCTGCCCTTATTGCGGGTCATATGCTGGGTACTACACCAAGGATTATGTCCGGGGGATGACTAGATACTTTTACCGATTTGATGGCAGCGAAGCGGACAATTCAAGCTTGTACGATATGCTATACCACACCAAAGGCGCCTACGCTTATTGTGCAAACTGCGACAAAAGGCTGTTCAAGATGGATCAGATGAATCAAATGGAGGGATAGATTTGACCGTCCGGGAAATGTCCCAGTTATATTACCTGAATCGCGAGATCGAGCAGCTGCAACGCCAGCTTGAGGAGCTGGAATGCCTGGCCGAGGGCACCACGCAGGCGATTACCGGCATGCCGCACGGCAGCGGAACATCGGACAAGGTAGGGGACTATGCTGTGCGGATTGCTGATCTGCGGTCAACGATCGACAACCGCAAGGCTCGCTGCTGGGATGAGCTGCGCCGGCTGAGCGCATACATAGATGGCGTAGAGGACAGCCTTACACGGCAGATATTGGCCTTGCGGTACGTCAATGGCCTCAGCTGGCAGCAGGTTGCGAATGGCGTGGGCGGGGGAAACACCGAGGATTCCGTGAAGAAAATATGCTATCGTTATTTGAGCACGCATTGAAGTTGTCCCGAATGTCCCGCCGGTTTGTGATATCATACAGTTGATGAGATGCGCTTAAATCTCATCCCTTCTTTTTCTTCCTTTCTCTCCCGCCTTCCCTGGGGCGGAAATACCGGGGAAACCAAAACAATACCAGCGGACTGCCTACCCCCACAGGCGGTTCGCTATTTTTGTACCGATATAAGTTTTAAATGAGGTGGTGAGATGCCGAATGAAGACAACTTAAAAGGTCACGGATTCCACGAGCGAACCGCGAGTGAACAGCGAGAGCTTTCTGTTCTGGGTGGTAAAGCTTCGGGTAAAGTTCGACGACGAAAAGCGGATTTCCGAAAGACGCTGAATCTACTCCTGACAGCCAAAATAGATAATCCGGAATGGTCCCCCACCTTAGAATCTCTCGGCTTGGAAAGTACGCTGGAAGCCGCTGTCAACGCTGCAATGATCAAAAAAGCGCTGGCGGGTGACGTTAAGGCGTATGAGGCCATCGCTAAATACGCCGGCCAGACAGATAAAACAGACGCTGACCTTGCTGAGCAGCAGATCCGTACTGACCGCGCTAGGCGCGCCAGGGATCAGGAGCTCGGCGACACTGATAATTCTGATAGCATCCAGTCCTTCCTCAAGGCCATGCGGCCGGCGGGCGCAGAACTGGATGTTTTATTTAACGAGGAGAACGACGATGCCGAAGAAACGGAAAAAACCAGCGACATTTAAGTTCAAGCCCTTCTCTGATCAGCAGAAGCGCCTGATCCACTGGTGGCGGCCGGGCTTGCGATCCGCGGCGAACGATTTCGTCGTTGCAGACGGATCAATCCGATCTGGTAAAACGATCGCCTGTATCGTCGGTTTTTTGGTCTGGTCGCAAGAAATGTTCTCCGGAGAAAGCTTTATCCTTGCGGGTAAAACGATGGGTGCCCTGAAGAAAAACGTGATCAAGCCTATGCTGCAAATCTTGGAAGCTTGGGGCTGGCCACATGAATATATCCGATCCGGATCTGACGCTCGTATCGAGATTGGCGCCAATACGTATTATCTTTATGGTGCGAACACGGAGGCCAGTCAGGACGCCATGCAAGGCCTGACAGTTGCGGGGGCCTATGCGGATGAAGCAGCCCTTTTTCCCCGTTCCTTCATTGACCAGATGATCGGCCGCTGCTCCATAACCGGTGCAAAAATCTGGATGAATTGTAACCCTGAAGGGCCGCATCATTACATTCGAGAAGAATTTCTCCTCAAAGCAGAAAAAAAGCATGTTTATCACCTGCACTTCACGATGGCGGATAACCTTACGCTCTCTCCTTCCGTTATTCAGCGCTACGAACGCGCATGGCCACATGGCAGCGTATTCTATAAACGTTTCATTTTGGGACAATGGGTCGCCGCTGATGGTTTGATCTATCAACAGTTCGCAGACCATGTTCAGGATTATCTCATTACGGACACATGGCTAGCGGAAAATCAAATTTCATATGCGGCGATTGGGGTTGATTTCGGCGGCACGAAATCGGCCCATTCTTTTACCCTCACTGGCTTTACCCAAGGGTATCGGCAGGTGATTGTGCTGGACGAGTTTTACTGCAAAAAGCGGCTCAATCCGAAGCAATTGCAAGATGCGTTTGTCGATTTCGTACGGCGCGCGCAAGCGCGCTTTAAAGTGTACGAGGCTTATTGCGACAGCGCAGAGCCGACGCTTATCTCCGGTCTTGAGATGGCTTGCATACAGGCGCATATAAGCATAGATATCCGGAGCGCGATCAAGGGGCCAATTAATGATCGCATTGCCTTTTACAATTCGATGATCGCACAAAACCGCTGGAAAATAATGAAGCACTGCCATCACATCATCGAGGCATTCGAACAGGCTGTTTATGACGACAAAAAGCCGCATCAGGATATTCGCCTGGATGACGGCCTGATGAATGTGGACAGCCTGGACAGCACGGAATACAGTACGGAAAGCGTGCAGCAGGATATCCTGTATATCCCAATATAAGGAGCTGGTAATTTGGACATTTCCGCATATTTGAAAAAGCGCGGATTTTTAACCGTCGATGCTGCTTATCGTGCAAAGGTAGATGAGTGGCTTGACTGGTACCAAGGCGATGTGAAAGATTTCCACACATATAACGTGTATAATGGCATCCAGAAAATAGCGTTCCGCCGAGCATCTCTCCAGATGGCAAAATGTGTCGCAGAGGATTGGGCAAACCTTCTGCTCAATGAACGTGTTACAATTCATGCTGGCGATTACCAGCAGCGGCTAGACAGTCTATTACAGAAGAATCGGTTTACCGTGCGCGGTAATCAGCTCATTGAGCTGGTATTTGCGCTAGGGACCGGAGCTTTGGTTGAATATCTCGGCGCTGACGGTGATCCTGTCATTGATTTTATCCGTGCCGGCCTAGTGCATCCCCTTGCCTGGGATAATGGCGTAATTACGGAGTGTGCCTTTGGTGGCGTTCGGGTAATTCAGCAAAAAGAATGCTGCTATTTACAACTACATGTGCTGTGTGAAAACAGAACCTATGCCATTGAAAATCACATTTTTGACAATGAAACTGGCGAGGAACTTCCGACAGAAGAATATTGCCCCGGCCTCGCACCAGTAGTGAAAACCGGATCCTACACGCCGCTATTTCAAATTATTACGCCGAACATCACCAATAGTTTCGACCTGGATTGCCCAATGGGGTCATCGGTCTATGCCAACGCGATCTCTGTGCTCCGGTCACTCGATCTTGCCTATGACAGTTACGAAAATGAATTTGCACTAGGCCGTAAGCGGATTATGGTGCCGATTACGATGGCAAAGATTCAAATGACGAAGAGCGGCACCGCGCAGCCCATTTTTGACAGTAGCGACGTGGCCTTTTACGCGATCCAGATGCCCGAAGGCACAACGCAGGAAATCAAGGATATCAGCCCGCCGATCCGTGCTGCGGAACACGAACAGGGAATACGATTGATGTTGAACCTGCTCTCCAAAAAATGCGGTCTCGGAAATGACCGGTATCAATTCGAGGCAGGCGGCGTTAAAACAGCGACCGAGGTAATCAGTGAGAAATCTGACCTTTACCAGAATCTCCGCAAGCACGAGCTGCTTCTTGGCCCTGCAATTATCAACATGACAAAAGCCTTAGCCTATCTGGACGGCATACCAGAGCCGGATGTGCAAGTATCTTTCGATGACAGTGTTATTAATGACGACAACACGAGGCTTGATAATAATATTAAACTGGTTCAGGCAGAACTGAAATCAAAGCTGGCCGCCATTATGGAACTAAACGGATGTAGCGCTAAGGAGGCGCAAAAAGAGCTTAACCGGATTGTAGAGGAAAGCCGCAGGGTGTCCGGCTCAGACGTGGATCTATTTGGCGCGGAAAGTGGTGAAGAAGAGGAAACTGCGGGTGATGGCGCATGAATCCATACGATGCATCCCTGCTCTCTTCCCCCCTGTCCAGCCTGTATGCAGATATTGAGGATGATCTGCTGCTCAGCATTGCAAAACGGTTTGCAAAAAATATGGAGTTCACAGACACATCCAAATGGGAAATGAAAATGCTTGCCCAAATGGGCGCACTACAAAAGGAAGCTGCGCATATCATCGCGCAAAAGGTGGGAATTGTGCCGCAGATGTTGGAGGTTGCAATACAATCTGCCGCCCAAGACACGATCGAGCGGTTGGAGCCAGGCTTCCGGCAGCTTGCAAGGGATGGGTATGCACAAGCCGCTAAAATACCGCCCACCAAATCCATTGCGCAGGCAGCATCCGCCTATGCAAAGCAGGCGAGAGAGGGCTTCAACATGGTCAATACCGTTATGGGGTATCAAGTAAAACCAGCCTGGACAACGCTTATCAAAGGCGTAGCAGGATACCTCCGGGAGAACGCCGAAAAGCAGCCGGTCCTTGACCTGCTGAACAAGCATGCCGGTGCCGCAATCATTGGCGCAGAAACTCGCCAGAAGGCAGTCCGTAAGTGTATCCAGGAGATGCTTGATCGCGGCATTCCTGCATTTGTAGATAAGGCTGGCCGGGAGTGGAGCCCGGAAGCATACGTTAACATGGATATCCGTACGACAGTAACCAACACCGCTCATGCGGCGCAGGATGCGCGAATGGAGGCTTACGGCCTCGATTTATTCTCCGTTTCCAGTCATGCCGGCGCCCGACCAAAATGCGCAAAGGATCAGGGCAAAATCTTTTCAAGGTCAAATCAATCCGGCATTGTGGAGGATCTCCGCGGGAACAAAATTCGCTTTTACCCCCAATCCTCTTCTAGCATCGGTGATCCGGACGGGCTGTTCGGCATCAACTGTGGCCATTTTAAGACCCCGTTTATGCCTGGCGTATCCATGCAGCGATATTTTCCGACAGAGGATTATGCTGGGAACAGCCAAAAATATAAGGAGAGCCAAAAGCAACGGGCTTTGGAACGAAATGTCCGGGCCGCCAAGCGGGAATGCGCCGTCTATGACGCTCTCGGGGATAAAGAGGCCTTTGCAAAAGCATCCTTGAGGCTGAGAGAACGGCAAAACAACCTAACCACTTTCACGCAAGCCACCGGGCGCATCCGCAGGAGCGATCGCGAGCAGACGCATGAATTTGGCCGCGGCATTAGCAGCAAGGCAACTGCTTCTCAGCAGCGCTTTGAGCAGGCCGCTCAAAAAATCAACGGAACCAAGACAACAGACGGATTGCAGGTAAATATTTCCGTACATAGTGTCCTGCAAGCTGAATCTCGCGGTGTAAAAGCCGCAGGCATACAAGATGCCTTGACGAAGCCTATGGATGTCAGTAAGATAAAAGAGGACGGCGAAGGCAGAAAGAGCAAGCGGTATATTGGCGAACAGGCAACCGTTGCCGTCAATCCGGAAACTGGTATGGTTACGACCGTCTGGCCTACGTCTTCTAAACTTCGAAATAAACTGAGAGGAGGCGCGCAATGAAACGGGATTTTACAAAAAAACAGCTTGAACTGTTGTCTAAAATGAATCTTCCTTTCGACCCGTCCGGCGAGTTGTCGGAAGCAGAAGAATGGCAGCTGGAGGAAAGCGTGTCGGATTATTTTGCCCTGCACGGTCTGGCCGGTAACGGCGACCACACGAATGAAATCGGCGAATTGTGCGCCGACATCATGGCGATCCTCGCACGATAACAACTGAATTTGGGATCAAGCTCACAGCCTCACGGCTGCGGGCTTTTTTCATGCCCAAAACGCACTTACGGCTTAAAACTGCGGGCGGGGCGGCAAGGCCGCAAATAACAGCCGACGGGCTTAAAACGGGAGGTTCAGACCTATGAAACAATTTTTGCACGTCCTCTGGGTGATCTTGTTATTCCCTGTTCTGCCAATCGTGGGCATCCCGGGCACCGGCGGTAAGGCGGACGGCGAAAAAGACGATGAGGACACGGACGGCACGCATGCCGGTGAGGGTGACGACGACCCGGGCGAAGATGAATCGTCGGAGAGTGATGACGAAGAGGTCACCATGAAGCAATCGGAACTGGACGAATTGCTTGATAAGCAATTTCGTAAAGGCGCGCGCAATGCACAGTATAAGCAGCGTAAGGCCGACAAAGAAAAATCGGATGAAGAGGAAAAGGATAACGACACAGCAAAAAGGATGGAGGAAAAAATCAAGTCTGCAAACGAGCGGTTACTGCGCGGTGTTGTCCGAGAGATGTCCACTGAACTGCGCATCAGCGCACGCGGCGCTAAGGCTGCTCTGAAGCTCGCAGATTTCGAATCCTGCTTTGATAGCGATGGTGAGTTGGATGAAGACGCTGTAAAGGATGTCCTTGAGGATTTTGCAAAAGAATATCCCGAGTTTTCTACCGACAGCTCCGAGAAAGAGGATCCCAAAGCTTGGGGCATGAGGCAGAAGGACACCTCAAGGCGCGACGGTGTGGAAGAGGCCTTTTCCGCTCTGAACCCGGATATCAAAATATAATTGGAGGAATGATCAATGGCACATGGCAAGCAAGAGCGCTGGTCTAAGCTGGTTGACGCAAAATTGCGCCAGACGCTTGTGACCAGAGACCGAACAATCTTTAACAACCGCTACGAGGGAAACCCAAGGGCTGGGAAGGTTAAAATCCCAGTGCGGGATACAGAGGTTGCCGTTAAAGCGTATAACAAAAGCACCGGCGTTGACCTGAGTGAGGGGAGCACTACTTATATTGATCTGGACATCGACCAGGACGAGGCTGTTAACGAGCTGATTGACGGGTACGACGCAGCCGCTGTCCCAGATAATCTGATCGCAGACCGACTGGACAGCGCAGGTTACTCCCTAGCGCTGTCTATGGATCAGAAATCGATCCGGCTCTTGGAGCAGACTGAAGGCGTGCAGGTAGCCGCATCTAAAACGGCCGCAACAGAATCAACCGCATATAAAGAAGTGTTGAAGGCCAAAACGTACCTCTCGCGCGCTGGTGTCCCAGAAAGCGGCCGTTGGTTGCTAGCATCGCCCGAATTTCTGGAGGTGCTGATGCTGGACGACCGATTTGTCAAGCAGGGCGATCTGTCGCAGCAGCTTGTAGCGTCCGGCGCCGTCGGCAAGGTTGCCGGATTTCCCGTGTATGAATGCTGCAACACGATGGTGGATGACGCTGAGCTTGTCGCGAGCAAAAAGACCACCACGGAATTCATTTGCGGGCATCCGAACTGGTGCCATCGTGTGATGGAGTGGCAGGAACCGGTTGATATCGTATCCCTGAAAGGCTCGGGAAAATTTATCGGCGCTTCCGCCGTACAGGGCCGCAAGGTGTATGGCCTGCTGATCTCCAAACCGAAGACTGTGTATGTCAAGCGGACGGAAACGGCCGTCTCTGGTGGCTGATATGGCGTATATTGACCGGGCGGACTACGCATTATTTTCCGGATGTACGGATATCCTGGAGGATTTTGATGCAGTCGCGTCGCGCAGCGAAGATATCATCGACCAGTTGACACAATATCGCATCAGGGCGCAGGGTTTTGACAGCCTTGCGCCTTTTGCAAAAGATCTGGTCAAAAAAGCAGTTTGCGCGCAATGTGAGTTTATCCTGAATTCCGGCGGGCTGGGAAGCGTGAATGGCGGCGAGGCGCAGAGCATGACAATCGGGAAGTTCAGCGTATCGGGCTCTGCGCCACAGATGGGAGGATGTACCGCCTCCCCGCTTGCCATACAATACCTAGCCTTGACTGGATTACTTTATACGGGAATGGATGTGATGGTATGATACCGATTCCACGCTTTGCCCTACCGCATAGCATCGCCTTGTACGCTCCAAGCAAAACAGATGCTTGGGAGCGAGAAACAGAGCGCCCGGCAGGCACGGAAATTCGCTATGTACGCATGGAGCCGAGTAGCCATCTTGTGACCGACACGCAAAATCGGAAAATCCAGCTCTCAGCATTGCTCTTTTACGACTGCACAAACAGCACTCCGCGCGGCATCGTTTGGAAGCAAGGGCAGCAGGTTTTGTTTCGCGGCCAACGGTTCACCGTGCAAACCGTAGAGCCGCTTTATTCTGCTCAAACGCTGCATCACTATGAGATAGGGCTGATTTAATGGATTTGGAAGTCAACACGGATTCTCTCGCCATCAAAGCGCAGATCAAGGCGGATATCCAGAGATTTTTGCCAATTCTGTCCCAGCAGATTTTGCAAGATTGCAATTATTTCTGCAAGCAGGATCAGGGCGGGCTGATAGCGAGCAGCCAAACGGCCAGCAACTTCGAAGAAGGGACGCTGATCTGGAACACGGTATATGCCGTTATGCAGTATTACTTGGGCGCAACCAGCACAGATATAAATCCGAATGCCACAAAGATGTGGTGTCAGGCAGCCTATGCCCGCTTTGGCGCGGACTGGGAGGCAATGCTGCAAAAATTGCTTGAGGAGGGGTAGGATGGAGCCGCAAGCAGCATTTTTGAACGATTTGATTCAGTTGGTCAATCAATTTGCTTTGTTTGCCCCTGTAAAAATCAGTCGGCTGCCAGTTTCTCCAGGTATCAGCGTGGAAATCAACAGTGGGCGCGTCAGCGAACTGTATTATGATCGATCCGCGATTCATGAGCTCCCGCTGCTCTGGCTGTGCAAGCACCCGGATCAGTTGACCGCATACAACACCCTGATTGCCATCGGAAACCGCTTATCCTCTCTCTCTTCCTATTCAGACGGCGAATCGTACCAGTGGCTGGGTCTGGAGGTAACCAATGAAGCTGAATTTGTGACAAAGCAGGAGGATGGCCAATACATCTACAGTATGATTGCTGTCGCAAAAATCTATTTTTAGGAGGTAGTATTGTGGGTATCGATATTAACTATGATCTAATCGCAGAGCTCGATACATCTGAAGCAAGCGCTCCGGATCCAATTTGGAGCGATATCGGCGGGATCGCTAAAAATCTGAGCACTGCCCTAAATGAGGTGCTCTATCAAGCGACCTATTACAAAGATAAGGGCTGGGGCAGCACGGAAGTTACTGGCGGGCAGTTCACTGTAACTGTGACCGGCGACAAAAAGCCTGGCGACCCGATCAGTGATTACCTGACTGCGCCGGAGCGCATGTATGCATTTGGAGAGGCACGGAAAACAAAACTGCGCATCCGGCATAAGAGCGACACAAAGGCCATCGTCTGGCCTGTCACGCTTGCTAATATCACCGAGGGTCATGGCGACGCAAACCAGCCGAACGCCTTGACCATTACAATCCACGGAAACGGCGCTCCCACCTTTGAGGACGTGTCCGCGCCCGCATAATAAGGAGGTCTTCTCATGGGTTATCAGGTTGGCCGCAGCAATCGGATTGAAGAAACGCTTGATCTGGTTGATTCCGAAGGTATTGTGCAACATACGATCTCAGTGGCATTGAACACATCTGACATCGCGCGGCAATACCGCGTGCAACATCTACATCTTATCAAGGCACAGCAGGCATATGCCGCGCTCCAGCAGGCACAGGGCGATGGACGATCCGCAGCAGTAGAGCAAGCCGAGGAAGCGCTCGGAGATGCGATTCTCGGCCTGTTCCGGCTCGTGTTTGGTGAGGATGGGCTCCATCAGATCCTCGATTTTTATGATGGCTGCTATATTGAAATGCTGGAAAACGTTTTGCCCTTTCTGACGCAGGTTGTAGTGCCCGCCGTACAGGCGGACGCCGCTCAGCGAAAACAACGAATTGCGCAAAATTACGGCATTCCCAAATCCCGGAAGTGGAGGCATTGACGTGTTCTCCCTTTACCAGAGGCCCGTATCTCGTTACGGCGGATATCGCCTGAATTTGTCATTTGACAGGGTGCTGCGCGTCCTAGCCTTGCTGGAGGAATCGGAGCTCGACGATGCCGATAAAGTAGACCTTGCTTTGCGGCTGCTCGTGATGAATAAACGGAAGCTTTTGCGGTTAAACCCTGTGCAAAAAATGGAACTCTACGAGGGAATCCTGCGGGACTGTATCGCTGATCAATCGCATCCTGTGGCAAGCCGGGAACCAAAATGCTTCGACTTTGCACAGGATGCGGACGCGATCTACAGCTCCTTTTGGCTGGATTACGGCATTGACCTTCATGGCCAGATCGGCCGCATGCACTGGCGCACCTTTACAGCCCTGTTTAGCGGCCTATCCGAGCGCACCAAGATGCGGGAGATTATGTCCATCCGGCGCAGGCCTCTCCCGAAGCCGACCAAATACAATCAGGAAACAATCCGCAATCTGATGGAACTGAAATCATTCTATGCCCTGCGCGGTCCTGGGGGAACCGATTATCAGGCGGGCCTCTCAGAGCTTTACGGCATGCTGGAACGGCAGGTGGTAAAGGAGTGACAGATATCCGCTGCCCCTGCTGTAAAACGTCACATCGCCCGGGGAAATTACTTCTCCGGGCAGATGTCGTTAAGGGCGAAATCAAATGCCCCCGCTGCGGGGCAATTATCAAGCTTGATCATCCAAAGACAGAGCCGATCGCCTCATCGTCCCGTTCGCGGTAGAGAGCCAGCGCCTGCTTAATATAAGGCAGGTGCATTTTTGTGGCCGAAAACAAGGTGAAATATTACGTCCGGATCGATGATAAATTCGTCGAGGCAGACATGAAGGATGCGGAAAAAACCGTCTCCTCCTCCGGCGGAAAATTGGTCAACGCCGGTAAGAAAGTCGCCGCCGGTGTTGGCGCAGCGTTTGCAGCCGTCGGTACTGCTGCCGCAGGCATCGGTGTTGCGGCGGTCAACAGCGCCACCGACATGGACAAGGCGATGAACCAATTTGCTGCATCGATAGGAGTATCGAAAGATGCAGCCGCTGAATACCAGGACGTTCTGGAAGGCATCTACGCCAATAACTACGGTGAGGATTTTGGCGATATCGCCAGCGCTATGGCCGACGTTACAAAACAATTAGGGGAACTGGATAACGCCAGCCTGCAAACTGTGACCGAATCTGCCTTTGCCCTGCGGGACACCTTTGGATATGAAATCCCAGAATCCACCCGAGCCGCAAAGGCCATGATGGACAATTTCGGAATTTCCGGCGAAGAGGCTATGAGTTTGATCGCCGCTGGCGCACAAAACGGTTTGGACTACTCTGGAGAGCTGATTGACAGCATCAACGAGTATTCCGTCCAGTTCGCGAAGCTGGGTCTTGACGCCAACGATATGTTCAATGTTTTCCAGAAGGGTGCCGAGACTGGTGCTTGGAATCTAGACAAGGTTGGCGACGCTATCAAAGAAATGTCTATCCGAGTTGTGGATGGATCCGATACTACAATAGCGGGTTTTGAGGCAATCGGGCTGAACGCGGACGAAATGTCGTCCAAATTTTCCAAAGGTGGCGAAAGTGCAAAAGAAGCGTTTCGGCAAACTGTGGAAGCGTTAGCCGAGATGGAGGATCCTCTGGCTCAAAATACTGCCGGCGTCAACCTGTTCGGCACAATGTGGGAAGATCTCGGGCCAGAGGTCCTCACGCAGCTCGCGGATATCACGGACGCTTCTTATGATACAGCAAACGCGATGGAGGGAATCAAATCCGTCAAATACGAGGATCTAGCCTCCATGCTGGAAGGGGCAAAACGTAGCTTGGAGCTGCTGCTTGTTCCTTTAGGCGAAAGCTTAATCCCTCTGCTGACCACCGTCATCGAAGCACTGCTCCCATCCATCGAATCAGTGCTCCCTATTATCTTAGATTCCGTCGAAAGCTTTCTGCCGCCGATGCTGGAGCTTGTGGAAGCGCTGTTGCCACCTCTGCTCGGTCTGTTTGAATCCCTGACCCCGGTCATTGGCGATCTGATGGGTAATCTGATGCCGGTGCTTGTCTCCCTCTTTAACCAGCTCTTGCCGCCTGTAACGAAGATTATCTCTGAACTGCTCCCTCCTCTACTTGAACTATTCAATGCCCTGCTTCCTATCATCAGCACCCTGCTGGGACTGTTGGCTCCCGTCATCAGCCTATTTGAAACGCTGCTCGTCCCTATCGCTGATCTCATGGAACTGGCGCTTACGCCCCTGATCCGGTTAATCTCCGAACTGGTTCAGATCGCAATTGTACCTCTCAAAAATCATCTAAATGTGCTCGGCTCCGTTTTCGGAGATATTTTCGCATCCATTGCGGGGACAGTGAGCAAGCGATTGAATGCGGTGATCAGCATTTTTCGCAGCATCATTGATTTCGTAAAAAATGTTTTTACCGGAAACTGGCGCGGGGCTTGGAATAACGTCAAAAACATATTCAAAAGCATCTGGGACGCCATCAAAGAGAGCGTTAAATTTCCAATCAACTTTATTATCGATGGCATCAATGGCTTCATTAAGGGAATTAACAAAATTGAAATTCCGGAGTGGGTGCCGCTGGTCGGCGGAAAAGGCTTTCACATTCCAACATTTCCCCGTTTAAAGGTGGGCCTGGATTATGTGCCAAGTGACTGGTATCCCGCGTTTTTGGATCGCGGCGAACGCGTCCTGACGGCTGAGGAAAATACCCAGTATACGGCGCTCGGCGGGCTTTATGGCATGATGAATGCAATTGCTCCGCAGGATACCGCAACCTCCCCCGTGTTCTATGTTTTTTTGACAGGGGATGCCGTTATGGATGGGCGCAAGGTTGGAACCCTGATGCTGCGAAGCATCGACAGCGTGGTGAAAAGCAATGGCGGTTAAATGCTATATCAATAAAATTGAATATCCTATGCTTGACGATGCGGAAATCACTGATCATGCAGCGGCCTCCTCGGAAAGCACTATCTCTGTGGATATCACCGGCCTCCCGGAACCGCGCGCGTTTGATACAGTCTATTTATTTGACAATGCAGGATATCTCTTATATGGCGGCGTGTGTGGTATTCCGAAATCTCCCGTGTGGAAAACGCCGTTTGAAAAGCCTGTCTATGAGTTAACAGTGAACAGCATGAACCACTTACTGACACGCCGGTTCGTCAACAAGGCGTGGACAGATAGCTCGTTGCACGACATCATTCTGGAAATTTACGATAGTATCATCGCGGCGGAAAATATTGCGTTAGGCACAGTGTCCTCCTCTCTTTCCAGCCTCCCAAGGCAAAAATATATCGCTCCGGACATGACGGTTTACGACGTGCTCAACGAGATCGCGGGACTGGTCGGTGCGACGTGGAACATCGAAGTGAATGCCGCCAGCACGCTGCGGGAATATCTCGGTTATACCTCCACCTCGCTGCAATTCTACGCAGGCACGTCCGGGCCGGCCCCGGCAATTACGCCCTATGAATTTTATGACACGCCGGTTTTTAAACCTTTCCGTTTTGTATTCCTGGTGCGTGAGGATTTTCCGACCGCCGAGCCACCGGAAAGCTGTCGAGATATCCAAAAATCCGTGGAAGCCTATAGCGTGCGCACCGTACAAACGGTAAAGGGCGCCACTGGTATCACAGACCCGCAAAGTGAAACATATATCTACAACGCCGAGGATGGCAAAATCACTGTTGCGTGGCCAATCGCCGAACTTCCCACCATTCGGGTGAACGGTACACTTGCGACAGTTGGCATCAATGGAATTGATGGCGAAGATGCAAGCAAGCAGTGGTTATTTTCCTATGAATCTGCAGAAGTTGCTATCAACGATAAATATGAACCTATGCTGGCCGGCGGTGAAACAGTAGAGATAACCTATCGAGGTTATTTTTCCCTGCGAGTGCGGTTGTCTAATGCGCCGGTTATCCGACAAATTGCGGCGCAATCGAATACCTCTGGAATTGTCGAAGAGGTAGAAAGCAACGATCGCTATCATACAGCTGCCGAATTGGTCTCCTACGCTGCAAGCCGCCTCTACTCTTACGCCGACGCAGAGGCAACTGTGACGCTGACCGTGGATTCGATACGCAATACGGAGCCATTTACAATATGGCGGATTGATTGGCCCGAAATCCATATAACCGGAGAATATGTTGTAGTGGAACGAACATTGTTTCTCGGCGGATGGCAGCATGTACAAGTAAAGCTAAAGGACAAGGGCTACCTGACATCTTACGGCAAAACATTCCTGCGGAACTATGCAAACAGCCCTACCGATATCCGCGACACAGATATTGTAGTTGGATCCGCCACGACTGCGGATACGATTATGATACAAGCCGCCTATGCTATTCGCGTGCCACTATCCTGCTTCGCAGACGACGGTCAAGTCTGGATGTGGGGAGGTGATTATTATGCCAGCTATTAAGGCCTCTGCGACAGGCAGGATTGGTGATGAAAATTACACAGGCGTCATTGCCAAAACCGTTTTGGACGAACTGAATGGCCTGTTTTTAACAGGCACTCTCCGCCTATCTCTCAAGCCCACGCACATTGCGTTAGGCTCTGGCACGAAGGTGGCCACAAAATACGATGATGCTCTGGAAAACGAGTTCGCCCGTTATCCGCTGACGCAGCTCACACAGGCCAACGGCATCACTACAGCTCTGGTCAATCTTCCGGCCTCCGGTGCAAACATTAATGCGACAGAGTTCGGAATATTTGCAGGAGATATCTTGATCGCCCGGGCAAATGTGGATATCAGCAAAAACAACAACAGCATATTAAACCTGATTTGGACGCTGACAATACAGGAGGCTTGAAATGTCACTATTAGAACGTTGGGTAGCCAACACGAAACGCGTGCTGGCAAGAGATAAGAACACGGAGACCGAATATGAATTTGAAAGTGTCTTTCCAGACGGTGCACCGGACGGAACCGCATTCAGCGCGGAAAATATGAACAAGATTATTGATGCGGTTAATGGGTTGGATAGCAGCAAAGCCCAACCAAACGGCATTGCCACGCTTGACGGCAGCGGCAAGCTGGCACAGATGCCTACAGCGGCAGATGTAGGCGCAGTGCCGGTCAGCCGTACAGTTAATGGCAAGCCACTAAGCAATAACATCAGCCTGTCGGCGGCAGATGTAGGCGCAGTTAAACTTAACTGGTCTACATTGATAAATGAAGAAACTGAAACGCCAAACAAGTACGACTTTGATGATTATATTGCGCCAGGGGATGTAGTGTCGGTGTGCAATTACGCTGGGGCACGGTCAATAGCCAACATCCCGGAGCAAGTGCCCGGCAAGCTGTATGTGTTTCCCCTGCGCACAGACGATCAGGGACGCAACGATCTGATGCAGGAGTACCACGCAGCAACCGGCAATATATGGGTCAGGTATCGCTATTACTACAGCGGAAATACCTGGTCGGCTTGGACGTCAAATGCGACCAAGATCAACACGTTGTACGAGGGCTTATGCAACACCAATAACACGACGCTGACCCTGGCATATCCAATCACCAATTACCGGTTGCTGATCGTCACAGGTACCACCAACCAATACGGCACCCACTGGGCACAGGGAAACATCCTGCCGGTAGGCGAAAACCCGGGCGAAGGTGGCCGGAAATTTGTCGTTGGGACAAGTGACAGGGGAAGTGCAAGGCTATCGCTGGTAGGGAATGTGGCTGTCACATTCCGCTTTACGACAGCTGATAAGATAGTGACTACAAGCGGGTTTGGGCCAGAAGCGACGCTTACGGGCGTGTTTGGGATTAAGTGAAGGGAGGACAATTATGACCATCAAGGCACTATTAAACGATACAGGACGCATCACCAGCTATGCCGTCGTAGGCGACATCGACGGCAGCATTGCAATCGATATCCCAGACGATACCGACCTATCGGCATTGTCCCACGCCAGATGGGATGGTAGCCGGATCATCCCTCTGCCCGTCGAGCAGCCAGAACCGGCAGACGAGATCGCCCAGATACAGGCACAGCTTGCAGCTCTGCAAGCGCGGCTAGATGCAATCGTAGCGCAAAAGGAGGCCTAACAATGTCAATCGCAACCATCAAGGCCGTTATCGACGGCCAGACATATCCGCTTACCCTGTCGGATGACGGGTATTATACCCTGGACAGCAACGCGCCGGCATTATCCAGTATCCATCAGCCGGGCGGATACTACAATGTGCAGATTACATTAACCGATGACGCGGGCAACACGACGACCTTGAACGCAGCCGACGATACCTTTGGAGCGGATCTGCGATTGCCGGTCAAAGAGATCACGAAGCCTACAGTCGCAATCACCTACCCCAGTAACGACAGCCGGATCAATACCTGCACCCCAACCATCACCGCCCAACTGCGGGATAACGATAGCGGCGTTGATCCCGCCACCCTTGACCTGCGTATTAACGGA
>CASDTH010000022.1 GCA_949283655.1 uncultured bacterium
CAGCTTGAAGCGAACATCTCCTATCTGAAAGAGGAAATGCAGGTAATGGCTGATGGTATCGGAACCGACGACCCGTATCTAACCGCCTTTCTGAAATACAAAAACATTCAGAGCCTTAACCGCGGGATTATGGTTGAACTCATAAAAGCGGTTTGGGTGCATGAGAATGGGGAAATAACGGTTGACTTCAATTTTGCCGACGAGTACCAGCGAATTATTGATTACATCGAGAATAACCACAACGTTATCCGAGTGATTGAAAACAAGGCAATCTAACGGCTTGCCTACTCAACACAAATGAAAAGTTAATGTTGTGCATAAATAAACGGCTCTGTGGATCAAGCGAGCCTTACGCTTCAGCAGGGTCAGATTTACGGCCTGGTGGGGCAAAACGGGGCAGGCAAAACCACCCTGCTGCGAATGCTGACCGGCCAGACGTTTCCCACTTCAGGTGAGCTGGAGCTGTTTGGGGAGACCTCGCCGCGCGGGCTTGGCTTCCAGCGGGCCAATCTGGGCGCTGTAGTGGAGACGCCGAGCTTTTTTCCGTTCTTTACCGCAAAGGAGAATTTGGAGTATTACCGCCGCCAGCGCGGCATTGCAGGCAAAGGCTGCATCGAGCAGGCGCTGCGGCAGGTAGAGCTGGGCGATACGGGCAGCAAAAAATTTAAAGATTTTTCGCTTGGCATGAAGCAACGCCTGGGGCTCGCGCTTGCCTTGATGAACCGCCCGGCCCTGCTACTGCTCGATGAGCCGATTAACGGGCTTGACCCGATGGGCATTGCGCATTTTCGTACGCTTATCCAACGGCTGTGTGAGGAGAATGGGGTAACGGTGCTCATCTCCAGCCATATCCTCAGCGAGCTGGAGAGCCTTGCAACCTGCTATGGCTTTATCCATCATGGCAGGCTGATCGAGCAGATTTCAGAGCGGGTGCTGCGCGAGCGGTGCCGTGAAGCCCTGGAGATTGTTGTGGACAGTGCGGAAAAGGCGGCCGTCACCCTTGAGCGGGAGCTGGGCTGCACCAATTTTGAGGTGCTGCCGGAGGGGAAGCTGCGGCTGTATGAATACCTGGACGACCCTGCAAAGGTGACGCACGCGCTTGCCGCCAATGGCGTTGGAATGATGAGCGTGATCAACCGGGGCTCAAACCTGGAGGAATATTTCCTCTCATTGATTGGAGAGGAGGGGCGCCAAAATGCTTAACTATATCAGCGGCGAGCTGTACAAGACGTTTCACCGGAGGTATACCAAAATTTTTCTGCTGGTGACCGTATTGCTTTGCATGCTTGGCAATGCGCTTCTGCGCCTCCTTTTTTCCATGGCGGGCACTTTGAACACAGCCTATTCCTTTTATTTTGGCATTATGCTGATGCCGATGTGCTTTGCCCTTTTGACGATCATTGTGGACGCAGTGTTTTCTGACGAATATAAGCACGGCACGCTGAAAAATGCGGTCTCCTTCGGCGTCAGCCGCGGGGAAATTTATTTTGGCAAGCTGATCGTGGAGATTGTGCTGATGCTCATCACCATCCTAGTGGTGGTGGCGGCCTGGTCTGCAGGCGCGGTGCTTTTTACGCAGCTTGGCCCGCATACAGCAGTCCAATGGGAGGAGATACGGCTGTTCCTAGAAAAGACTGCCCTCTCAGTGCCGCTTTGGCTTGGAATGCTTGGGGTGCTGAACCTGCTTGTGTTTGCTTTCCGCAGCAACACGCTGTTTGGCTTTAGTGCGATGCTGGTGTTTACCTTCCCTGGCCCGGTGCTTGGCCTGCTTGTCAATGTGGAGCCTGCGCTCGGCGCAGTCTATCAGCTGACGCTTTCCCGCCAGTTTGAGCAGCTCACCGGTGGCGCAGGGTTTATGCTGGGCGGCCCGGGGCCTGCGGCGCGGCCGGTGCAGCCGGAGATCATCCCGTGGTGCCTTCTGGCGGGGATGGGCTGGTTTGTGCTCTCCTCAGCGGCCGGATACTTGCTGTTTCGGCGCAGGGAGATTAAATAAAGAAGGGGCGCAGCCTGCCGGATATGGCTGGCGGGCGGCGGTTCCCCCACATTTTAAATAGGAAGGGGCGGTCAAATGATCGCGGCGGTAGTTCTGCTTGGAGCCCTGGCGGCGTTGTTTGCCGCCCTGTTCTTTTTGCAGCGCGCGAATCTCCGCAAAGCGCGCCAGGAGCTTGCGCGCATCAACCGGGAGGGTGGCAACGGGCGGCTACGCCTCGCTTCACCTGACCGGGAGATGGAAGCAATCATCGAGGCAATCAACCAGACGCTGGATCAGCGGCAGGCAGAGGGCATCCAGCATGTGCTGGCCGAAAAGGAGCTGCGCCGCCAGATCGCAAACATCTCGCACGACCTGCGTACGCCGCTGACCTCGATCATCGGCTATTTACAGCTTGCGCAGGATGGCCGCACCACCCCGGAGGAGCGCGCCCATGCAATGGAGGTGGTCGGCGCGCGCACCCGCTCCCTGCAAACGCTGATCGGGGGATTTTATGAGCTCTCGCGGCTGGATGCCAATGAATACGACTTGCATCTGGCGGCGGTTGATCTGAGTGTGATCCTGAGCGCGCAACTGGCTGCCTTCTATGACGATTTTACCGGGAAGCGGCTCAAGATGCATGTTGAGGTGCCGGAGCACCTGCCTGCTGTCTGGGCAGATGCGGATGCCGCACAGCGCATTTTTGCAAACCTGCTGCAAAATATTCTTCGGTATGCGCACAGCGAGGTGTGGGTGACGGCGCGCGCCGGCGCAGTGGTAACGACGGTGTTTGCCAACGACACGCAGCTGCTGGAAAAGGAGGATATCCCGCATATTTTTGAGCGCTTTTACACCGGCGATCAAACGCGCAGCGGGCATAACACTGGCCTTGGCCTTGCCATTGTAAAACGGTTGGCAGAGCAGATGGGGTGCGAGGTAGCCGCGTCGCTGGAAGGCGACCGGTTCGCCATCTCCATCCGCTGGAAAAACAGCTGATCCATATTTTTTCAAACGGCCATCCACGTCTTGATACCGGCGCGGATGGCGCCTGCTTTTCAAATTTACTCCAAAAGCTCTGTTCAAACAGTTTAAAATCATGTATAATATTCCCAAATTCATGACATACGATTTTGAGCGAAAGGAGAATGATGGATTTGCCGGATATCAAAGAGCTGATGCAACAGATGACGCTGGAGGAGAAAATCGACATGTGCTCCGGTGTGGACTTTTGGCATCTCAAAGGAATCGAACGCCTCGGTATTCCATCCGTAATGGTGAGCGACGGCCCGCACGGCCTGCGCAAGCAGGCGGAAAAATCCGATAATCTCGGACTGAACGATTCCATTCAGGCTGTCTGTTTCCCCACGGCGGCGGGCACGGCGAGCTCGTTTAACCGCGGGCTTTTGCGCCGCCTGGGTGAAACGCTCGGCGAGGAGTGCCAGGCGGAGCATGTAGCAATCCTGCTGGGCCCGGCCGTTAATATCAAGCGCTCGCCCCTGTGCGGCCGGAATTTTGAGTATTTTTCAGAGGATCCGTATCTGGCCGGGGAGATGGCGGCCAGCTACATCAGCGGGGTGCAGAGCAAATACGTTGGCACGAGCATGAAGCACTTTGCCGCCAATAATCAGGAGCGCAGGCGTATGACGGTTTCTACCGTGGTGGATGAGCGCACATTGCGGGAGATTTATTTCCCTGCGTTTGAAGCCGCCGTCAAAAAAGCGCAGCCATGGACAGTGATGTGCTCCTATAACCGCATCAACGGCGTGTATTCCTCAGAGAATGCGTGGCTGCTCGATCAGGTGCTGCGTAAGGACTGGGGCTTCCAGGGCTTTGTGATGACGGACTGGGGCGCGGCCAACGACCGTGTGGAGGGCATCAAGGCCGGCCTTGAGCTGGAGATGCCCGCGAGCGGCGGGGTCAACAGCGCACGCATCTGCAAGGGAATCCGGGAGGGGCGCATCAGCGAGGCAGAGATTGACCGCGCGGTGGAGCGCATATTGGAGATTGTGTTCCGCTACGCAGAGCACCGGGACGAAAAAGCTGTGTTCGACCGCGCGGCAGATCACGAAAAGGCGCATCAGGCCGCGCTGGAGACGATGGTGCTGCTCAAAAACGAGGGCGCCCTGCCGCTGCGGAGGAATCAAAAAATCGCCTTCATCGGCGGCTTTGCAGAGAAACCGCGCTATCAGGGCGGCGGTAGCTCACACATCAACGCTTACCATGTGACCAGCGCGCTGGAGGCGGTGCAGGGCAAGGCGGATGTGACGTTTGCCAAGGGCTTTGACACGGAGGGCGACGTGCTGGATGAAGCGCTGCTGCGTGGGGCGGTTGCGGCCGCAAAGGAGGCGCAGGTAGCCGTTATTTTTGCCGGCCTGCCGGAATCCTTTGAGTCCGAGGGTTTTGACCGCAGGCACCTGAACCTCCCGCGCTGCCAGAACCGGGTGATCGAGGCGGTGTGCCGCGCGCAGCCCAACACAGTCGTCGTGCTGCACAACGGTTCCCCTGTGCTGATGCCATGGCTCGGGCAAGCCAACGCCGTGCTGGAAGCCTATCTTGGCGGAGAGGCGGTTGGCGAGGCGCAGGTTGACCTGCTCTTTGGCGATGCCAACCCCTGCGCAAAGCTGGCGGAGACCTTCCCGCTCTCGCTGGAGGATACGCCCTGCAGCAATTATTTCCCTGGCGGCCCCTTGACGGTGGAATACCGGGAGAGCATCTATGTTGGATACCGCTATTATGATAAGGCAGAGAAGGCGGTGCTCTTCCCGTTTGGGCACGGCCTGAGCTACACACAGTTTACATACAGCGGATTAAAGCTTTCCAAAACCCGCTTCAAGGCGGAAAACGGCATGACGCTCAGCTTCCGGGTACGCAACACAGGCGGGCGCGACGGCGCGGAGATTGCGCAGGTTTATGTGGCGGATGTGGAGAGCTCCGCCTTCAAAGCGCCGAAGGAGCTCAAGGGCTTTGAAAAGGTGTTTCTGAAGGCAGGCGAGGAGAAAACGGTGGAAATCACGCTTGATGAGCGCGCCTTTGCCTACTATGATACGGTGCAGCAGGCTTGGAGGGTAGAGAGCGGGAAATATCAGATTCTCGTCGGCGCCTCCAGCCGCGATATCCGCCTGACCGGCAATGTGCAGGTGATCGGCGCCCCGGCCCCCAAGGGGGAGAATGCGGCGCAAAGCTTGCTCCCAACCTACTATGACGGCCATTTTAGCCGGATCCCGGATGCGGAGTTTGAGGCGCTGCTCGGCAAGCCCATCCCGCGCTCGTGGCGGGACCCTGCCCAGCCCTTCACCCGCGATAATACGATTGATGACGCGAAAAACACAAAGTGGGGACGCCGGATGATGAGGCTGCTCCGCCGGTTCATCAGAATGGATGGCGGCATTGCAACGGATGAGATGGCCCTTGCAATGATTGCGGAGATGCCGGTTCACAACCTCTCCACCATGTCACAGGGCGCGGTGACGCAGGAGATGGAAGAGGCGATTGTGATGCTCTTTAACGATGAGAAGCCTGCGAAGGCGCTGGGTATCCTGGCCGCAGGCGCAGCTGGCGCCCTCAAAAAGGCAAGGCAGCTGCTGTAAAGCACGGCGCGCCTGCTCCGCAGGCGGAACCACAGGGATCGAAAAACGCGGCTGGCACAACTCTCTGTGCCAGCCGCGTTTCAGCTTATAGAAAAGGTTTTAAGGTGTGCGCATAGGGCGTTTGCTTTTCGCCTTTCAGGCGAAAAGTCCCCTCACGGGCCCGCCGGAAGTTTGTGGAGCCTGCCGCCGCTGGCCTACTAATAGGCTCTGCCCCTACGCCAGACTGAAGGCCTCGGGAAGTTCCTCCCGGAGCCTGTAAGTAATTCAGGGGCTCAAACGTAACGATAGGCCCAGGCGGCAATTGATGCCGCTACCTGTGTGCACGTGAGGGGACTTTTTGGCCCGGAGGGCAAAAAGCGAACCTTCCCGCCTGTTTGAAGCCGCGTGAGCGGCTGAGTTCGGGAAGCGTTCGCCGAACACGTTGTGGTGTGGCAAGTTTAAAAACCGCCGCCGCAGTGCCGTTTCTCCACGTCCTTTTGCATCCTTTTCCGACGTGCGGATTTACAATGTAAGTGCAACAGTAAAGAAAAAGAGTGACTCAAAGAGGAAAAGCCTGTAAAATGGTAGTTGCGAACAAACCATAAAGGAGGCAATCCTCAATGAGCCACTACCAACATCTTAGCATAGAAGAACGGGAAAGTATATGGGAAAAACAAATAAAAGGGGAAAGTGTACGGAGAATTGCCGCAGAGCTAGGGCGGAGTGCCTCCACCATCAGCCGGGAATTGAGGCGGAATCAAAGCAAAC
>CASDTH010000023.1 GCA_949283655.1 uncultured bacterium
CTGGACAGACTTACTCCGTATTTCCGCGCTGCTTCACTTTTTCCGTGTTTCTCCGCATACTTCACGACTCCTTGACGGATTCGCGCTTCTTGTGCTACTCTCTTCATGGGAAGTCTCTGTCCTCTCTATTGGTGAATGGTTGTGGTGATTTCATTCTACCATAGTGAGCCTTTGACTTCCTCTTTTTGGGGGTCACATCATTTTAACATATACATTTGGAATATTTTTTCTGTAGGGAATACGAGCCCTCTTCCCTCTGTGGAGGGCGGCGTATTCCCTTTGCCTGTTATCGCTGTTTAGCGGCCCCGGTGCAGGCTGACGAATTGAATAAGACGCTGCCAATCCGCCCGGCTAAAGTAGTGGGGCCCCTTGCGCAGATGATAGCCAATATCGCCCTCAAGAAACGCCTCGCCTGCCGAGGCGGGTCTATCCGGGCCGACAAAGCCCAGCGGGAAGGCGGGAGAGGCCGCAAGGCAGCAAAGCTGTTCGGAGACCGGGTCCGCCCAGATATCCTCTGAGGCGCTGCCGATGAGCACGCGCCTTGGCGCGATGGAGGCCACAAGGAAGTGCTGGTCAAAGGGCATAGCAGCCTCCCTTTCTATATAGGTTTGGTAATTTTCGCAAAACCAGTAGGGGAAGCGCGTGTAAATCTCCTTAACGCGTTCGCCCGCTTTCCCTCTGGTGATAGCGGCGCCTGAGCAGCCGGAATCGTTGGAGTAGGCGAAGGCGAAGCGCTCATCCATTGCAGCGGCAAAAAGAGCGGTTTTCCCCAATCGGGAGTGGCCGCACACAACGGCGCTCTCTAAATCGAGCAGATCCCCGCGTGTGGCGGCATAATCCATCACACGCTGCGCAGCCCAGGCCCACATGGCGATTTTTCCGGCGTCTCCCTTTTGACGGGAGCCGTTTTCATAAAGGATGCCGGCCAGGCCGTTTGTCAAATCGCCGTTATCCGCCGTGACATCTTCATAGCTGAAGGAGAGCACGGCAAAGCCGTTATCGATGAGCTCTTCCGTGGGCATGTACCGGTCCGGAATCCAATCACGAAAATTGATATGGATAAAAAAGGGGTGATTGTTGCCGCTTGTAGGCAGTGTGGCGTAAAAGGGGAAGGAGAAAGCCCTGCCGTTTACCATGCAGTTTGCAGTCAGCTTGCTGCACACGGCCTTCCCCGCGCAGAAATTGCGGAACAGATTCTCCTCCACTGTAGAAAAGGTCAATTCCTCTGGCCTCCCCGGCAATTTCCCATAAACCTCGCTTTGCAGGATCTGAAGCATTGCCTCCCGCTCCAGCAGGGGCGGAAGGGATCGTCCCTCTAGCATTTGAAGCATAAACGCACCAACCCTTTTTATTTTCTATAATTATATCACTAAAACGTTAAAATGCAAAATTTATATTTTTGGCAGCATTCATCTGGAAAGCCTTGCCTGATATACACTACCACCGGCAAAAGCCTACCGCGTGCCCGATGAACGGCAACGCAAGAACCGCACAAAATTTTGCTTTGACCGCATGTAAAAACGGGCAAAAGTTATATTGACAATCTTTTATTTGTGCGTTAAAATCTGTTCGTTTTCGAACAATTACCGGGAGGTATTTGCAGCCCTATCGCCGGAGAGGGGGAAGGATTTGGATGGAGAAGGACTGTGGGATGTGGATTCACCTCCTGTCCCACAAGCTGAAAAAGCGGATGAATGCCAATGTGCAGAGCCTTGGCCTCACAGGGACGCAAAGCCGCATCATGCACTACATTCTCGTGAAATGCAGCGACGGGCCGGTATTTCAGCGCGATGTGGAGAGCACCTTCGGCCTGAGCCGCTCGACAGCCACTGGCATTTTGCAGTCAATGGAAAAGAGCGGCATGATCGTGAGGGAAAGTGTGCTCAGCGATGCGCGATTAAAAAGCCTGATCCCCACGGAAAAGGGGGCTCGTCTGGATGCGCAGGCTGGCGAATATCTGCGCCAAGCGGAGCAGTGCCTCACGCAGGGCCTGTCGGGTGCGCAGATCGCGCTTTTTCTTGAGACCGCTGCGCAGATGTCCGCGAATCTGGATGAGTAACAGCGCCCGGACTGAAAAGTCATTATTTTTATGGCATGCGTGTGCGTGCACGCCAGCGCCATATTTGGAGGAGGAATGTCACGTATGATAAAAACACTTGCCCGCAGCATTCGCGAGTATAAGAAGACGGCCATTCTGACGCCGCTGTTGGTTACGGTTGAAGTGATCTTGGAGTGTATCATTCCGTTCACGATTGCAAACCTGGTCAATGAGATGCAGGCCGGCTGCAACATGGATGTCATCATAAATTATGGCATACAACTGGTGGTAATGGCTGTTCTGTCGCTGATTTTTGGCGTTGCGGCAGGCAATACCTGTGCCACCGCTTCCACAGGGTTTGCACGGAACCTGCGCCAGGATATGTTTTATCGCATTCAGGATTACGCCTTTGAAAATATCGATAAGTTTTCGGTATCCAGCCTGGTTACCCGTATGACCACCGACGTCGTGAATGTGCAGATGTCCTTCATGATGATCATCCGCGTAGCGATCCGTGGCCCGCTGATGCTGGTATTCTCCTTTGTAATGGGTGTTGCCATGGGCGGGCGCCTAGCGCTGATTTTTTTGGTTACCATTCCGCTGCTGGGCGTTGGGCTCGTGCTCGTCATCCGTGCGGCCACGCCGATTTTCCGCCGTGTGTTCCGCAAATACGATGCGCTGAATGATTCGGTGCAGGAGGATGTACAGGCCATGCGCGTAGTGAAAAGCTATGTGCGCGAAGAGTATGAAAAAAAGAAATTTTCCGCAGCTGCAGAGAATGTCTGCAAAGATTTTACCCGTGCTGAGCGCATTATGGCGCTCAATAGCCCGATGATGCAGATTTGCGTATATGCGGGTATGGCGTTTGTGCTGTCGTTTGGCTCGTATGCGGTTATTACGAGCCAGGGCATTGAAATCGCTGTGGGCCAGATGTCGGCCATCCTTACATACAGCTTTCAGATTCTGATGAGCCTGATGACTTTGTCCATGGTGTTTGTGATGATTACTATGTCGATGGAGTCCTCCGAGCGTATTGTGGAAGTTTTGACAGAGGAGAGCAATTTAACCAGCCCTGAGAACGCCCTCGCTGACGTGAAAGACGGCTCGATTGATTTTGAAAATGTCAGCTTCAAATATTCTCAAAAGGCGGAGCGTATGGCGCTGGCTGATGTCAATCTGCATATCAAATCCGGCGAGGTCATCGGGATCCTGGGAGGCACAGGTTCCTCTAAATCCACACTGGTGCAGTTGATCCCCCGACTGTACGACGTTACGGAGGGCTGCGTCAAGGTGGGCGGCATAGATGTGCGGCAGTACGATCTGGAGGCGCTGCGTAACAACGTAGCTGTGGTGCTGCAAAAGAATGTGCTCTTCAGCGGCACCATCAAGGAGAACCTGCGCTGGGGCAACCCCGACGCTACTGACGAGGAAATATTGGAAGCCTGTAAGCTTGCGCAGGCCGATGAGTTCATTCAGCAGTTCCCTGATAAATACGACACGTGGATCGAGCAGGGTGGTTCCAATGTCTCCGGTGGTCAAAAGCAGCGGCTGTGCATTGCACGCGCGCTGCTGAAAAAGCCCAAGGTTCTGATTTTGGATGATTCCACCAGTGCGGTGGATACGCGCACCGACGCGCTGATCCGCCTGGGCTTCCGTGAATTTATCCCTGAGACGACAAAGATTATCATCGCACAGCGTGTGGCCTCTGTGCAGGATGCTGACCGTATCATCGTGATGGATGGCGGGCGCATCAGTGTTGTTGACACGCACGAGGAGCTGCTGAAAACCAACGAGATTTATCGGGAGATTTATACGACCCAGAATAAGGCAGGTGATCAAGATGGCGAAGAATAAAGCGCGTACCGCTCCTTCTACTACGGCACGAGGGCAGCGTGCGCCCAAGGGCGTGCTGCGGCGGCTGCTGCGCACCCTGTTTGAATTCTATCCGGTGCTGCTGCCTGTCACGCTGGTGTGTATTCTGATCAATGCGATCGTCAGCGCTGCGCCTGCAGTGTTTATGCAAAACATCATCGCCATCGTGGACGAAAGCTACAAAACAGGCGACTGGGCCTCAGTGTCCGGCGAGATCCTGGGCCTGGTAGGGATTCTGATCGCGATGTATGTGGTCAGCCTCATCGCCGGGTTTTGCTACACGCAGCTGATGGCCGTTATCACGCAGGGCTCTTTGAAAAAAATGCGTGAGAAAATGTTTAGCCACATGCAGGATCTGCCTATCAAGTATTTTGACACAAACGGCCACGGCGACATCATGAGCTATTATACCAACGATGTGGATACCCTGCGCCAGATGATCAGCCAGAGCCTGCCTCAGATGTTGATTGCTGGCGTAACGTTGCTGACCGTGTTTGGCATTATGATGTATTACAGCATGATTTTAGGCCTGGTCGTAGTGGCCGGTGTTGTCTGCATGGTGCTTTCTGCCCGCTACGCGACCAGCCGTTCCTCTAAATATTTCCTGCGTCAGCAGGTCACAATTGCGAAGGCGGAGGCCTTCATGGAAGAGATGATGACCGGCCAAAAGGTTATCAAGGTATTCTGCCATGAGGAGCAGGCCAAGGCCGATTTTGATAAAGTGAACGGCGAAATCTTTTTCAATGCCCGCAACGGCAACCGCTTCGCCAACATTTTGATGCCCTTGCTTGGCAATATCGGTAATGTGATGTATGTGGTGGTGGCCTTAATAGGCGGCGCACTGATGCTGACGGACGTGCCCAACATCAGCATCTCCGGCATGGCGTTCAGCATCAGCATCGTGGTGCCGTTCCTGAATATGACGAAGCAGTTCGCCGGCGCGATCGGCCAGGTGTCCAACCAGGTGAACATGGTGATTATGGGCCTGGCGGGCGCGCACCGCATCTTTGCCCTGCTGGATGAAGAGCCGGAGGCGGATGACGGCTACGTCACGTTGGTAAACGCGCAGGAGAATGCCGACGGCAGCTTGAGCGAGTGCGAGGAGCGCACCAATGTTTGGGCGTGGAAGCACCATCACCACGATGGCACCATCACCTACACCCGGTTGCAAGGCGATGTGCGGTTTTATGATGTCAACTTTGGCTACACGCCGGAGAAGACTGTGCTGCACAATATCTCCCTGTATGCAAAGCCCGGCCAGAAGGTGGCCTTTGTTGGCTCTACCGGCGCTGGCAAAACGACGATTACCAACCTAATCAACCGTTTCTACGATATTGACGACGGTAAGATTCGTTATGATGGCATCAATATCAATAAGATTAAAAAGGCGGATCTGCGCCACAGCTTGGGTATCGTACTGCAGGATACCAACCTTTTCACCGGCACGGTCATGGAGAATATTCGTTATGGTAATTTGAGCGCGCACGACGATGAGTGTATCGCCGCAGCGCAGCTCGCCGGCGCGGATGATTTCATCCGCCGCCTGCCAGAGGGCTACAACACCATGCTACATGGCAACGGCGCGAACCTGAGCCAGGGCCAGCGCCAGCTGCTTGCCATCGCACGTGCGGCTGTAGCCGACCCGCCTGTGATGATTATGGATGAGGCGACGAGCTCCATTGATACGCGCACGGAGGCCATTGTGCAGCGCGGGATGGATGCACTGATGACCGGGCGCACTGTGTTTGTGATTGCACACCGCCTCTCCACTGTGCGCAATGCAAATGCGATTATGGTGCTGGATCACGGCCGTATTATTGAGCGCGGCACCCATGAGGATCTGCTCAAGCTGAAAGGCACTTACTATCAGCTGTACACCGGCGCATTGGAGCTGGATTGATCCGCTCCTGACAGAGATGCAAAGGCAGTCTCTTTCCCTAGCCCCGGCTTTCCGTGGTGGAAGAGCCGGGGCTGGGTTTTCTGTTTTTGGCGGCTGGTAAAATTCAGAGTGACTGTTTTTGCCCTCCACGGTGGGGAGCTCTTTCGATTTCTTCCCAAAGGGCAAGCGGTTTTGATGCCATTTTCGGTGGGTATACCGTAACGGTAGAATCACTTGAACGCAAGGTGCATACAGACCCATTCTGGTGGTAGATTCGCGAGCCGCGCTGTTCTCGTCTCATCCTCTCTTTCCACAAAATCAAACGCCCACCGGATACGGCGGGCGTTCGCTTTTGTCTAAGCCGCACGAAAAAGATATTTTCGGCATTTCGGCGGCGGGATTTGAACTCTCTCGAACTCGCAAAAAGTTGGTAGCGACAGCGAGCCGTCGTGAGGGCGTTTACAACCGAACAGGTGAGCCGAGCGTGACTTTTTGCGAAAAGGAGGAGCAAGGGAGCGGGCGGATGGCTTATTTTTTGTCGC
>CASDTH010000024.1 GCA_949283655.1 uncultured bacterium
CTCCTTTGCCGCTCTTTCCGCATCCGCCTCCAGACGCTCCTCCATCCCGTAATACATGATGTTCACGCCACAGTTCCAGCAGTTCGGCCGCCAATCCGTCTTTTTGATCTTTGCTCCACATTTCGGGCACACCGCCATTGTTGCTCCCCCTCTATCATTCTGTTACAAACCCACTATAAACGAGAAAAAAATCATCCTATTTTTATCTGAGTTTATCATATTTTTTCGCTGAATGCAAGAGGAACGCCCTCCGGTTTTCGGAGCAAGCCCTGCTTCTTTTCCTTATAAAATATTTGGAAAATATTTCCTGATGTTTTATGCGGGAAAGGTAGATTTTTGCTGTCAAAACACAGCAAAATGTGGTATAATATTTCGAAATCATAGTGGAGCTTGGCCGCGTTTATTTCAGACACCCTTCGCATCCGTATCCAAGGGGAACATCGCCGTCCGGCGTGCTCAAGCGGGCGCTCACTGCGTTCTTGGGCACGGCAGGGCTTGCGATCCCCTCACCCGAATCCGCCGGAGCAGTCCTTCGGAGTTTTCAGCTTGCGCCCGTGTTTCCGGCAAGGCAGACGACGTGGCTTTTCAGGCAAGGAAGTCAAAGAGGATAACGCAGCCAGGCGCGCGGCCACGGCGCTGAAAACCGATGTGTGCCCTGTACACGGATGCTAACCAAGATAAAGCGAGGCGAACGCGATGGAACAGCAAAACAACACCGTGCCGGAAGGGCTGATCATTGGTCGCAATCCGGTGATGGAGGCACTGCGTGCCGGGCGCGAAATCGACTCCCTTCTCGTTGCGCGCGGGGAGCGCAGCGGTTCCATCCGTCAGCTCCTGGCGATATGCCGTGAAAAAGGAATCGTCGTGAAGGAAGTGGATGCCAAAAAGCTGGAGTCCCTCTGCGGTCATGCAAACCACCAGGGCGTTGCAGCCTACGCCGCCGCGCATACCTATGCCTCTGTGGAGGATCTGCTCGCCCGCGCGCAGGAGCGGGGGGAGCCTCCCTTCTTTATTGTTTGCGATGAGGTGGAGGATCCGCACAACCTCGGCGCGATCATCCGCACGGCTGAGGCCGCCGGTGCGCATGGTGTGATTATCCCAAAGCGCCGCGCCGCCTCATTGAGCTTTGCAGTCGCCAAAGCGTCGGCAGGAGCGTTGGAGCACTTGCCGGTTGCCCGTGTCAGCAACCTTGCCGCAACACTTACCGGGCTCAAGCAGGCCGGGCTGTGGATTTACGGCGCTGATATGAGTGGCGCCTCCTATTGCGAAACCGACTATACAGGGCCCTGTGCACTGGTAATCGGCTCTGAGGGGCACGGGCTGAGCCGCCTAATCCGCGAGCGCTGCGATTTCACCGTTTCACTCCCCATGCGGGGGAAGATCAACTCCCTCAACGCCTCCGTCGCCGCAGGCATTTTTATGTATGAAATCGCGCGGCAACGGTTGAAACTCCCGGCAGTTCAACCCAAGTGACCACAATAAAACTCTCGCATGCAATTTCAGGCTTCTATTTGGCCCTGCGTCCGGCAAAGGGAATACTGGCCGTTGCGCCCGCCTGTTGTATCGGGCAAGCCTGAGCTACCCGTAAGGGCGCCCTGCTTTTTCGTCTATCCGCCAAAAAACGTTATGCTGTTTGTTTGGGGTGACAAAATGAAAGATCGCTTTGATTTTGAGATGGATCAAACCTCCTCCTTTTCCCTTGATGATATTTTAAAGGAAGCCGCTGCAGGCAATCCCTCCTCTGAGAGGGAGGCGCAGCAGCCCTCGCATCTCTGGTCGCTAGAAGAGATCGAAGCGCTGCTCTCCTCCGGCAGCACTCCTCCCCAAAATATAGAAGAGCCCACCCTCGCCGCGCCGGAAGGGGGAAATGCCTCCTCCGCACAGGAGGAGGCGTCCGAGGCCATAAAGGAATGGGCTGCCAGGGAGGACGCGCCTGCCCAAATGAGCGCCGCTTCAATCGAGCCTTTCCTTCCCCCATTTGAAGAGGCTGGCGAGCCTTATGCGCCAACCAAGCCCTCCAGGGAGAGTTCAGAGCTCCCGGCGTCGGTTGTTGAGAGCCCGGAGATTCTAGATTCACCATCAGAGCCCGCCGCGCCATTTGAGAGTGCGGGCGATGAAGCGGAGCGTTTCGCCCGGCTGGCGCGCACATTAACGCCGGTGACTGGTATGCAGGGGGCCTTTGACCCCAAGGCCGGCACGGGCGATCTTTTGGGAGCAGCGCGCGAAAACTGGTCAATGCCCGCCGAAGGGGAGCCCCTTTTGGGCGGCGATAAATACCGGGATCGTTTCTTCCGCGAGCCCACTGCAAAAATTCCCATTGAGCCGCAACCAGGCCCAGCCCCGCTGATCGACAAGCCGGGC
Source organism: uncultured bacterium (assembly GCA_949283655.1). Classification (GTDB taxonomy): domain Bacteria; phylum Bacillota; class Clostridia; order Oscillospirales; family Acutalibacteraceae; genus Fimivicinus. The sequence continues at coordinate 2,362 of CASDTH010000024.1, forward strand.
CTGATCCGTAAAAAGAGCAACATGAGCGCCACGGCCGATCTGGAGCCGCTCCCCACCCTGATCGCTGCGGAGGATGAAATCGACGCGGCGATTGATCAGGAGAAGACGCGTGAGGTTGGCTCGTTGGAGGCGGTCAGGCCTGCTTCCACTCCTCCCACCAAGGCTCCATCTAAGGATATGGTGGATGGCCAGCTGCTTCTGGCCGGGTTTGGCGAAGCGGAAGAGCCCGCTGCTCCCCTGGATGAGGAGCAGGCCCAGCAGCAGCTGAAAGAAAACAGAAGGGAAAAAATCCTCAAATTTAAGCTTGCCGCTGTGGAGACGCCGGATTTGCCTGGGCAAGACACTTCTGCCCAGGCTGAGCCCGTTGAGCCGGGTGGGGATACCGCCTCTGCTACCTCCAAATCTGCTCCGATCGGGGAATACGTCTCCCCCGCTCAGAAATTTCCGCTGCGCGCGCTGCTGCGCCGGCGGGCAAATTTGGAAATGCGATGCGCGTTTGTAGCCGCTGTTTTGGAGCTTATTTTGCTCGTGTGTGGGGTTTTGCCTCAAATTGTTTCTTTTTTCCAGGGCGAGGGGGAAGCGCTTCTTTTCTTCAGCGCCGATCAAAAGCTCTATCTGCTCCTCCATCTGCTTGTGCTGGCAGGAGTGTGCTTTGCGTCGTTTCCGGTAATCCGCAGCGGGCTACGCGCCATGCTACGCCTGAAATGCCGGGCGGATTCCGGGGCTGCGGCGGCCGCCTTGGCCGCGCTGCTGCAAAATATCTGGTTTCTGTTTTTTTCGCCGGGGCCCAACGTGCCGGCGCATCTGTTTGGCGCCGCTGCCGGCCTGATTCTCACCCTCTCCATGTTTGGCAAAGCGCTGCACGCCAGAAGCATCGCCAAAAACTTTCAATTCTGTACCCAAGAGGCGCCACTCTATACGGTGCAAAAAATCCCGGATGAAGAGGACGCCTACGAAATCGGCCGCGGCCTGTTGCTTGGCGACCCGGATGTGCGTTACTCCACACGCACTGCATTTCCCTCCCGTTTCCGTGCGCTTTCCGAGCAGCTGGCGCCTGCCGACCGTTTATCTGCAAAGCTGGTGCCTGTGGTGCTGGTGCTGGGGGTGGTTGTTGGCATTGCCGCAGGCATTTTAAACCGCAGCGCGGCGTATGGCGTTTCCGCCCTGGCTGCATTCACCTGCATCTCCATCCCCGCCGCGTTGTCGCTCGGCGTGGCATGGCCGCTGTTTCGGGCGAACCAATCGCTCAATAGGAGTGGGGCGATGGTCTCCGGTTACACTGCGGCGGCGGATTGCGGTGAAACCAACGCCGTCGTCTTTGACTCTTCTGATATTTTCCAGCATGGCGGCTGTAATATCCACGGCTTTAAGCCCTTCCACGGTATGCGCATGGACGAGGCTATTTTGGACGCTGCCGCGCTGGTCATTGCAGCGGGCGGGCCGCTTGGCGAGGTGTTTGACAGCGTCATTCTTGGCAATCGCAGGATTCTCCCCCCTGTGGAGGAGCTTTCCTACGAAGATCGCATGGGCCTCTCCGGCTGGGTGCATGGCAGGCGGATCCTGGTTGGCAACCGAGAGCTTTTGCAGCATCACAATGTGGAGCTTCCCCCTCGCCAGAGCGAGGCCAAATACCGCCACGACGGCCGCCAGGTGATGTATCTCGCAGTGGATGGTCTCTTATCCGCGCTTTTTGTCGTCAGCTATCAGGCGGATCCACATGTGGCTGAGCACTTAAAGCAGCTGGAGCGCAAGGGCATCACCATCCTGGTGCGCACCTCCGATCCCAATATTACGGATTCCTTTGTGGAAGAAAGCTTCGAGCTTCCGCAAAACTGCGTTAAGGTCATCAGCGCACAGGCTGGCGCAATCTACCGGAAATACCGCTCTACCGCCTTGCAGCGCGGGAACGCAGGGATCGTCCACGATGGGCGGATTCAAAACTTCCTGCGCAGCGTCGCAGCCTGCGCAACGCTGCAAAGCGGCGCAAAGCTGTTGACTGCTCTGGAGATCACCGCAGCAGCAATCGGCGCCGCCCTGGTGGGCGTTCTGTGCTTGGCCTCAGATGTGTCAACGCTTGGTGCCGTACAGCTGCTCTTATATCAGCTTTTCTGGGCGGTGATCCTTTTGGCCATCGGCGGCAGCGAAAAGTTTTAGGCGCGCCATGATCTATCTGGATTTCAGATTTTAAAGGCGGTTCGGCAGTGCACCGGAAAGCAGCCGCCTTCCGAGGCACTGATGCGGCATGAGGGGAGGCCTCCGGTCGGGCCAAAACCCGACCGGACGAAGTTGGCTATTGGCCTAGGTAAATCGGATATTAGGCTTGGTTTTATTTAAGCTCCTGCCTCTGAGGCAAGAGCTTTTTGATTTTCTCATCTAACATTTAATTTTCAAAATCTACCCTTCAGCCTTTTAGGAACAGTCTTGGCCGTTCCGTCCTGACGAAGCCACAATCTTTCAGCGAGGCTTGCTGGAAGCCTCCCGGACCCTTTCGTCCTGCACGGAGGCTGAAACCTTTCGGTAGACCAGCAGCGGCAGGCTCCGCAAAGTTCCGGCGGACTCGTGAGGGAACTTGCCCGCTTTGCGGGCAAGCGAGTGCCAAACAGATGTTAGATTTCAGATGTGGTTACAATAAAGCACTGCCTCTGTGGCAGCAGGCTAAGCTTTTTATCTCCAAAATGCTTTCTGCCATCGCCTCTGGGGCAATCTTCTTTTGGCTTCCACATCTGATGTCTCATGTCTGATATCTGAATTGGGCCGCGGGGCCTGAGCGGGAGCTACGCCGCATCTGATCTCAAAAATCCAGTGCAGCCGGAGGGCGAATTCCTCCGGCTGCACTGGATTTCTATTTTGCTTCACTTCGGCCGCTTATCCCCTGAGCACAAAGCCAACCTTTTTCATCACCTTATCCAGCGTGCGCTGGGAAACACGGCAGGCGGCCTCAGCCCCCTTGGCGGCACAGCTGCGGATATAATCTAGATCATTCATGTAGGCATGGAAGCGCTCCTGCACCGGGCGCAGTTCTTCGATAACCGCCTCGGCAACCGCCGTTTTAAACGCTCCATATCCCTGCCCATCAAATTCCTGTTCAATCTGCTCCATCGTTTTACCCGTGCAGCAGCTGTAAATCCCCATCAGGTTATTGATGCCTGCGCGCCCATCCTCATAGGCTACGCGGGCCTCGGAATCCGTAACGGCACGTTTGAACTTGCGTAGAATAACATCCGGCTCATCCAGCATGGAAATAAAGCCGTTCGCATTCGGGTCGGATTTGCTCATCTTCTTCTCCGGCTCCTGGAGGGACATCACGCGCGCCCCCTCCTTGCCGATAAAAGGCTCCGGGATAGTGAACACGTTGCCGTAAATGCCGTTAAACCGGCCGGCGATATCGCGCGCAATTTCCAAGTGCTGCTTTTGATCCGCCCCCACGGGCACAAAATCCGCCTGATAGAGTAAAATATCCGCCGCCATCAGCACGGGGTAGGCAAAGAGGCCTACGTTGACGTTATCCGCATGCTGCGCGGATTTATCCTTAAACTGCGTCATGCGCGACATCTCGCCAAATTGTGTGTAGCAGTTGAGCACCCAGGCAAGCTGCGCGTGTGTGGGCACCTGGCTCTGGATAAACACCAGGTTTTTCTCCGGGTCCAGGCCGATCGCAAGCAGCAGGGCATACAATTCCAGCGTGCGGCGGCGCAGCTCAGCCGGGTTTTGACGCACCGTGATCGCGTGCAGATCCGCCACTGCATAGGCGCAATCATAATCCTCCGCCATGGCGGCCCAATTTTTAAGCGCGCCAAGATAGTTGCCAAGCGTTGGGATGCCGCTTGGCTGGATCGCACTTAAAATCTTCTTTTTGCGTTGCGTTTGCTGCTCCATAAAAACCCCCGCTTTAAAATTCTTCTTTCAATTGCCCCAGAATCTGCATTCCCTTGACGATCGCCTCATCCGTAGGCGTTGAGAAATTCAGCCGGAAGCACTGGGTCGGGTCATCCTCATGCGTCATGAAGGCAGAGCCCGGCACCACCGCTACCTTGCGCTCCACTGCCCTCTGGCAGAAGGCCGTCATATCCACGCCCTCCGGCAGGGCGCACCAGATAAACAAGCCGCCCTCCGGCCGGTTGTAAGTGACAAACCCGTCCAGCTCACGATCAATCAGATCGCACATCAGGTTGAGCTTCTTGCGGTAAATCCCACAGATTTTCTGAATATGCGCTTCGATATCGTAATGCGCCATCCATTCATCCACGATCAGCTGGCACAGCATCGTCGTGTGCACATCCGACGCCTGCTTGCCAACGGTCATCTTGGCAATCAGCGGCGCAGGCGCAATGGCATAGCCCACACGCATGCCAGGCGACAGGATTTTAGAGAATGAGCCCGCGTAGAGGACATAGCCCTCCTCATCAAAGCTCTTAATCGCCGGCACATGCTCGCCCGCCACACGCAGGTCGCCATAGGGGTTATCCTCCACAATGAGCACCCCATACTGCTTGGCCAGTTCATATATGCGCTTGCGCTTGGCAAGCGACATCGTCACGCCCGCCGGGTTTTGAAAATTCGGAATGGTGTAGATGAAGCGGACATTTTTCTCCTCCTGTAAAGCGCGCTCCAGCTCTTCCACATCCATACCGTCCGCCTGCACGGGGATGCCGCGCAGCTTTGCGCCATAGGAGCGGAAGCAGTTGAGCGAGCCGATAAAGGACGGCGCCTCGCAAATGACCGTATCCCCCTCGTTGCAGAGGGCTTTCGTCGCTAGGTCCATCACCTGCTGCGCGCCGGAGGTGACAATCAGGTTGTCAAAATCGCGGCCGATGTTGTGCTTTGCCTTCATGTAGGCAGAAAGGCGCTCCCGCAGAGGGCCGTACCCCTCCGTGACGCCATATTGCAGGCAGTCGACCGGGCGTTCATCCAGCAGCTTCGCCGCGATTGCCCGCACCTCCTCCACAGGGAAGGCCTCCGGCGCGGGGTTGCCGGCTGCAAAGGGGATCACATCCGGCTGAGAGGTTGCCTTTAGGATTTCGCGAATCGCGGAAGGCTGCAAGGCGGAAATCCGGTTTGAAAATTGAAATTGCATTGTCATACCCCATTTTTGCTGATTCGTTCAGGCAAACATCGCTATAGGTTCCAGGGAGCCGCCGCATATTCGCCTGATACAAAAAATATTTTACCACACTCATCCGCCTTTTGAAAGGGGCTCCCCCGTGTTTCTAGACTTTTTCCCGCTGATGATGTATAATGAAAAAGCGGACAGGCCCTTCTGCGGGGCACGTTTCGCACAAAACGCTGACGGATCGTTCCCCGGCCCTGCCGGCAAAATGGAGGTTGCTATGAAACGAATTCTGTGCGCCCTTGCGGCGCTAACGCTCTTCTTCACGCTGCTGACCGCCTGCGGCGGGCCAAAAACAGCGCTTTCCATCGGCGGCGCGCAGCTAAACAGCGAAATTTATACCTACTACTATGATCTTGCCGTTCGTTCCCCGGAGGAATATCTGGGCGACGCGCGGGAAAACGCCATCCAGCTGTGCAAAGAATATGTAGCGGTCAACACAGTGGCCGCAGAGCAGGCGGTGCGCCTTGGCACAGAGCAGGAGACAAGCGCCTCCTCCTGGGTGAACCAGCAGTGGAAATTTTTCAGCGGTTATTATAACCGCCTGGGCATCAGCAAGCAGACGCTGATGAAGGTGCGGGAAAACGAAGAGCGAAAAGCGCTCCTGCTGGAGGCCTACTATGGCGCCGGCGGTTCACAGCCCGTATCAGAGGAGGAGCTGAAGGCCTATTTTTCCAGCCACTTTGTGGTGTTCTATTCCATTGACGGTTATCTGACGGATATCAATGATGCCGGCGAGCAGGTTGCTCTCAGCGAAGCGCGTGTGAACGAGATTACGCAGCAGTTTAACGATATGGCAAAAAACATTCAGGATGGCGCCTCTATAGCCCAGGTTAACGATGACTATCTAAAAGCCCAAAACAGCTCCGGCATGGGGGAATTCACCGCCTCTGTGATTGATGGGGATAACACCGCCTATCCAGAAGGCTTTTACGATCAGGTAGCGGCAATGAAGGCCAACGAGGTCAAGGTAATCACGCTGGGCTCCTATATCTATGTGGTGCAGAAGCTGAATCCCCTCATGGAGGATGGCGTCTATTTCACCCAGTATCAGCAGGATGTGCTCAACAGCATGAAGGGTGGCGAGCTAGCGGCGCTTTTGCAGGCCCGGGAGGATACTTTTGAGGTCACGCAAAAAAACTCCGTGCTCAAGCGCTGTGAAAAGCTGGTTGAGCAGGAGCATGCAGAAAATGAGGGAGAAACGCAATCCACTTCCGGCGCCAGTACTTCCACTGAGCCTCAGCAGACAGCAGCTTCCACCACCGCCTGAAGCTTGGCCCATAGCGCACAATGCCGAACAGATAGCCCCCGCGCTGCGGGGGCATTTTGATTGTTCTGCCAGCGCTCAGCGTTTTAGAGCCAGCGCCAATGCGCCCGCACAACCGTCCAAGCCCGGCGGATTATTTCCGTGCTTGATGGGCAGCCTCCTCCAGCTTTTTCTGCTCCTTTTGGCCCAGTTCATTGGTGTTGATCGATTTTCTGAAAACAAAAAAGCGGTCATAAAGGAATTCCGTGACGAAATTGATCAGCATCGTCCCCACAAGCACGAGATATTCATTCCATCCGAGCCCGTCCACAAGGGCATCCCCCCACCAGGTGGAGAGGGGTGTAAAGACCAAATAGTAGCACGCCACCTTCAGCATCGCAATGGGAACGTTATTCGCAGATTTAAAGGTATACTTCCGGTTAAAGGTGAAATTCCACAGCACAGATAAAATAAGGGCAGTCAGATATCCCGGCCAGTAGGGAAGCTTGAGCACTTCGTTGAGCAGCGTAAAGCTCAAGAACTGAATAATGCCCGCACTGGCGGAAAACAGCGCAAATTTTACAGCCTGCAGGATGTTTTGCTTCTTTGTCAGCCTGGGCGGATTTTCAGGGGCTGCTGCAGTCAAATTTTTGCCGTCTGCTTTTTTCATGCAAAAGAACTCCTTTTGATAAAATATAATGCAAAGCCTGTTTTTATTATAGCAGCGCACTGGCATCCTGTAAAGAAACGATATCCCCCGGCGAGGAAAGGAACCACATGGACATGGCAGAGAAATGGCATTTGCAGCTCTCCCAGGCTACGGCTTGCTCCCCCTGCGCAGAGAAGGAACCCATGCTTCGGATAATAAAAACAGAGCGCCCCACAAAGCGGTGGGGCGCTCCATACAATCTTCGGTTAAAACTCTGTTACCAGTTGATCGTGAACCAGTCACACAGGCGCAGCTCCACATCCACGTCAAGTTTGCCGAAAATCGGCGTTACGTTAAGGACAATCCGGACGCTCGACTGTTCATAGCTAGCGGAAAGCAGGCGGCCATTGGCGTCGATCGTCGCTGTAATCGTCCCAACGCCGTTGGTGATCTTCAAGGAATTCAGCTTGATGCCAAGATAGGAGAAACTCGCCATACCGTCCCGTACTTCACTTTCCTTGACGGTGTTCAGCGCCTTGCCGGTGGATGCGCCCTTCACCTTCAATGTGACCACATAGTTGCTGCCGCTCTTCTTGCAGGTGGCGGAGGAGACGTCGCTTGCCGTCAGCTTGCTCGCGTAGCTCTGGCCGCGCACCGGGAAGTTCGCGTTCTTATCCGCAGCGGAGGAATAGGTCTCGTTCTTCGCCTCCGGCTCGGGGGACAGAAACGCGTTCATAATCGTAGGTGCAAACTTTTCTAAGGTGTCGTTGCTGATCTTCGGATCCTTCACCTTATCGGCCAAGGCCTGTGTCTTCACAATACTCTTCGCCTTTGCTTTGGCATTGTTCGCAGCGGTATTGTAATAGTTCACCAGCTGGGCGGTTGTCATCTTGGTGGGGTCGTTCGTTTCGGCCTTCGGCGCAGTCGTGCTGGGCGTGTCGCTGTTGGCGGGCTCATCGTTGCCCGGCGCTACAGAAACATCATCCCCACCAGATACCGGCTGGGTATCTGACACAGCCTGCGTGCCACTCTCCGTCTCACCGGGCACAAGAGTTTCCTCATTCTGTGCCGCACCGGCGGAGGGATCTGTTGAGCTCTCCTCCTCGGCGGCATCCGGCGAGCAGGCGGCCAAGCCCGCAGTCAGCGCGAGCGCCATCAGGAGGGCGAGTAAACGTTTGCTTTTTTTCATAGAGCAATTCCCCTTCTCTCAAAACCAGATTATCATCGACCAATCGGAATTTGTCGATGATTGATATGCGGTTATTATTTTAACAAACCGCACATGGGAAGTCAATATCATTTTTTCCTTCTTCGCTTTCAATACAATATATGTAATGCGCGCTTCAAAATATACGCTGTGCTTTCCAAGGTATCCGCTTCGGCATGCAAGGCTATGCGTCCCTCTGCCTGTAGATTTTTGCGGAGCAGACGTGTGTAGGTTTGTCAAACATATTGTACAGGGAGAGGAAGAAAGAAAGCAGCAAGTTTTTCTTTCGGAGAGAGCCAACCAAGAGGGCGCATAGGTAAGTTGTTGGAGCGGTTTTGGTGTGCAGCGAGCTGCACACCAAAATC
>CASDTH010000025.1 GCA_949283655.1 uncultured bacterium
GATTACGGCCTCGTTTAGTTGTACAATCTTCTCAGACATGGTTTGCTGTCTCCTTTCAGAATGGTATGTTGCAACTTCATTCTACCAGAGTTCTGCAAACCGTGTCTCTTTTATTTTTGCGAAACTTATTGTACCTTATCTCTACCAGAGTTCTGCAAACCGTGTCTCTTTTATTTTTGCGAAACTTATTGTACCTTATCGAGCTAAAGCAAAAATAAAGAATTAGCCCTAACCACTGTTCATTGTGAGTTAGGGCTTTCTTTATACTATTGTGGTACTAAACTTACGGTGTGTTAGGGAGAGATACACCGAGTTAGGGAAAGTAAAAATCCCTCAAAGGTAATACTGGTAATACTTAGGGAGAGTTATGGAGAGATAGGGCGAGTGCCTGTTAATCTTTTTAAAATCCGATGCCCTTTCTGTATTTTATATCTTACATTATAAAGAAAAATTCTTGGTAGTGTCAAGGCTTCGCAAAATGGTTTGTAGGCTCTCTGCGTTAGTTAATGATGTTGATCCAAGGAAAGCAGCAGGGCGTGGCTGAGCTGCCCGCCCTGCCGTGCCCGAGAACGTAGCGAGCGCCCGCCTGAGCCTGCCGGGTGGCGATGTTCCCCTTGTACACGGATGCTATGCTTTCGGTTGAATTTTTCTTTTCTCCATGCTAATATAAAAAGAAAAAAGACAGATAGAGGGGTTTTATTGATTATGAAAAAGGTGTTGCGGTCTGTTCGTGCGGCTCTGCTTGCCGGTAGTACGGTATTGCCCTGCTCTGTGGCTTCCGCTTCGCAGGAGGGGATGAACGATACCGCCCTGCCGGATCTCAACGATGGGAATTGGTATGAAACAATGCATACTGATTTTACTCAGATTAAAAATATGGCACAGCTGCGAGATGCAGGCTGGGCGCCTTCCCCGCATGGGCTGCGGAATTACGAATACTGGTGTGATCAGATGATCGAGTTCACCGGTGAGGGGCTGGTGATTCACAGCGAACGGCAGAGTGATCACCAGTGTGAAATCTGTGGAGTCAGCGAGGGCGTGTTCACCGGCGGGATTGAGACGCGGGAGACTCTTCAAGGAAAAAGCTCTATGCTCTTTTCCCAAGCGTTCGGTTATTTTGAGGCGACTGTTATCATCCCACGGGGCTCTGGCATGTGGTCCGCTTTCTGGCTGCAAAGCGATGCATGCGGGCAGGTTGGCAACAGGGGCGAGGATGGCAGTGAAATTGATATTTATGAATCCTCGTTTCTGCGCAATCATCCAACGAAAACAGGGCAGGCGATTCATTATGATGCATATGACGCACCGTTTTACCGCAGCAAGGGCAATGTGGCAGATGTGGGCAAAAACCTATATGACGGCGAAGCGCACACTTACGCGCTGAAATGGACGCCAACGCAATACGTTATGTATGTGGATGGGGAAATTGTCTGGTCAACCAACTATGGCGGCGTCTCCAAAACACCGGAATATTTAAGGCTGACCACTGAGATTCGAGATAGCGGCTGGGGCCCATATGGCCAGAAGATTGGGCAATTTGAAAACCATGCGGATGGCACAAACGATTTTGTGATCAAAGAGGTCAGGGTGTATCAAAACCGCGCCTATGAGCCGCATATCAAAAGCCCCGCCGATTACAAGGATAAGGGAAAGCTCTATATGGGGGCCATGATCGGCTCCAGCGTGGTGGGCGGCATTTTAGCGGCCACCGCCTTGGGGCTGGGCATAAAAGCTGTTGTTAAGAAGGGAAAGGCAAAAAAGCAGGGGGAATAACCACCTTGCTTCCTGTTGGAAGAGCGGTTGTTTCATCACGGGGGAAAAACATTCTTCGTGTGCAGCGCATTATGTTGACGGAAGCTTTGAATGAGCCATAACTGATAAATAGCACGGGCACGCTTAACCCAAAGCGTGCCCGTGCAGCAATTATAGGGATATTTTAGATGGAAGGGCGGCTTTATGCAGCGGCCTCTTGTTTAATTCTCCTGGTTTTTGATCTGGATGAGCGCGCCTTTTTCCAGCCGGGAAACCTGTGCTTGTGAAATACCGATCTCCTTTGCAACCTCCATCTGCGTTTTCCCCTCCAGAAAGCGCAGGCGGAGGATTTTTTTCTCTCTAGGGCCGAGTTCTCGAATGGATTGCCGAAGAAGAATTTCATCCACCCAGTTGTCATCGCTGTTGTGGTCGCCGATCTGATCCATGACGTAGATCGTATCGCCGCCGTCGGAATAGACGGGCTCATAAAGCGAGACCGGCTCCACAATGGATTCCATAGCGAGCACAACGCTCTCCTTTGGCAGGTCGAGCTCTTTTGCAATCTCCTCTACCGAGGGGTCGCGCTGCAGCTCGTTGACAAGGCGCTCCTTCACCTGCATAGCATGGTAGGCGGTGTCCCGCATGGAGCGGCTCACGCGCACGGAGTTATTATCGCGCAGGTAGCGGCGGATTTCACCAATGATCATAGGCACAGCATAGGTGCTAAAGCGAACGCCTTGCTCCACATCAAAATTATCGATGGATTTGATCAGGCCGATGCAACCCACCTGAAACAGGTCATCCAGGTTTTCTCCGCGGTTGACAAAGCGTTGAATCACGCTGAGCACCAGCCGCAGGTTGCCGCTGATGAGTTCGTCGCGCGCTTTCATATCCCCGTTTTGAATGCGGCGGAGCAGCTCCATTTTTTCTGATTCTTTGAGCACCCTCAGTTTGGCCGTATTTACCCCGCAGATTTCCACCTTGTTGAATTGCATGTCGATTCCCCCTCGCCGGATTCGGCGCCGCCCGGAGGGCGGTTGCCGCAGGATGGTCCGCCGGCATGGTGGCAGCGGGCCGGAGCTTCCCTAAAATTATTGCCAGTGCCGGGGTTTTTCATGCGAGGGTGAGGGAGATTTTGTTCTACGCACCGGCCGTACATGCATATGCATGAGGAGAAGGGGCGCAGGACGCCCTGTATCAAAAAAGGAGGTTCTCAGCATGGCAGAAGAAAAAAAGGCGCCGGCAATGCCGCATAATCTGATCCTGGAGGATAGGCGGACGCTCACAGTTTCCGGTGTGTCGGATGTGGATAGTTTTGACGAGCAGACGGTGGTCGTTTTTACCGACATGGGGGAGCTAACTGTGCGCGGGACGGACTTGCACATCAACCGCCTGAGTGTGGAGGTGGGTGAGCTGCTTATGGAAGGGCATATTACTTCTTTATCCTATACAGATGAGCCGCAGAAGAGCGGCGGATTTTTCAGCAAGGTGTTTCGCTGATATGTATATGCTAACCATTGCCGACCAGACACAGCTGTTTTTGTTTGCGCTGGGTCTCGGTTTTCTTCTGGGCATTGTGTATGATCTCTTCCGCACTGTGCGCATGGCTTTCACAATGCGGCGCGTTGGGGTGTTTCTCCAAGATATCCTGTTTTTTCTCACTTGTGCTGCCGTCACATTCCTATTTTTGCTTGCCGTTAATCATGGTGAGATCCGCGGCTTTATCATTGCGGGGGAAGCATTGGGATTTTTCATCTATTATTTTTCGTTTGGCCTGCTTGCCGTGCGGGTGAGCAGCTTCACGATTCGCACGATCCGTCGTTTTTTTCATCTGATTTTCACACCATTCCGGGCCCTTTTGCGCCTACTGGGCAGAGTCTTCGGAAAAATTAGGCGTTTTGCCCGTAAAACCTCAAAAAAAATTGCAAAAAAATCAAAATTTAGCTTGCAACAGGATAAAACTTTATTGTATAATTTGATAAAGAACGCTGGAACCGGCAAGCGGCGTGAAAGGAAGGGGAGCGAGGATCCATCGTGAAAAAAAGGAAAAAAAGGAAAAACAGTGTGATCCTCCTGCTGCTGCTTTTGGTCGTTGCGGGGACTTTTACAGTTCGTCTGGTTCAGTTGCAGGTTGGAATCCATGAGCAGAAGCAGGCGTTTAACAGTTTGCAGGCGGCTTATACGCAGCAGCTGCAGGAGAATGAGGCGGTACGCAAGAAGCTGGATCGTGCAGATGAGGCACAGTATATCGAGCGGGTCGCACGGGATAGCCTTGGGCTCATTAAACCGGGCGAGCGGGTCTATGTGGACGCCTCTGCAGGGGATTAGTCCCAGCCGTTGTCAACGAGATTGAAGGAGGCTGTTGTTTTTTTTATGCAGGTAGAGGTTGGAGCAATTGTTGAGGGGAAAGTTACAGGGTTGACGAATTTCGGCGCCTTTGTCAGCCTGCCGGATGGCAAGACGGGCATGGTGCATATTTCAGAGGTTGCGCCGACCTATGTCAAAGAAATTCGCGATTATCTCAAGGAAAATCAGGAGGTTAAGGTCAAGGTGCTCAGCGTTGGGCAGGATGGCCGCGTCAGCCTCTCGATTAAACGTGCCATGGAGCAGCAGAGGCCCCAACAGCAGCGGCAGCGGCAGGGCGGGCAGCGCAGGTCCTCTCCGCCGGTTTGGCAGGGTTCCCGGCCTGTGCAGACGGAGAATTTGTCTTTTGAGGATATGATGGCGCGTTTTAAGCAGATCAGTGATGAAAAGATCACCGATCTCAAGCGTTCCTCTGAAAGCAAGCATGGCGGCGGTTTTTCCAGGCGGGGGAATGGCTCCAATCGCTGATTCCGGCGGACAGGCTTATCAAATTAGAGGTTGCCTGCGGGCGCCTCTATATGAACACATGCAAAAAGGAGGGGCGGATTTATTCCGCCCCTTTTAATGCCAAAAGAAGGGAAATTTGTTTGGAAAGGATGCTTTATTCGATTGGGTCAGATTGAGCAGCATAATAAGATGGCTGTAAAGCCTGTGTTTCCATTGCTGATGTCTATGGCATTTCCGCCGATGCTTTCCATGCTGATACAGTCGATGTATAATATTGTAGACAGCATGTTTGTCGCCCACTTCAGCGAGGATGCGCTCACGGCGGTTTCCCTCGCATTCCCTTTGCAAAATCTGGTGTTGGCGGTGGCGGTCGGCGCTGGTGTCGGCGCAAATTCCTACATTTCTAGGAAGCTGGGCGCCGGGGATCAGGATGCTGCTAATGCGGCCGTCACCCATGGTTTTCTGATCTCGTTTGTGCACGCAGTGTTTTTCATCCTGTTCGGCCTGGTTGCCATCCGGCCGTTTTTTCGGATGTTTACCGATTCTGAGGCGGTGTTTTCCCTGGCATGCGATTATAGCTATATCGTCGTGTTAGGCGCGTTTGCACAGCTGTTTCACATTATGGTGGAGAAGCTGTTGCAGGCCACGGGGCGCATGCTCGCCCCCATGCTGCTGCAAGCGATCGGCGCGATTGCAAATATTATTCTGGACCCGATTTTGATTTTTGGCCTGTTCGGCGCGCCGCGTATGGGGGTGCGTGGGGCGGCGCTCGCCACCCTGTTGGGGCAGATTTTATCCATGATGCTGTCGCTGCTGGTTTTTTTCCTATGCCGGCAGGATGTGCGCATGGATCTCAAAAAATTCCGGCTAGATTTTCATGCTGTGGCGCAGATTTACGCAGTTGGCGTGCCGGCTATGCTAATGAACGCACTCGGCTCGCTGCTGGTTACGCTGCTCAATTCCATTTTGATCCGTTTTTCGGAGCTGGCAGTGTCCGTCTTTGGGGTCTATTTCAAATTGCAAACCTTTGTGTTTATGCCTGTCAGTGGGCTGACACAGGGCGCTTTGCCGATCATGGGCTATAATTATGGCGCGCGGGATCGAAGGCGACTTCTTTCCACCCTGCGCTGTGCAGTGCTGGTAGCTGTGGGCATTATGGCGGTGGGAAATCTGCTCTTTGCCCTGCTGCCGGAGCAACTGCTCCGGCTCTTTGACGCCTCCGCAGCTATGCTGTCGCTTGGTGTGCCCGCGCTGCGTATCATTAGCTGCAGCTATATCTTTGCGGCGGTGGGGCTTATTTTTTCCACACTGTTCCAGGCAGCAGGAAAGGGCGGCTATAGCCTGACGGTCTTTCTGTTGCGGCAGCTGTTTGTCATTGTGCCGCTGGCCTTTTTGCTTTCGCGCTGGATGGGGCTTAACGGAATCTGGCTTTCCTTCCCGATTGCGGAGGTAGTTGGGGCGTTGGCTGCAGGTCTTTTCTTCCTGAGCTTTCGCCGAAAGGATTCGATTTTTCATTCTACTGCAAGGGGATGAGCGTATGCGGTGTACGGTTAGCGGCTTAAGCTTGGAATACTGTTGTGCATATCGAGATTGCAAGCCTCGTCGCGCTGCTTTTAACCGCTTGGCTGAGGAGACGTTCGCGCTCCAGTTTGAGCCGTGGTATAGGCAGGGCTTCTGGCAGGATACTTATCAGCCATATACGCTGTTTGACGGGGATTTTGCGGCGGCGAATGTTTCCGCCTCCATGATGGAATTCTGGCACAGGGGGCAGGCGCTGCATTGTGTGCAGCTTGGCACGGTGATGACCGCGCCCGCATACCGGGGGCGCGGCCTGAGCCGCTTTTTGATAGAGCAGGTGCTTGCTCAATGGCAGGGGCGGTGTGATTTTATCTATCTGTATGCCAACGATAGTGTGCTGGGCTTTTACCCGCGTTTTGGGTTTCGTACCGTGCTGGAGTATGAGGATGTTTGCTTTTTGCCAGGCGGGCAAGGTCCGTCTGTGCGCCGTCTGAAGCCGGATCGGGAAGAGGACCGTGCCGTGCTGCTGCGCTGCCTCCGGCAGTACGGAAACCCGTTTTCTACTCTTTCCCTGACGCGCGGCGAAGAGTTGCTGATGTTTTACGCGATCGGCCCGTTTTGCGATCATTTTTGGTATATTGAATCATGCGATACGGTTGTAGTAGCCGTGCGAGAGGGTGGCACGCTTTTCTGTGAGGAGCTTTTTGCGCCTGCCGGCGCCGTACTGGAGGATATCCTACACGCGCTGGCGGGGCCGGAGCCGTGTAGCGTGCGGTTTGGCTTCTCTTTGAGGGAAACGCTTGGCGCAGAAAAGGGTTTGTTGCAGGAGGAGGATACCACTCTTTTTATTTTGGCGCCAGAGGAAACGATTTTTGAGCGCGAACGGCTGCGCTTTCCGCTGCTTTCCCACACATAATAAGGGGAGAAAGGAAGTGCGCTTGATGGAGAAAAAGGAATATGTGTTTGACGCAGTCATTCAAAAGGTGCCTGATCTCGATGGGGCGTATGTGAAAATCCCCTTCGATGTAAAGAAAGCATTTGGCAAGGGCCGTGTGAAGGTGCATGCTACCTTTGACGGCGTGCCGTATGATGGCAGCCTTGTCCGAATGGGCACGCCGGAGCATATTTTAGGGCTTCGGAAGGATATTCGAGCAAAGCTTGGCAAGCAGCCGGGCGATACGGTGCATGTTACGCTGCGAGAGCGGGAATAACGCTGACACAGGAAGGGTGGAAGAAACGTGACGGAATTTGAAACGGCGCAAAAGAGAGCGGAGGAGTTACGCGGCCTGCTCAATTATCATAGCCGGCTCTATTATGAGCAGGACGCACCGGAGATTGAGGATTATGAATACGACCGGCTGCTGCGCGAGCTGGAGGGGTTGGAGGCCGCTTATCCAATGCTGGCAACGGCGGATTCTCCCACCCAGCGGATCGGCGGCCGGGCGGGCGAGCAGTTTGCGCCCGTGACGCATACAGTTGTGATGGAGAGCTTGCAGGATGGCTTCAGTGAGGAGGAGGTGCGCGACTTTGACCGCCGTGTGCGGGAAACCGCGCCAGATGCCCAGTATGTTGTGGAGCCGAAGATTGATGGCCTCTCCGTTTCACTGGAGTATGAAAATGGATTGTTTGTGCGCGGTTCCACGCGGGGCGATGGCCAAGTGGGGGAGGATATCACACAAAATCTGCGCACCATCCATACAATCCCTCTGCGCATCCGGGAGCCGCTACCGTTTTTAGAGGTGCGCGGTGAGGTCTATATGCCCCGGGAATCCTTTTTGAAGCTCACGGAGCAGCAGGAGCTTCGGGAGGAGAAGCCCTTTAAAAATCCTCGCAACGCGGCCGCAGGCTCCCTGCGGCAAAAGGATCCGCGTGTTACCGCCTCGCGCGGGCTGTCTATTTTTGTTTTTAATATTCAGCAGATTGAGGGGAAGGAACTCTCCGGTCATCAGGAATCGCTGGATTATCTGAAATCACTCGGCTTTACCACCATCCCCTTTTACAGCCGGTATGACACAGTGGAGGCAGCGCTAGGCGAGATCCGGCGCATTGGTGAAATCCGCGGAACGCTGCCATTTGATATCGATGGCGCAGTGGTCAAGGTGGATCGTTTTACACAGCGGGAAGCGCTTGGCCGTACCTCCAAGTTTCCCAAATGGGCGCTGGCCTATAAATATCCGCCGGAGGAGAAGCAGACAAAGCTGCTGGATATTGAGATCAACGTCGGCCGCACAGGTGTGCTTACGCCGACGGCCGTGCTGGAGCCAGTGCTGCTGGCGGGGTCCACAGTCAGCCGCGCTACGCTGCACAATGAGGATATGATCCGGGAGAAGGATATCCGACTGGGCGATACGGTGATCGTGCGCAAGGCGGGGGATATTATTCCGGAGGTGCTCTCCGTTGTGTCGCACCGGCCGGGTTCCCGCCCCTATGAGATGCCGAAAACCTGCCCCTCCTGCGGCGCGCCGGTGCACCGGGAGGAGGGGGAGGCCGCCCTGCGCTGCAACAATGCGGAGTGCCCCGCGCAGCTGATGCGGGTGCTTATCCATTTCTGTTCGCGCGATGCAATGGATATCGAAGGCCTCGGCCCGGCGGTGGTGGAGCTGCTGGTCGGGCAGGGCCTCGTGCGCACGCCCGCAGATCTTTACCGGCTGCGTGTGGAGGAGGTAGAGCCGCTTGAGCGGATGGGCAGAAAATCAGCGGAGAACCTCGTCGCTGCGATTGTGCGCTCAAAGCAGAATGACGTTGCCCGGCTGATTTTCGCACTGGGTATTCGCCACATTGGCCAGAAGGCGGCCAAGCTGCTGGCGCTGCGCTTTGGCACGATGGAGGCGCTGGCCGCAGCCTCAATGGAGGAGATGGAATCGATTGACGGCTTCGGCGCGGTGATGGCGGAGAGCGCTGCGAGCTTTTTCGCTCTGCCGCAGACAACCGACCTGCTGGAGCAGCTGCGGGCATGCGGCGTCAATATGCGCTCTCTGGAGCGGCCGCAGGGCGATCTGCTCGCGGGGAAAACCTTTGTTTTGACCGGCACGCTCCCGACGCTTACGCGTGCCCAGGCCTCCTCTCTGATCGAAAAAAATGGGGGGAAGGTCGCTTCCTCTGTCTCCAAAAAGACCTCTTTCGTGCTTGCAGGCGAAGAGGCGGGCAGCAAGCTAACCAAGGCGAACAGCCTTGGAATTCCTGTGCTGACAGAGGCACAGCTTTTGAAGATGCTGAATGAGTAAGGCGAATCGCGGACATATGCGTCGCTCGTGAAATGGCGCTTGTTAACCCAAGGCGAATGCACCGGCGGAGCAGGAGGGCTTGGCGCAGTTTGTATCCATACAGGCGTGCTATCCTTTAAACTTTCAGGAGGAAGAGCGGAGAGCAGCGCGTTTAGCGCTGCGGCAATCAGATTTATTTCAGGAGGCTTGTTCTATGAAAACAATCAGTGAAGCAAATTTCAGCAAAGATAATGTGTTTGGCAAAGGGCAGCCGAACACAGCCTTTGCCCAGTATTTTGTGGGGGAATCCTATTTGAACCCGCTCACGGAGCCGGGCAAGTGCCCGATCCCCATGGCGAATGTCACCTTTGAGCCGGGTTGCCGGAATAACTGGCATATCCACCATGCCTCCAGCGGCGGCGGGCAGATTTTGATTTGCACGGCCGGCGAGGGATGGTATCAGGAGGAGGGGAAGCAGGCGGTGAGCCTGACGCCGGGCATGGTGATCACCATCCCACCGGAGGTTAAGCATTGGCACGGGGCGACGGCGGATAGCTGGTTTGCCCATATCGCAGTGGAGGTGCCAGGCGAAAATTGCCGCAATGAGTGGTGCGAGCCAGTGCGCGAGGAAGACTATTGCGGATTGAAATAAGGCAGGAGGTGTTTCGATATGTCAGAGCCATACAACCTTTATGAAACAGATCCGGAATTCATGGAGCGCTGGGAGGCGTTCGCCGGGGATGAGGTGCTCCACGAGGAGGGCCAGCAGTTGGAGGAGCCTACGCGCTCCCTTGCGGTGTTAGCCGTGTTGATGGGTGCGCAGGCGCTCGACGTTTACCGCTGCTTTTTGCCGCAGGCGCTGGAGGCCGGCCTGACGCCTGTGATGGTGAAGGAGGCTGTCTACCAGGCGGTGGATTACCTCGGCTTCGGCAAGGCGTACCCCTTCCTGCTGGCTACAAACGAGATCCTGCGGCAGAGGGGTGTGCCGCTCCCGCTGGAGGGACAGGCTACCACAACACTGGCAAACCGGCTCGAAAAGGGCGTGGAGGCGCAGGTGGAAATTTTTGGCGCGCATATGCGGGAAGCATGGAAGAGCGGGCACATTAACCGTTGGCTGGCGGCCAACTGCTTTGGGGATTATTACACCCGAAAGGGGTTGGCGCTGAACCAGCGGGAACTGATCACCTTCTGCTTTTTAGCGGCCCAGGGCGGATGCGAGCCCCAGCTGACAGCGCACGCAAAAGGCAACATGCGGTTGGGCAACAGCAAAGCGTTTTTGATTAAGATGATTTCGCAGTGCTTACCCTACATTGGGTATCCCCGTTTTCTGAATGCGATCGCCTGCGTGAACCGGGCCGCGGAAGAGGATGGATGACCGGCGCTCATGCCGAAAATAGAGTGCTACCCGCGCAACCATTTGCCGGAGTGGCGTAAGGAGCGTTTACTGCTTATTTTTGCTGGAGATGATTTCCGGGCATTGTTAATGCACACATTGCCCATACTACAACTGGCAGGGATGAAGCAGGGCCTGCTTGAAAAACAGCAGCATGCGCAAGCGAAGTGCTTCTATCCCTGTTAGGACGCTCTGAAAGGGCGTCCGGTCTTTGATACAAAAGCGGACCCCAAGCATGGCGGTTTGTTAACAGATAGGCGCTCTCCTGTGGGAATGCGATAAAAAACGATGGAGCAGTTTAAATGCTGCTCCATCGTTTTCCCTTTTTTGTGAAATCTTTTGCGCTGTGTGAGCAGCAACCTTCCACCCGTCTCATTGATTTGAAAGTGGATGAAAGGTTACAGCTATGTTACTTTTGTTCCTTTTTCGCGCTCTTTTTGGCCGCCGGTTTAGCGGCTGCTTTCGTGGCGGATTTCACAGCCGTCGCGGGTTTGCTGGTTGCCTTTTCAGCTGTAATGGACTTTTCTGCCTTCTTTACAGCCCCTTTGCCGGCTGGAGCGGCCGTTGTCTCTGCCGCCGCAGTTTTCCGCGCGGTGGATTTGGATGCCGCCGCCTGTTGCGCCTCTTCTTTTTGAGCCGGTTTTGCAGGGGCATCGGTCTTTTTCGCTGCGCGCGGCTTCCGGGCCGGCTTTGGAGCGGCCAGCGAATGTAACTCCCACTTCTGATTGTCGCCGTCGAGATCCTCCCAGATTTGCAGACGCGCGTCATCCAGCGTGGAAATGTCAACGATATCCAGGCACTTGCCGGAGAGGGCGGATTTGATTTTGTAGCAGCCATCCGCCGCCGGCTCGATTATCCAGCTTTGCGAGGGAGCGGGGAGCTCTTCCCACTGGTGCAGCTGCGCGCCATTGTTTTGGCCGGCCAGAATGATATCCATTGCCTTGCCGGTTGCTTTGGCGAGCAAATGATAAGCGCCGTCTGCCGCTGGCGTCAGCTTCCACTGCTGATTCTCTTCGCCCGTCAAGGTAAACATGCGAACATCGTTCTCACCGCACGCTGTGATCGCTTTGCCACTGAGTTTAGAGGTGATCGTATAACAGGCGGAGGGATCAATCTGGCCGCCCTTCTTCTTCCTATTGTCTGCCATTAGAAACGCTCCTTTTGTGAATTTTTGAGGAGGCTCTTACCCTGCAAAAATGGGCAAAAGCCGTTCAGCACAAGGGCTGAACGGCTTCTATTATAGCAGGTTTTGTGAAAATGTCAAATAATACCAATTGTATACAATTATTTTGAGATAAGAAATAAAAAAATCATGAAATACGCACAAAAAAGCGACTGGTCTCATCAGAAAGATGCGGTTAGGGGTTCACAACGTGAACCGGCGCCCCATCGCAAAAAGCCTTCAGGTTTTCTTTACAGATATGAAGCAACCGCTCGCGCGTTTCAAAGCCCGCCCATGCAATATGCGGCGTAATCAGGCAGTTTTGCGCAGTCAACAGGGGGTTTTCGAGCTTCGGCGGCTCAGTGGAGAGCACATCGGCGCCGGCACCCGCCAACGCTCCCGTGTTGAGCGCCTGCGCTAAGGCCGCCTCATCCACAACGGGTCCGCGCGAAGTGTTAATCAGGTAGGCGGTGCGTTTCATTTTTTGTAGAAACGCTGTGTTTAC
The DNA here is from genome assembly GCA_949283655.1 of uncultured bacterium. GTDB lineage: Bacteria > Bacillota > Clostridia > Oscillospirales > Acutalibacteraceae > Fimivicinus. The sequence goes on from CASDTH010000025.1 coordinate 12,345, forward strand.
CATCTTCTCCGTCTCTGGGGTAAGCGGGCAGTGAAGCGTGACGAAGTCCGCCTGTGCGAGCAGATCATCCAGAGAGGCCCACCCGAAACGGGGGCCAAGCTCTATATCCTTTGGATGGGGCGTATACGCAAGGCATCGCATGCCAAACGCCAGGGCGATCTCCGCCACACGCCGGCCTATTTGGCCAAATCCAATGATGCCAAGCGTTTTCCCGCTCAGCTCGGTTAAATTTGTTTTCCAAAAGCAAAAATCCGGGCAGGCGGACCATTCGCCCGCTTTGACTGCTTCGTTATGCACAGCGACGCTGTTGCAGAATGATAGAATAAATGCAAACACCAACTGCGCAACAGCGTCTGTGCTGTAGGCTGGGATGTTGGATACCGGGATACCGCGCTCTCGCGCATAATCGCAATCGATCACATTATAGCCGGTGGAGAGCAGTTCAATGAATTGCAAGCTGGGCAGCCGCTCTAAAATTTCCCGGTCGAGCACGACCTTATTGGTCACCACAATATCTGCATCCCTGGCGCGCTCTACCGTCAATGCGCGCGGCGTGCGGTCATAGACCGTGTATTCTCCAAATTGCTGCAAAAAGCTCCAATCCAAATCGCCGGGGTTGGTCGTATATCCATCCAAAACAACAATTTTCAAGCTGAGTGCCTCCTATCGCCTGCCGGAACAGGCGGTATTTTTCTTTGATATGAAGTCGTTCTCTGCAAGGTGCGTGAATATAATCCGAAAGGAGGTGATCCACCAAATGAATTGCCGGATAACGGATTTGCGGTCAAAGGAAGTGATTTGCGTCAAGGATGGCTGCCGGCTGGGCAACGTTTGCGATGTGGAGATTGATACCTGCACCGGGCAGATTTGTGCGATTATTGTATATGGGCGCGCAAAATGGTGCGGCCTGGGCGGCCGTGAAAATGATCTCTGCATCCCGTGGAAGGATATTCAGGTCATTGGGGAGGAGACGATCCTCGTCTGCTGCGAGCGCCCTGCCCCGGAGCCGCGCAAACGAAAACGAGGCGCCTTTGACGGGTTGTTTGATTGAACCAAGCGATCCCCTGAGGGCGGTGCCGGTCAGGCCTGTTGGTCTGGCCGGTATTTTTCGCAAACCGCCTCCATTTTGCCGCAACTGAGCCGGCCTTCTGGGCACTTGCCGGTCACATAACAGCTCGGCCCAAAGGCTTCAAACAGCTCCGGCTCTTTTTCCCGCAACAAGCGCAGCATTTCATCCGCATAGAGGCGAATTTCCCACTGTGCGCGGTTGCAGGTGCGCAGGCGCAAAAACAGCAGCAGCTCACGGGCGTTCATGGTGGTCACTACGTCGAGCGTGTTCCCACTGAGCAAAAAGTAGACGAGTGTCTCCTCCTCTAGGATGCCGCGCAGCTGTTGATAAAGGGCTGCGTTACGGTGGAATGCAGCTTCATAACGGGCCAGGCAATCCGGCGATTGCCGCACGGAAGGCGGGATGATTTTTTGTGTCCGATCCGCCTTTGTGAAATCCGGGATCATCACAGATTGCATCCGGTGCCGGACGATGTGTGTAATACAGGGTAGAGATACGCCGTTGAGGCGGAAGGTAAAGCTGGTATTTTCCAGCGGTCGGGGCCGTGTGCAGCCGGTTACGCGCCGGAGGATTTCCCGGCGGGCTGAAGCAGACGCGGTGATTCGATTAATTTCCTCCCTAGGCAGTTGGAATGCCTGGATGAGCGCTGTGCGTGCCACGCATTCCGCCGCCTGCGGCGTTGCCGCCAGGAGCTCCACAAAGGGACGGCTCTGAGGCAGAACTGCCGCATCCGGCGTTACTCCGGGCATATCCGTAAAATCCAAAGCATCAGGAGTGGGTTCCTGCTTGATCGAATCGAACACACCAGGGGCAATTTGCTGCGCCTGCTCCAGAAGCTGCCGGCCAAGCGCGGCCAGCTCTGGGAACTTGCTGCCGCGGCCATATAGCATGGCTTGCAGCACGTGCAGAAGCTCCCGGCCATTTAGCGTGCAGTAAAAATTACTGCAAAAGCAATATGGTAGGACAAATCTGGCGTCCTCCTTCGGCACGTCATGCTCGATCAGGTATTGATAATCGGCAAATAAAGCCTCCATATGCGCTGTGTATGCTTCCCGCTCACGCTCTGCCAGACCCTCCGGCAGGTAATAGCCCGCCGTGCTGAAATCTACATAGCGGCGTGATTTCACGGTGAAGGAGGCCAGGCGGAACTCAATCATAAACTGCTCTACCATGACAGATACATTCTGAAAGGCGATATGAAAACACACATGCTCTACCACAGAGGTGTGGCCGGAGCGGGTTACCTTTTGGATCAGGAGGCGGTTTTTCTCCACATCTTGCGAATGATTCCAGATATCGATTGCGTCGCCAGGCTGGGTGGAAATTCGGCCGCCGGCGGCACACAGTTTTTCCCCATCGCGGGTCGCGCTTAAAATAACAGCCTGCGGCTGCAAATGCTTATTCGCCATCAAAAGGCCTCCTTTGGGTGATCGGTCTATGGTATCTTATCATATTTTACTGTGCCATGCAAACGATTTGCACTGTATGGATGCCTCCCATACACGGAAAATACGCTTCGGATATTGTCAAATAGAGCGGGGATGGTATAATAACAGAAACCAAATCAAAGATTTGGACTGTTTCGGAGAACATTGGCGTTCGGCCCGTGCTTCGCAGGGCCTCGGCGAAATAACCTCACGAAACAGAAACCAAATCAAAGATTTGGACTGTTTCGGAGAACATTGGCGTTCGGCCGTGCTTCGCAGGGCCTCGGCGAAATAACCTCACGAAACAGAAACCAAATCAAAGATTTGGACTGTTTCGGAGAACATTGTATCATTGATTTAGGCTGACGCCCCGCGGCTGCGCCGCCCATTGCGCTTTGCGCAATGAAATCATGGTATAATCTACTGCAATGAAAAGAATACTGAGAGGAGAATCGTTTTTATGATCAAACGCGCGGGTGAGATGCACGCAACCATTAAACCGCAAATGCGCGGCGGAGAGGGGCAGGCCGTGGTGACCAATGTATTGGAGGCTGGTGAATATCAAGGCCAATCGCGCATGATGGCGACCATCACGCTTGAGCCGGGCAGCTCCATCGGCGAGCATGTGCACGAGGGGGAGGAAGAGGTCTTTTATATCATAGAGGGCACAGCGGTTTATAACGATAATGGCAGAGAGGAGCTGCTTCATCCCGGCGACGCCTGTATTTGCCTGGGCGGTCAGCGCCATTCGATTGCCAACCGGTCGGGTCAAACGTTGAAGCTGTTCGCCGTCATTTTAACCTATCCGGCCTAAAAACGGACAACGTTTGAATTTTGAGGCGAAATTTGGTATAATAAACTTTAATTCGAGAAGGCTCTGGTCAAATTCCACGCAAGGGTTGTCAGGCGGGCGAAATGCTTTTCGACTTGCCCTGTGCGGCTGTAGCAGGAGCGCGAGCATGAAGGAGGATGGCATGGCAGGAAAATTGTTGGTCATCGAGGGGTTGGATGGCTGCGGCAAAACCACTCAGGTGGCGTTGCTGCGGGCAACCCTTGAGCAGGCAGGCGTGGCTTTGCGCCAAATTAAACTCCCCGATTATGACGATCCCTCCAGCACACTGGTGCAAATGTACCTGGGCGGCGATTTCGGCCGCGAGCCCGGGGATGTGAACGCTTATGCTGCCTCTGCTTTTTACGCAGTCGATCGCTTTGCTAGCTTTACACGCCATTGGCGAGCGGATTATGAGGCGGGCAAACTGATTCTGGCAGATCGCTACACCACCTCCAATGCGCTGTATCAGATGGTGAAGCTCCCGCGCGTGCAATGGAATGATTATCTGGAATGGCTGAAGGATTTTGAGTATCAAAAGCTCGGTATCCCGGTGCCGGAGCTGGTCATATATCTGGATATGCCAGTGGAAGTATCTCAGCGCTTTCTCTCCAACCGCTATGCGGGCGATGAACGCAGGAAGGATATGCACGAGCGGGATATCCACTATCTGCAAGCCTGCCGTGAGGCGGCGCTTTATGCCTGTGAAAAGCTGCATTTTCACCGGATTGATTGTGCGCCCGCCGGCGAACCACTGGAGGAGCAGGCGGTTGCCCGGCAGATTTTTGCCTGTGTGGAAAAGGAGATGCTTTCATGCTGACATTTCATTCTCCCCGCCTGGAGGACCGGGATTGGGTGAGAGAGCTATTTGGAGCCTCTCAGTTTCAGGGCTGTGAATATACCTTTGGAAACCTATATATCTGGAACCCCGTTTACGGTAGCAAAATTGCCCGGTTTGAGGATTTTTTTATTTCGAAAAGCATAGAGGCGGCTCCTACCTATGTCTTCCCCGCCGGCCGTGGCGAGTTAAAACGGGCAGTGGATGCGATGCTGGCAGATGCGCATGCGTGTGGGCATCCGTTCCGGCTGCACGGCGTGACAAAGGCCAATCAGGCAGCGCTGGAAGAGATTATGCCGGGCGCTTTTGTCTACCGGCCTTATCGCGACGGCTTTGATTATATCTATGACACACAGGATCTGATCTCCCTTGCTGGGCGGAAATATCATGGTAAGCGCAATCATATTGCTTATTTTCAAAAAACGTTTTCTTGGCGTTATGAACCCATCACCACAGCCAATATTGACGAGTGCATGCAGATGAACGCCGAGTGGGAGCGGGAAAATCTGAGCAAAAACCCGGAGGGGATCAGTGAGGAGCTCGCCGCAATTCATCGCGCCTTTGACCACTATTTTGAACTGGGCTTTACCGGCGGCTTGATCCGGGCGGACGGCCGGGTTGTGGCTTATACAGTAGGCGAAAGGCTGACGGATAACACCTTCTGCACGCACATTGAAAAAGCGTTTGCGGATGTGCGCGGCGCATACCCGATCATCAACCGGGAGTTTGCGGCGAACGCATTGCAGCAGTACGCCTTTGTCAATCGGGAAGAGGATATGGGTGAGGAGGGCCTGCGCCGGGCGAAGCTCTCCTACTACCCCGCAATCCTGCTGGAGAAGCAGGAGGCGCTTTACCGGGGGGATTTATGATTCGCCGGGCGCGGCGGGGGGATATCCCGCTTTTGGCGTCGCTGTGGGAGGCCTGCTTTGGCGACGATCGGGCGTATATCGCGTTCTTTTTGCAAAATCGCTTCCCGGCGGCAGATGCGTTTCTCTGGGAGGAAGGCGGCGTTCCGGTATCTGTATTGTTTCTCTTTCCTGCACGGCTTTGTCAGGGAGAAGCGCGTTATGTGGTGCGGTATCTCTATGCCGCCTGCACTGCGCCGGAGTTTCGGGGGCGCGGTTTGATGCGACGCCTGATTGATGAAGCAGCGCGTGTCTCCACAGCGGAGGGGGCGGATGGAATTGCCCTTGTGCCGGCCTCCGGCAGCCTGTTCCATTATTATGCGGGCTGCGGCTTTCAAACAGCCTTTTTCTGCGAAACGGGCCGCTGTTCCCGCGCAGAGCTGGAGCAGCTTGCCGCCAAAAGCCCGCAGCCTGTTGTTGCATCACTCTCCCTGCCGGTGATGGCGGATATCCGGCGCACAGTGCTGCACGGGCGCGATTATTTGGCTTGGGATGAGGCCGCACTATCTTACGCGTTGGCGGAGCACCGGTATAGCGGTGGTGATGCCGTTTGTGTGCGCACGCCATCTGGGGCTGGCTATTGTTTGCTTCAGGAGGCAGTGCAGGAAGATACTTGCTTTGTGCAGGAGCTTTTATGTTCCGGTGCGGTGGAGCCACTATTTTCCGCCCTGCTGCAAAAATCGGACGCACGGTCGTTTTCTTTTCGCTGCCCGGTTGGGGCGATTCCAGCCCGTGTGAATCCGGTCAGGCGCGCCTATGGGATGCTGCGCCCGCTTTCCGCAGGAGCGGCGCATTTGCCGCAGAGGCTGCAAAATGCGTATTTAGGCCTTTCCCTTGGATAAATTAAGATCATATGGAGGAATTCAAATGATTTATGTTTTTTTTGCAAACGGTTTTGAAGAGGTTGAAGCGATTGCAACGGTGGACATGCTCCGTCGTGCTGAGCTGGAAGTGTGCACAGTAGGGGTCGGAGGCACAAAGGTGGCAGGTGCGCATGGCGTGATTGTGGATTGTGACCTTGCGGATACACAAGCGCAGGCAGATGCGTCGTTGGAAGCGGTCGTCCTCCCGGGCGGGATGCCGGGCACGCTGAATCTGGAAAAATCGCCAGTGGTGCAGGCCTTTATTGATTACGCTGCATCAAGCGGTAAGCTGATTGCCGCCATCTGCGCTGCGCCCTCCATCCTAGGGCATAAAGGTCTTTTGGAGGGGAAGGAGGCAACCTGTTTCCCCGGTATGGAGCAGGAGCTCTATGGCGCAAAGCTTAGCGAAAGCTATGTGTGTAAGGATGGGCAGATCATCACCGGGCGCGGCGCCGGGGTGGCCATCGATTTTGGACTTGCCGTTGCGGCAGAGTTTATTGGGCAGGCAAAGGCAAAGGCGATCCGCGCCTCCTTACAGTGCCAATGAAACAGGATATCAGGCCGCTGAAGGCGGAGCTGCGTAGCCGTTTGAAAGCGCTGCGCACGGATATGACGGCCGCTGCCAAGGCGGAGTTAGATCAAAAAATCCTCAACCGCACCGTGAATTTGTGGCAGTATCGGGAGGCACAATCGCTGCTGGTTTATGTATCGACCCCAATCGAGGTGGATACCCATCACCTGATTGAAAGAGCCTTGCAGGATGGGCGGCAGGTCGCCGTGCCCCGCTGTGTGCCCGGCACACGGGAGATGGAGTTTTATCAAATTCATTCTCTGTCAGAGCTATCTCCTGGCGCCTTTGGCGTGCTGGAGCCAGACCCCGCGCAAAGTAAGCTGCTAACGGATTTTTTCCGCAGCCTTTGCATCGTCCCTGCGCTTGCGTTTGATGGCCAGGGCTTCCGGCTGGGCTATGGCAAGGGGTATTATGACCGCTTCCTGGCACGCTTCTCCGGAAATACGGTCGGGCTGTGCTACGATGCCTGTATGTTGAAACGGCTGCCATCCGGCAGGTTTGACCGCCCCGTGGGCCTGGTTGTCACCGAGCGCAAAACGATGATATGCGCTGGTGCAGGGAGGGGCTAAACCGCTTTGCCGGTTTCTGATATAAAAGCGGGCTTTTGACTTATCATCAAACACGAGCGCCGCTGCGAAAGGATTGGTCATTGAGATGGATCAAAACAAACAGAATTCCCATCCAGAGAAGGAAAAGCTGTTGTCTTCGCTTCCCCCGGTGGACAGGCCTGACAAAGAGGCAGCGAGCCAGCATTTGTCCGGCGAGGAGGCAGACCGCTTCTATGAAAGCCAAATGGACCGTACTCAGCTGGTCAAAAATTTTAAAGTTTCAATCGTGGAGCCGGGGCAGACTGAAAAAAACACCTCTGATCCGCTACATAAGCAGAGTGCTGGAGAGGGAGGGAAAGCTGTGAAAAAGAAAAAGCGGCGAATCATTTCGCATCCGATGGCATTTGCCGTCTGCATAGTGCTTGTGGTTTCGGTAGCAAGCTCGCTTTACCTTATCTCCTGCGTGAATGATATTCTGGCTTTGCGAGGCGACACGGAAAAGGTGAGTGTCACGATCCCGGAGAACGCCTCTCAAATGGATATTCTTCAGATCCTGCAGGATAACGATTTGATTGACCACCCGTATTTCTGCAATTTCTTTGTCAACGCCTTCTATAACCTACGCAATCGCGATACCGGCAAAAAAGCGAAGGATATCAAGTATCTCAACGGGATTTATCAGCTGGATCAGAAGATGGGCGTGGAGGGGATGCTCAACGCCATTAAGGATGCGCCCAAGTCGGCGGAGACCCAGAAGCTGACCTTCCCAGAGGGCTGGACAGTGGATCAGATCATCGAGCGGCTCGAGAAATACGGGGTCTGCAGCAAAAATGCATTTTATGAAAATATGCAGACGGTAGATTTCAGCCAATACAGCTTTATCAAATCTTTGCCTGATACCAGCCAGCGGTTACGCAAGCTGGAGGGATATCTCTACCCGGATACCTATGAATTTTACATTGAGGAGAATGAGAGCAGCGTCATCCGCCGCTTTTTGGATAACTTTGAGGAGAAATTCACCAGTAAATACGAGGCGCGCGCCAAAGAACTGGGTATGACGGTGGATGAGATCGTCATTATCGCCTCGATCATTCAGAAGGAAGCGGCGGATGCCGATCAGATGGGCTTGGTTTCCTCCGTCATCCACAACCGCCTCGAGCGTGGGATGCGCTTGGAGTGCGACAGCACCGGAGCTTACGTGGATCGCTATATCAAGCCAAACGTATCCGATGGGGAATATTTCGCCTATCGCGAGCGGTATCACACTTATATTTGCGATGGGCTTCCGGCAGGGCCGATCTGTAACCCCGGCGCGGATGCGATCGAGGCTGCGCTGTATCCCGAGGATACGGATTATTTCTATTTTTACCATGACAAAAATGGGAAAATTTATATGGCCAAGACCCTGGCTGGCCATCAGGCCAATCAGCTTGAGGCTTTGCGTGGATCATGAGAAAGCAACATTTAATCCCGGAGTTGCTGGCCCCCGCTGGGGATCGTGAATGCTTGGAGGCTGCCGTTCGTTTTGGTGCAGATGCCGTCTATCTCGGCGGGACATCCTTTGGCATGCGCGCCGCTCCTGCCAATTTTACGCTGGATGGCCTGCGCGAAGCAGTGGCATATGCCCATAAAAACGGCGTGCGGGTCTATCTCACCTGCAACACGCTGCCCCGCAATGCGGAGGTAGAAGCGCTTCCCTCCTTTTTAACGTCATGGGCCTCCTGCGGCGTGGATGCTTTTATCGTGACGGATCTGGGCGTATTGGAACTCGCCAAGCGCTGTGCGCCTGAGGTAGAGCTCCATGTCTCCACACAGGCGGGCGTGGTCAATTACGCGGCGGCGAACGCATTGCACGCACTTGGCGCGAATCGCATTGTTACGGCGCGGGAGCTTTCCCTCGCCGAAATTCAGGGCCTGCGTGACCGCACGCCCAGGGAGTTGGAGATCGAATGCTTTGTGCACGGCGCAATGTGCGTTTCCTTCTCCGGCAGATGCCTGCTCTCCAATTATCTGACGGGGCGGGATTCCAACCGGGGCGACTGTGCGCAGCCCTGCCGGTGGAAGTATGCGCTCGTGGAGGAAAAACGGCCTGGGCAGTATTTCCCGATTGAAGAGAATACGGACGGCACCTATTTGATGAATGCACGCGATTTATGCATGATCGAGCATATTCCAGCGCTTGTGGAGGCTGGCGTGACCAGCTTCAAAATAGAGGGCCGCGCCAAATCCGCCTATTATACGGCGGTGGTGACGAATGCATACCGCTGCGCAATCGATGGGTATCTGCGCGCAGCAGACAGGGCGCATTACCAGCCGGAGCCCTGGGTATTGGAGGAGCTTGCTAAAATCAGCCATCGGGCGTATTGCACAGGCTTTTATTTTGACAGGCCGCAGGAAAACGCACAGATTTTTGAATCGGGCGGTTATATACGCGAGTGGGAGGTCGCCGCCGTTTCTGAAGGAATGCAGGGCGGCCTGTTGCAGGCTGTTCAGCGCAACCGTTTTTTCCGAGGGGAAACGCTCAGCGTGTTGGAGGCTGGCAAAGCGCCGTATGATATCACGGTATGCGCACTCTATGATGAAGCGGGCGAACCGTTGGAGAATGCGCCGCATCCGATGATGCGCATCCAAATTGACTGTGGCTGTAACGTTGCGCCCGGCGCATTTCTGCGCCGTAGGATATCAAGCTGAGGGAGGGGGCTGCGCTTGAATATTACTTTTCTAAAGGATTTGTGTGAAAAAATCCGGCTTCCGCAGGAAGACCGGGAGCTTGCTTTTCAGCAGATGGAAAGGCATTCGGCGCGTGTCGAGCGGTATGCCAAGCAGATGTACCGGCAAAATGATGTTGTAGGGCTGGAGATATTGCTGCGGATAAACCGGCGACGGTATGCGCCTTTTGTGCTTGCCGCGCTGCTCTGTGCGGCGGAATATACCTATGCCGGATATCAGGAGCGCGGCATTCCGGAGCGGTATTATTATGACATCATGCAGGATATCACCCGCTGGACGGAAAACGGCAGAGTGGAATTCGGCGTGCCGGGCTTTTCAGAGATCAGCTGGGCAAAAAATTATATCACCATGAATCTGTTTCAGCTTGGGCGGCTGCAATTTCAGTTCTCCCGGGTAGAGCTTAGCAGAAGGCTTAGCCGGGATCAGCTGGAGTCTCTTCCGATTCCGGACGGAGCGGAGGTTTTATATATCCACATTCCAAAAGGCGCGCCGTTAGAGCGGGAGGCCTGCCTGGATTCCATCCGTCAGGCAAAGGCGTTTTTCCCCAAGTATTATCCGGATTTTCATTTTCAAGGCTTTTATACAAGCTCCTGGCTGTTGGATCCGCGTTTAAAGCAGCTTTTGCCATCCGGCTCGCGCATTTTACAGTTTCAGGAATTGTTTGATCGGATCGATACGCATGAGGATCACTCCCGCGCAGCCATCCGTTTTTTATGGTACCGGCATGACCGAGATTTCGCAGCTTTCCCAGAGCAGACAAGATTGCAGCGCTCTGTTAAACAATATTTGCTCGGCGGAGGCACATTGGGAGAAACCTGCGGGATGATCCCACTGCATAAGGAGTTGACAACGGAATAAAATCACTGGGGCTGCAGCTGTCAAGGAGAAGCACTTGTCAGCTGCAGCCTTTTCCATTCTCAATTTTTTAAAATGAAGGATGACAAAACAAGAGAAAAGTGATATGATAAACTCAATAAATAAATAGGGGTGAAAATATGAAGCGAACAAAACCGGTTCGGGGATCCACGCCGCAGCCGGATCATATCATGCTTAGTATTTCAGGGGATGCCAAAACGACGATGACCGTCACCTGGCGCACCAGCACAGAAATTACGGAAGGCTATGTGGAATATTGGGCAAAGGAGGGCGGCGTGCATCACCGCACTCCGGCATGCGCAAAAGTTTTTGAAAGCGATATCGACATCAGCCGGATCTATTGGGCGACGCTGACCGGCCTGGAACCTGGCGCTGCATATTGCTATACCTGTGGTTCCATAGAGCATCGTAGCAAGGTTTTTTCCTTTACCACGGAGCCGGAGCACTTGACCCACTTTAAGTTCTTGTGCGTTTCAGATCAGCAAAAGGGCGAGCCGTTTGATTGCCCGGATTACTCCTATTTTAACCGCTTTTTAAAGAATGTGCTGCATCAGCACCCGGATGCACGATTTATTCTCACCGGCGGTGACAACACGGATTGCGGGCAGCATGAAGTGCAGTGGAATGGGGCGTTTAGTGGCCTTGTGGGCATTGCGGAATCCATCCCATTTATGATGACAGAGGGCAACCATGACAACAGGGGGTTTGAGGATTACCGCAATGGAATTGGCCGCTATTATGCGGAGCCGGGGGAATTCTTCTGCAAGCAGTTTGAGGGCTCCTACCCAGGCAATGGGCCGGACGGATGGAAAACGGAGAATTACGCCTTTGATTACGGCAATGCACACTTCAATATCATGGGCGTCAACGGGCCGGAGGATGTGAAGCAGTGGGTCCTTCGGGATTTGGAGCAGTGCCATCAAACCTGGAAATTTGGTTCCTATCATTTTCCAATCTGCTATTCCGGCGCTGATTGCCAGAATTATGATGCCTATCCTGTGATGCGAGAGGCCTTTGAGCAGTTTGACGTCGTGTTTTCTGGCCATGAGCATAATTTTTCCCGCAGCTTTCCTTTAAAGAATGAGGAGCTGTTTGACCGCCCCTCTCAGGGGACCATCCACTATATGCTCGGCAACTCCAACCAAAATCCCCCCGGTGCACGGACGCTGCCCAAGGTCTGGCATGCAGCCTATTACCCGCATGAGGAGAAACGCTCAATGGTCGCCATTGTGGAGGTGGATGGCAGCCGCGTGACCATGACCTCTGTGCTGGATGACGGGCGGATTGTGGATCAATGCGTGATCGACAAGGCAAACGATTGCATCCTGCCCCATGCGGTGGCGCCCGTCTATGGGCGGACGCGTCTGCTGTTTAAGGGGATGGATCCAGGCCTTTGTCAAGCGGATACCCCATGCGAACAAAAAGAAGGCATCTGGTTTGTGCCGCTTGCCATTCTGGTAGCCTTTATTGGCGGCTATGTGGAAAAAACAAAAGGGCAGGCGCTGATGCGCGTCTATGGGCATTCCCTGACCATTACGGAGGGTAGCGCGGTCGCGCAGACGGATTCCGGAGAGCTGCGCCTGCCAGCGCCGGTTTACCGTGGTGTGCGCGGGCAGCTTTATGCGCCGGTTGATGCGGTAAAGGCCTTTGAAATGCGGTGGGCCTATGCCCCGCGCAATCACTTCATTTCTGTAGAGCATGAGAGCGAGGATAAACCGGTCACAGAGCAACCGTAAGGAACAAATCGCTGTTATTATGCCCCATCGCCTTTTTAGCGGCGGGGCGTTGTTTTGTCAAAAAAAAGCCCGATTCCAACAAATAAAACGAAACCAAGGCAACATAGCAAGCTAGGCATGTTGCGGCTTCCGCTGTTATTCAGGATCTCTTCCGGCTTATGGGAGGCCTGTCTTCACTGCACAATGTCTGGGCCAGCATTGTTTCACTTTCCTTCCAACCCGCCCCTTTTGATTCTGCGGATTTACAATGTAAGTGCAACAGTAAAGAAAAAGAGTGACTCAAAGAGGAAAAGCCCGTAAAATGGTAGTTGCGAACAAACCATAAAGGAGGCAATCCTCAATGAACCACTACCAACATCTTAGCATAGAAGAACGGGAAAGTATATGGAAAAAACAAATAAAAGGGGAAAGTGTACGGAGAATTGCCGCAGAGCTAGGGCGGAGTGCCTCCACCATCAGCCGGGAATTGAGGCGGAATCAAAGCAAACAAGGATACCGCCCATCGGAGGCGCAAAAACAATATCATCATCGGAGAAAACAATGTCTCA
>CASDTH010000026.1 GCA_949283655.1 uncultured bacterium
GCCACACCACAGTGCGTTCGGCGAACGCTTCCCGAACTCAGCCGCTCACGCGGCTTCAAACAGGCGGGAAGGTTCGCTTTTTGCCCTTCGGGCCAAAAAGTCCCCTCACGTGCACGCATTGAGTGACAGCAGCTGCCGCCTGGGCCTATCGCTACGCTGAGGCCCTGAACGGCTTACAGGCTCCGTTAGAAGCCTCCCGAGGCCTTCAGTCTATCTCAGCGGATGAAACCTTTCAGCAGGCCAGCGGCGGCAGGCTCCACAAATTTCCGGCGGGCTCGTGAGGGGACTTGCCTGCTTGCAGGCAAGCGAGCGCACAAACTGTTTGAGGCCGCGTGAGCGGTCGAGTTTTTGTGCGCCTCGCCGAACACATCGAAGGGATTCAAAAGCCTATCCGTGCCGCTGCTGGCCGTTCACAACGGCCCCTTTTGCCTCCTTTTCCGGCCGAACGGAAAAGGAGGGGCCCCGCGGCCTGAGCGGGAAATAGAATCTATATCGATTGGTGGGAAACCCCGGAACGGTCAAGACCGTTCCCTACAGGGCGCAGCGGCCAGAAGGTTCTATATTATTTTGAGGTTACTGCCCGGTTTCACTGTACGCAGTCTCATTCCCTTGTCAACCGACAAAAGAATGGATGCATGTGCAATACAACCAGGCACGCACTAAAATATTAAAAAACTTCCTAGCCGCAGCACTGGCAAACATCCTATGTACCATCTTAAACCTTTTTTCACAAAAATCGCGCCCCACCGGTTCAGCTGCAACCTGTGGGGCGCGATTTTTGTGTTTTGCTCGTTTATGCCCGGAGGGCAGCGCCGAGCTTGGCCAACGATTTGACCGCGCGCTTCATGGCCGCGTCGGCCTCTTCGTCGGTGAGCGTCCGGTCGGCGGCGCGCAGCCGCAGGCTAAATGCCACACTCTTTTTGCCTGCTTCGATCTGCTTGCCCTCATAAACGTCGAAGAGGCTAATCTCTTCCAAAATAGCGCCAACGCCTTCCCCGATTGCTCGCTCCAGCGCCAGCACCGGCGTCTCCCGCGCGCAGACCACGGCGAGATCGCGCGTAGAGGCCGGGAACTTCGGCAGCGGATGGTAGACCCGCTGGCGGTCGCCAAGCTCCAGCAGTGCGGCAACATCCACCTCTGCGGCATAGGTTTTCACGCCAAGCTCATAATTCTCCTGCACCTGCGGGTGAATTTCGCCAAGGAGGGCGATCTCGCGGCTCTCCTTCACAATACGCGCCGTGCGCCCGGGGTGGAAGGTAGGATGATCCGTCACAGCCTCCACATCATACCCTGTCAGGCCGCAGGCCCTGAGCAGCTCCTCTATCACGCCCTTGAGCGCATAGAAGTCGCAGCCCTCGCCATACATGCCGATGGCGGCCTTCTGCTGCTCCAGCGGCAGCTCCTCCGCCCCGCGCGGGGTATATTCCACCGCCAGCTCATAGATGGCGGCCTGCGGGTTGCGGTTGTTATAGTTGCGGGACAGCACCTCCAAAATGGAGGGCAGCGCAATGGTGCGCATCACGCTGGTATCCTCGCCGAGCGGGTTGGAGATCACGACGGACTTTCGCTTTTCGCTCTCCGCCGGCAGGCAGATACGGTCATAGGCCTTCGGGCTGATGAAGGAATAGGTGGAAACCTCGCTGAGCCCGCAGCCGAGCAGCGTGGTGTGAATGGTGCGCTCCAGCTGCTGCACGGGGGTAAGCTTTGCATTCGCAACGCCGGTGAGCATGCGGTTCGGGATATTACCATAGCCATAGAAGCGGGCAATTTCCTCGGAAATATCAGCCTTGTGCTCAATATCGCTGCGGAAGAACGGGATGTGGATCACATTCTCCTCCACCCGGAAGCCGAGGCGCTCTAAAATCGCCTTTTGCTCCTCCGGGCCGACCTCAATGCCGATAAAATGGTTGACCCACTGCCAGTCAAAGGGCAGCGTGCGCTGCTTGTGGCTGGAGCGGTCGCAATCCACCATACCGTTGACCACGTCGCCCGCATCGAGCTGCTGCACGAGCTCCAAAGCGCGCGCAAGGCAAACCGGGCAGCTCTCCGGGCTCAGCTCCTTCTCATAGCGGGAGGAGGCCTCTGTGCGCATGCCGAGCTTTTTCGCCGTGCGGCGCACGCTGGCGCCGTTAAAGCACGCCGATTCAAAGACGATGGTAGTCGTATCCTCCATGATGCCGCTGTATTCGCCGCCCATCACGCCGGCCACGGCGACGGGCTTTTTCGCATCCGCAATGACGAGCATATCATCGGTGAGCGTGCGCTCCACGCCGTCGAGCGTGGTAATCTGCTCGCCGTTTTCCGCGCGGCGGACGATCACGCTCCCACCCTCGAGATAACGCAGGTCAAAGGCATGCATCGGCTGGCCGTATTCCAGCATGACATAGTTTGTGATATCGACAATGTTGTTAATCGGGCGCACGCCGCTCGCGCGCAGCCGCTCGCGCAGCCAGCGCGGGGAAGGCTTAATGCGCACATTCTCAACCACCGCGCCCACATAGCGGTAGCACTTCTCCGCATCCAGGATGGTGACGCTCAAGTGATCGTTCACATTGCCGCCGGTGGGCTTCACCTGCGGCGTTGGCATCTGGAAGGGCACACGGAAGGTTGCCGCAGCTTCGCGCGCAAGACCTAAAACAGAGAGGCAATCCGGGCGGTTGGAAGTGATTTCAAACTCTGTGACCGTGTCGTTCAGGCCGATCGCATCGTGGATATCCGCGCCGGGCGTCCGGTCGCAGTCGTCGCCCAGCACAAAAATGCCATCCTCAATCGCATAGGGGAAATCGTGCGCCGTCAGCCCCAGCTCACCGAGCGAGCAAAGCATCCCGTTGCTCGGCACGCCGCGCAGCTTGCCTTTTTTGATTTCCTTCCCGCCATGAATGGTGGAGTGATCCAGCGCAACAGGGACAAAATCCCCCTCCTTTAAATTCTGCGCTCCGGTGACAATCTGCAGCGGCTCCCCCTGCCCGGCATCCACCTGGCAGATCCAAAGGTGGTCGGAATCCGGATGCCGCTCTAACGAAAGGATGCGTCCAACCACGATGTTGGTCAGATCCGCCCCCTCCTTCGCATAGCCCTCCACCTTTGAACCGGAGAGGGTCATTTCATCGCTGAAGGTTTTATCGTCAACGTTTAAATCGATATAGTCAAGCAGCCATTTCTTTGACAAATCCATATAAAAGCCCTCCTTCGGTTAAAACTGGCTGAGAAAACGCATATCGTTTTCATACAGCAGGCGCATATCGTCAATGTTAAAACGGAACATCGTAAGCCGCTCAAGCCCTACGCCAAAGGCAAAGCCGCTGTATTGCTCCGGATCAATGCCGCCATTTTGCAGCACCTTCGGGTGCACCATGCCGCCGCCGAGGATCTCAATCCAGCCCTCGCCCTTGCACATCGGGCAGCCCTTACCGCCGCAGCGGAAGCACGACACATCGATCTCACAGGAGGGCTCTGTGAACGGGAAATGGTGTGGGCGCAGGCGGATGCGCGTCTGCTCGCCATAAAGCCGCTTGGCAAATGCTTCCAACGTGCCCTTGAGATCGCCCATGGTGATATCGCGATCCACTACGAGACCTTCAATCTGGTGAAACAGGGGCGAATGCGTCGCATCCACTGCGTCGGAGCGGTAAACCCGGCCGGGCGCAATCACACGGATCGGCGGCTTCTGCTGCTCCATCACACGAATCTGCACAGGCGAGGTCTGTGTGCGCAGGAGCATTTTCTCTGTGATATAAAAGGTATCCTGCGTATCGCGCGCCGGGTGATCCGGCGGCATGTTCAGCGCCTCAAAGTTATAATAATCCCACTCGACCTCTGGGCCGGTAGCCACGTCAAAGCCCATGCCGAGGAAAATCTCCTTGACCTCGTCGAGCACGATCGTCAGCGGGTGCTTGTGCCCGAGCGGGCGGCATTTGCCCGGCATCGTCACATCAATGCGCTCGCTCTCCAGCCGTTTGGCGGTCTCCTCCGCCTTGAGCTCCTTCGCCCGCGTCTCTACAATTTGCTCGATATAGGCGCGCACCTCGTTGGCCAGCTGGCCGATCACCGGGCGCTCCTCAGCGGAGAGCTTCCCCATCTGCTTCAAAACAGCGGTCAGCTCCCCCTTTTTGCCCAAGAACCGCACGCGGGCGGCCTCAAGGCCGGCGCGCGAATCCACCTTTGCAAGCTCCTGCCGGGCGGCCTCCCGGATCGCTTCGAGCTGCTCTCTCATCCTGCATCCTTCCTTTCAAAATGGCATCAGTCAATTTGCCTGCTTTGGCGGCGGTGACGGGCAGACAAAAAGCCTCCGCCCCTCTCACAAGGGACGAAGGCAAAGTTCCTCCGCGGTACCACCCTGATTTTTGCAAAGAAGCAAACACTCCTGCGCCGCATAACGGGGGCGAACCGTTGCGGCCTACCACTGTGCTTCAGCCGCACCGCTCCGAAGTGAACTTCGGCAGCTCTCCCGCACGGGCGCGCTTTCAGCTGGGGCGCACCCTCTCTGGCTGCGGAGCAACCAAACCGCCTACTCTCTTCATCACAGCGTTATCATTTTGTTTTACTATAGCACATCGAGCGGCGATTGGCAAGAGCAAATTTACCCCTTCCATCTCCGCGCCCGCCAGTAGCCAAACGCCAGCAGCACCGCGCTCAGCAGCAGAAGCAGCACATATTTATCCACCGCTTCTCCCTGGGAAGCAACAAAAACATCGCCCTTTGCGAGGCTGCTGAAAGTAAAAGGGCTCCAGGTGGATGGCAGTTCATCCTTCAATAATACAAAAAAGGTTTCCACCAACAGGGGCGCCATCAGCCCTAATGCAGTGGAGTGTGTAGCAAACAAAGCGGCATAAACAAGCGACAGGAAGAAAATGCTTTGCACTGCCACGCGTAGATATTCCCACCATACATCCTGATAAAAAAGGGACAACACAAAAAACAAAACCGCCGCCAAAAGGAGATACAGCCCACCGTAAAGGCACAGTTCCGGGAAATATCCCTTTCTATAAGCAAAAATAACCTCGCGCGCCCCACCCTCCACATATTGGCGGAAGATAAACGCCGGCCAGATGATCATTGAAAATGGGAGCAGCATTTGCGCAAGCTCCCCAATTGTAGATAAATTATCCTGCGAATAGGCGTTGATCCTCACCACACACCAAATCAAGAACGGAAACACCAGGAACAAAACCGCCGGAGGGAGGAGCGCCACAAAGCGGAGATTCTTCATGGAATACCAGATATTTCTCATCTCAAATCCCCTTGATCATAGAAAGATAACCATCCTCTACCGTGGGGTGCAAAAGCGGCGCCTGCAGAGGCTCGTTTGTCAAAACGCGGTAAGCAGTACCGCCCTGCTCGCGAGGGAGCGTGCGCACAACCTCATACTGGCTCAGCGCGCGCAGCTGCTCCTCCTCCACCTCATACACCTTGCCCTGTGCCGCAGCGCACACCTCCTGCACACTCGCGTTGCAACGGAACATGCCGTGATCCATAATGATAATCCTGTCGCAGAGGGACTCCACATCCTCCACAATATGGGTGGAGAGCAGAACGATTCTTTCCCCTCGCAGGGAGGCCAGCACATTTTTAAACCGGATGCGCTCCTCCGGATCAAGGCCGGCGGTAGGTTCATCCACAATCAGCACCGGCGGATCGCCCAACAGTGCCTGCGCAATCCCAGCACGGCGGATCATCCCGCCGGAGAGCGCGCTACAGCGCTTCCCTTTTTCGTGCGATAAATTCACAAGCTCCAGCACACGCTCCGCCTCTTTTGCCTGCTCCCGGCGGTCAATCCGCTTAAGGCTGGCAAAATACAGCATCATTTCATACAGCGTGAGCTCACGGAAGAGATCAAACTTCTGGGGCAAATAGCCAATGTGGCTGAGCAACTGCCTGCTATCCCGCAGCCGCTGCCCATCAAAACGCACCTCGCCCTCATACTCCATATACACATCCACCATACAGCGCAAAAGCGTTGTTTTGCCCGCACCGTTTGGTCCAAGCAGGCCGTAGAAGCCATTCTCCAGGTGCATATCCAGCCCGTAGAGCACCGTTTTTTTGTGAAAGCGCTTTGAAAGCCCTTTGATATCGATAACCATACCTTTCCCCCTCATTAGCTCAAGCTGTCAAGCATTTGCTCCGGCGTTCTCTGATCCGATTCGTCAATCAGGTACCGATACATCGCGCGGAACACCGCCTCCTCCCCGAGCGCATCAGACTGCGAAACGATACGCTGGGCGAGGCTGTCCTGGAAAGCTTCTGCATAAATATCCCTGACATCGTCCATTCCATCCATCAGCCCATACCGGAACAGGTTTTGCAGCGGCTCCTTCACGGCGTTATCCGGAATCGTCTGGCACACAACGGCGATGGCGAGCTCTTGCGCATCCACACCGCCGGGCAGCAGAATATGATCGCTGAACACCGCGCTCCGGCTAGCGGTGTGCGCGCCCAGGTTGACGAGCAGCTTCCCCTGCAAATCGCAGGCAAACTGGGTGCCGAGAAGGCGGCTATACGCCGCCAGTTGCCCGTCCAGCCCGGCCAGGCCCTCTGGATTCCGGGCAATGTTAGGGTTCAAAAACGTATCGTAAATTCGCATACCATCATGCTCATAGAGCTGGTAAAAGCCGCCGGTCAGCGTCAATCCCTCTGATTCCCCTGCAAAATGATTCTCCCCGACCGCAGGCAAGTTGCACATGATGGAGAGGTTGCTCTCCACAGTTACATCGAAGCGCCGCTGCCCTGCCGCCGCTTTTACGCGGTAATCGCCATCGTAAATTTTATGGTAACCTTCCATGGGATAGTAGGCGTAGGTGCCGGCCAAGCATACGCCCTGCGCATTGGAGTAATAAATGGGGCTGGCGCCCTGATACACCAGACGGATCTGCGGTATCTGCGCTGGGTCGGACGGATAAACATCCAAATAATCTCCGCCGCGCTCATAGGGCAGGGCGGTGCCCGTCCGCGCATCCCGCACCTCCTGGATTTTCAGGCTATGGTGCAGCGTGAAGGAATAGACCGGGCGCGGGGCCGGCGCCTCAAGCGCCATCACAACCTCTGCCTCCAGCCAGTTGCGCAAGCGCAGCTGAAGCTGGTATTCCGCCACCCGAAAATCCGCTGCCTTCACTCTGCCTGCGTGCTCCAAGGTATAATATCCCTGGTCAAACATGATGACCCCATCCGAACGGTAATCATGCACAACTGTTGAGCCCCGCACAAAGGAAGCGCCCATGCACACCACTGAGGCGGCCAGCAGCACAACGCCCACGCCCCTCAGCGCGGCGCGCAGGCGCTGCCATTGCAGCAAAAGGAGGAGCGCTGCCAACAGGAACAGGGCAAACAAGGCAATCTGCCAACGGTAGGGCTCCATCGGGATACCATAGCCCCAATCCGGCACGGTGTTCAGGTCGCGTGGATTCAGCGAAAACAGATCCAAAAAGCGGCAAACCGGCACGCCCAGCCACTCAGGCAACACGGTGGTCAACATGGTGAGCTGCTCCGTCACCGGCGGGAGGCCAAGCAGCACCAGAAGGAAGATGACCACATAGGCCGCCAGCCGCTTGCACCGCTCCGCCAGCAGGCAGCCCACCATGCAGGCCACGAGGCCGGGCAGCACAAAATTCAGCAAATAGGCTTTTAACACATGCAGGTAAAAGCGCGGCGCATCAAGCTGGCAGCGAAAATACATTGCCGTTTCCCACCCGAGCTGCGACAGCACCAGCACTAGCAGCGCGCCGAGCAGGATAAGGCTCTGACAGGCCCGGAAGCGCAGCGTCCCCTGCCACGAGGCACGGTGGAGCTCCCCAAGGCTGCTGCGCCCCAACACGCCATAGAATTCAAAGCTGAACACCAGGAAAAACAAAAAAACAAGCAGGCAAAACTCCAAGCTAGATTGCAGAAAGAACAGCGGGGCATCCGGGAACACTTGGATAAACCGGTAGCATGCAACCCCGTTTAACACTAGAAAAACCAGCGCATAGCAAGAAACCAGAAATATGTTGCGAAAAAATAGCCGGCTCACTTGTGCAAATAGCCGCTTCACGATTCGCGTCATCTCCTCTCGTAAAATCGCCCGGAAAAAGCGCCCCGGCACAGCGCAAAAAGCCCGGCCACGCCCCTGCGGGAGCGGGCCGGGCAAAAACGCTGATTATGCCAACGTGGCTGTGGCATCGGCGTCGCAATTTTTCATGGAAAGATATACCTTCAACTCCACAGACCAGTGGACCTCTTTGGGCCTCTTGGGATTTGCAATGGTAAATGGAGGAGCAGAGGTTCCAACATCCATCAGCTTCTGCTTTGTGTCATAGTCATGCCATAAACCACCCACCTCGCTATATTTGGGGATCAACCAAACAGCATGCTTGGAGGTACTTTTATTTTGCCCAACAAATTTGCAGCTCCTGTTTGCCTCCGTCGTGTATCCGGCACGCGCCACGCTCTGATTGGTGTTCAGCGTGATGCTGACAGAATTCTTCCCTGCGGCAAACACCGTCATGGCGCACATGCCGCTTACCACCAACACAGCAAGGAAAACGCTCATAATTTTCCCTTTTAAGGTTTCCATTGTATTCCACTCCTTTTATCTCTATTTAAATTTATTATATAATTTTTTTCTTAAACTGTCAACCAATTTTTTACTTTTTATTTATTTTAATCCCTGCTCTATACACCGTTAAAAGCAAGCACCCTGCGGCGCGTTTGCAGCTGCCGCAGGGTGCTTCCCAATTCGTTTTTTACACAGCGCCTTTGAGCGCTCAGCCCTTCAGCCCGCGGGCCTGGCGATCCATATCCTCAATGACGATATCAAAGATCTCGCCGAGTGAGGCGCAGTATTCCAGCACCTTCCAGGGCTCATTGGTGTGATAATGGATTTTGACGAGCGTCTCATCGCCCACTGCCAGCAGGCAATCCCCCTTGAAATGGCTGATAAAATAGTCGTGGATTACATCTTCATCCAATTGTGCGCCCTCAATGAGCAGCTGCGTATCATACCGGTATTCTTGCATGTTTCGCCATCAGCAAAGCGCTGATGCCTCCCCCCTGTTATTAAATATGTAAACGCCAGCGCCTGCTGCGCGAGCTCCTTCAAATCCATACCGCTCGGTTCAGTGGGGTAAGCGCCGCGCGCGAGCACCCATTTCCACTCCATGCGGAACCATTCCTCCGCCTGCTCACGGCCGCTGCGGCGATCCTTCTCGCCGCCGCAGAGCTCCGCCCGGCGCTGGGCAACCCATTTCTCCCACCGTGGGCGGTAGAAATCGTGCGTCAGCCCGGCCCACTGCTTGTTGGAATAATCGCGCAGGCCGCCCTCATTTGCCTGCCGGATCGAGCCCCAGGTGGTAATCAGGGCGCGGGCGTTGAATTCATAGAGATCACGAGTGAAATCATCCACTCCCTGTGCCAGCTTCTGTGCCCGCCGCAGCCATGTGCCGAGCAAGAATTCCCGGCGCGTGCCGAGCACCTGCTCCGTAAGGTCAATCAGGCGGAAAAAGCGGTCGCTGTAATCATCAAACGATGTAAGATCCTTTGCCTGATAGGCCTTGACCATAGAGCTGTGATACTCCTGCGCTGTGTTGGAGAGCACCTGCTTGACGCAATCCGCAAGATCAAAAAGGTAGCCGTCGCTCTGCTTGAAAGCATCATACTCCTCCAGCAGCAGGCGCACCGCCTGCTCAAACACATGCTTATCATAGCCGATCACCGCCGTGCCCCACGAAGAGGCGGAGCGGATACGGAAGGCCGGGCGCGCGTTGACGACGGATTCCGGCGCGCCCTCGCCATTGTGATTCAGCGAAGGGTTATAAACCGTTTTGCGCAGCAGGCGGAAAGCCTCCTGCGATGCGGGGCCTGGCGCGCCATAGCGCCGCGCGACATAATCATCCAGCCATTTGCCCAGCTCAATGGGGGCAAGCTCTTCCGGCGAAGCGCTCCAGGCCGTTTCAAAAAACAGGTCGAAGAGAACCGGGTTGCTGAATGTCGCCTCCGGCGTGATGCCGATACCCGCCATACACGTTGCGCTGTTTGCTGCGCGGGCCACCTCGCTTGCCACCGTATCCATGTGCCCGTTGAGGCCCATGCGGCCGCCGAAATTATTGAGCATACACCACAGCCAGGGCGTGCGGTCGAACTCCCCGCCCGCCCAGGCCTCCCAGTGCGGGCGCGCCTCTGCGTAGAGATCCAGCACCAGCGCGTGCTCCTTCTGCCCATGTAAGCCATGCAGCAGAGCCTTAGAGGGATTCCGGCCCCAGGATTGGATCACCCACACGCTCTGCGGATCGTTTTTCAGCATTTCATCCAGCACAAACCGCGCCATCCGCCTGGGGGACATGAGGCCGCTTCGCCCGCCCTCATGGAAGGGATCGGTGGCGTAATAATGGCTCACCGCGCCAAACACCTCCCGCTGGCAGCGGTAAAAAAGCTGCGCCAGCCTGCGGTAGGCCGCCGTTGTGGTTTTGAGCATCGCCGGGCGCGGGAAGCCATTCCATAGCCCCTGCGGGATCACCCTGGCATCCCGCACCTTTTGCCTGATATCGGCAGGCGCCATGCCGCTGTAGCCCTGTAAAACCGGCTGCATCCCGAGGCGCCGCATCAGCCGGTGATTACGCCGCGCAAGCTCGGTGCGCGCATGGAACCATGTGTCGTGCACCGGGCCGCCGAAGCCGCTGATATTCGCCATATAGGCCCACGCATAGTAAGCGGGGCCCGCCAAAAAATCCTTGCACTCCATGTGTGTATAGCCGAGCGCGGTGAGGAAACGCCGCCAGACCTCCTCCTGGGCTGTAATATCCAGCACGAGGTTGACCCCGTTCATCGCAAGCCAGTAGAGCTCACGCCTCCACTCCGCTTCATCCCAGAACGCCATTGTGTAGGAAAGCGTGCAGTAGTTGTAGCTGTAGCGCACCGCAAACGGCGTTTCACGGCGCACGGGCTCCCCTACCGGAGGCGGGGCTTCCGGCAGCTTCACCTGAAAGCTCATCTGTGAAACATGTGCATTACAGCAATATTTCAGATAGTGGTTGAATCCCACCGCCAGGCAGACACCGGTGCGGCCCGTGATAGCGACCCTGCCGCCCTCATCGGAGAGCTCAAAATAATCCCGGCCCGGATTCCGCCCGTTTTCCGCAAGGCGCAGCGTGAACCACTCCGCATGCTCCTCCCCGACGGTGTAGGCGATGAGCCCGCGCGCCTCGCGCAGCGTATCCTCCTGCGTGACGGGCGCACTGTATTCGGATTGATCAAAGCTGACAGGGGGCATAAACGATACAGGCGTGCACTGCTCCGCCGCCGGCTCACCGTAGGCCTCCACCCCGCAGAGGATCGCTGTGCTGGAAGCGCTGTTATAAGTGACCCGCACGCGCAAAAACCGCGCCTCACAATCGATTGCAAACACATCACCCTGCAGCGGGCAGAGGGTTTCCTCCGTCTTCTGCGCAATGCGGGCAAAATCCACCCCATCACGGCTTGCGTACACATCAAACAGGGAAGCGCCTACAGACGGCGTGTGGATTACCACACGGGAGAGGTGAAAGCATCCCTCCAGATCAATCTGCGCATAAGCGGGGTAAAGGTCGGAAGTCCATTGAGTGGCGGGGTTACCATCTGTAATACAGGCCGCCTTTTCCCGGTTTTCATTGGTATGTACGGGTTTGTGCAGCGCCAGATTCGCTTGACTCACAGTGACAGGCATCGCTCTTCCTCCATCCTTTTTACGAAACTCACAATCGGCCACAGCCCCCTCACAGAAAAGAGGAGCCGTGGCCATACGTTTATTCGTCAAAGCTATCATCATCTTGTACGGCAGGGAGATCATCCGACATGGCGTTCATCTCCAGCCACTGCTGCTTAGAGATGAGCACCTTGCGCGGCTTGCTGCCCTCAAAGGGGCCGACGATGCCGCGTGTTTCCAGCTCGTCCACCAACCGGGCCGCGCGTGCATAGCCGAGCCGCAGCCGCCTTTGCAGCAGCGTGGTAGAGGCCATCTGCGCCTCCACGACCACCTCAATGGCCTTGGGAAGCATTTCATCAGAGTCGCCTTCCTCCTCCGCATCCGCCGCGCCGTTCTTCTTTTTCTCCGCAGCGGCCTGCCGGTCGATCTCCTGAATGACGTCGTCATCGTAATTGGCATTCTCCTGCCCCTTGATGAACTCCACCACCGATTCCACTTCGTCATCCGAGAGGAAGCAGCCCTGAATGCGCACCGGCTTATTGGTGCCGACGGGGCTGAAAAGCATATCACCGTTGCCAAGCAGCTTCTCTGCACCGGACATGTCCAGAATCGTGCGCGAATCCACCTGGGAGGAAACCGAAAGGGCAATTCTGCTCGGGATATTCGCCTTGATGATGCCGGTGATCACATCGACGGAGGGGCGCTGCGTGGCGATGACCAGATGCATACCCGCTGCGCGCGCCATCTGGGCGAGGCGGCAGATGGAATCCTCCACCTCATTGGGTGCAGCCATCATGAGATCAGATAATTCATCGATAAAAATTACCACGCTGGGCAGCGGCGTCTTCTCCGGGTCCTTTTTGCAGAGCTTGTTATAGCCCGCCATATCGCGCACATTGTTATCTGCAAAGAGCTTGTAGCGGTTGAGCATTTCCGTCACCGCCCAGCCGAGCGCACCCGCCGCCTTACGCGGATCGGAAACGACGGGCACCAGCAGGTGCGGGATGCCGTTATAAATGCTCAGCTCCACCTTTTTGGGATCGATCATAAGGAGCTTGACCTCATCTGGCCGCGCATTATAGAGCAGGCTGACGATCATGGAATTCAGGCACACGGATTTACCAGAGCCGGTCGTGCCTGCGATGAGCAGATGGGGCATCTTCGCCAGATCCGCACAGGTGACGTTGCCCGCGATATCCTTGCCAAGCGCGACGTTGAGCTTGCTCTTCGCCTGCTGGAAGGCCGGCGTTTCAATGATTTCACGCAGGGTAACCATGGTGCGCGTACGGTTGGGGATTTCAATGCCAACAGCGGCTTTATTAGGGATCGGAGCCTCGATGCGCACACCGGAGGCCGCCAGATTCAAAGCGATATCATCCGCCAGATTGGAAATACGGTTGATCCGCACACCTGCCGAAGGCTGGAGCTCATAGCGTGTAACAGCCGGCCCGCGGCTGATATCCACAATTTTCGTCTCCACGCCAAAGCTTTTGAGCGTATCCACCAGCTTGCGGGCGTTGGCCTTGAGCTCCTCGCTGTAATTAAAGGAATCCGCCGCCTTCGGCTTCTCCAGACAATCAAATGGCGGCAATGTATAATCCTCGCTGCTCTCCTGTGTGCGGGCGGCAGCTGCCTCCGCCCGTTGGGGAGCCGCAGGGGGCCTGGTGGCTTTGCGGATGATATCATCCAGCGCAAAGGCCGGCTGTGGCACTTTTTCCTGTGGAAAAGACTCCTCCGGCGGGACGTCGCCTGGCTGCAGCGCATCGGAATCCTCTGGCATTTGGGCTTCAGGCGTATTCTTCTCCACTTTTCGGGCCTGTGTGCCAAAGAGGACCTCTGGCGGCAGGTCAGGCAGCGGAGCGGTTGCGCCCGGCAAATCCAGCGGCACATCCGGGTCAAAGCCTTTCTTAAAAGACTTTTTACTCTTTTTCTCCCTCCGGTGGGGCAGCGAGCCCGACTGCTCTGCCGCAACGGTATCCTCCGCCCCCCTTACAGGAGCTTCTTTCGCTGAATGCTCGCGCGGCGGACGCGGGTGCTCCTCCCGTTCCTGCAAACGCGCCGCAACCGCCGGCCAGGAAAGCAGCGTCAAATCCACCATCAGCAATAAAAGCACCGTCACCACAGCAGGCGCTTTGCCAAAGAATAAAAGAATCCCACCGAGCATGGCACCCAGAGCGCCGCCGCCTACGCCTCCAAAGCCGAGCGTATAGGCTTCTTTCAAATCCGACACCCAGCTCGCGCCTGCCGCGTCATGCCCAAGAATATGTAACGCACTGCTCAGTAAAAGGATCAAAATAGCCAGCTGCACACCTCGCATGACCTGCGGCTCCTGCACCCGGCGCAGGAACAAAAGCACGGCAAAATAAACGAGCAGGCCGATCCATAAAAACACGCACCACCCGAACACACCCAGCAAAAAGCCCTGCACTGTGCTCCACAGGCTTTGACCCGGCACTACGGCCAGGCAAAAAAGGAACACGGCCAGAATCAACAGCAGGATCCCGTCCCGCTGGCCGGCGCGCCGCAGACGGCGCTCCTCCTCCTGCCTGTGCGCTTTTGCAGGCTGGCGGGCACTGGCTTTGGCGCCAGCTCCCGCGCCCGTTTTCTTTTTTGCCGCAGAGGACTTTTTTTTGGTTTGACTGGCCATGGTTTTGCACATTCCTTTCGAGGCCCCGCCCCGTTATTAAAAGTATCTACCCCGCACGCCGCCACAGTGGCGCAGCGTTAAACAAGCCCTGCGTATTCCAGCGCGCTGAAAATCACTACCGCCGCGCCAAGCACAAGGCAATAATAGCCGAAGAATTTGAATTTATCCTTTTTCACAAGCCACTCGAGCACTTTGATCGCCGCCACACCGACAGCGGCCGCGACTACAACGCCAAGGATCACGTAACCCCACTCAATGGGCTCCTGAGCGGCAACAGCATCCTTCAACTCCATCAGGTTCGCTGCCAAAATGGCCGGAATGCCCAGAATGAAGGAATACTGCACCATATAATCCCGATTAACGCCGCACATCATGCCGGTGGAAATCGTAGAGCCAGACCGGGAAACGCCCGGCAAGCTTGCAGCCAGCATCTGCGCAAGGCCGATGGCGACGGCGTCCCGCCCCTCCACGCGAGGGTGCACCTTGCGATGGCGGTACCTCCAGGTGCCAAATAGCAGCAGGAATGCAGTGAGCAGGAAGCAGAAGCCCTCCACCATGATATCCTGATCCTCTGCAAGCGCTCCCACAGCGTCCATCAGGCTCCGTCCACCTCCGACTGGCAAAAGGAGAAGGAGCAGCGGCACGCAGGAAATTACAAACATCACAAGCATGTGTTGTGTATCGTCCATATTTTTCCACTTAAATTTCCCTGTGAAAATATCCCGCAGCATGGAGAAAAAGGCCACAAGAAGTTTCCAAATTGTTTTATAATACACCAGAAAAACGGCAAGCAGCGTGCCCAGGTGCAGCATCACGGTGAAAAACAGGGAACCCTCCCCGCTGATATGTAAAAAATGCTGCGCGAGCGAAAGATGCCCACTGCTGGAGATCGGCAGGAACTCCGTGATCCCCTGCACAATTCCGAGAATGATCGCCTTGAGAACCGTCATCTGAAATAATCCCTCCAAATTTATAATATTGAGAGCCACCGCTCCCCCACTCCGGCAACGTAGCCAGCGCTTTGCCCCATACGATCTATGTACGCCCCGCTCGCCGCCGGTATCACAGAACGAGGGGCTGCCCTCACCGCCGCAGGGCTGCGCGATAAACACGGCCCGGTGCGAGCGCGGGGTTTAGAAAATCAAAAGGGTTGGTCGAAATCAGGCTCTGGATCACCGGCCCCTCTGGGCCAGATGTGCACTCCACACCGCCGCAACCGCGCGGATAAAACGATGGCCGCACAGCGGGCGCCGGCGGAAAAATCTCAGCCTGTGAAAGGATCGTGTAGAGCATATTCACTCACCGCCCTTCCCCTTCCCCTGCTCCTGCTCAATCAGGCCATAGAGGCAATCCATCGCATCCGACAGGCCGCCGAGGGAATCGATCAGCCCCTCCTTGACGGCGTCCTCTCCGTTGAGCACCGTGCCGACGTCCATCATCAGCTCCCCTGTCTCCATCATCAGGCGGCGAAACTCCTCTGAGGTGATGTTGGAATTTTCACAGACAAAGCGGACGATCCGCTCCTGCATCTTATCAAAATAGGAGAGTGTTTGCGGCACGCCGATGACAAGGCCGTTCATCCGCACGGGATGAATCGTCATGGTGGCCGACGGCACGATGAACGACCGCTTTGCAGACACCGCCAGCGGTACGCCGATGGAATGGCCGCCGCCGAGCACAAGCGACACCGTCGGCTTTTTCATCCCGGCGATGAGCTCCGCAATGGCGAGCCCCGCCTCAATGTCGCCGCCGACCGTATTGAGGATGATGAGCAGGCCTTCGATCTCCCGGCTCTCCTCAATGGCGACGAGCTGCGGGATGACATGCTCATACTTCGTCGTTTTGTTCTGAGGCGGCAGGATATAATGCCCCTCGATCTGGCCGATGATGGTCAGGCAATGCACAAAATGGCCGTTTTTATCCACCGTGATAGAGCCGGTCTCAATAATCTGGCGGATATCATCCTGCACCTGGCCGCTGTTGTCAGAGCCGCCGCTTGTGTTTTCCTGCTCGCTATCCGGGGCGGAGAGCGGCGGCTGCTCTGTGGTAAAGGCCGTGGCCAGCTTTGCTTGCTTCATGGTGAAAGCTCCCTTCCGTTGCTAAAATCGTTGCTATTTTGCCCGAAAACAGAAGGGTTATCACAAAAAGCGGCCCGCCCGGCGAAAAAGCCTGACGGTTTATTATACCAGCTTTTCAATGGAAGGGCAACCGCAGAAAAGCCACGAAAAAACGCGGCATTTTCAAATGTTACTTTACAAAAAAGAAAAAATATGCTTTACTGTAGCCAAAATACCCTCCCCAGAGGCCAGAGAGCCTCTGGCATAGAAACCGGTTGGGGCACCCTGGCAAGGCGGCTCAAACCACTGCTCTCCCCTTTCCGCGCTGTAAGCCTTCCTTATCAGAGTGTCTGCAATCTCATTATTGTATTATAGAATATTCAAAAGAGGCGCAATTTATGAAACGAAAGACAAAGCATCGCTTGCTTCTCGCGGCAATCCTCCTGCTCTGCCTGCTGCTCGCCGGGCTGGCCGCCTGGGCCGTGTCAGAATATCGCAGCGCGCCGCGCACCTCGCAGGAGATCTATGCCTCAAACTGGGGGCTCAGCATCCCGAGCGGCTGCGAGGAGCTCTATCAAAAGAAGGATCCCGTCAGCTTCCACGGGGATGGCCGCCAGTACACAGTTTACAGCGTGCCTGATCTCCAATCCGATTTTTTCAGCGGCTTCTCCAGCGAGCAAAACAGCGAGCTTGAGGCAGCGGTGCAATCGCTGCTCACAGGGCTGGAGGTGCCGGAGGACAAATGGCCGGATGTGAGCCAATGCCAGTGGAAGGCCTTGCAGAAATACTATAACCGCCTGTATCTGCTCCTCGATGAAGAACGCGCGGAGCTCTATTTGGTAGAGAGATTAGCATGAGCAAAATCCCTTTTCCGCAGGCAAGGTTGGAAGGGTTTTTTCTCTTATCCCAGCAAATCATATTGATTGAACAATAATTCGATAAAACACTTGACGATACTGCAATTCACCTGTTAAAATATGAACATCCTATGAACAACCAATTTACTTGGAGGGATTGCAGCATGAAAAAAATTTGGAAACGCACACTATGCCTCGTGCTGGTGTTTGCATTGCTCGCCGGCATGAGCGTTTGCTTCGCCGGGAACGATGGCAAACAGTATCACGATTACGGCACCTATGTTTTGCTGGGCGACAGCATCGCGGCCGGGTATAGCGACGTTGAGCCGGTGGATTGCGAATTCACCAGGGTTGAGGGCTCCTACAGCGCCATTGTCGCCGACACGATCGGGGCGGAGCTGATCCCCATGGCCTGCCCTGGCTTCCGCACCATTGACATGCGCTACATCTTTGAGGATGACTATGTGCCCGATCAATACCTCTTCCACGATGTGGCGGATAAGGCTGCGATGGAGGCGCGGATTCCGCAAATCCGCCAGGCTGTCGCCGACGCAGGCCTGATCACGCTGGGCGTGGGCGGAAACGATGTGGGCAGCTATCTCGCCTGGGTGATGACCGACGCCATTGCCAAGGGCGGTATGTTTGATGATTTCGTTACGGCGGCGAAAGATTTGCTCGCCCGTGCCGGCGTGGAGGATGATAACCTGACTGCGCTGCTGGATCTCGCCGCTACGATGGGCGTGCTGCCCAATGTGATTCAGGCGCTCCCCTCCGCCATCTATGTGGCTGTCACCACCTATTTGAGCAACTGGAATCACGTGATTGAGGATATTTACCGCCTGAACCCCGATGTGACGCTGCTGGTAACCGGTCTGTTCGACACAGGCTATAAAACAGAAGAGGATCTGACGGCGGAAAACGCTTCTTCGATCGACCATCAGGTTGCGCAGCTCATCGTGGACATGATTAACGCGCCGATGAAGGCTGGCGCCAGCCGCTATGGCTACCTCTACATTGACACAAGCGGCACGCTCACCGACGTGGCCCACCCCAACGCGGCCGGCCACCAGCACATTGCGGAACGGATTCTGGAGGCCCTGCCCGAGGCAGGCATCCCGTTCACCGATGTGCACGCGGGCAGCAGCGCTTATGAAGCGGTGAAATATGTCTATCAGCATGGCATCATGGCCGGCACGGCGGAGACAACCTTCTCCCCAAATGCTTCCATGACGCGCGCGCAGGCGGTGGAGGCGCTGTATCGTATGGCGGGTTCTCCGGATGTGAGCGGTCTCGCTGAGCCGTTTTATGATGTGGCTGCCAACACGCCATCCCGTGATGCCATTGTATGGGCCTACACCTCCGGGATTGCAAGCGGCGTGATCACAGGCGCTCTGTTCTGCCCCAACGCGGCGATTTCCCGCGCACAGCTGGCGGCCATGCTTTACCGCTACGCAGGCTCCCCGGCCGTATCGGGCAGTCTGAAGGCGATCGATCAGTATCTCATCCCGCCTTACGCGAGAGATGCCGTGCTCTGGGCCACAGCAAACGGCGTTATCCCGGCCTCCGGCGCTACCTTCTGCCCGCTGAAAGCGGCCACGAGGGCCGAAGCCGCCTACGGAATTTGGCAAACCAGCACACTTTGATATCGACATATCGCAAAGCCGCCCCTCTCGCGCAGAAGCAAGCTGCGCGAGAGGGGCCTTTTCATGGGCCAAAACGGGGATCCCCATCTCTTGCTTTTCCGCCGGTCCATGCGATATAATAAAAGCTGGACGCCCTATGTCTTTCCCCTATCATCAAGATGAAAGGAAGTTTTCACCATGCTCAACGAAAAAGTTGCCGCGCTGCTCAACACCCAGGTCAACAAGGAGTTTTATTCCGCCTACCTGTATCTCCACTTTGCAAATTTCTATACGGAGCAGGGTCTCAGCGGCTTTGCTAACTGGTATCAGGTGCAGGCGCAGGAGGAGCGCGATCACGCCATGCTGATGGTGCAGTACCTGCAAAATAACGACGCAAAGGTCACCTTTGAGGCAATCGCAAAGCCAGACGCTGCGCTCAGCGAGAATATGGACCCGCTCAAGGCCGGCCTCGCACACGAGCAGTATGTCACCAGCCTGATCCACACGATCTATGAGGCGGCCTACGAGGCGAAGGATTTCCGCACCATGCAGTTCCTCGACTGGTTCGTCAAGGAGCAGGGCGAGGAGGAGACAAACGCCGCCGATCTGATTAAAAAAATGGAGCTGTTCGGCACAGATGCGAAGGGCCTGTATATGCTCGATCAGGAGTTGGCTGGCCGCGTCTATGCCGCACCCAGCCTAACGCTTTAAAAAGCGCTGCTCGCGCCATAACGGGCGGCAGATTGATCTACACAACAAAAACCGGATCAGAACGTGCACAGCCGCTCGCTCTGATCCGGTTTTACATTTGTGATCTGGCCTTGTTGGACGAAATCATATGGTTCACGCCCTGCATTTCGCCGTTTACTCTGCGGGAGGCACGGATATACCGCTAGCGCCTGCCTTTTCCAAATATTGGCCGGGCGTCATATGAAATTCGGCGTAGAAGGCTCTATAAAAAGTTCTGGCAGAGCGAAACCCCGCCTGAAGGGCTGCGGATTCCATATTTGCAGGAGCCTGGGCCATGCACGCCCGCAGGAAGCGATTGATCCGCACCCGATTTAGGAATGCGTTAAAGTTACTGTTGCACCGCTGGTTCACCGTACGGCTGACAGTGTTCCGGTTGGTGCAACAGGCCGCTGCCACAGAGTCAAGCGTAAGGGGACGCTCCGCATTCTCTGTAATATAGCGGATAATCGCGTCCCCCAATGTGTCCGGTTCAGAGGGAAGTGTCCCATCGATCGCGGAATTGACAATCTCCTCAACAATCTGGAAATAAAGGGCCCTATTCTTAGGAGATAGCTGCGCAAAAGCCCGATACAGGGAGAATACCTCCCCCCACTTGTTGCCGTCATCATGGCAAACAAGGGTCTCAGACAGGCGGAGCGCAACGCGCTCGGATACATCATCCGGCAGAATCGGCGCGACAAATTTGTTGGTTACCTTCATCCCGGCGGAAAAGGCGTGCAGTTCAAACGGCTTGATGATAATAAAATCATCGGTATGGAGCTCCACACGCCGGTCGCCCAGCAAAGCAGTCACATCCCCCTGCACAGAGAACAGAATCTCAACCTGCCGGTGCACATGCAAATAGCCGCCGAGGCGATGGAAATAATTGCATGTACCATTGAAATGGATGCTACTCTGGTCATAAATCTTATACTCATTCATGGTCTTGATTATAAAGAATAAATTTAAATCTGTCAATACGTACACAATGATTTGTCAGTAACTTTTTACCTTTTATCATGGAAATTGATCTAGTATTTTTATATAATTCGATCAGAGCATTGGTATACAAGTGGAACACCGATACGAGGGAATCTTTATTTTTCCATTTTTCTGTTCCTGAAAGGAGGAAGATTTTGTGTCCATATTGCAGAACAAAATTGAGAACGCTGCGCTGCGCTTCTTTTACCCGGCGTGGGTAACCTTACGCCGTCCTACGCCGCCAAAGGGCAGAGCGCTTGACCTGTCCAAATTCGAGCTGGTTTTCGAGGATCAATTCACCGAGTTGGATTTACAGACGTGGAGCCACCGCCGCGGCCGAGACGGCGCTCCCATTGCCGTACGCAAGGGCGGCTTCTGGGCACCGGAGCAGGCGTTTGTGCAGGATGGCTGCCTGCATATCCGGGCCGAGCATCGGGTGGATGGACCCTCAGGGCCGGGTTACTACACCGCCTGCCTGGATACCAGCGCATCCTACCAACAAACCTACGGCTATTTTGAATGCCGCTGCAAGCTGCCTGCTGCACAGGGAATCTGGGCGGCATTCTGGCTTCAATCCGACGCTGTAAAGCAGGGCGTTCCGGCTTCGCAGGGGATGGAGGTTGATGTGTTTGAATCCCCCCTCTATAAGAGGAAAGCGGGTAACGCGGTCATTACCTCTAATCTGCACTATAACGGCTATGGCTTGGGGCATCGGTTTCAAAATGTTGGCTTTTTTGTTGCGGAAAACCCCTACAATTGTTTTAACACTTATGGTGTAGAGTGGAACGAGCAGGAATACATTTTTTACATCAACGGTCGTGAGACGGCGCGCTCCTCTTTCGGCGGGGTATCGCAGGGCAAGGAATATATGCTGCTCTCCGTAGAAGTGGACGGGACAGGCGGCTCCCCAGGGTATGGGTGGTCCGGCCACGTAGGCAAAAACCCACCGGGTGCACTGCCTGCGGATTTCGTTGTGGATTACGTACGGGCTTACCAATATAAAGCGAAACAATAGAAAGCGGAGGAGTCATTTTGAAGCTGATTGAGCAAGTAAAACATTTTTTGACCACGGCAGCAACCTATTGGAAAAAGCCGCCCGAGGGGCGCTATATGACCTATAAGGAGATTTTATCCCTCGCTGTAGGAGGCTTCGGGGCAAAATTCCTGATATGGGCGGGGCCTCAACTGATGATCAGCGTAGGCAACGCCTTTATCTGCAATACCGTCGGCATCGGCCCCATGCCGGTTTATGTAATCTGGCTGCTAAGCATTTTGTCAAGTTTTCCGCTTACGGCGCTGCGTGCCAGAATGATCGACAACACGCGCAGCATGAAGGGGAAATACCGGCCATATATTTTCTCCATGGGCCTGCCAACCGCTCTCCTCGGCGTACTGTACGTCTGGTTTCCTTATGAAAAGGTTGGCACATTGACCACCTATGTATTCGTTCTGCTGATCAACATTGCCCTACAGTTCTTCTACAACTTCTTTAATGACGCATATACCAGTCTGGTCAACGTTCTTTCGCCCAACACCATTGAGCGCTC
Source organism: uncultured bacterium (assembly GCA_949283655.1). GTDB lineage: Bacteria > Bacillota > Clostridia > Oscillospirales > Acutalibacteraceae > Fimivicinus. The sequence continues at coordinate 22,088 of CASDTH010000026.1, forward strand.
GGACGTAATCTCCGTCAAATCTGTTGTGGAGAATCTTGCCCCCTCCATCTGTTCCTTCGTGATGCCGCTGGCCGCCAGGGCCATCACCGGGGAAAACACGCTGTATGACATGCGGGTTTACCGCGTGCTGTTCCCGTTGTTTTTCATCGCCGGGTTCACAATCTCCATGCTGATCTACGTCAACACAGAGGAAAAAATCGTTCAGGCAAAGACGCATGTCATTCAGGTAAAATTCATCGATGCGTTTAAGGCGGTGGCCAAAAATAAATATTTCTGGGTAATCTCCCTGGCCGGATGGATCGGCTTCCTGGAGGGTGCGTCCGGCTCCCTTATCGGCTGGATGTATAATTACCAGCAGGTGTGCACAGCCACGCAGTATTCCATCATCACCCTCATCACGGGCAACGCCTCCTTCTGGCCAATGCTGCTTGCGCCATACTTCATCCGCAAATACGGCAAAAAGCGTATCCTGCTCACCACCAATCTGCTGAATGTCCTCTTCTTCTCCTTCATGGCCCCGGTCGTTCGGCAGACCGGCGCTTCATGGATCATCTGGGCGCTAACCATCTGCATCTGTGCAAACAATTTTATCACTACGCTCAGCAACCTTTTGGTGACGGGCATCAACGCGGATGTGCGCGACTACCAGCAATATATCACCGGTGAGCGCATTGACGGCATGTTCTCTGCCGTCGGGCTGATCGGCACTGTGATTTCCCTGGCTACGAGCTTTGTCCTCCCCACCCTGTACGACCGTGCCGGCCTGAACGAGACGGTTGCCCTCTCGCTCGGGTATGATGGCTCGAACGTCTATGACGTTTTATATGACCCAGGCTATTTTGCCCAGATCAGCACGGTGCTGGTTGCCGCCTCTATTATCGGAGCGATTATGAACGTTATCCCGTATTTCTTCTATGACCTCACCGAAACCCGTCAAAAAGCGATCGTCGCCGTTTTAAAAATCCGCGCCCTGTTTGAGGATTATGGCAATCACGTCCTCCGGGAGGATAAGATGGCGGAGGCCGTCGAAATCATCCGTGAGGCACAGGCCTACGCACACCGGGAGCCCAGCCCCGTATCCAAGGACGGCATCCGCGCCGCACGCAAAACCCACGACAAGGAGCAGGTCAAGGCAGCCCGCAAGGCTCACCGTAAGGCGATGGAAGAGAATGAAAAAATCGAAATCGCGCGCCTTGTCGACCTGGAGCTCCACCGGTTTGATACCCCAGAGGGAAAGGCGGAGCTCGAAAACGCCCGCCGCATGATAGCAGCAGGGCTGGATGGATTTTTACAGGTATCCATCCCCACAAAGGCACAGGCCAAGGCAATGCCGAAAAGCACCCAGCAGGAAAAAGACCGCCGGCGCGACGCACTGATACTGGCTGAAAAAATGAAATCCGCACGCAAGGCGATTCAAAAATATTTCCCTAACGGGATTGAGGTGTTTGACAGCTCGATATTCGACACGCTGTTTGAAGCGGAAGATCAAAACGAGCTTGCAATCCATGACGCCATCCTGGAGCTGAAGGGTGCACGGGAGCAGAAAAACACAGCAGAAATCGAGCGGCTGAAAGCGCAACTGAAACAGCTGCACGCAGAAAAGGTGCAGCTCCGCCGCTCCATTCAGGAGGCCACCGATCGCCACTCCATCTACTACCGTGCAGCGCAGCCGTATCTGGATGCGCAAAAACTCCTGACGCAGCAGGAAAACTACACGCACCTGGATGAGATTCTGGCCCGGTATGAAACCTATGCTGCGTCTAAGGCCGTCTCCTCTGCTCCGCAGGTATAGGGCGGCTACGGCGGCCGGTTGCCGGCAGTAGCACATTGGATAAAAATCTCCTGCTATGCTGCGGCAGGGAAAAACACACCGGCCAGGAGGGCAAGCGTCACGCCCTTCTGGCCGGTTTTTGCAATTGGGCGCTTACCGCGCCATACGGTTTATCCCCTGCATTTCGCCGCAAAATCTGCCATGGCTTCTGAAATCCGAATCTGCTGCGGGCAGACCGCCTCACAGCTCCGGCAGCCAATGCAGGCCTCAGGCCGTTTCTCCGCTGGAAGAGCAGAAAGGGCCATCGGCGCAATAAAGCCGCCCTCTGTAAAGCAGTGCTCATTATAAAGCGCCAGCAGCGAAGGGATATCCAGCTCCTGCGGGCAATGGCTCACGCAATAGCGGCATGCCGTGCACGGAAGCACAATTTTTTTGACCATGCTGTCCGCCATGTGCAGCAGCGTTTCCATCTCCTGCGGGTTCAACGGCTTTTCCTCAGAAAACGTCTGGATATTTGCTTGCAGCTGCTCCATGCTGGACATACCCGAGAGCGTCACCGTCACACCCGGGATCGATTGCAGGAATCGGAAGGCCCATGCCGGGACGGTCTCCTCAGGGCGCAGCGCGCGGAGCTTTGCCGTATCGTCTTCCGGCAGGGTTGCAAGCCGGCCGCCGCGCAGGGGCTCCATCACCCAAACGGGGATATTCCTCTGTGCAAGCAGCTCCACTTTAGCCCTGGCATCCTGAAAGGACCAATCCAGATAATTTAGCTGAATCTGGCAAAACTCCATCGCATGGCCGTAGGCCTCCAGGAAGCGGCGCATCACGTCATAGCTGCCATGCACAGAAAAGCCCAAATGCCGGATGCGGCCCTCCTGCTTCTGTTTCATCAGATATGCAAAGGTGCCGTATTGCGGATTCAAATAATCGTCTATATTCAGCTCACACACATTGTGGAACAGGTAAAAATCAAAATAGTCCACGCCGCACCGCTTGAGCTGCTCTTCAAAAATCTGCTCGACCTTCCCCATGTTGGAAAGATCATAGCCGGGGAATTTACTCGCAAGGAAAAAGCTCTCTCGCGGGTACCGCCCCAGCGCCCTGCCTAACACGGGCTCGGAATGGCCGCCATGGTAGCCCCACGCAGTATCATAATAGTTGACGCCGTGTTCCATGGCATAGTCTACTATACGTTCCGTCTCCGCCTCGTCAATCCTGGAATCGTCGCCGTCGATGACGGGCAGCCGCATCGCGCCCATACCAAGCGCGGACAGCTTTGACCCCTGGTATTCCTTATAAATCATACTTCCAAACTCCTTTCCATTCTCCTCTATCAAATAATGCTTACAGACCCCATATGTGCACCGCGGACGACCATTTTCTCCTTATGGTTTATCGGGGCACGTGCTAGATGCGCCTTCCTTCCCAGGCGGGTCGAAAATCCCTTCTACGATCTTCATGCTTTTCTCATATGCACCGAAGGGGACAAAAAACTGATATTCCTCCATCCCCTCGCCCAGACGAAGCGTCATTGCCCTGCCAAGCTGGCCACGTTTCTCACAGGGGATACCGGCCTCATGCAGCGCATCCTCCAACATGCGTGCCTGAAAAAAATCCTGCGCCGTTAAAAACACTGGATCGTTCGCCTGCGGGGCGCGCAGCTTCCGGTTTCCGCACACAGGGCACTCGACCTTTTCACAGAGCAGCATACAATTCCCACAATACAGCATCATGCCATCCTCCTTCAGCATAAAAATGGATTCGACCGGCTCCCCCAGCGCCTGGGAGATCCGCAGGGCCAGGCTGACGGAAGGATTATAGTCTCCCCGCTCAATCAGGCTGACTGCCTGCCGGGAGACGCCGATCAGTTTTCCAAAAGACGTTTGGCTGTAGCCCGCCTGCTTGCGTAGAAATGCCACCCGGTTGGTGAGCAAAAGGCTTCCTCCCTTCTTTCAAATTGACAAATATCCTTGTCAAGCTCAGCATAGCATTGACAAGGATATTTGTCAATATCGTGCCATCCATTTTTATATTCATGCGGCATTGATTTTTCCGGTCCGATATGATATCGTACAGACGGTTTTATGCAATCAGTGTAACTATATCTTCTGAAAAAGAGGGATTGTTATGGCAAACAACCGGATATTTCTTTCATGTGGCTCCCCAGAAGAATTGCAGCGCGCAATCGATCTGGTTCGTCATGAGGAAAAGCCTGCTGAAATCACGCTCCAAAACGGAGCCTACCGGCTGGAGCAGCCAATCCAAATCCACAACTGCCGCACGCCAATCCACATCCATCCAGCAGAGGGGGGCGATGTGTGCCTGACTACCGCGCAGCGTGTTACAGCGCCCTTTCAGCCATGGAAGGATGGGATTTATTTCGCCGATATCGGCAAGGGTAAGGAGATCGAGGCGTTCTTCGTCAACGGGGAACGTTATACGATGTGCCGCTATCCCAACGAGCAACTGGGCCAGATTCTTGACGGCTATGCAGCGGATGCGCTTTCAGCAGAAAGAATCGCCCAATGGAGCAACCCTGCCGGCGGGTATGTACGCGCGCTGCATGAACGCGAATGGGGCGGAAACAGCTTCCGAATCCTTGGCAAAAATCCGGATGGTTCTTTGCAGCTCGACTGGGTGGGAGATAACAACCGCGGCGCCGGCCGTTCGGACACTTATGTAATGGTGGAAAATATTTTTGAGGAACTCGACACGCCCGGCGAATGGTTTTACCACAAGGAGGAAGGCCGGCTTTACGTCATGTTTCGAGAGGGAACGGAGCCCCAACAGATTCAGGCCGAATACGCTGCCGGCCACGCGCTGCTCGACATTCAGCACAGCTCGGATATCCAGATCAGCGGCCTTTCTTTTCAAAAGACGAACCGAACGCTTTTCAATAGCACTTATGAAAAGCGCACACGCAGCGATTGGTGCATTGCGCCAAAGGGCGCGGTTTTTCTGGAAGGCTGTGCGCAGATTTCTTTCAGTGACTGCTCGTTCCGCGAGATCGGAAGCAACTGCATTTACCTGAAGGGGTTCAACGAATCCGTTACCGTTTCCCACTGTGATTTTACCCATTGCGGAGCAAGCGGCATTGTCATCTTTGGCGATCAGGAGGCCTGCCGGGAGCTCTCCACCTGGGAGCAGCACAAAACAATCGTTTCTGATAAAGAGCCCGGCCCACAGGCAGAATGCTATCCCCGCGATATCACAGTGGAGAGCTGCTATTTTTATGACCTTGGCCGGTTTGAAAAACAATCTGCTGCTGTCACCTTGAGCGTTGCCAGCCATGTGACCGTGCGCGGGAACACCATCCATCACCTACCCCGTGCGGGCATTAACATCTGCGACGGCTGCTTTGGCGGGCACAAAATTGAAGACAATGACCTGTTTGACTGCGTGCGCGAGACCGGGGACCACGGCCCTTTCAACAGCTGGGGCCGCGACCGTTTCTGGTCTCTCGGCGGAGAAGATACGATGGGCCGGCGCGGCAAAGCAAAGAAGCCCTATGCCCTGCTTGACGCAATCGAGACTACCCACATTCACCACAACCGTATTACCGGCCATCGTGGATTCGGCATTGATCTGGATGATGGTTCCTCCAACTACGAAATTACGGAGAACCTCTGCTACGGGGTTGGCATCAAGCTGCGCGAGGGGTTCTTCCGCACCGTGCGCAACAATCTGCTGATGGATGCCCCCCTTGACCTGCACGCCACCTATACAGGCAATGACGACCGGATCACGCACAACGTGATCCTTTGCTCGGAGCCGTTGCGCGTTGTACTTCTGCATGCCGGGTATACCACCGAAATTTCTGAGAACCTGTTTTATGCGGCCCACCCCAAAGCCCGGCGCAGCCCCCTCCTGCGCGGGAAGCACAATCTGTTCCTGCCCACGCCAAAGGGCGATCCGCTCGAGCAACACTTCCCCTCTGAGATCAGTTTCCGGCCTATCTCACTTCAATTTGGCCGTGAGGGATGCCCACAGCCCCCACAGCACGAGATCGCGAACGCAGCACAGATAAAAACGGTCAAACAATCTGGCGGCCGGTTTTCGGAGATTGACGAGACACGCCGTTCCCTTTGCGGATTGCCTGACCTACAGGGCGTTTATGTAGAAAGGCTCTCCATCCTCTCCCCGTTATACCGTCGCGGCATCCGCAAAGGGGATGTCATTCGCAAGGCGGGTGCAACCGCCATCACACTTAAAACCCTACCGCGCTGCGCCGGCGGTTCTCCTCTGACCATCTTTCGGGGGCAACAGCAGCTTCAAATAAAATAGGAACGCTCCGCCATGCATAAAACGGGGCCATTGCCTCGTGCAATGGCCCCAAAAATTATGTTGGAATAGAGCGATGCGCGAAATCAGCCCGCCATCTCCACAAAGGTATAGTTGGGGTTTTCCGCCGCCATAGATTCTGCAAACGAGCCTTTTTCGCCAACAATTGTGATCGGATGATCGTCCGCAACCGGGAATACCTCGGAGCCAACTGAAACGACGCTCTTGGGCATGGTCAATTTCTCCAGTGATTCGCATTTCCAGAATGCGGAATCCTCAATTGTTGTCAAAGTGGAGGGAAGCGCCACCTCAGACAGGTTTCTGCACACGCCAAACGCAGAATCCCCGATCACCTCCAGCCCCTCTCCCAACGTGATACGCTGCATCTTATTGCAGGCCCAGAACGCATAAATATCAATCCGTTTCACGCTACCGGGGATCGTAATCTCAAGCAGCTCTGTGCAGTCGCCAAAGGCGCGCTCCTCAATGATCGATACGCCCTCAGGAACCGTCACGTCCGTTAAATAGCGGCAGCCTTCAAAGGTGCGCTCCGCAATTTTATCCAGTGTATCAGGCATGACAACCTTTTTCAAATTTTTACAATCCTCAAATGCGCTGGCGCCAATGCTGGTGACATGCTTCGGGATCACAACGGAGGTAACCGTTTCACAACCCTGGAAAGCCCCATCTCCAATTGCCGTGACCTCGTCCGGAATCACAACATCTCCGCCCGGGCCGGCATACTTGGTCAGCACGCCGCTCTCGCTGATCGAAAAAGCCTCAGCGCCCTCTTTGATGACAGGATGGGACTGGGAGAGAAAATAGCCTGCCGCAGCCCCGCCCACAATCAGCACGGCAAGCACAATCAGCACGGCCGTAAGCGCTTTATGTTTTTTGGCAAAGCTGCCGGAGGGTTTCTCGCGATGCTCTATTGCCTTAAAATCCGCGCCGCAGTAAGCGCATGCGGCGCTACCATCTTCATTGGTTTTCCCACACTTCGGACAAATCATCGTTCATGCTCCCCTTTACAATATTTGGCATATACAGCCTTGCTCTGTGCTTTCACGAAGGGCAAACCAGACAGAGCATACAAGCCATGCTTTGCAGATATTGCGGAATTCCATCCGTCTGCCGCAAATAATTTAGATTAATTATACAAAAATACCAGCACTCCGTCAAGCTTTTTCTAGATAGGAACGGCTTTTTTGCAAAAAGGCATAGCCTATCCCCCTCCGCCAAACACAAATGGGCAACCACCCCGAATCCTCCTTCCGGGTGACTGCCCACAATTGCAGCAACTGGTTTCAATACTGCTACGACCGCCTTTTACGGCTTGATATTGTTCGCCTCATGAATCTGATATCCGCGCTTTTTCAGGAAGCTGTAAATGCGGTCGGAGGGATTAAGCAGCTTGCTGATTGATAAATCGTGGTTGAGCGTATCGATAATATAGGCGATGTATTTCGACATATCCACCTCAGTGTACCACTCGCGTTGCAGTAGCTCCGGCGTGCGGTAAACCAGGTTCGTAGTAAACACACGGTTAAACAGGCCCTTCCGATAGGCCTCGTCAAACACCTCCAGACCATTGCAAAACAGGCCGAATGCGGTACATATAAAAATACGGTTTGCCTGCAAATCCTTGAGCTTCCTCGCGACCTCGATCATCGATTCGCCGGAGGAGATCATATCGTCAACGATAATAACATCCTTCCCCTCCACATTGTCACCCAAAAATTCATGCGCCAGAATAGGGTTGCGCCCATCGACAATGCGGGAAAAATCGCGCCGCTTATAAAACATGCCCAAATCGAGCCCCAAAACGGTGGCGTAATAAATGCAGCGGGACATCCCGCCCTCATCCGGCGAAATGATCATCAGGTGATCGCGGTCGATTTTCAGGTTGTCCACATGGTTGACCAGCGCCTTGATCATCTGGTAAGCCGGCTGCACATTTTCAAAGCCTTTGAGCGGGATGGCGTTCTGCACGCGTGGATCATGCGCATCAAAGGTAATGATATTATCAACGCCCATCATCTGGCACAGCTCCTGCAGCGCAAGCGCACAGTCAAGGGATTCACGCGCAGAGCGCTTATGCTGGCGGCCCTCGTACAGCATCGGCATGATGACGGTAATTCGGTGCGCCTTGCCGCCGATGGCGGCAATCACACGCTTGAGGTTGGCGTAATGCTCGTCTGGGCTCATCGGCACAGTCTGGCCATACATCTTATAGGTCTCGCCATAGTTGAACATGTCGGCCACAATAAAAATATCATAGCCGCGCACAGATTGGGAAATGGAGGCCTTGGCCTCGCCAGTGCCAAAGCGTGGGAAATTGACCTTCATTAAATAGGTCGGCTTCTGATAGCCGGCGAACGCGATCGTGGTTTTATGCTCGCTCTCCCGCTTCTCACGCCACTCTACAATATAACGGTCAATTTTGCGGCCAATCTCCTCGCAGCCCGGTAGGGCAATGATCCCCAGCTTACCAAAAGGAATGGTACTGAATTCGTCCAGATTATCCGGCATGCTACACCCTCCTATGTTTTCGCACACGAAACTCCCCGTTGCTTTCCGTATTCTATTGTACCTTATTTTCACACCTTTGCATAGGGAGGCTTGCAAACTTGCCTCCAAAAATTCTGGCCAATTTTCGGGGCTGGTTTTGTCCAATTATGACAAAACGCCAGAGAAAACAGCAGACCATCGCCTGCTTCGCAATGGTTATTTTTTTCACAAGCTTTTCTTGACTGTTCTACGGCTCAGAGCTATAATTTTCGTGAGAGGTTTTCCTCCCCCCGCCGGTGAAGGGGCACCCTTTGCCTGGTGAAATTTATCGTAAAGGAGTTTTGCAGCAATGGCCTATCGTTTTATTCTCAATGAAACCAGCTACCACGGTGCTGGCGCAATCCAGGAAATTGTCACAGAAATCAAAGCCCGTGGCTTCCAGAAGGCGTTGATCGTAACGGATGCGGATCTTGTCCGCTTCGGTGTTGTGAAAAAGGTGACCGATTTGCTGGATGAAAATCACTTTGCCTACGAAATTTTTGACAAGGTCAAGGCAAACCCAAGCGTCGCTGTCGTACAGGCGGGCGTAGAGGCTTTCAAGCAGGCCGGTGCGGACTATATGATCGCCATCGGAGGCGGCTCCCCGCAGGATACCTCAAAGGGCATCGGCATTATCATCAACAACCCGGAGTTTGCCGACGTTGTCTCCCTTGAGGGCACGGCCCCGACGAAGCACAAGAGTGTGCCAGTGATTGCCGTTGCAACCACAGCTGGCACAGCTGCTGAAACCACAATCAACTATGTCATTACAGATGAAGAAAAGCGCCGCAAGTTCGTCTGCGTGGATCCGCATGATATTCCGGTTGTCGCCGTTGTCGACCCGGAGATGATGAGCAGCATGCCCAAGGGACTGACCGCCTCCACCGGTATGGATGCACTGACGCACGCAATTGAAGGCTACACAACGCTGGGCGCCTGGGAGCTTGCCGATACGCTCAACCTCAAGGCGATTGAGCTGATTGCCCGCTCCCTGCGCAAGGCGGTTACCAATGATCCAGAGGGCCGCCGCGATATGGCACTTGGCCAGTATGTGACGGGCATGGCATTCTCCAATGTGGGCCTTGGCGTTGTGCACGGCATGGCACATCCCCTGAGCGCTTTTTATGATACGCCGCACGGCGTGGCCAATGCCGTACTGCTGCCCTACGTGATGGAATTCAACGCAGAATATACCGGTGAAAAATTCCGTGAGATCGCCCGGATGATGGGAGTTGCAGGCGTGGATGAAATGTCGCAGGCGGAATACCGTAAGGCAGCGATCGACGCTGTACGCCAGCTCTCCATTGACGTCGGCATTCCGCAGACCCTGCGGGAAATCGGCGTAAAGGAAGAGGATCTCGACGCCCTGGCAGACGCCGCAATGGCGGATGTGTGCACGGGCGGCAACCCGCGCCCCTGCACCAAAGAGCTTGTGCTCGGCGTGTATAAAACGGCATTCGGCGCATAAGCCGCCCTGTTATTCAGCAGTGTTTACAGAGGCCCTGGGGAGGAAAAACTCCCCAGGGCCTCATCATTTTTGTGCTTTACTGGTCGATTTCTTGATTCGTCAGGATAAAGGTCGTGCGCTCCATGATCGTGGGACCGCCATGACCATAATCCACACCGCCGTGATCGCTGGCAACAACGATCAGCCAATCCTCAGTGTCATAGGTCTCGCGCGATTCTATCGCTCGGAGCAGGCCATAGAGATGCAGGTCGTCAATCTGGATGGCTGCACGGTAAAACGGATTGTAGTTGCCGAACTTATAATTGTGGCCTGTGTGATCGCCCACCTCAAAAATGGAGAAGATCAAGTCAGCGCCATTGGGATCCAAAATCTCCTGCTTCGTGCGCTGCTGGATGTAAAAATCAGCGCCGTCATCCTCAATCAGCTCAAATTCTACCGGAAGATTATTCTCCTTACAATACTGGATTTCAGCAGCATACGTACCGTCCGTCTCGTTGAAGTGGCCGTTCCAAAGCGTATAGAACGTGGCCTTATCAACCAGCCCCTCCTGTGCCAGGCGTGTCTGGATGGTCAGCGTATCTAGGCTCTTGATCTGGCCATTATCTGTAATGCCGTGAACATCCGCCCACTCTCCCGTCAAAATCGACGCCCAGCCGGGCGCTGTGCTCGTAGCCTGTGTGTTGACCGCCGGATAAGGCACGCCGCCACAATAGCCGATATAGGCCTTGCCGCCGTCGTTGAGCAGCTTATAAACGCCACTGTATGCATTCTCCGGATCCAAGTTGGCAAAGCCGTCGCAGCGGGCGCCATCCCAGCCCATGACCAAAGCTTTCTTTTCCGTTTTCCCCTCCGGCAGTGGCGCGCGGAAATGCTCCTCCACCAGCTTGGAAACCTCCGTCTGCGGAATAGGAGCCTCCAGCGTATTCTCAAAAATCGTGAGGGACTCCATATCCCGATAAAACCGGTTTTCATCCAGCTGGACAAAATTCGGCAGGAACATGGTGATGACATTCGAAATCAGTAGCAGAACCGTGGTGACAAGCTTGGGGATCAAAATCCCTGTTGGCATAGCAGTTTCCTCCTTCTTTATTTTGGGAAAATATTCTCAAATCATTATATCAAAACATTTCGATTTGTCAATTCACTCTACATCCGCCATGTGCCGAGGAGAATTTTTTTCAATACTCAATTTCACGTAAAATCCGGTTATCCTAAAAAGGCCGAACAATCCTCTTGGCCTTGGGCCGGAAAGGTGGAAATCACAATGAACAATGAAAGAATTACCTCCGTGATGGGCAGGCAGATTTTTGACTCGCGCGGCAACCCCACGGTAGAGGCCTACGTCACTCTGCGCGATGGTACGCAGGCGTGTGCGAGCGTACCATCAGGCGCTTCGACCGGCAGATATGAGGCCTGCGAGCTGAGAGATGGCAGCGAGGAATATAATGGAAAGGGTGTACAAAAGGCCGTTGATAACATCAACGCCCATATCAGCGGCGCACTCAACGACATGCTGGCGACCAACCAGCAGGCAATCGACCTCGCGATGTGTGCGCTAGACGGAACAGATAACAAATCCCGACTGGGGGCTAATGCGATCCTCGCAGTCTCCCTCGCCTGTGCCAAAGCGGCTGCCAAATTCTGCGGAATGCCGTTTTACCGTTATCTGGGTGGCGTGAACGCAGTAACGCTCCCAGTACCGATGCTGAATATCCTCAACGGCGGCGCGCATGCGAGCAACAATATGGATATTCAGGAGTTTATGATCTTCCCGGTGGGTGCAAACAGCTTTTCACATGCGATGCGCATGGCGGTGGAAACCTACGCCCAGCTTGGCAAAGCACTGAAAGAGCGCGGGCTTTCCACCACAGTAGGCGACGAGGGCGGCTATGCGCCGGATCTGGAGAGCGACCGGCAGGCCCTTGAGCTCCTGCTGGAGGCTGTGGAGCGGGCCGGCTACCGCCCGGGGAAGGAGATACGCATCGCGCTTGACGCTGCCTCCAGCGAATGGAAAACACAAGCAGGTTACCGGTTGCCCAAAAGCGGCCAACAGCTGACTACGCAGGAGCTGATTGATCATTTTCAGCAGCTTGCACAGGAGTATCCAATCCAATCCATTGAGGATCCGCTCGCTGAGGAGGATTATGAGGGCTTTGCAGAAATTACCCGCCAAATAGGGCAGCAGGTGCAGATTGTGGGCGACGACCTGTTCGTAACAAATCCCAGCCGTTTGAAGGACGGAATTGCGCACGGCTGTGCAAACGCCATCCTGATCAAGCCCAATCAGATCGGCACCCTCAGCGAAACCATGGAAGCCGTCCGGCTCGCCAAAGCACACGGATATGGAACAATCCTCTCCCACCGCAGCGGCGAAACGGAGGATACCTCCATTGCGGATATCGCAGTAGCGCTCAACGCCGGGCAGATCAAAACGGGCGCGCCTGCGCGGACGGACCGCGTGTGCAAATACAACCGCCTGCTCGAAATCGAACGGCAGCTGGATAAATTCGCCCGCTTCGGCTGCTAAACGGTGCAGCAAGCCGGCCGATACAGGAAGCAGACAAGCGCCGCCGGGGGGGCGTGGAAAGCACTCTACAGCCCTAAGCATCGTCTGTAAAAACAGGATAAGGCGTTGCACACAGGGCACTCGCTTGCCTGCCGATAGGCAGGCAAGTCCCCTCACGAGCCCGCCAGAAAAGTATGGAGCCTGCCGCATTGGCCTATTGAAAGGGTTCTACCACTGAGGTAGACGGAAGGCCCCGGTCAGAGCATCAAACATAACGATAGACCCAGGCGGCATATGGCGACCGAAGCCCACTCACCGCTCAAACAGCTCGGACTCCACCGCACCGCACAGCAAGTGATAAAGCGCGAGATGGCACTCCTGAATGCGGTAGGTTTCCTGCTCCGGTGCAATCAGTGCAAGGCTGGAAAGGCCCGCAAGGCGCCCGCCATCCTTCCCCGTGAGCGCAACCACTGTAAGGCCAAGCGCCCGTGCAGTTTGCGCAGCAGCGGCCACATTGCGCGCATTGCCGGAGGTGCTGATGCCAAGCAACACATCCCCCTTCCGGCCGTAAGCCAATACCTGCTGGGCATAAACCAGCTCTGCGTCCGCATCGTTGGCATAGGCGGAGATCGCCGCCGCATGAGCGCAAAGCGAGATGACGGGCAGGCCGCATTGCAATTGCTGTGCAATGGCGGCCCCTTCCGCCTGGAATTCCCGCTGCATCGTCTCAGCGAATTCCGCAGGGACTGGCCGCTTCAGCAGAAAACCTTTGATCAGCTCTCCCGCGATGTGGTCGCAATCCGCACAGCTGCCGCCGTTGCCGCACAGCAGCAACTTTCCCCCGGCAGTAAAGGTATGTGTGAGCAGTAAAATTGCCTGCTCCACAGCGCTGCGCAGGCACTCCAGCTGTGGCTGCCGCCTGAAAAAATCCTCATAGAATTGGGCGGTACGCTGTTTCATGGAAAGCCTCTCCCCTCTTTGTTACAATATGCGCGCCGGCCGATGCTCTCATACACACCGGCTCGCCACAAAATAAAAAGCAGCCGGCCTGAGCCTCTCTGTTCAGGAGACGCCGAGCCATGCCAGAAGCTCTGAAAGATTCGAAAAATCCCCGATGACCGCATCCGCACCGGCCCTGATCAGCCTGGCCCGCTTAACAGGATTCAGCCCGCTGCGCGCCTGCTCATCTGTCGCAGCACCCAGTGTATAGGCACCGCATGCCGCGCCCAGGGCAATTTCCACCTTGCCGTCCCCCACCATCAACAAGCGGTCTCCCGGCAAACCCTTCTCCTCCAAAATCATCCGTAGAACCGCTTCCTTGGAGCAGGCGGCCTGATGCTCCGGCGCGCCTTTGATCGCGGTAAAGCAATCCGCCACGCCCAACGCCCCGGCTTCTCGCATCACATCCGGATGGTCTGTACCACTAGCCAGATACGTATCAATCCCAAGCCCGCGCAGCGCATGCAGAAACTCCACCGCGCCTACAATAATATACTGCTCCGGCGGGTCTTCCCCACACTCCAGCCGGGCCAAACGCTGCTCCACCCACTTCATCAGGCGGCGGTTATATTCCGCCTTATACCACCACTCATCTCGCTGCGGAACGCCCCGCCCGGCAGCGTAGACGCGCTCTGCCAGCCAGCGCATCTGATACACGGTCTGAATGCCTGTGGACTCATCGATATACGCCTCTACTTCCCGTTTCAGCGCTGCATCCGCCTGATCTGCCGGCCCACTGGAGATCATTTCCAGCATCAAGGGGCGCATCACCTCTTCCCACCCGCAGCGCAAGGTGGAAAACGTGCCGTCAAAATCGAAGATCGCCGCCCGAATCCGCCCCTGCGGCAGATGCTCAGGGTGCAGAATCTCCAACTGATTGATCGTTCCACTCATACATGATTCTCCTGATATTTTTGTAAGATTTCTTCCATGCTGGCGGTGCCGGTTGTGCCAATTTTCTTCACGGTCACCCCGGAGGCTAGGTTGGCAAAAGCCAGCGCCTCGCCACCCTGTGCGCCCGCAGCAAGGGCGCAGGCAAACGCGGAGAGGAAGGTATCCCCTGCCCCCACAATATCCAACGGTGGATCTGCCCTGACGGTACCAGCCAGCGCCACCCCGCTCTCATCACACCAGAGCGCGCCCCGCTCACCCAGGGTGATCACCACCGGCTTGCCGGTTTTCTGGCACAGGGTGCGGCCAATTTCCGCATATTCTTCAACGGTCAGTTGGCGGTCACCGGCATCCCGCCCGGAGGCAGCGGCCGCCTCCACTTCATTTGGCTTGATTATCACACCGGTATAGGCGGCAGCCCGCTCCCGGCTATCCACAATGACGGTATGATCGCCTGCCAGAGCGGATAGCTTCTCCCGAACCGCTGGGGTAACCACCCCACAGCCGCACTGATCAGACACGGCGATCACATCCGCCTGCGCGGCCGCCTGCTCCAAGGCCTCCAAAACTCGGGCCTCGTCCACAGCGCTCATCGGCTTCAGGTTTTCAAAATCAAGCCTGGGGTCTTCATAAACCACATCGGAAATGCCCATCCGCATGGGCTTACAATAGCATGGGGTCCTCCAGTGGCCGCTTTGCAGGATATAAGTGCAATCGATCCCCTGTGCCTCCAGGCAATTCCTCAAAAGAAACCCACGCCAGTCCTCGCCAATGAGGGACACCGGCAGCAGCCGCGCAACGCCAAGCGCCTGCACATTGGCTACCACATTTCCGCCGCCGCCCGGGGAGCTCCTCTCCTGCACGACCGGCAGAGGAAAATGCGGTGTTTCACGGGAAAGGCGGCTGCGCCGCATATCCGCATACCAATACAGATCCAGGCAAATATCGCCCACTACACAAATCTTCACCTTACGGATCGCATCTGCAAGCTCACGCACCCGCTGTCCGGTCAGCATGACCTGGTTTAACATACCTGCCCCTCCCTGCTGCTCATATGCGATCGCTTAGCCTTGCATAAAGGCTGGGGATCGTCTCCATATGGTTGCCATAGATATACAGCCCCGTACCGCCCTGCGAGGTGGGACGGTTCATCACGTTTTTGCGCGGCCTATAGTAATAGTCATAACGATCCTTGCTGATATCCGTTCGGTAGTCTCCCAGAGGAATAATATCAAAATTCGCCGTGGTGATGCTGCGCGTGGGATGCCCCTGATTGCGCGCGATGGACAGCGCCTTCAAAAACACCTCCGCACCCGTAACAGCGGAGCCTATGTTCATATGAACGCCACCCTCTAATGCAGCAATGGAATGGCAAAAATATCCAAAATCAACACCACTGGTTTGCCCGATCGCTGCAAAATCCGCATAGGGGTGCTGATGGATAATATCCGTTCCAATCGTAACATGGTAGGTCACAGGAACACCCATCTCATATGCACGGTAGAAAACGCAGTCCTCCAGATTAGGGAAGCGGGATTTATGGCGCTCCACATAATCCGCCAGGCTCTGCCCATATCCATAGCCCTTGGCCGCGCCATCGCGGATCGCCTCATTCATCCACCGCCCCGTCTCCTCCCACATGCCAAAGCTGCCATCCTCAATCGCAGTGGGAACATGCTCCGAGGTGCCTCCCAGATAAGCCAACTCAAAATCATGGATGCTGCCTGCGCCGTTGGAGGCCAGATGCGTGATGTAGCCGTGCTCCATCAACCATATCAGATAGCGGGAAAGACCACATTTGATCACATGTGCGCCAATAAAGCAGGTGATGGTGTGCCCTGCCGCCCTTGCGCTGGCCAGCTTTTCAATCAGCACGTCAAATTCTGCGCTGTGAAATAGGTTGTCCTCCTGCGCGCCCGGGGTGCGCAGGTTATCAATCCGCACAAGATTATGGCGCTCCCTGGCGGAAAAGGTTTTGGTTTTGGAGAAATCGAAGGATTGCGGCTGCAACATGAGATTACCTTCTTTCAAGAGTTCAAGTAAGGGGGATATTGCTAATCCCTGTTTATAAAATCTATCCTCTTTATTTTATAAAAGAGTTGCCTAAAAAGCAAGCCCCAGTCCCGCAATTGTCATTGCGAAGCTGTGCACTCACTCATTTGCTCTTTTTATTTTTTACACCATTAGCTCGCACATGGCGTTGGAGAAGGCGACCGGCTCCTCTTCATCCTGCTTCAAAGCAGCAGGCAAACAGGTTACCACTGAATAACCGAACGGAGGAAACGTTATTGGGAATGGCGCCCCTCTCTATGTTTCATCTCTTCGTGCATGGTGTTTTCATCTTCGGCAATATATAAAGCGAGTGTAAAAATATTTATAAAATCCGTTGACATATAGAGATGATTTTATTAAAATAACACTATCATCTGCAAAAAAGAAGCGGCCAAAAGCGAGGCCGGCTGTCGTGAGACTATTTACCGGTGCGAATGGCCTCTCTCTATTGGCATTCGCATAAGCAGCTTCTTTTGTTTAACGTAAAGGAGGGCTTTGTCATGAAAAGAGGAAAAGCAGCGGTCTGTATCGCCCTATCGCTGCTCCTGATGGCACAGGGCGGACTTGGGCTATCGGCTTTTGCCGCGCAGGAAACGGCGGATTATGTGATTGTTTCGCCCTATGAAGACGTCATTTGGGAAGGGGAAAACGCCTGGGGCGCATATAAAGGCTCTCTGCATTCCCACTCCACTTACAGCGACGCGGATGATACCCTGGCAGTGATGGTCAAGGAGGCATACCGGCAGGATTATGATTTCCTAGCAGTTGCCGACCATGGTATCACCGGTGTGGATTGGAACGCACATCCCAAGCTTCATCCTCTGTATCTCTACCAGCTCATCATTGACAATCCGTTCGAGCATCTGAGCGATGCGGAGTACGAAGCCATACAAAACGGCACCTACGATAACCGCGGCAAAAAGATGACTCCGGTTTTGGGGGCGAATGAGTTTAACAATCTCTCCCTGACCAAAAACCATGTCAACGGCTACTTCCTGCCGGCCGATAAGGGCAATGGCTTTATCGGCGCAGAAAATGAATGGGGCTATGAAGAGGCTCTTGCCTATATCGATGAAAACGGAGGCCTTTCCCATATCAACCACCCGGGAGATTGGATCGATTCCAACGCCAATCCCGACGCGGTGAACGACCCATATCATATTGCCCTGTTCGGGGATTTGATTTTGAAATACGATTCCTGCCTCGGCATAGAAGTTCTGAATGAACGCAACGGCACAACCGGTTATGACCGCATTCTCTGGGATAATCTTTTAATGTATTGCCTGCCCTATGGAAAAACGGTGATCGGCTTTAGCAATACCGACGCGCACCACATCGGAACGGTGGATTCCTCCTACAGCGTTTTTATGATGGAGGAGAATACCGTTGAAAACATCAAGGAAACCATGCAAAGCGGCGCATTCTTCGGCGTGACAAGGTGCCTTCGGGCAAACGATACTATCGGCCCTGCGGAAGATTTCAACGTCATGAATACCGACCTGCCCTATCCGATGTTCACCTCCCTGACAGTGGAGGGGCACAGCATCATAGTCTCTGCACGCGACAGCCATACCGTACAATTTATCGCCAATGGCAAGGTGATATACAAAACGGAAATCGGCTCCGAACCGGTGACGCTGAATCTGGATCAGATCGCGGGCGCAGAGGAGTTCCAATATGTCCGTATGGAGTTGTTTGGCGAAGGTGGCCTTTGCCTGAGCCAAGCGCTGATTATTGATGATGGCAGCGAAGCGTTAACCTTTGAGGAAAAGGAAGTAGAGCCGCCGCAGCAGCTTTGGCTGCAATTCAAAGGCACTAAACTTTATACCATATTCTCAGAATTAATAAAACTCATCCAAGAGCAGCTTGCTTAATGCAGAACAAATGGCGGATATGCAGAATATTGTCTGACGAAACAGAGAGGGACGGTCATATGCCGTCCCTCAAACCTTTTTTATCCCCCGCCTCTTTTTTCAATGCAACTCCTTCCGAATAGGCCGTTACAAAAAAGCCTCATATTGCGCTTGCGGCCAAAGCGCAGCAGCCTTTTGCAGCAGAGGCGGCGTAATATCCGGGTAGGTAAGCGCCTGCGGCAGCCGCTCAAAAAGGGCGGTTTCTTTTATTTCGCTCTCCGGTAAGGGGCCAAGCGCCTCGATCTCTGCGAGAAAAACCACGCCATTCCCCCATGCCCCAGGGCTGCCCGCCCGGTAATCAAACACCGGATCCAACCGGTACTTCACAGCTCCGGATTCCTCAAACAGCTCCCGTCGCGCGGCAGCCAGAGGTGTTTCTCCCACCTCAATATGGCCGCCCTGCGTCTCCCACGTGGCGCGCTCCCGATGGCGGCTCAAAAGCAGCCGGCCGCGATACATGGACAATATCACAACATACCGATACTCCCCCAGCGTATGAAGAGGATATGTTTCACAACGCATCGGCGTATTCCCCCTTACCGATAAGGCTCCGCAAAAATCAGCGAAAATTTCTCGCAATCCGCCATGGAGAAATATTCCCCATCCGCCACGATGATGTGATCGTAAAGCCTAATATCCATCGACCGAAGCAGCCGTGCAAGTGCACGCGTCGTTTCCACATCCGACTGTGAGGGCGCTGGAACACCGTTCGGATGATTATGCCCCAGTACAACACAGGAGGCGTTATAGCGCAGCGCCGTCTCCACAATCCTTCGATTGCTGATATCTACCATGGATTGCGTCCCCTCCGAAACAACGGCGCAATGCAGCACCCGTCCCCGGTTATCCATACACAGCAGCAAAACCCGCTCCACCGTCACGCCATTGAATTTTGAAACCAAAAGCTCGCCGCAGGCCCGCGAGGAAAAGGCATCGAAGCCTCTGAGCGCACGATCCTCTAGGTACCGGCGGTTCACAGCTGGCATCAGCTTAATCAAAACAGCCGTATTCAGCCCGACGCCTCCCACTCTGGTCAAATCCTCAACCGAGGCGTCAAACACAGCGGAAAGGGAACCAAACGCGTCGATCAACCTGTGCGCGATCTCATTGGTATCCTGCCTGGGAATCGCGTAAAAAAGCAAAATCTCCAACACGTTATGCGGCTCAAACTGCTCCAGGCCCTCGCGCAGAAAACGCTGCCGCAGCCGGTCACGATGGCCCTCATGCAACCCCTTTTCCACCCGCAGAGCCCTCCTCTCCAATGACGCTGCTCACGAAAACGAAAAGCTATTTACGGCAATTATACTGCATTTCCGGCCTTTTGAAAAGCCTCGAAATATGTTATACTGAAACCGTTTTCCGTGAGGAACCACTGCTTTTGCGAAGAGGTGTTGCGCTTGAAAAGCTTTACCATACAACAAAACGACGCGAATCAAAGGATGGATAAATACCTGACCAAAGCACTGCCCAATCTGCCGCAACCACTGCTTTATAAATATATCCGCAAAAAGCGGATTAAGCTGAATGGCCGGCGCGCCGAAATCTCCACCCGGCTACAGGCGGGGGATGTTATAGATATGTATATCAACGATGAATTTTTTATTCAGCCGGAAAAGCGCTACGATTTTATGAGCGCTTCCTCCCGCCTCGATCTTGTCTACGAGGATGAAAATCTGCTGCTGCTCGATAAAAAGGCCGGCTTGCTCTGCCACCCGGATGAACGGGAATACGTCGATACGCTCATCACTCGTGTAAAACGATACCTCTATGAAAAAGGCGCATACGATCCGGCAGACGAACGTTCCTTTACGCCCGCGCTCGTCAACCGCATCGACCGCAACACAGGTGGGATTGTAATTGCCGCCAAAAATGCGGCCACCCTGCGCGTATTGAATGAAAAGATGAAAAACCGTGAGCTGCACAAGCGGTATTTGTGCCTGGTGATCGGCAAATTGGCGCAGCAGGAGGCCACATTAGAGGGCTACCTCTTGAAGGACGAAAAGAAAAACCGCGTCTATGTGCGGGATACGATGTGCCCCGGCGCCAAAACGATCCGCACCCGCTACCATGTGCTCGGCTACCGCAACGGACTGAGCCTGGTAGAGGTGGAGCTTTTAACGGGGCGAACGCATCAGATCCGCGCGCATTTCGCCTCTATCGGCCATCCCCTGCTGGGAGATGGGAAGTACGGCACCAACACGCAAAACAAGCGGTACGGCGGCTACAAAAAGCAATGTCTGTATTCCTATCAGCTTCAATTTGATTTTCAAACGGATGCAGAGCACTTGGACTATCTTCAGGGGAAAACCTTCACCGTGCGGGACGTGTGGTTCCGCACGGCGTTTGAAGAAGGGACGCTGTAGGCACTCACCCTGCCGGGGTCGCGCCATCATAGGTCAGCCGCCCATCCTCCAGCCGCAGCAGCCGCCTGCAATAGGAGGCAACCATCCCGTCGTGCGTGACGATGATCACGGTGATACCGCTCTCGTTCACCTGCCGAAAGCATTCCATAACCTCTCGGCCTGTCTTACTATCCAGCGCTCCAGTCGGCTCATCCGCCAGGATGGCTTGCGGGCGGTTGACTAGCGCCCGCGCAATGGCGACCCGCTGCTTCTGCCCTCCGGACAGCTCGTTGGGATACCGCTTCTCCAAATCGGGTACCCCCACCCGGGCGAGCACCTCGCGCACCCTCGGCTTTATTTCGCACGCCCTGGCGTCGCCGAAGATCAACGGAATCGCTACGTTTTCATAGACAGTGCGCCCCGGAATAAGCGCAAAATCCTGAAGCACAAACCCAAAATATGCATTGCGCAGCTGGGACAGCGCTGCATCCCCAAGCGAAGAGACCTGCCTTCCCAGCAAGGAGTACGCCCCCTGATCTGGCGTATCCAGCAGGCCGATGATGTGGAGCAGGGTGGATTTGCCTGCCCCTGAGGCGCCCTGCACGGCACAGAACGACCCTGCCGGGATCGTCAGAGTCACGTCATCCAGCGCCCGCACCTCCTGCTCTGTGCCGGGGAAGTAGGTTTTGCAAATATGTGATAACTGAATGATATCCTCCATCGCAATCACTCCTTGTGAAACAGCACGACCGGGCTCATCCGCCGCATCTTCCAATGCAAGGGGAGGCTCGTCAGCCCATAGACGGCGGCCAGCAGCAAAACGGAAATCAGTATATTGCCCCAGCCGATGCGCAGCGCGCCGAATGGCTGCAGCACGGCATCCACCTGTAGCAGGGCAACCGCCAGCAGCGCCGGCAGGCCAAGCAGCAGAGCACTGCGCAGGGTCAGCAACAGCGTGCAGCTCCTCCAGCTCAGGCCGCACATATAGTAAACCGCAAACTCCTTTTCACGCGAAAGAAGCGCCACAAAGTGATTCGTCCCGATGCCCACAGCGGCGAGCAAAAGCAGCAGGCCCGCAAGCAGCAGCTGCTGCGTCACGCGGTGGGCATTGTAGGCATTCGTAGCAGCCTCCATGGCAGCCACAGAAAGCAGGCTGCCATATTCCGCGCTCTGCCTCTGCTCAGGCGCCTGCTGATAGGATCGATCCGTCAGAATGACAGAGGCCATCGGCGTTGACCGGCTCACAGGTGTTCCTGTTTCCCCCTGCACACGATGCACGAGAATGCAAGCGGAAGGCTCGGTAAAAAGCTTATCCAGGCTCTCGGAGGCGCCGCCCGACATAAAGTGCAGGATGCGCTCATCCTCCTCCAAAATACCGATGATCTTCACGGGCACGGTAACCTGCACAGGCAGCCCCTGCTGAAATGTAAACGGCACCACATCCCCCACCCGGTAAAAATCGGCCAGGTCAGCGCTGATGACCCCTTCATTGACGCTCTTCTCAGACAGCCAGCGCCCCTCCTGCAGCTCATACCGCGCCCGCTCCAGCAGTGGCCCCTCATAAAAATGGAAAGAGACATTCTCCCCCCGCGCAGCATCCTTCGCGCTGGTGTGGGCGGTGGCTGCGCGCGCCACAAAGCCGGGGACCTCCTTGGACAGGGCCGCATCCAGCTGCTCCTCCAGCGCATGGTTGCCCAGGTAGGATTGATCGGTCAGCTCTATAAAATACTGGCTGTGGAAGGAGAAAAAGAGCTGATCTGAGAGCTCCATCCTCTCCGCCTGGCGGGAGAGATAGTTAGCCTCCTGCAAAATGCCGACCGAAATGTTGATGAAAAACACAAAGAGGAAAACCTGCGCCATCAGCAGCAGCGTTTTCCACAGCTCATCCGCCAGCATCCTGTAGGAAATTCGCAGCAGCTTCATCCCCTCTCGCCTCCCATCTGATAAAGCGCCGGGCGCAGCAGGCTGCGCGCCAGGAACAGGGCCGGCAGCAGGGTACAGAGCAAAAGCAGCAGAAAAATGGCGCACACGCCGCCAGCGCTGACCACCAGCGGCAGGCCGAGCCGCTCCAGCACGGGCAGCAACGGGAAAAAGAGCAGGCTGCCCACCCCAAAGGCGCAAACATCCACCGCCAGCAAAAAGAGAAGCAGCTGAGCCGCAATATCCCTGCGGCGCGCGCCGCAAAGCCGCTGCACGGCAAACTCCCGCCTGCGCCTTGCGCACAGATATTGCGCGAGCCCGAGGATATTTATGCAGGAAAATAGCATCAGCCCCGCCGTGATGAGCTGATTGCGGTAATATTCGCGGGCCTCCGCATTCTTACGCTCCGGCGCCACCACCTCCACCTGCGGCATTTGACGGCGCACCGCCGCAAGGAATTCACTCTCCTGCTCGCTGCTCAGCGGAGCGGGAAGGAGCAATGTGATCGATTCCGCCTGACCAAACACATCAAAAAACGCAAACGGAATCACAACCGACGGGAGAGCCAAGCGCTCCTGCGGCCAAAATCTGCCCGCGAAGACGCCCACCCCTGTAACTGGAACCGCCTCTCCGTTCAGCTGGATTTGCAGCTTGGGCCGGTTGTTTTCAAATTGGATGGCATACGAGGGCACAATCGCCTGTAACCGGTCGCCCGTAAAGGCCTGATAAACCGTCTCTATCCGCACCTGGTCGAGGCGGTTTTGATAAAACGCCACGAGGTTGCACGCCGTTTCCCCGCCCGCCAGCACAGTGGTGGCGGAACCCGTGAGATATCCCTGCGCGCCATACGCCTGGTGCAGCTGCTCAAGCAGCTCCGCGCCCGACTGACGGCCCGCTTGCAAGTTGGAAAGGTGATACGTCCGCAGCAGGGTGCCCGCTTCCTCCTGCTGCCGCATCAAATAATCGTTATAAAAAAACAGACAATACACGGCCGCGACCAGCACGGAGAGCGCGGCCATCAACACCAGCGCCACTGCCCTTTGCTCCCGAACGCTCTGCCAGAGCGTATGAAACAGATAACGCAACCGTTTCATAGAAAGACTCCTTCGGCATCCGTTTACAGGGATACACACTAAGTTTCAAGGCCGCAGCTGCATTGGGGCTCGCCTGGACGGTGATGCTTCCCTTTATACACGGAGGCTAAAAAATAAATATAAAAATCGCAACATATTCTGCTGTGGCTTATGAACGACCAAGCACGTAAAAAAGCCGCCTCGCCTGCCGGCTTTGTGCGCGCCAGGCAGCAGGCAGCCTATTCGTACAACGTCCTGTATTCCTCTTTTACTATGATCGAATACGCCCTGCCATCGAAATTCCGCGCCGAACCATAGTGAGTGGAAGAAGCGTCTTCGTTATCGTCTCCGGATTTCGCCCATGGGGTCTCAATTCGATCCGGACGGCCGTTATTGCCGCCGTCTTTACAGGCGTATTCGGTATCGCCGCCGTCTTCTCCCCACCAAATGGTAGTAAAGGAATACAGACGGACATAATGAATATGCTGAGATTTTTTACGATGTTATGCAGCAAGCATCGCGGCCTTCTGGAAAATTTGCCGCTCTGCCTGCGCATATTGGCTGCTCAAATCCCACAACTCCTCCCTAGCCAGAACCTCCTGCGCAAGCAGGGCAGCCTGCGCGCGCTCCTCCTGCGCCGCAGCGGGAGCCGCAGCTATCGCCTCCATCAGCGGCAGGTAAGACAGGGCATCCTGCAAGGCTGGCAGGTAGGCCTGCGCCAGCTCAACTGCGCGCGCCTGCTCCCCCTGCTCATACAATGCGGCAAAATAACTGCCCGACCACAAATCCTGATCCTGCCGGCTCCACTCCATCCCAGGCTCCGTTTCCTTCGGCCCCTCCTCCAGGATTTCTGCAAAATACTTCGCTTTTTTTGCGGGGTCAACCTGCGCATCGCGTAAATTCCAGCACAGGGATTTTAACGTGAAAAAATCCCGTGTAAAAAAATAATGCACCTCCTGGTAACGAATGGCCTGCTCCGGGTTCCCCTGCTGGGAGGCTGCACTGGCTAGAGCCGGCGCCATGCTGGCGAGGGCCCACACCGCCGCCAAAGCCGCCAAAAAGATGGCAGATCCCACAAAAAGGAGCCTTGTGCGGCGCCGCCTCCGCCGCTGAATGTTGGATACCATGCAAGATCCTCTCCTACTTTATCTACAAAGGGTGATATGACAAATCTATTGCATATCTGATATTCACCTGTATATTGATAGATTACCACAATATTTTTAAAATGTAAACCTTTTATGAGTAAAGTTTTGTAATATTGGAAAAATTAGTATAGAGCATACATTTAACAATTTATAAGAAATGAAATTTAAACAGCTAGGTGCCTCGTGTGAAGCCAATCCACAAGCTGAATGAAAGCAGGCAAAGCGCACAAAAAAACACCTCCAGCCCGAAAGCCGAAGGTGCTTTTTGTGTTTATAAGTGGCTAGCTTATGCTTCCTTCTTGCGGGTGCAGACAAACGCCGCAGCAGCCGCAACAGAAACAACGCCGAGCACCGCGATGCCGATAGCGGAATCGCCGGTATCCGGAATCACTTCAGGCTCAGTCGGAGCCTCGGTGGGAGCCTCGGTCGGAGCCTCAGTGGTGGTCTCGGTCTCCGCCGGAGCGATGGAGTAGAGCTGCGCAATCAGCTGAGCAAGCTCATTGTCCGCCAGGCCGTTGATGATGCCAGCGATGTCAAAATCACCGCCGCCGATGCTGCCAAGAGCACCAACGATGGTATCCTTCAGGCTGGTGATATCAAAATCACTCAAGCCGCCCAGCATATCCGTAATGGCGCTGATATCGAAATCGCCGCCCGTGAGGGAGCCGATATCAAAGTTGCCAAGCCCGGAAAGGACATCTGTGATTGCATCGAGATCAATGCCTGCGCCGCTGATTGCATCAGCAATCATATCGACCGGATCCTGTGTGTCAGCCGCAAAGGACGGAACGCACAGAGCAAAGCAAAGAGCCAGAGCAAGCACCACGCTGAGAACCTTCTTCATGGTAAACATTCCCTTCTCTTGATTATATTTACAACGGCAGCCGCCGCTGCATTACATTGCAATTATGCCACGAAAGCGGCATAAAGTCAACTACCATTTTGCCAAAAGCCGAAACATTACCAGGTGAACAAAACATCGTTGCCCTTCACCTGGAAAACGGGCGTCACAGTAGGCTGGTCTTTCTTATAATTGCTGCCCACATTTTTGAAGGCACGGCCCTGCGCATCCGTCTGCTTTTGCAGCGCGTTTACAAAGGCGTCGCGCATCTCGGCATCCTTGAGTGTGATGCGGGCCACTACATTGAGCTCGGAGCGATCGGAAAGATCATCCAGCATTCCGGGAGAAAAAGCAGCCGCCCACCAATAATAGGTATAGGGCATATGGAAAATAAAATCGCCCTTCCGGTACAGGCTCGCCTCCATATAGAGAGCATTTTCATCGGTTGCGCAGTCATAAAACTCCATTACACGGGTGGTCGGCTTATGATAGACGCCGATTTCACAGCCAATAGAGGGGCCATACTGACCCTTCCACATTTGAATCATCCAATCCAAATTATTATAACGGAATTTGACGCGCACGGTATCAAAATCCATCGCGGCATAGGGCGCCATCTGATCATACAGCTCGCAGTAGCCAAGGCTGCGGCGGAAATCCGTCGCCCCGATTGGCACAGGGTTCCCATTTTCATCATATTCAATGAAGGGATTGGAGGCAAAATCCGTCACCGGACCTGTTGCCTTGGTCGTGGAGGGCTTTGTCGTCGTCACCGGCTTTGTCGCGGGCGATGTAACGCGCGGCCTTGTAGTGGCGGGCTCCGTTTCTGCCTCAGTGGAGGGCTCTGTGCTCTCCGCAGTAGAGGGCTCCGTCGATACCTCCCCTACCGATTCCGACGGCGCATACACATCTACAGCAGCGCTGTCACTCTCAGACGGCGCAGGCTCCGGCTCGTTCCCGTTGCGTACAGCAAACACAACGCCCACGATCACGGCAATCGCCGCGCAGACAGCAACTACGGTCACAATGATCCTGGTCTTTTTCTTATCCATCGGTTTTCTCCTTTTCTCGTGCAGACGGTATCCCCTAACTGCTGGACAAATTACATGACAACCAATGCAACTGGCGTCATTATATCAAATTCCGGCGGCCTGCGTCAAGTAAACGGCAGCCGAAAAACGCTCCCGAATCCGATCAAACCGCATAAAAGTGCCTTTTTAATCGACAATTCGCATGATTTCGTCTAATTGCTTCCTTTTTTTCTCCCGAAGCCCCTCCTGGGCGGCATACCCGACGCTCAGCACCAGGCGAACCCGCTTGCCCTTCGGGATATCCAGCAGGGATTTCAGCTTTTTTTCATTCAACCACCCCATGATACAGGTGGAAAGCCCCTGCTCCACAGCAGCTAGGCAAATATGGGCCACAGCGATGCCGATATCAATCTGCGCAAACTGCTGATCCTTCATCACGCCGCTGAGCCTTGCCGTAAGGTTCGCCTTCTCTTCCACGACGACGATAAAGGCCGGGCAGCAGTCCGTAAAGCGATTCATACCCATCCCCTGCACGCACTTCGCCACCAATGGCGATATATCCGGGCAGTTGACAACAATAAAGCTCCATGGCTGACTGTTGCAGGCGGAGGGCGCAATACGCGCCGCCTCAATGCATTTCACCAGTTTTTCCGTTTCCACCGGTTTTTGTGGATCATAGCTGCGGCAGCTTTCGCGCCTTGCAATCAGCTTAAAAAAATCATCCATCGGGATTTCCTCCTATCTCCCAGCGGATTGAGGTGGCCCCCCCCGCTGTTATTCTGGCATCGAACCATCCCAGCAAAAATGCGCCATATCCACACGCCCATCCGGCAAAAAGCGCACGCCTTCACGCGTGAGCAGGGCAATCTGCTCATTTTCTCCGCCAAACGCAAAGGCCTTCGACACCTCTCCGAACCGGTTCACCACGCGAAAGCACGGAATGTGCACAGGATCTGGATTCACATGCAGCGCATAGCCCACTACGCGGGCCCAGCGCGGGTTCCCCGCCAGCGCCGCCACCTGCCCATAGGTAGCGACCCTACCATAGGGGATGCGCCGCACGACGTCATAAATGCGTTCAAAGCTATTTGGCATATAAAATCACCCTGCTTTTATCCTACCGCGTTGCAGTGAAAAGCACAAGGGCAAACGGAAAAAAAGCAGAAACTTCCTGCCTCGCCGCAGCTTGCTACACTCTATGCTGTAGCATCTTTACAGAAACAACTCCACAAGGAACACTGCCGCACAGGAGCAGAGCGCAACCGTGAGCAGGCTCTTTTCCAAAAAGGCGAGGAGCAGTGCAACCACAAAGCCCGCAATAGCGGAATACATGCTACCGGTTGCATACAAAATCGCTGGGAATGTCATCGCACCGAGCACTGCGTATGGGATATAAAAAAGGAAGGAACGAATAAACCGGTTTTTGATTTTTTTCTGGAACACCGCGAGCGGCAACATACGGATCAGATAGGTTACGGCGGCCATCACGGCAATATAGGCCAGCAACATCCCTGTTTTCATAACGCTGCCCCTCTCTCCTCACACGGTTCATCATTCGTTACCGGGCACAGCAGAGCACCCAGGGCGGAGGCAACCACCGCGCAAATAATCATGGCAAACCCGGAGGAAACGCCGCTGAGCGCGGGCAGCCAACGAAACAGGCCGCTCAGCGCAACCGCTAGCAGGATGACCCCCAGCACTGCCCGGTTATGCTTTGCGGGCGGCACAATAATGGCGAGAAACATGCCGTAAATCGCAATGCCAAATGCAGAAGCGACCCGCTCCGGCAGCAGCGACGCCGCCACGGCGCCAAGCAACGTGCCGCCTGACCAGCCGAGATAGGGGATCAACGCCAAGCCGCACAGATAGCGCCGGCCAAGCGCCCCCTGCTGCATGCTCGCCACAGCGAAGATTTCATCCGTATTGAAAAAGGAGAGGAAAATACGGTCAACCGTCCGTATGGAACCGCTCAGCTTTTGTGACAGGGAGAGCGACATCAGCGAATACCGGATGTTGACCACAAATTGGGTCAGCGCCATTTCAAACAGCGGCGCGCCCGACGTTATCAGAGAAAGCCCGGCGAACTGCCCGGCGGAGGTGAGGTTGGTCATCGAAATGAGCACCGCCGCCCAGACAGGCAAGCCTGCCGCCACCGCCATCACGCCAAAGGTGACGGACACAGATAAATAGCCAAGGCCAATCGGCACGCCGTCCCGCAGGCCCTTGGCAAAATGGTTTTGAACCGTTTGCGTTTCCTCCATGAAATCACCCCTTTATGTGAGATCGTAGACGTTCTGAATTCGCTTCGGAACGAGCTCCGATGGCCGCCCCAGCGCCGCCAGCCAAATTGTGCAACCCGCCGGGCGTTGGCCATACGGCCTGCAAAAAGCGCCTCCGGCCGCAGCCGGAAGCGCTCAAAAGCCTTTCTGCAATCCATAAGGTGCCGCTGTTACACAGGCTCCTTATTCGTCGCCAGCGTCCGCATCCTCCTCATTGCCCTCCAGCAATGCACGAATGGACAGGCTGACGCGTTTTTTCTCGAAATCGATCTGCGTGATCTTTACACGCACTTCTTCCCCGATGGAAAGCACATCCTGCGGCTTCTCAATCCGATGATCTGCAATCTGGGAGATGTGGATTAAGCCATCGATGCCCGGGATGACCTGCGCGAAGGCGCCGAACGTCGTCATGCCGACAATTTTCGCCATTACCACGCTGCCAGTTGGATAATCACGGCGCAGAATCTCCCACGGGTTGTCCTCCACCTTTTTATAGCCAAGCGAAATCTTACGCTTCTCCGGATCCAGGGCCTTGATATAGACTTCAACCTGATCGCCCACGGAAACGACCTCGGACGGATTCTTAATCCGATTCCAGGAGAGCTCAGAAATGTGAACCATCCCGTCCACACCACCGATATCGACAAACGCGCCATACGAAACAATCGTGCGCACGGTGCCCGTGTAAACCTGGCCAACCTCAGCCTGCGCCCAGAACGCGTCCTCTGCAGCCTTGCGCTCTTCCTTCAGGACAGCACGGATAGAGCCCACCGCACGGCGGCGAGACTTATTGACCTCAATAATGTGGAACTTCACATGCTGGTGCAGAAGCCCCTCCAGGGGCTCGCCGCGAGAAGCGGTTGCAAGAGAAGCCGGAATAAACACGCGAACGCCGCTCGTGGTGGCAAGCACGCCGCCCTTGATCACATCGGTCACGACGCCTTCCAGCACAGTGCCATCCTCGCTCGCCTTGACAACGTCATCCCACGCCTTAATGGCGTCAAAGCGCTTCTTGGAGAGCATAACGGTGCCCTCTGCATCGTTTGTCTTCATAATAATCAGGTCAAGCACATCGCCAACCTTCACAGCCTCCAGCGGATTAACGGTAGGATCGGCGGAGAACTCATCCAGCGGTATGTAGCCCGCATGCTTTCTGCCGATGTCAACCTGGATTTCGGAGGGAGACATGCCGACGACCGTCCCCTTCACCTTCTGGTCTGTATTCATGCTTTGCAGGGACGCTTCCAGCGCCTCAGAAAAGCTCATCTCATCAAAGGATTTCTCAGCGGGCGCTTCCTCCTGTGCGGGCTGCTCAAGCGCAGCCTCTTCGGCCGGTGCGGCCGTTTCCGCTTTCTCCTCGACAAGCTCGGGGTTTTCGTTCAACAATTCGGACATGGTTTCAAGTACCTCCTTTATAATACCAGCAGGAGTGGAAGCCCCCGCAGTAACGCCAACGGAAGGATATGGAGAAAAATCAATCCCCGGCAATTCCTGCGCTGTTTCAATCAGGAACGTCGGGCAGTTGCGCGCGCACACATCGCGGAGCTTGGCCGTGTTGGAACTCTGCCGCCCCCCGATGATCACCATCGCGCCACAGGCGCGGGAAAGCGCAATTGCTTCCTCCTGCCTCTCCTGAGTCGCATTACATATTGTATCAAAAACAGTGGCGTTTGTACATACTAAATTTATCTTTTTCACGCAGTTTTCCCACTCTTTTATATTAAAAGTGGTCTGGGCAACTACGATAATTGACATTTGAGAAAATTCGTCGTGTGACTGAAGCAACTTCTCCAGCTCCTGCGCACCGTTGAAAACATAAGCCTTCCCAGAGCAATGGCCGCGGATACCTTGCACCTCCGGGTGTGCGGGGTCCCCCGCGATCAGGACAACGTCCCCCTGAGCGGACTGCTTCGCCACAATGTTATGGATTTTGGAGACGAACGGACATGTGGCGTCGCAATACGCAAGCCCGCGCGCCTGAATGGCCTGAATGGTCGCAGCCGGCACGCCGTGCGTGCGCACCACGACCGTTGCCTCTGGCGGTGCGTCTTCGATTTGATCTATAATCACAACCCCGCGCCGCCGCATATCATCCACCACCTGCGGGTTGTGGATGATCGGGCCAAGGGTATAGACCTGCTTGCCCTCCTCCAGCATGGAATACACCAGGCTAACTGCGCGGTTGACGCCAAAGCAAAATCCAGCTGTTTTTGCGAGCTTTATTTCACGCATGGCCTTCCTCCCAAAGCGCAACAATCCGGTCCATGATCAGGCGGGAAGCCTCGCGCAGCTCCCGCGTACTGCCGCCCTCCGTGATGCCGAGCTCTTCATAGGGGATCATCTTGCCAAAGCGAACTGTGAGCTTTGTAAAATATTTGGAAGGGTGCTCGCTATAGATGGAAACGGGCAGCACATCCGCATGCGCCTGCTTGGCAATCAAGGCCACACCAGCCTTCGGCGTAGCGGGGCGCCCATCCGGCGAGCGGGTGCCTTCCGGAAAGATTCCAAGCACCTTCCCCTCCTGAACGACACGGATGGCATACTCCACAGAGGATTTATCGGAGGAGCCACGCTTCACCGGGAAAGCATTGAAGCGGGTCAGGAAAAATGCAGAGGCAGGGTTGTGAAACAACTCCTCCTTCGCCATAAAATACATCACACGTACGCGGCTGCCCGCAATCACCAAAGGGTCCAGGAAGTGAATGTGATTAGAGGCCAGGATAAAACCGCCCTTCTTCGGCACATTCTCCTCCCCCACAAACGTGACGCGGAACATCGTCTTGTTAAACAGCAAAATATCCAGCGGCATGAGAATGTGGTAGGTGGCGTGATCCCTTACCTTGCTGTAATCAAATGGCTTCACCCTAATCTCTCCTTTATCAATCGAATCAGGCGATCTATCGATTCCTCCAACGTCAAGTCCGTCGTATCCAGCAGCAGCGCATCCTCTGCCTGCCGCAACGGCGCGACGGCGCGGTGCGAATCCTTATAATCCCGCTCCTGCACATCGCGCAAGACATCCTCAAAGCGCACATCCTCCCCTTTGGCGGCCAGCTCCTGATAGCGGCGGCGCGCACGCGCTTCAGCGGAGGCGGTCAAAAAAATTTTCACCTGCGCATCCGGCAGCACAACCGTGCCGATATCGCGTCCATCCATGATGCAATCCTTTTCCCGGGCAATCCGCTTTTGCTGCTCAAACAAAAACTCCCGCACGCAGGGCAGGGCCGCCACCGCAGACGCGCCCATAGAGACCTCCGGCGTGCGGATCTCCTCCGAGACATCCTGCCCGTTGAGGTAAACGCGCTGCACTCCGCTGACAAAACGCAGCTCAATACGGATATCAGCCAGCGCCGCCTTCACACGCTCCGGGTTATGCACACTGTGCCCATGGCGCAGCACATAGAGCGCTACCGTGCGGTAAAGCGCGCCCGTGTCAACATAAACATAGCCGAGCGCCTTTGCGGCAGAACGCGCCAGTGTGCTCTTGCCCGCACCTGCAGGCCCGTCGATTGCAACATTAACCATTCGTTTGAACATCCTTTCCTGATTGGCCGAAGCTTCTCTCTCACTCCACAAAAGGCCTTTTAAACTGACGCCCCTGCAAGGTGGCCTGTGGAAAACGCAATTTGCAGGTTGAAGCCGCCCGTATAGCCATCCACATCGATCAGCTCCCCTGCAAAGAAAAGGCCCGGCAATACTTTAGACTGCATTGTTTTGGCATCAATCTGCTTTGTGCTCACACCACCTGAGGTGACCACCGCCTCCTCAATGGGACGAAAGCCCGTCACAGTAAGCGGCAGATCCTTTATCAGCTCTGCCAGCCGCCTTCTCATCTCCCGGGTGACCTGGTTCACCTTCAGCCCCGGCGCAATGCCGGACAGGCGGACGATCACCGGAATGAGCTTGCGCGGCAGCAACTCACCCAAAGAATTTGCAAAAACGCGGTTGGCATTCTTCAGAAAATCGCGCTGTAAACGGGCATCCAGCTGCTTTTCATCCAGCGCGGGCTTTAAATCGATGTGCACCTCGTATTTTCCCCGCCGCATTTCCCGCATATGCGCGCTCGCGCTGAGAATTACAGGGCCGGAGAGCCCAAAATGGGTAAACATCAGCTCGCCAAAATCCTCATACACAACGCGGTAGGTATCCGCATCGCGCACGGTGATGGCGATATTCTTCAGCGCCAGGCCCTGCAGCTCGCTGCACCAGCCCTCATGCGCCTCCAACGGCACCAGAGAGGGGCGGGGCTCTATCATCGTATGCCCGGCCTGCCGCGCCAATGCGTAGCCATCCCCTGTGGAGCCCGTGCCTGGGTAAGAGAGTCCGCCGGTGGCAAGCAGTACCTTCGGCGCCAGGAACTGCTCCCCCTCCTGCGTCTGCACGCCGGAGAGCCGCCCTCCCTCCAGGATGAGACGTGTAGCGCGCCCTTGCGTCAAGGTGGCGTTCGGATGCGCCGCATACCGGCAGAGCGCATCCACAATATCCACCGCCCGGTCGGATACCGGGAAGACACGGTTCCCTCGCTCAATCTTCAGCGGGACGCCCTGCTCCTCAAAAAAGTCCATGGTATCCGCAGGCATAAAGCGTGAAAACGCGCCGTATAAAAACCGGCCGTTGACCGGCACATTGGCGATTAAATCATTGAGCAGGCTGCACGCATTGGTCACGTTACAACGGCCCTTGCCCGTAATCATCACCTTCCTGGCCGGCCGGGGGTTGCGCTCCAGCAGCAACACCCGCCTGCCATTTCGCGCAGCGGTGCCGGCAGCCATCAGCCCGGCCGCGCCCGCGCCCACCACGATCACATCATTCTTCATCTTCGTGGGCTTCCTCCACCTTCTCATACACCTGGTATTCATCCCAGATCTCTTCGAGCTTATTGAAATTCTCTGACACCTCGCCCCTTCGGCTGAGCGTTGCGGTTACAATCAGGGCATTGACAAGGCTCAGCGGCGCGACGAGCGAATCTACAAAGGACGCCATATCGCTGCGCGCAACCAATAGATACTCAGCAAACGGGGCGATTGGGGAATAGGCACTGTCTGTAATAGACAGAATCGTCGCCCCCCGGTCACTAATAAAGCGCAGGGCATTGATTGTCTGTTTGGAGTAGCGTGGAAAGCTGATAGCGATGCACACATCCCGCTCATCGATGCGGAACATCTGCTCAAAAATCTCGCTTGCGCTCGCCGTATCGACCAGCACAACATTATCATAGACCAAATTGAAATAAAACGCCAGGAAGCTTGCAATTGCGGCAGAACTGCGCACACCCAGAATATAGATCTTTCGCGCAGTGTTAATTGCATCCACCGCCTTGTGGAAATCCCCGCGCGAGGTCTGCTCCAGCGTGGCGCGTATCATCTCCATATCGCTGGTGAGCACCTTCTCGAGGATATCATCCTCCCCCATCCGGCTGCTAGTGACCTCCATGCGCTGCACACTGGTAAGCTTGCTGCGAATCATCTCCTGCAACGCCTTTTGCAGCTCGGGGTAGCCCTCAAAGCCAAGCTCTGTGGCAAAGCGCACCACCGTAGATTCGCTGACCCCTACCGTTTCACCCAGGCGAGACGCCGTCATAAAGGCCGCTTTTTCATAATGCTCCCGGATAAAGCCGGCAATCCGCTTATGCCCCTTGGAAAGCGACGGATACAGGCTCTCCATCCTCGTTAGCAGCGATTTTTTCATAGGGCGCCCCCCTCCTGTACAACGCAAAATAAACCTCCCGCTCCGCACAATGCCCGGGCAAAGCAGGAAAACCCATTGTTCTTATCTTATTCCGGCGGCGGTTTGAAGTCAAGCATAAATGCATTTTTTCGTGGCCGCTCCTGCACCGGGGGCAGCGTTTCCACGCACGCGCACCGGCCTTGCAAAGCAAAAAGCAGGGCTCCACCCGCGCGGAGCCCCGCGCCAGAGAGCGCCCTGCTCATGCCCAGTTTATTTAAAAAGCCGCCGGAACGTTTTGCGCCAGCGCTGTAAATAAGCGCCGATCACCCGCGTTAAAGCGATATCATACACCAAAAAGACCACATTGCCCATTCCCAAAAGAATCGGAACAGCGTACTGGCCGAATTCCTCCATCTCATCCAGAGGAATGCCAAACGCGAAAATAATAACAACATAGGCCAGCACAACGGCGGCGTTAAAAATCAAAAACTTGACCACCCACTCCAGCCAGCGCGGGAGCCGGCTCTCCAAATAGGATTTGACGACCGGGTAATAACCAAAAAAAGCGGCATACATCATAGCGGCTTCCTTATCCGCCACCACGAGCAGGGAGAGAATGCTCACCGCCGCATATACACACAGCGCCCATTTCGGGCCGATCTCCAGCACCATCAGAATCAATAGCGCCCCTGCAAGCGCCGGAAGCGCAAAGGTCAGGAAAGGGATCACACCCGTCAGAAACATCAAAACGACCGAAAGCGCCGTTAAAATACCGCCGAAGGCGGTTTTGGAGCTCTGTTTCATCCCTGCCATCAGCGTGCGCCCCCCTTCCATATAGCCGGAACCACCAGCAAAGCTTCGGTCCAATTCAGCAACACGGCGTCCCGTCCACACCGCAGCAGTCGCACAGGCAATCCGCACACATCAGCCCTGTGCAAATATCGCATGCACTGCAACCGCCCGCACCCGCACGGGGCGCGCGGTACCCCCCCGCTCGGGGATTGCTGACCTGGCGGAATGCCGCCTGATACTCCGCATTGCCCGGCTCCATCTGGCAGGCTGTGCGGTAGTTTTTGGTGGCCTCCTCCAGCCAACCGCGCTTATACTGCACGGTACCCTTGAGGAAATACCACTCCGCCCCACGCGCCTGCGGAGGAATACCATCCAGCAAGGTCTCCGCATCGTCAATCCGGTTGGCGTTGATTTTGGAGCGGATATCCCCCAGGGAGGAAGCACCGCCATAGCCGCTGCCCGCATAGCCGGCTGAATAGCCGCTCTGCGCGGGGCCCGACTGGCTGCGACGCATGGCGATAATCGCATCGTAAGCGTTATTGATCTCCTCCATCTTTTTGGAGGCCATATCCGCCAACGGGCTGTTTTCATAGTTTTCCGACTGATACTTGCGCGCAAGCACCCGGTAAGCCTCCCTCACCTGCTCATCGGTTGCGTCCGGTGTGATATTTAAAATCTGATAAGGATCCTTCATAACAATAACCATCCCTTTCGCAAACGATAAACAAACCCGGGCGCCTGGAATCCGCTTTGCCAGGGTGGGACATCTCAACCTGCCAAATGAAGTAGCGTCAGGGCATCAGCGCTTCTGCTGCGGCGCCTCGAGCACCTGCTTTTGCACCTCAAGCAGCCCGTCCGTCAAAATATTGCGCAAGATCG
The DNA here is from genome assembly GCA_949283655.1 of uncultured bacterium. Taxonomy (GTDB): domain Bacteria; phylum Bacillota; class Clostridia; order Oscillospirales; family Acutalibacteraceae; genus Fimivicinus. Next base: position 58,488 of record CASDTH010000026.1, read on the forward strand.
CGTCGAACCGTTGTGCTTCCAATAGCTCATAGGCCCGCGTAGCCTCCGCCGCCGTTCGTAATAGAGCCTCCTGTGCCTTTTGCCTGGCCGCCTGCACGGCTTCAGCATTCCCCTGCTGAATTTGCAAAGCATAAATATAGGGATTATAATCCCCAAATCGCAAATCATTGGTTAGATCATCAGCCGCATCAATCAAATAAACCCACCGGCCGATGCAATAGCCCAACCGGTCGAGCACCCGCCGGGCATCTTCTGTAGGAGCATCCATGGAGAAGAGCGCAGCCAGCGCTCTCGCCGTGGGGTCCGCCGCACGGTCGATGATCTCACAGCGCGCCTCTTCCAGCGCCGCCTGCTCTTCCATCATGCGGGCGACAACCGCTTCCACCCCGGGATAGCGTTTCTTCGCTTTATTATGCGCGAGCGCAGCGGCAGGATACAACAGCCTGGAGGCCAGCTTCTGCCAAAAACCGCCGTCGTGCAGATTGTCGCGCAGCTTATAATAGGTCATGATCACAGCAGCGCCCGCTACAAACGAAAAGCTCTCCCCGCCGCCGGAGCAGGCATGACATTTTGCCAAGGGATTAAAGGGACAGCGCGCCTTATGAAACCCGGGGCAGCAATCTGCCACAGACAACCGCAGCAGCGCGGCAAACGTAAAATCATAGCTGAGCGTCAGCCGGGCAAATAATCCATATTCCCGGCCAAGCGTTTTGCACAGGGAGCAATAAACGGCCTTATACTGCTCGTAATCCCGCACCTTTAATTCGGGCTTATACGCTTTCACATAGCCAAACACCCGCACGCCTCCGCCTAAATCATACCCGGGCAGCCGCTTCTTTTTTTACCCTGCGTGCCCCAGCTTTTTCTTTATTGTAGTCGAAGCCAATTTTGATTGCAATGAATATATTGTAAATTTTCGGCGCTCCCACCTATCTTCAAAAGTGTAAAGTGATTTTTTTGAAATTCAATTACGCCCTCGCGCCGGAGGGGGAGCCGGAGATTGGCTTACAACCCGCCGGCGCAGTAAGCCTGCCCTGCGCCCCATCAACTGGGGCGCAGGGCAGGCGGCTTTGCGTATGATTATTTTCCGGCCTCTGCGATTTGTTTTCCATACCGCACCTGATTGACCAGGAATCCAATCCCCAGTGCAACCAACAGCACGGGCAGCAAGACAAGCAGGCAGAGCACGGTAATCACAACAATGGGGAGGCCCTTCCGGCTGGGGCGGACGGTATCCGCCGCCTGTTCCGGCACAGGGAGCGGCCGTGCCCTGCGCGTTGCCTCCCGCGCTTTTACGGCAGCCGGGTCATCCGGAGACGCTACCGGATAAACCGGCAAAACTGCTTTTTCATCGCAAATACCAGCGTTATAAAGCAGCGGCTCCACAAGCGACCGGACGCTATCCACACCCTTAATCAGCTTCCCAAGCCGGATATGCAGCACACGCAGCACAGAATCAATAATATTCAGCACGCCGCATGTAATTTTGTAATGGGGCGTATCAGGCGTATAGGGCGCATCCCCGCCATATAGGCTGAGCACCAGTGAAATGATAAAATCCAGCACCTTTTCCTCCCGGATAGCTGCATAGTCCGCTTTGGAAAGGCCTGTCTCCGCGCGCGTCCAGTTCCCGACCGTCCCGATTTTCAGGCGTGCAAGCAGCCTGGCAGGGCCTTTGATGAGCCAGCCGATGCGGTAGCTGAGCTTTTTTTTCACGCTGAATGCCGTGGCCATATTGGCAAAGCGGTCGGTATCCTCGCCTGCGGCCAGAATCACATCCCGGATCATGCCGATGAACTGATCGGTAAAATGCTCCTGCAATGTTTTTTCGCCCAGATCGAGCGCCACCGGCTCGGTAATCAAATCTGTGGAGAGGCGCACCTCGCCCGCAGCGGGATCAAGGGTCAACTGCCGGATCGTGCCTGGATACCCGCAGAGAGCCGGTGTACTCAAATCATAAAACAGATTGCCTTTTTCGCTCACAGCATAAGAGACATCCTGCATATGCGTATGGCCTGTGAGCATGAACTGGATGCCAAGATCTGCAAACTCCTGCACGCGCCGGGCATGATCGCCCATCATATCCCCGGCCCCGATGATGGAATAAAACGGGGAAGGCGACAGCATGGGATGGTGCGTCATGGCAATGATAAACTGCCCCTCCTCCCGCGCCTTGCGGGCCTGCTGCGCAATCCACTGGAAGCACTCGTCGGAAAAGCCACTTTTCCCCGCGCCATTGGAGTCATCGTTGAGGGCAAACAGGCGGTAACCTTCCGCTAACTGCACAATATAGCTCATGCTCTCCCGATGCACGGCAAGCGCCTCGTCCGGGCCAAAGGGGCGGTAGAGCTCCCATAGCTCCTCCCGGCGCAGGGCGGGCACCTGGATTTTTTCATCTCCGGCATAGCCCTCCGTCTCCCCGGATTCCTGATAATCATGCGTGGAGGTGAGCACGTAAACACGCTTGCCGGCATCCTTCAGCCTGCGCAGCAGGGCCAGGCATTCCCTGTGGCTATCCACTTCGCCGTTATTCGTCGTATCCCCGGAGAGCAGCACAATCTCGCTGCGCTGATCCTTCGCAATCTGCCGGAATGCCGCCTCGAGCACCTCCGGGCAATCGGCGAGTAGCTTCTGACTTTTCGCGTTGGCAAAATCGTACGCTTTGCCGGAAACCCCGGTTTTTTTTGAATAATAATGAATATCAGAAATAACCGTCAGATGCAAGGGCTTCTGATGCTTTTCCATATGCTCCCTCCTGATTCCAGTTGATAAAATCAGTATACCGGCCCGGGAGAACTCTGTCAAGAAATGCCGCAAACGTTTTCGTTCGTAAGCCGTCCACACAAAACCACTGATCGCCATGCTCGGATAAGGAGACCAGCCCGCAATGAGGAATTCCCCATTGCGGGCTGTCTATATTTTGGTTGTATCTCTTATTCATACACTTTAGGAAGATACTGGAAGCCTTTTTGCAGTTGTTCGTCAGTCGGTATGTTATCGCTCATAGTCCGGTCAAAATAGGACGCATAAGCCGCCATATCAAAATACCCGGTGCCCGTCAGGCCGAAAAGAATCGTCTTCGCCTCGCCGGATTCCTTGCATCTGAGCGCCTCCTCCATTGCCGCATGGATCGCATGGGAGGATTCCGGTGCGGGCAGAATTCCCTCGCAGCGCGCAAACTGAACGGCAGCTTCAAACACGCTGGTCTGCTCCACAGCACGCGCTTCGTCCAAATAGCCGTCATGATAGAGCTTGGAAAGGATTGGGGACATGCCGTGATAGCGCAGACCGCCCGCATGGTTCGGCGAGGGCTGGAATTCACAGCCGAGCGTATACATCTTGGCAAGCGGCGTCACCCTGCCGGTATCGCAAAAATCATAGGCATACTTGCCGCGCGTCAGAGACGGGCAGGAAGCAGGCTCCACAGCGATGAAATAAGGCTTTGCCCTGCCGGTGAGGCGATCCTGCATAAAAGGAGCAATCAGGCCGCCGAGGTTGGAGCCGCCGCCCGCACAGCCGATGACGATATCGGGATACTCATCATACATCTCCAGCGCCATTTTGGCCTCCAGGCCGATGACGGACTGATGCAGGACCACCTGATTGAGCACAGAGCCGAGCACGTAGCGCGTGCCGGGTGTGGACACCGCCTTTTCCACCGCCTCCGAAATGGCGCAACCCAACGAGCCGCCCGTGCCGGGGAATTTTGCCAGAATATCGCGCCCAACCTTCGTCGTATCGCTTGGGCTGGGAATGATATCGGCACCGAAGGTTTCAATGATCGATTTGCGGTAAGGCTTCTGATTGAAGCTCGTTTTGACCATGTAAACAGTCAGCGGGATGTGAAAATACGCACATGCCATGGAGAGCGCCGTGCCCCACTGGCCCGCCCCCGTTTCCGTCGTCAGCCCGGTCAGGCCCTGCTTTTTTGCATAATAGGCCTGTGCAATAGCAGAATTTAGTTTATGGCTGCCAGAGGTGTTGTTGCCCTCAAATTTGCAGTAAATCTTCGCAGGCGTGCCCAGCTCCTTTTCCAGATTATAGGCACGGATCAGCGGAGAGGGGCGGAAGGTCTTGTAATATTCCACAATCTCATCCGGGATATCGATATACCGGGTGGTGGAATCAAACTCCTGCTGCGCAAGCTCCTCGCAGAAGATGGGGTACAGTTCCTCCAGCTTCAGGGGTTGCATCGTCCCCGGGTTTAAAAACGGAGCCGGCTGCTCCTTCATATCGGCGCGCAGATTATACCACTGGCGCGGGATCCTCTCCTCCGGCAGATAAATACGGTACGGTACGTGCTTTGACATGGCGATGGCCCCTTTCTAAAAGAAAATAAAAAAAATAAAAACTCCTGCCCCTCACGATCTGTAAGGGACAGGAGTTGTCAGCAAAACAAATCCCCTGCGGTACCACCCAAATTGACGCAAACGCGCCCGCTCGCTTCGCGCACCAGCATGCGCGCCCCTGTTGATAACGGATGGGGTCTCCCGGCGGCAACTACTTGGCTTTCACCTTTCGGGCCGCCCTCATGAGTCCATTCACATAACGCCTGCCTGCCATGCTCCCACCAATGCACAGCTCTCTGAAAAGCGGTGTGACATGCTACTACTCTCAATCACCGGTTTCAAATATTAGTGAGAATTATAACACGAAGCAAAGCGGGTGTCAAGCGTTTTCAGCATGGCAACCCACGGATTTCTCCTGAAGCGCAATCCATGCAAAACTCCCCATTCACCCTTTGAGATTTTCCGCCTTCAATTGCATTTTGATCCAGAAGGCAATCCACGCAAGTAGAAGAAGGGATAAGAGAAACGACTGATACCGAAATACGGCATCCACATTGGGAAGGTCTATCCAAAAGACCAGCAGAAGAAAAGCCGCCCAAAACAGAATCGCTGCTATGGAAACAGCCTTCAGCAGGAAGGGAATGCGGTTTCCCCTGGCACAGACCAAGGAGTAAACCACAACCGACAGGCTGCTCACCGGCACAGCCCACATACCAATGAAAAAGAAAGCGTCGTCATAGGATACCAGCCGCGGCACGAGATAGGCCAGCGCCACAAAGGCCGTATAGCAAAACGCCAGCACGGAAAACGCCAAGGCGGCTGATTGAAGGGAACGTTTCATACATTTCAACCTCTTTTCTATATCCTGTGGCCGTCCTGATTTTAATTGATAAAATTAGTATAACATCCCAGAAACTCCCTGTCAAGAAATACCTCGAATTCCGGCAAATCCATAAAGAAAAGCACGCACGAAGCGCGGCTCACAAGCCGGTTTCGTGCGCGCTCTGATTTTGTGCTCTCAGCGGGTACGCTGATTAGCCAAGCTCCGCAAAATACTTGATCGTGCGGACCATCTGGCTGGTGTAGGAATTCTCGTTGTCATACCAAGAGACAACCTGCACCTGATACAGGCCATTGCCCAGCTCGGACACCATGGTCTGCGTGGCGTCGAACAGGGAGCCATAGCGGATACCAATGATATCGGAGGAAACGATCTCATCCTCATTGTAGCCGAAGCTCTCGGAAGCGGCAGCCTTCATCGCGGCGTTGATGCCTTCCTTCGTGACGTTCTCGCCCTTGACAACAGCGGTGAGGATCGTGGTGGAACCGGTCGGCACCGGAACACGCTGCGCGGAACCGATGAGCTTGCCGTTGAGCTCCGGGATGACAAGGCCGATCGCCTTGGCAGCGCCGGTGGAATTCGGAACGATGTTGGCTGCGCCGGCGCGAGCCCTGCGCAGGTCGCCCTTGCGGTGCGGGCCATCCAGGATCATCTGATCGCCCGTATAGGCATGGATGGTGGACATAATGCCGCTCTGGATCGGCGCATAGTCATTGAGGGCCTTCGCCATGGGCGCCAGGCAGTTTGTGGTGCAGGAGGCGGCGGAGATGATCTGATCCTCAGCGGTAAGGGTCTTCTCATTGACGCTGTAAACGATCGTCTTCAGATCGTTGCCCGCAGGAGCGGAGATGACAACCTTCTTCGCGCCCGCATCCAGGTGAGCGGAAGCCTTCGCCTTGGAGGTGAAGAAGCCGGTGCACTCAAGCACGACGTCTACGCCCAGCTCGCCCCAGGGCAGCTCAGCCGGATTCGCATTTTTATAGATCGTGATGACCTTGCCATCCACCGTGATGGAATCCTCGCCCGCCTCGACGGTGTGCCCGTCATAACGGCCCTGAGCGGTATCATACTTCAGCAGATGCGCAAGCATCTTCGGGCTGGTCAAATCGTTGATTGCGACAACCTCATAGCCCTCGGCGCCGAACATCTGGCGGAACGCAAGGCGGCCAATACGGCCGAAACCGTTGATTGCTACTTTTACTGACATTCTAACTACCTCCACATGATGAATTACATGGACATGCGTATATATATTAACCCTTTCCTTTCAAATATGCAAGGCGTTTTGCTTTAAAATGAACTGGCGAGGGTAAGTTTTGTTAATGCTCTACAAAAACGCAAACCGCTTTCAAAAACGGATATGATATATGGACGAAGCTCAAACCAAATTTGAACGTTGGAAGGGGGCCGTATCACGTGCTTTCTTTTTTGCAGGATATCTACGGCCGTTTGAAGGCCATACCCATCCGCCCAGAAAATGAGCGGCGGCTGCGCGACGGCATCCAGCAGCTGCTCACTCTCTCGCACCTGTGCGCCGGCGGCGCGAACATTGACCAGCGCAAGGCGCTATCTCATTTGACGCAGGGCTGCCACCAGATCCTCCGGCAGCTGGAAAACCTGCTGCTCTGCCATGCGCGCAGCTTCCCTTTTGAGCCGTGCGACCTTGCCACCTTTCTGGATGATATCTGCTGCGCCTGCGACCTGCTGCTCAGCGGCCACAACAAGCGGCTGCTTTTTGACGCGAACACGCCGTGGGCCCTCATAGCCTGCGCACCCGGGCCAGTGCGCTGCGCAGTTTTAAACCTGATCGCCAACGCCGCCCGTTATTCGCAGGCCGGAACGATTCTGGTGCGCCTTGCCTGCACGCCCAGCCATGTGCTCATAATGGTGCGCAACACTGGGGAAGCGCCACTCGCCGCCCTGCAGCAGGGAACAGATACGCCCGGCGCAGGCTTATGCGCGGTGCGCCGGTGCGTAGAGCTACACCATGGCACCCTGCTCTTTCAAAGTGACGAGGGGGGCACACTGGCCGCCCTGGCGCTGCCACGGGACCTGGAGGCCCAGCAAGGGACTTCTCCTCTCCCGCAGCCGGATTTCGTGGAATATATTTGTGACCGGTTAAGCCCGGTATATACAGGCTTAAGCGGCTTATGCCTCTGCCCGGTGTGAGGGTGGGCCGCCGAGGCCGCCGCGATCGTTTGCGGTGGCCCTTGGTGGCGCTGAATTTGTTTGTGGTGCAGGCGAAAGATTTTATTGGATTTTTAATGCGTGCCCGGTGTAAGAGAATGAACGCGTGTACAACGCAACCAGGCACTCATTAAAAGCTAAAATAAAATTTCATGGCGCACCACAAATGAAACATTGCTGTTTATTCCGCTCGGGCCGCGGGGCCCCTCCTTTTCCGTTCGGCCGGAAAAGGAGGCAAAAGGGGCCGTTCTACACGGCCAGCGGCGGCACTGATAGGCTTTTGAATCCCTTTGAATCGGTTCGGCGAGGCGCACAAAAACTCACCGCCTCACGGCGGCTCAAACAGTTTGTGCGCTCGCTTGCCTGCAAGCAGGCAAGTCCCCTCACGAGCTCGCCAGGAATATGCGGAGCCTGCCGCCGCTGGCCTATTGAAGGGTTTCAGCCACTGAGATAGACTGAAGGCCCCGAAAGGTTTCTCCCGGAGCCTGTAAGTAGTTTAGGGCCCCAAACGTAACGATAGGCCCAGGCGGCATTAGATGCCGCTGAGGCAGAAGCCTGAAGAGAGGCGCATCTGAAGTCTGGAGCCTGAAATTTGAAATCTGAGTCACGAGGCCGCCGCAATTGTTTGCGGCGGCCCATAAGGCTTATTCTGAAATTTCAATGGAAAGGATTTTGATCTCCTCCACAGGCTTATCGTTCGGGCCGCAGGGAGCGTTTGCGATCGCATCAACCACATCCATCCCCTCATATACCTGCCCAAACACCGTGTGGCGGAAATCCAGCCACGGCGTGCCGCCCTTGGACCGGTAGGCGGAAACCGCCCAGGCCGGGAAAGCACTTTCGCCAAGCGTTTCCATTTGAGCGATGAGATCATCGCTGACGGACGGCGCCTGCACAATGAAGAACTGGCTCCCGTTGGTGCCAGGCCCCGCGTTCGCCATGGAGAGTGCGCCGCGCAGGTTGTGATACTCGGGGCTGAATTCATCCGCAAAGGACTTGCCCCAGATGCTCTCGCCCCCCATGCCGGTGCCTGTCGGATCGCCGCCCTGAATCATAAAATCCGGAATGACGCGATGAAAAATCAAGCCATCATAGTAGCCGTTCTTCGCGTGGGTGGTAAAATTTTCAACCGCTTTGGGCGCCGCCTCCGGGAAGAGCAGGATCTTCATCTCGCCCATCGTCGTCTTCATAACGGCGGTGATATCCCCCGCCTGCGGCCTGCGCAGCTGTGATGCCATAATAACCTCTCTCCTTGCCCGCATGGCGCTTCGGATCAATCCTCCGCGTCTGCAAAATCGCGTTTTTTCTTTTGCACAGTCTTGTAGATAATCACCCCGGCAATGGCTACTACAACCACGCCGATGCCTACATACAGCCAGATAGACCCAGCCGCCTGCTCCGCCTCCGCATCGCCGCTTTGGCTTGCCTTGAGCTCGCTCCAGAGATTCGTCATCAGGTTCAGCGTCTCCTGCGGAAGATTATAGAAATACTCCGTCTCTGGAGTTTGCGCCGCAGTGGGATAAAGATATTCATTATCCTTCAGCTCATAATCCGCATGGGAGAGCACCGCCGTATTCGGCGAAGCATAACCGAGATAATTCGCATTTGCCACCGCGATATCCGGCTCCAGCAGGAAGTTGATATACGCCTCCGCAGCAGCTTTGTTCTGCGCGTTTTTAGGAATGCAGATGGAATCCACAAAGATATTGACGCCCTCCTGCGGGTAGACAAACGCGAGATCCGGATTATTATCATGCATTGTGATGAAATCGCCCGCATAATACGGCGCAATGGCAGCCTCGCCATTCTCCATCTTGCGGAAGATATCATCCATCACATAGCCCTGCAAAATGGGCTTCTGCTCTTTGAGCTTATCAGCAGCGGCCTTCCAATCGGCCTCGGCTGTTGTGTTAAAGGATTGTCCAAGCAGCTTCTGCGCAATGCCGAACGCATCACGTGGGTTATCAAACATCAGGATTTTGCCCTGATACTGCTCATCCCACATTACGCTCCAGCTTGTGGGAGCCTGCGTTACCATCTTGGTGTTGTAGATCAGGCCGACCATACCAACGTTATAGGGCACGGAATACTCGTCGTTGGGGTCAAAATACAGGCCCTTATACTTTTCATCAATATATTTATAGTTCGGGATATTGGAAAAATCGATCTTTTGAAGCATATCCTCTTCGATCATGCGCTGAATCATGTAGTCCGATGGGATCACGATATCGTAGCTCACGCCTTCGCTTTTCAGCTTGGCGTACATATTCTCGTTGGTATCATAGTTATTATAATTGACCTTAATACCAGTGCGCTTTGTAAACTCGGCGTTGACATCCAGCGAGCCCTCAGAGCCGTCAGAAATATACTCACCCCAGTTATAGACGTTGATCGTCGTCCCCTCCAAATCTGAGGCGTCTGCGGCAAAGGCAGGGACCGCCATAGATGCCGCCAGAAGGAATGCGAACAGGAAAGCCACAAGTTTTTTCAATTTTCAATCTCCTTTACTGCAAGTTTTTTGTTTATACGCTTCTCGCCCTGCGCCTGCGCAATATTATACAGGATCAGCAGCACGAGGATGGCGACAAAAATAAGGGTAAACAGCGCGTAGATATCTGGAGTAACGCGCCGTTTTGTCATGGAATAGATCCGCACGGGTAGCGTCTGAAAGGACGGGCCATTGGTAAAATAGCTGATGATAAAATCATCCAGCGACATCGTAAAGGCCATGACAAGCCCCGTAACGACCCCCGGCATAATACCGGGCAACACAACCTTGAAAAAGGAACGCGCCGGCGTACAGCCCAGATCCTGCGCCGCCTCAGAAAGATGCGGATCCATCTGCCGCAGCTTCGGCAAGATGGAGAGGATAACATAGGGCAGATTAAAGGTGATGTGCGCAAACAGCAGCGTCCAAAAACCGAGCACATCCCGGATGCCCAACAGCTTGCCCGCAAAGACAAACAGCAGCATCATGGAAATGCCGGTGACGATCTCCGGATTCATCATCGGGATATTGGTGACGGACAGCACGCTGGATTTCAGCCACTTCTGCCGCATGGTATCGATGCCGACTGCGGCCGCAGTGCCGAGCACGGTGGCTGCAAGCGATGAAACGACGGCAAGAATCAGGCTATTGTAGAGCGAGCGAAGCGTCGCCTGATCTTGAAACAGAGATTCATACCACCGCAGGGAAAAGCCGGCAAACAGGCTTGTGCTGTTGCTAGCATTAAAGGAGAAAAAAATCAAAACAAAAATCGGCGCATATAAAAACAGGAAGATTAGAAAGAGATAGAGTTTAGACGCTGTTTTCATGCGAACGCTCCCCCCATTTTAAAAACTCTGCCGCCACGTCGGCGGCCTTTAAATCACCATAGCGCCAGAATCCTGATCAGCAAAACGGTTCATAACCGCCATGCAGATCAAAATCAACACCATCAGCACCAGCGACAGCGCCGCGCCCAAGTTATAGTTATACGCCGTTTGAAATTGCATCTCGATAATATCGCCAATGAGGGAAAACGTGCCGCCGCCGAGCTTTTGAGAGATATAAAAGGTGCTCACGCACGGCACAAACACCATAGTAATCCCGGAAACAACGCCCGGCACGCTCAGCGGAAAGATCACCTTGCGCACAACAGCCAACCGGCTTGCGCCCAAATCCTGCGCCGCCTCAATCAGGCTCTTATCCAGCTTGGACATGACGGAATACAGCGGCAGAATCATGTAAGGGATGAAGTTATACACCATGCCAAGGATCACAGCCCCGCCCGTATTGATCATATGCAGCGGGCCTACGCCGAAAAAGCCGAGGAAGGTGTTAATCAGCCCCGTATCCTCCAAAATCGTCATCCAGGAATAGGTGCGCAGCAAAAAATTCATCCACATCGGCAACATAACGAGCAGGATCATCGTGCTCTGCCGTTTTGCACCGGATTGGGACAGGATATAGGCAAAGGGATAGGAGAGCAGCAGGCAGATGACCGTTGCAACCAGGCCATAGCCGATGGATCGCAGGAAAATGCCGCTGTAGCTGCTCAGCTGCTGAATATTCGCAAGGGTGAACTGCCCCTGCGCATCCGTAAAGGCATAATATACCACAAGAATCAGCGGCGCGATGATAAAAATCAGCGACCAGAGGATGTATTGCGCAGAGGCCAGCTTTTGCAGCAGAGAGGGCTTTTGTTCCATCTTTACGCCTCCTCTTCCGCAGGGTCGGACAGGCGGTCGATCTCATCGCTGAAAGAACTGTAATCCCCGAACGCGCCAGAATAGGCGGATTTATGCATAATATGGATCGCATCCGGGTCGATCTTCAGGCCGATGGTGTTTCCTACCGCCTGATGATCGGTGGACTGGATCATCCATTTAAAGCCGCCGATATCCACGATAATCTCAAAATGGACGCCCTTAAAGGTGACGCTCGTCACCGTGCCGGAAAGCATCCCCTCCTCTACGGGGACAACATCGACATCCTCCGGGCGGACGACTACATCCACTGGCTCGTTCTTTTGGAAGCCCTCATCCAGGCACTGGAACTGATGGCCAGAAAATTCCGCCAGATAATCCTCCCGCATCACACCGTCTAGGATATTGCTCTCGCCGATAAAATCCGCCACAAAGGCGTTTTTCGGCTCATTGTAGATATCCTCTGGCGTACCGATCTGCTGAATGATGCCGCTGTCCATCACGACGACCGTGTCGGACATGGAGAGCGCCTCCTCCTGATCGTGCGTCACATAGATGAAGGTGATCCCCATGCGCTGCTGGATATTTTTCAACTCCACCTGCATATCCTTACGCAGCTTTAGATCCAGCGCGCCCAGCGGCTCATCAAGCAGCAGCACACGCGGCTCGTTGGCCAGCGCACGCGCAATTGCCACGCGCTGCTGCTGCCCGCCGGAGAGCGACGCAATCCTGCGGCGCTTAAAGCCCTTGAGGTTGACGAGCGTGAGCATCTCGTTGACCTTATCCCGTATTTTTTTCTCCGGCCATTTCTTCACCCTCAGGCCGAAGGCGATATTCTCATAAACATCCAAGTGCGGAAAAAGCGCATAACGCTGAAAAATGGTGTTGACCTGCCTCTTGTGAGGCGGCACACCATTGATTTTTTTCCCTTCAAAGACGATTTCGCCCTCATCCGGCTCCAAAAATCCGCCGATGATCCGCAGTGTGGTCGTTTTGCCGCAGCCGGAGGGCCCCAGCAATGTGATAAACTCCTTATCGCGAATATAGAGATTCAGATTTTTTAAAATCTGCTCGCCGTCAAAGGCTACTGAAATATTTTTCAGGTCGATAATCACATTATCTTTCAATGATGCAGCCCCTTCCTGCCGTTTGCTAAACGTTTTTAAAACCAGCCTACAGCTCCTTGGAAAAACGAAGCGCCCTCTAGTGCAAAAAACGGAATCCGCTCAGCTTCCAGCCGCGCTTGATGCCAAAGCAGAGCGAAAGGCGCCTAAAAGCCTACCCGCTGGAACCATGCGGCGTGATCCCCGCCGCCACACGGCATGCGATAAGAATCGTAATCACTATAGTGCGAAATCCTGCAATTGTCAACATTTTTTTTACAAAAACTGCGGGAAAGCCTGACCGGTTGAAAACGAGAATTGAAAATCCTCTCTTTCCCTTCGTTTTTCTCTGTTTTTCTATGATTTCCTCAACAAATATTGGAATCGCCGTTTTCGCCCCCCCTTTTCATATTGGTATGTTGCCGTTTCTCACATAACTGCCGCCCCACAGGGCCGCATTGTTCTCTCAAAGGCCGCCTGTCGTATGCGCATCTACCCCGCGCGGAGGTAAATTCTACCGGTCATGTTCTGCACTGCGACCTACAAGCACAACAAAAAGAGGGCTTGTTCATCGCAAACAAATGAACAGGCCCTCTTCGGGTGAGGTGTATGGTTCGTTACAGCTTGCCGGCTTCAGGCAGATTTAGAACTGCTGGTCATTCTCTTCGCGCCGGTTCTGGAACTCCTGCTTCTGGCGGTTCTGCGGATTCTTTTGGTTCTGCTCATTTCGGTTATTCATGGGCTGCCGGTTATTCCGCAGGTTCTGCTGCTGATTGTTCTGGTTGTTCTGATTCTGGTTCTGACGTGCCATGTGCTTTCACCTCCTTTGTGATGGACACAGTGTGCGGAGCGCCCGCAAATGGTGTCCGCTCATAGTTTGGGCAAATCCTGCGATATTATGACAGGCATATGGTCAAAAATATCTCCTGCCCCGATTTCCCTGCGGCATTTCTAGCATCGGTAACACGGATGCTACGCTTGTTTTTCAATGCAATCGTTGCTATAATAAACGTCGCATATTTCTGACAAAGCGGTGATGATATGATTTCTATCCTCGCGGCACGTTGCCACCCTGGACGCAGCCATCTTTTTTTCAACAGCCCCTTCTCTTCATTCACAAAAATTGTTGACGTTAAGGAGGATTTATGATCCAACTCATTCCTTTACCTAAAAAAGCTGTGCCGCTCTCCGGCACATTTACCATCACGCAGAATACCACCTGCTATTTTTCCCCGGAGCTACGGGAGGTATCCGCTTTTTTCCACAGCCTGATTGAGGGTGCTGCCGCCTTCCCCCTCCAAGAGGGCAATGAGATGGCCGATATCCGTTTTGTGCCGGATGCAAAGCTCCCGGCAGAGGGCTATCGAATTGACTGCACGCCAACCGGAATAGAAATTTCTGCTCAGACGCCGGCCGGCGCATTTTACGCAATCCAAACCCTGCGGCAGCTGCTGCGGCTGGATACTGCCCAAAAGGCACAATCACTTTCTATGGACTGCATTCGGATCGAAGACGAGCCCCGATTCCGCTGGCGCGGTATGAGCCTGGATGAAAGCCGCCATTTCTTCGGCCTAGAATATGTGAAGCGCTATCTGGATTTTCTGGCCATGCACAAGCTCAACGTATTCCACTGGCATCTGACGGATGACGTCGGTTGGCGTATTGAGATTAAAAAATATCCGCTGCTCACAGAGATCGGCTCCAAGCGCAAGGATACGCAGCTTTACGGCTGGGGCTCTAAAAAGCTGGAGGGCAAGCCCTATGCGCCTGGATTTTACACACAGGAGCAGATCCGGGAGATTGTCGCCTATGCCGCCGCGCGGTTCATCACTGTGGTGCCGGAGATCGACATGCCCGCGCACTTTGCGGCTGCGATTGCCGGATACCCGTATCTCGCCTGCAGGGAAAAGCCGAGCGAGGTGCAATGGTTCTATGGTGGCACCATCCCGGAAAAAACGATGGGATGGAAGGATTGGAACCGACCGGCCTGCGCAGGCAAGGAGAGCACCTACGACTTCATCTTCCATGTGCTTGATGAGATCATCCCCCTGTTCCCCGCCCCTTATTTTCATATTGGCGGTGATGAAGCGCCGAAAACGGAATGGAAAAGCTGCCCCCACTGCCAGCAGGCAATCCGGGAGCACAGCCTGCGGGATGTGGAAGAGTTACAGGGCTATTTCAACAACCGCATCTCCGCTTATCTCAAAGAGAAGGGTAAGCGGCTGATTGTCTGGAACGAGGCGCTTCAGGCTGGCAACCTCGACAAATCCGTCATCGGCCAGTATTGGACGCCGCAGCGCGATAAATTCGCAGAAAAATATATCAATGAGGGCGGCGAGATGATTATGAGCCGCCACCAGGCTTTCTACTTTGACCTGCCCTATGCGCAGCGGCCCCTGAAAAACACCTACTGCTTTGAGCCCGTGCAGGCTGGCATTCATCCGGAGAGCGAGCAAAATGTGCTGGGCGTAGAGGCGGAAATGTGGACAGAATTCATCCCCTCCACCCGGCGGCTGGAGGTGTTCCTGTTCCCGCGGATGCAAGCGCTCAGCGAGGTGGCCTGGTCGCCGAAGGAAAAACGCGATTTCAAAAGCTTTCTGGAGCGCTGGGAACTTTTTAAGCCAGTTCTCGACGCATTGGGCGTAAACTATGCAGAAACCAGCGTGGCGCTCGCCCGGAACCCGATTCGCAAAATCAGGAGCCTGATCAAATTCCAATACGGCAACCCAAGTTATGAGCTCGAGGTCAACGACCGACTGCAAAAAAAATAAGGCCGCGTGAGCGGCTGCAGCCCATCGATTCAAGCGGCGGCTTCTGCCCAGCACAGGAGCCGCCGCTTTTGTTTTGCAAATTGCTGTTATGGCTCATGCTTTCGACTCGCGCATCTAATAATTGGAAGGCTTCCGCCTCCGCGCAGGATTGGAGGCCCCGCCGGGCCGGAACGGTCAAGACCGTTCCCTACAGGGCCGGAGCGGCCGGGCGGTTTTCTTTGATATTTCAATGCCTTCCTGGTTTCGCTGTACGCGACCCCATTCTCTTGTCGGCTGATAAGAGAATGGGGCAAGAGAGCAAATTCCCGGGTCAAGCATCTAAGGTAATGCTGTTCAGCCCGTAATACTGCGCCTTGGCAGTGTTGGCCCAGTGCTGCGGGTTGGGCTCAATATCCGCAAGCCCATAATAGGGCGAGTAGGCATCCCCCTGCACGCGCACTGCGGGCAGAATAAGGTCATAATTCCCCGCCGCCTTCTCCTGCATGATATAGGCCTCTCTTCCCTGAATCGCCTGATATGCCTGCTTATCATGCGCATAGGTGCCCGCATACATCACGGCAGCGCAAGCCATACAGCCGGCCAGCAGCAAACCACACACCGCTTGCGGCACCCGCTTGCTCAATCGGATACCAGCGCATATCGTACCCACGGCGATGAGCGCACAGGCGACAGAGCCAAACATCGCCCGGGCCGGGAAATACGGCACGGCCAGCATCGCGTAAACACCCGCAATCGCGCCTGCCAAATAGATCACAGCAATCAGCACCCTGCGGCGCCTGGCGTGCTTCTCCTCCACACCAAAAAAGTGCAGCAGAATGAGGCAGCCCGCAAACAGGGCGAGCACGGGCAGCACATAATAAAACAGCCTGCGGTTGCAAACCGTAAAGCCATCCCAGAGCACCTGAAGCGTCAGTTTGAGATCCCCATAATTATTCTCCACTCGCACGCTGTTGCCCGGCGCAGAAAGCATGACAAGAAAGCCGGCGGCCGCGCCGCCCAGTGCGCCAAGCGACCAGCGAGGCGCCTTGAGCCCGAAGAATCTGACACAAAGCAAAAACAGAACCATCATCACAAGCAGCGCGGCGCCCGCGTTTTCGTTTGTCCAGCCCGCGATCACACCCGCCGGTATGCTCAGCGCCAGCCAGCCCCAGCTGCCCGCCTTGGAAACACCCCGCTGCATATAGAGACGAAACGGCAGCAGCATTGCAAGGCGCAGGATGGAGCCCCACATATAATTGGCGCTCCCATCTAACCACAGCATTGTCTGCCCATAAACCGGCATAAAAAACCAAACCAAAAGGTGCACCCCAGCATAAAGCACAGGGTTATGCGCCCCTGTACCCTTGCAATGCCAGTATAACAGGCTGGTGAAGAGCAGATAACCGAGCGTGTTAACCACGTTAAAAACAGGCTTCCCCCACAGCAAAAACAGCTGCGTTAAAAAATGCAGCACAAGGCGCCCGTTCATCGTGTTGTAGTGGCTGCGCATGGAGATAAAAAGATCTCCCAGGCTTTCCACCCGCCGGCCCGGCTCGCCAAACACAAAGCAATATGTAAAATCATCCGCGATCATCGCCGTTTGCAAATTCAGCGCATAAAAAAAGGCCGCGCACACAGCGGCGATCGCGGCGAAAACAGCGGCACGGAGCCAACGGTTTTCCGCATATGTTCGCCGGATACGGCCCAAAAGGCCGCCCCGCGGGCATGAGACGGCGCCCCCTACCGGAGTGGCTTGTACAAGAGGCGCTTTTTCTTTCACCTGCATCAATGATCACGCAGCCCTTCCCTCTCTGATTCAAAAACTCCCCCTATTTTACGCAAATAGGGGGGAAAAGTCAATCATCCCTCCCAAGAGGCCCTAAAATTCCCGCTGAAACAGGGCGGCATCCTGCGTCAAGCTTTCCACCGTCTCATAGCCGAGGCGGCGCAGCAGCTCCATCACATAGGGGTTATCGACCGGGGTCCGCACGGCCGCCGTTTCACCATAGCGCTCCACATGCGCCGCCCCCTCCTCCACAGGGAGCAGCCGCTTCGGCCCGCCCACGCAGCCGCCCGCACAGCCCATCCCCTCCATGAAGTTCCCGTTGATTTCGCCATGCGCCAGCTCCTCCAGCAGCGCTCTACAGGCCGGAACGCCATCCGCCTGACGGGCCTTTAACGGGATCTGCCGCCCAGGGCGCAAACGCTCCAGCGTGGCCCGCACCGCCTCGCTCACGCCGCCCGTACGGGCATAAATACGCCCTGCCCGGGAGGAATGGTCGCGCAGATCCTCCTCCATCTGCTCCGGATCAATCCCGGCAAAGTCAAACGCATCCTGCACCTCCTGAAACGTCAGCACGAAATCAACCGCACCTGCAATATCCTTTTCCCGCGCCTCCGCCTTTTTTGCCACACACGGGCCGACAAACACCGTGACCGCGCCCGGCACAAGCGCTTTGACCGCGCGCCCACAGGCGATCATCGGGGAAACAGAGGCCGGTATATGCGGCGTGAGGCTCCCATACACCTTGCGGATCATGGCAATCCAGACCGGGCAGCAGCAGCTCGTCAGCAGAAAATCCTTTTCCGAACGCACCAGTCTGTCAAACGCAAGCGCTTCCTTGAGCGTGAGAATATCGGCAAACAGCGCCACCTCCACCATGCCGGCAAAGCCCAGCGCTTTAAATGCTGCGCGCAGCCTGCCCGGCGTAACCCGATCGCTGAATTGGCTGACGAAAGCAGGGGCGATCAGCGCATACACAGGCGCGGATTGCCCAGAAACCGCCTCCAGCACGGGCAAAAGCTCCTTGCTCTGCGTGAGCTTTTTCGCCTTGCAGGCATCTACACACAGGCTACAGCCCGCGCAGGCCTCCCGGTCAATTTCGATGCTGCCATTTTTCGCCCGCCGAATTGCATGGAACGGGCAGATATTCAGGCAGGAGGCCCCTTCTCCATCCTCTGTGCAGTCGCAGGGTGAGAGCCGCCAGACAGGGGCATAACGCTTCGGGTGCAGCAGGCAATCGAGCTGGCGCGGATCATAATCCAGCTTTTCCACCTCCTGGAGCGTCGCCCGATGGCCGCCTTGCAGAGCAGCGCGCGTCAGGGCTTCATAGAGGGCATAAAACGTTTCCATGGCAAAGGCCTCCGTGTGTTCAGCAGACTTTTGCCATCAGTATGCCCCGCTGCGCGCAAATGTTGCATCGGCCAGCCCTACAGCACAGCCGGCAGGCCACACATTAACCCGCACACCACGGCGAGCACCGTGTCATCCACCGGGTAATCCGGCGCGCCCCGCCCGGCACGCTTCTCACGAAAAAGCGTAAGGAAGCTCCTGCACAACAAAAACAGAAATGCCAAACCAGCCAGAATCAGCAGATAAACCGCCTGTACAAGCACGGCGCCGATGCCGGAACCCCAGGAAGGGAGCTGCGCCATAGCAGCCCCAAACAGAAAGATGATACTTGTGCCCTGCACCCAGCGTGCGCTCACACGCAGGCTATGAAACATATGCCTTCCTCCTTTCACGCATCGCTACTCCGCCAGGGAGCACCAGAAACAGACGCCGCCCGCCCTGTTATACACGCCATACCGCGCGTTGTGCCGCTCCAGCACAGCTTTGGCGATGGCAAGCCCCATGCCGCTGCCGCCGTTTTCCCGCGTACGGGCCTCATCCGCCCGGTAGAAAGCATCCCAGACATAGGGCAGATCCTTTGCGGCGATCGGCTCCCCTTCGTTAAACACCTCCACAAGAACGCGGCGCTTTACCCGACAGGCGTGCAGGCGGACGGCTTTCCCCTGCGGCGCATATTTTACCGCGTTGGAAAGAAAATTGCGCAGCACGAGCGCAATCCCCTTTTCATCCGCCGTCACATAGAGGTAATCCGGCACATCCACATAGAGCGCGAGCTGCTTTTGCTCCAGCAGGGGCCGGTATTCCTCCAGCAGGCGGCGAAGCAGCCCGTCGATGGCAAAGCAGGTGGGCTGCATGGGCTGCCGCTCCAGATCCAGCCGGGAGTAGGAAAGCATTTCGTCCACCATCCCATCCATCCGCTCCGTCTCGCTGACAATGCCCGCAAGGTAAGCCGGATGCTTTGCGGGCGCAACGCCCTCCTGCATCAGCTCGCTGTAGCCGCGAATAACGCCAAGCGGCGTTTTCATCTCATGGGCAAGCGCGTTGGTGAAATCCCGCTGGCGCTGCGCCGCCCGCCCCTGCGCCCGGGAAACCACCCAGAATTTACGGGTCAGCAGCGCAATGAAGACGCAGAGATGGAAGAAAAACAGCGGCATCAGCTCCCAGCCATGCTCCTGCAATGCATCATACAATGGGTAGGAAACCATATTGACGGAGAGGTAGAGGGCGGTTTGATCCTGAGCCGGCAGCCAGAAACAATCGAGCAGCCGATCCTCATTTTGAATCTTATTTGCGCTCCAGCTGACGCCATCCTGCGCGAAATCCGCAAGCTCTCCCGCACGGTATTTTTGATGCTCCTCCTGCGCCATGTGAAATGTTTTTTGAAAACTGCGCACTGCATGCTTGAAAGCACGGCTCGAGGCCGCCCGTATCGTGTCAAAGCCCTGGTTGCCCAAAAAATCATACTGCAAATCCCCGCTGAGCTCCACAGGCTCCGCTCCCTCCAGCCATTCCGGCGCTGAAAAGGCAAAGCGCTTCACTTCAGTGACGGTTTCCTGCTTGAGCGTGCGCCAATTCCTTTGCCTGCCGTCCACTTCCAAGGTCAGCTGAACAGGATAAAGCATATGCCCCTGCCGGTAACCGGTAATCCGCACCAGCCTGGGGTATTGGGAGATACACGTCAGCAGCTCGCGGAGGGATTCCTCCTCCTGCACAAAATCAAGCGCAACATCCAGCTCCTCCTGCAGCGTACCCGCAGAGGGCCATAGTCTTAAGTAATTGCCGCTCGCCGCCCGCACGGTAGCGGCATCCTCCTCATACAGGATCAGGCTGAGATAAATCCCTTCCTCCGCAAAGGCCTGCACGCATTCCTGCAAAATTTCCATATCATCCGGGATGTCGTTTTTGACGCCGTGCTGCGCATAGTATGCATTTTTCTGGAGCTGGTTCGCAACCATCACACTCGGCGCAAGCGGGTTATAGCTGTCCACCGCCCTGCCCAACATCAACGTCGCCCCGGACGCCAGAAACAGCAGCAGCAAAACGGCCGCTGTGCGGCGGGTTTCCCGCCAAAAGCTCCTGCCCATCGAAAGCCCTCCTTTCCACCCTGCCGGTCATTCCTCCGGCTCAAACCGGTAACCCATTTTAATTACCGTGCGGATTTCCCCCGCTCGCCGGCCAAGCGCCCGGCGTAGCTTTTTCACGTGCGTATCCACTGTGCGGATATCGCCCTCATACGCATAGCCCCACACCCGGCGCAGCAGCTGCTCGCGCGAGAGCACTAACCCGCGATGCTCCATCAGACACAACAATAGTTCATATTCCTTCGGTGTAAGGGGCACCCGCTCGCCATCCACCGTGACCTCCCGGCGCAGGTCATCCAGTGTGATGCCGCCCATTTCCAGCACATGCTCCGAAAGGCCGCGCCCCCGGGCCCGCTTGATGAGCGCCAGCGCCTTTGCATGCAGCACCGGCAGGGAAAACGGCTTCGTAATATAATCATCGGCTCCGAGCCCAAAGCCGAGCAGCTCATTCTCCTCCCCGCTGCGCGCAGTGAGGAAAATCACCGGCACCGCGCTGATCTGACGGATCTCACGGCAGACGGCCAGCCCATCGATTCCCGGCATCATAATATCCAAAAACACAAGGTCAAAGCATTGCTGCTCCAACTGTTCCAAGGCACTCCTGCCGTCCGGGCAGGCTGTCACCGCAAAGCCCTTTGCCGTAAAATAATCCGTCAGCGTCTCCCGCAGACGGGGGTCATCCTCCGCAATCAACAGCTGGTAGCGCATGGGCAACTCCTCCCTTCTCCTCTGATAGCGGTATTGTAACCGTCGCATGTGTCCTTTCTGTGTTTTTTTCATTCCTTTTGCTTTCGTCCACTCTGTAGCCGCTCCACACCGCTCTCTAAAACGCGCTCCGTCTTTTTCCAGGCTACAATTTAGCACTCTATACGACCGAGTGCTAAAGTTTACACTTCCGTCATAAATGATCGCTAGTTTCGTCACAAATAGCGGGTATTCTAAAACCAGCGGCACGGAAAGGACCCGGCTGCCACAAGAAAAATAATTCGCAAAGAAGTAGAAAAACGATGCCAAGAACCCTGTAGCGCCACAAAAGAGACCAATTCTGTGAAAGAAATGGAGCGATGAGTGATGTTTGAACGGATTCCCCTGACCCACAGTGAACGGAATATGCTAAGAGAGCTGGATCGTGATTTCACGAGGATGGAGCGTGATTTTCACCGGGAGGAAAAGAAAATCGCCTCCATGCGTACGGATATCCTTGAGAAGGAGGATTGTTTTCTCCTGCAAGCAGAGCTGCCCGGCTTTCACAAGGAAGAAATTTCTATCGATGTAGAAGAGGATCGCCTGACGATCCGCGCTATTCACAGCGATCATGAGGAAAAGGCAAAGCACCCCTTTATCCGCAGAGAGCGCCACTATGGCGCCTATGAACGCAGCTTTGATCTGGCCGGTATCGATGAAAGCGGAATCACCGCCGCCTACCGCCATGGCGTGCTGGAGCTGACGCTGCCAAAACTTGGCGCCAAAAAGCCGGAGAGCCGGCGCATCGAAATCGGCTGACGCACGATCGCCGGCATGCATGCGGAGCTGCGGAAGGAAGGCCCCTCCGCTGCTCCGTTTTTCATTGCACAGCAAAGAGGAGGATTCGAAACATGAATGCACAAAAATTTACGCAAAAATCCCTTGAGGCCATTGCGCTCGCCCAGGATACTGCGATTGAATATCAAAACATGCAGGTAGAGCAGCAGCATCTGCTCTATGCCTTGATGACGCAGGAGCAGGGCCTCATCCATGAGCTGCTCGTCAAAATGAAGGTAGATACCGAGGCCATGCTTTCAGGCCTCACCTTCCAGCTCGCCAACATCCCCAAGGTGACCGGCACGGGCCGGGAGGCAGATAAAATTTATGTGGCGCAGGATGTGGACCGGGCGCTGAACGCAGCGGAAAAAACCGCCGCCAATATGAAGGATGAATATGTCTCCGTAGAGCACCTGTTCCTCGCGTTGCTCGACAACGCGAACGACAAGCTGAAAAGGCTGTTTCAGGAGTATCATATCACAAAGGATGCCTTTTTGAAAATCCTGATGAGCGTGCGCGGCGCGACGCGTGTAACCACCAATACGCCGGAGGATACCTACGACGCGCTGAAAAAATACGGCGACGACCTGGTGGAGCGCGCGCGCAGCAAAAAGCTTGATCCTGTCATCGGCCGGGATGAGGAGATTCGCAACGTCATCCGCATCCTGTCGCGCAAAACCAAAAACAATCCTGTGCTCATTGGTGAGCCGGGCGTGGGCAAAACGGCGATTGCAGAGGGTCTGGCCCAACGCATCGTGCGCGGCGACGTGCCGCACAGCTTACAGGATAAAACCATTTTCTCACTGGATATGGGCGCGCTGATTGCCGGCGCAAAATACCGCGGCGAGTTTGAGGAGCGGCTGAAGGCCGTGCTCAACGAGGTCAAAAAGAGCGAAGGTAAAATCATCCTCTTTATCGACGAGCTGCATACGATCGTAGGCGCCGGCAAAACAGAGGGCTCCATGGACGCAGGCAACCTGTTAAAGCCCATGCTTGCCCGCGGCGAGCTGCACTGCATCGGCGCCACAACGCTCAATGAATACCATCAGTACATTGAAAAGGACCCTGCGCTGGAGCGCCGCTTCCAGCCCGTGATGGTTGACGAGCCGACGGTAGAGGATACCATCGCCATTCTGCGCGGTCTGAAGGAGCGATTCGAGGTCTTCCATGGCGTCAAAATCCAGGATCAGGCGCTCATCGCCGCCGCAACGCTCTCTAACCGATATATTACGGACCGTTTCCTGCCCGATAAGGCAATCGACCTTGTCGATGAGGCATGCGCCATGATCCGCACGGAGATCGACTCCATGCCCATGGAGTTGGACATTATCCAACGCAAGATCATTCAGCTGGAGATCGAAGAAGCCGCGCTGAAAAAGGAGAAGGATGCACTCTCGCTTGAGCACCTCTCCGAAATCCGCAAGGAGCTCGCGGAAATGCGGGAGAAGTTCAATTCCCTCAAGGCGAAGTGGGATAATGAAAAGGCCTCCATCGGCAAGGTTCAGAAGCTGCGCGAGCAGCTCGAGCAATTAAACGCCGATATTGAGCGCGCAGAGCAGGCATATGACCTCAATAAAGCCGCCGAGCTCAAATACGGCAAGCTGCCCGAGCTGCAAAAACAACTCGCGGAGGAAGAAAAGCATGCTCAGGAGAAGGATCATAAGGACAGCCTTCTGCGCGATAAGGTCACAGAGGAGGAAATCGCCCGCATTGTGGAGCGGTGGACGGGCATCCCCGTCGCCCGCCTGATGGAGGGCGAGCGCGATAAGCTGCTGCATTTGGAAGAGATTCTCCATAGGCGCGTCATCGGGCAGGAGGAGGCCGTCACCAAGGTGACGGAAGCGATCATCCGCTCACGCGCCGGGATTCAGGACCCGAACCGCCCGATTGGCTCCTTCCTGTTCCTCGGCCCCACGGGCGTCGGCAAAACCGAGCTCGCCAAAACGCTCGCTGAATGCCTGTTTGACGATGAACACAATATGGTGCGCATTGACATGACGGAATACATGGAGAAATTCTCTGTCTCCCGCCTGATCGGTGCTCCGCCTGGATACGTAGGTTATGAGGAGGGAGGCCAGCTGACAGAGGCTGTGCGTCGCAAGCCCTACTGCGTCATCCTCTTCGACGAAATTGAAAAGGCGCATCCAGATGTATTCAACATCCTTTTGCAGGTGCTGGATGACGGGCGCATCACAGATTCTCAGGGCCGCACGGTGGATTTTAAAAACACGATCATCATTCTCACCTCCAACCTCGGCTCCTCCGCCCTGTTGGAGGGCATCGAGCCGGACGGTGAGATCAGCGAAAAAGCCAAGGCAGAGGTAGAAAGCCTGCTGCGCCGCTCCTTCCGCCCGGAATTTCTCAACCGGTTGGACGAGATTGTGTTCTATAAGCCGCTGACAAAGGCAAATATCCGGCAGATCGTCGATCTCCAAATTGCCGACCTCAACCGCAGGCTCAGCGACAGGCAGCTCTCCTGTGAGGTGACAGAGGCCGCAAAGGACTTCATTGTGGAAAACGGCTATGACCCGGTCTACGGTGCAAGGCCGCTTAAGCGCTTTATTCAGAAGCATGTGGAAACCATGATCGGCCGCCGGATCATTGCGGATGATCTCATGCCGAACACCACGCTTGTGGTGGACAGCGGGCCGGATGGCCTAACTGTTTCCGTCAGTTAAAACAGATTTCAGACCTCAGACCTCAGATTTCAGACGTGGGAGCCAGAAGGCTCTGGAAATTTTTAGCACAGCGGGCCGGAACGCTGAGAGCGCGTTCCGGCCCGAATCAAAAATACGGGGCGCGTTGCAAAATAAATATCTGCAACGCGCCCCGTCGCATACAGGGAAACCAGGCACTCATTCAAATATCAAATCAAACTTTCTGGCTTCACCACAACCAAGAATTGGATTTTACTCCGCTCAGGCCGCGGAGGCCCCTCCTTTTCCGTTCGGCCGGAAAAGGAGGTAAAAGGGGTCGCCCTATACGGCCAACGGCGGCACTGGTATGTAAATATACCTCTTTGATGTGTTCGGCAAAGCACCCAAAAAACTCGGTCACTCACGTGGCCTCAAACAGTTTGGGCGTTTGCTTTTCGCCTGTTTGAAGCCGCGTGAGCGGCTGAGTTCGGGAAGTGTTTGCCGAACACACTGTGGTGTGGCAAATTGAAAAACCGCCGCCGCAGTGCCGTTCACGGGGTCAAGGGGTGAAACCCCTTGGCTGCTTCTCTTCTCGCATCGGTGCACAGGGGGCAACAGCGGTTTTCAGCCCATGGCCGCACCACAAGCAAGATTATAGTGGTTTGCAAATAAATACGGAAGGCTGCGTTTTGCAACGCAGCCTTCCGGTTTTTGCTGTAAAATAGGGAAAGCAGGTTATTTTAGATTCGCCTTTAAGGTATCCAGTTCATCCGCGAGCACCTGCGGCAGCTTATCGCCGAATTTCGCATAGAACTCAGAGATACCGTCGGCCTCTTCCTTCCACAGCGCCTTATCCACATCCAGCATGCTCTTCAGGGAATCGATGGAAACCTCGCCCTCAAGGCCCTCGATGTTGATATCCTCCGGATCCGGCACATAGCCGATCGGCGTTTCAACAGCGTCCACCTTGCCCTCGCAGCGCTTGATGATCCACTCCAGCACACGAAGGTTATCGCCGAATCCAGGCCACATAAAGTTGCCCTCGTCATCCTTGCGGAACCAGTTGACGTTGAAGATCTTCGGCGCCTTATCGGCATCCAGCGTCTTGCCGATATCGATCCAATGCTGCCAATAGTCAGCCATATTGTAGCCGCAGAAGGGCAGCATGGCCATCGGGTCACGGCGGACAACGCCGACCGCGCCCGCAGCCGCAGCCGTCGTCTCAGAGGCCATGATGGAGCCCACGAACACGCCGTGGTTCCAGTCACGGGATTGATACACCAGCGGAGCCAGCTTTGCGCGGCGGCCGCCAAAGACGAATGCGGAGATTGGCACACCCTGCGGATTCTCAAACTCGGGGCTGATGCACGGGCAGTTCTTAGCAGGCGCCGTAAAGCGGCTATTGGGATGCGCGCCCTTGACGTCGGAGGTCTTGCCGTTCCAGGGGTTGCCCTTCCAATCCACTGCGTTCTCCGGCGGGTTCTTATCCAGGCCCTCCCACCAGACAGTGTTGTCGTCAAGATTATGCGCAACGTTTGTAAAGATCGTGCCGCGCTTTGTGGTCGCCAGCGCATTGGGGTTGGATTTGTCGTTCGTGCCGGGCGCAACGCCGAAGAAGCCGTTTTCCGGGTTGACGGCATACAGGCGGCCATCCGGGCCCTTGCGGATCCAGGCGATATCGTCGCCCACACACCAGACCTTGTAGCCCTTCTTCTTATATCCCTCCGGTGGGATGAGCATGGCAAGATTCGTCTTGCCGCAGGCGGACGGGAATGCTGCACAGATATATTTCACTTCGCCCTGCGGATTCTCAATGCCAAGGATGAGCATATGCTCTGCCTGCCAGCCCTCTTTGCGGCCCTGGTAAGAGGCGATGCGAAGCGCAAAGCACTTTTTGCCGAGCAGCACGTTCCCGCCGTAGCCGGAGTTGACGGAGATGATGGTGTTATCCTCCGGGAACTGGCAGATATAACGCTTCTCTTCATCAATCTGGCACTTGCAGTGCAGGCCGCGTACCCAATCGTCGCTGTCGCCAAGGGTTTCAAGCACCTTTTTGCCCACACGGGTCATGATGCACATATTGAGCACAACATAGATGGAGTCGGTCAACTCAATGCCGATCTTAGAGAACGGAGAGCCGATCGGGCCCATGGAATAGGGGATGACATACATCGTGCGGCCCTTATAGCCATCACGCGCAATGTCATACAGCATTTTATAAGCCTTTTCCGGATCCATCCAGTTGTTGGTCGGGCCAGCGTCCTCCTCCTTGCGGGAGCAGATCAGCGTGCGGGCCTCCACACGCGCAACATCGTTCACAGCAGTGCGGTGCAGGTAGCAATCCGGCAGCTTTTCTTCGTTGAGCTTGATCATCTCGCCTGTGGAGCACGCCTCGGCGCGCAGCGCGTCAATCTGCTCCTGAGAACCGTCGATCCAGACGATCTTGTCGGGCTTTACCAGATTGACCTTATCTTCAATCCAGCTGAGGACACTTTTGTTGGTGGTAAGTGCGTCCATCCTCGTAAACTCCTTTCACATCTTGAAATCAGGCGGCAGGCAAGCGGCCTTTACCGCCTTTTGCGGTTACCGATGGTTATTATACACGTTCAGATGGAAACAATCAATCGTTAAAATGTTAAATCTTTATCATATCGCCCCAGGTTATTCCGTGGAAATGAATAGCCCAGGTAAAAATCCTGCAAAATTGGGTGCAAAATCGCCTGTTTCAAGCCTCTATTGGCATTGTCGCGCAAGCATTCAAATCCATTTTGCCCACATTGCCCGCCTTCAGCTCATAATAGCCCTGCGCACCAACCATGGCTGCGTTGTCCCCACATAGGGTAATTTCTGGCATTAAAAGACCCCAGCCGTGTCGCTTGCAGATCGCTTGCATCCGCTCGCGCAGCACAGAATTGGCCGACACTCCGCCCGCCAGCACGACAGTTTGATACCCCCGCGCGATGGCGGCCTTTTCCGTGCGGTCGCACAGGCAATCCACCACAGCCGAAAGGAAGCTCGCGCCCAAATCCCGCACGGGCAGCTCCTCCCCCTTCTGCGAGGCGTTGTGGAGCAGGTTAACGGCTGCCGTTTTCAGCCCGGAAAAGCTAAAATCAAACGGGCTTCCTTCCACGCGCGGATGGGGGAAATGGTAGGCATGCGCATCGCCGCCCCTAGCGGCGCGATCCAAATTCAGCCCACCGGGATAGGGCAGCCCCATGGCGCGGGCAGCCTTATCAAGCGCCTCCCCGGCCGCATCATCCCGCGTGCGGCCCACAACGGCAAAGCGCGTGTAATCCAGCACCTCCACCAGATGGCTATGCCCGCCCGATACAATGAGGCAAAGAAACGGCGGGTGTAGCTCCGGATGCGTGAGGTAGTTTGCCGCAATATGCGCGCGCAGGTGGTGCACCGGCACCAACGGCAGCCCGCTGGAAAGAGAGAGCCCCTTTGCAAAGTTCACACCCACCAGCAGCGCGCCGATGAGCCCTGGCGCATAGGTCACGGCGATCCCATCCAGCTCACGCAGCAGCACACCCGCTTCCTCCAATGCCCGGCGGGTCACGCCTGTGATTGCCTCCGCATGCATCCGGGAGGCGATCTCCGGCACCACGCCGCCAAAGCGGATATGCTCCTTCACCTGCGAGGCGACAACGCTGGAGAGGATGGCGCGCCCATCCTCCACCACGGCGGCAGCCGTTTCATCACAGGAGGATTCAATGGCCAACAGCTTCATAACAGCCCTTCTTTACTCACTCAAATTCTCTATTTCACCCGAAAGGTTTTGGGCGCATAGCGGTAGACCAAAACCAGCGCGGTGGCGATATAAGCCGCTGTAAAGCCCAGCACAAGCATGGTGAAGCCCGTGCTGCCCGTACGGATTTCCATGCAGATAAAGCAAAGTACGTAAACCGCCATATTCAAAATGCGGTAAAACGGGTTCTTCACGTTTAAATCCGTTGTAAACGGCTGAAACACATAGTAAAGGAACAGATGATGCACCGTAAAAAAGACGGAAAGCAGCAGGATGGTGGCGGCAAACATCAGCATATCCAGCGTCAGCCACGGCGCACCGGCCACAGCGCAAAACCCGGCGACTGCCGCACTCAGCGCCAGGCCGATCACAAAATCATAAAGCCCCACACGCAGCAGGCGGTAGCGGAAATTGCGCAGGATCACCTTCGGCTGGCGATAAAACCCATAGTGCAGGAGGCTGATATCGCAGTTATAAAACATGGCGCGGCACGCCTTGTCCCCAACCGACATGAAATACATGATGAAAACAAAAAAAGGTAGAAAGCTGACCATCTGTCCAGCCGCCTGCCGTGCCCCGGCCGGGTCAAAAAACGTAAAAACAAGCCCTCCCAGGAACACTGCCAGCACCACGAGCAGCCGGATTTTGACGGGCCTAACCAACTGGCGGCGGTGCCGCGCAAAAAACAGCGCGTTGAGATACGCATAGCCGTGCAGCTTCTCCAGCCGGGCGGATGAGCCATCATCCGCCTGCAAATCCTTCTCCCGGACCGCCACATCTGAAAACGCGCTGGATTTGCTCTCCTGCACCATGGAGGAGAGCAGATATTTTTGATCGACACTACGCAAAAATGCCGTCTCATAGCCCTTGTAGCCCCACACCACATAATAAAATCCGGCCGCGCCGAGCAACAACATAGAGATCACGCCCGGTATGCTGAAGAGAATGCGCATCGTAGGCGGCTCCACGCCCGCCAGCAGCGGCAGATAAGCGCCTATGATGGAAAGGCCGATCAGTAGCCACACCAGCCCTGTTTTGCGGGAAAGAACGATCTCATGCCTGTCGTAATACCAAACCTGCACTGCTTCCCCTAGAAAGCGGAAGGCAAACAGCATCAGCCAAGCGCCCAGCGCCTGCCATACGCTCCCGCCCAGCAGCAGAAATGCAAGGAGCAAAAACGGCAGGAAATAAAGGAAAAACGGCACATACCGCAGGGCGAGCTCCGCATACACGTAGCGCCGAGGCGGCATTTTCATATATTTCAGCGCAATAAACTTTTGCCTCGTCACACCAAAGACTGCGCTATCCTGCATCGGACCCACGACGCAGCTGAGGAAAAACAGGATATTGACCATCTGCGCTGGCGCCCGACCGGCTGCCAGAAGCCCTTCCTCCTCCGCGAGAAAAATGGGCAGACCCACGGCGAGGAACAGATACATCCCCTTCCCCGCCAGCTTCAGCAACTGGCCGAGCACTGTGGTCACCACGGAGAGCGCCCGCTTGAGCACTTCCCGTGTATAGACGCTATCCGGGATATGCTTCCCAATCAGCCAGAGCCGCTTGAGGTAATATAGAAAGGTGTTGGCGCCAACAGCCGCCTTGAGCCGCAGGAGCGTTTTCAACGTTTTATTCATGGGCGTCCTCATCCTTCAGCTTCTCGATAATCTGCGCTTCAAAATCCCGGCTCTCCAGCATGCTGTGGTCAAGCTGCTCAAGCATGCCATCATTGAGGATGACGATCTCATCGCACAAGTCAGTGGCGAGCTGTAAAATGTGCGTGGAAAAAACAATGATATGCTCCGCGCTGATCTCCCGGATGAGCTGCTTAATTTCCAGCGCAACGACCACGTCAAAGGAGGTCAATGGCTCATCCAGCAGGATCACCGGAGGGCGGGAGATCATGAAGCAGAGCATCTGCACCTTGTTTTTCATCCCGTGGGAATACCCCTTGATTAATCGATCGCGATCCTCCCGCTCGATTTTAACGAGGTCAAAATAATCGTCAATCGTCTGATCCGAGCGAATCTTCTCCTGATTGATCTCCATAAAGAATTTTAAAAATTCCCGTCCTGTGAGAAAATCCGGCAAAACCGGCGTAGAAAACACATAGCCGATATCCTCCGGTGTCAGTGCACGCACAGCGCCGGAAGCATCCCGCAGCTGAGCGGCGCCCGCATCCATGGCGATCTCATTGCTCAGGCAGTTGAAAAGCGTTGTCTTACCCGCGCCGTTGCGCCCGAGCAGACCGTAAATTTTACCCTGCTCAAAGGAGAAGGAGATATCCCGCAGGACCTCCTTTTCCCCAAACTTTTTTTGTATCCCGTTGAGAAGCAGCTCCATTGCCATCCTGTCATCTCTTTTCATCATATAAATATTTGGTCAGCAGGAGGGCATCCTCCTGCGGTTTCCTATAATAATTCGGGCGAAGCCCGGCCTGCCGGTAGCCTTTCCCCCGATATAGACAGATCGCGGGAGCGTTAGAGGCGCGCACCTCCAGCGTCAGAAAGGCTGTGCGCCGGGCGCGCGCGGCTTCCTCCAGTGCATCCAGCAGCGCACCTGCGATTCCCTGCCGGCGATAGGCAGGGAAAACGGCGACGTTATCGATATAGCACTCATCCAGGATGCAATGCATCCCGGCATAACCCGCCACCTCGCCCCCACAGAGGGCTGTGAAAAACACTGCGTTATCGTTAAAAAGCTCCGCATGCAATGATTGCGCCGGGCGTGGTGCGGAGAAGCAAAGCGCTTCCAGCCGGGCAAGCTGTGCAATATGCGCCTCCTGCATGGGAGCAATGCGCCAATTTTTCATCCCATCACGCCCCGCCCCGCAGGAAACGCCACAACTCCTGAAAGCCGTCAAATGCCTGATCGACACTGCGGCGGCAGGCCCAGAGATCCTGCGTGGAGATATCCTTCCCGCTCTCCATCAGGTAAAGCGCCGCCTCCGGCGCACACCCTCGAAGCGATTCATAATCCGTCCGGTTCAGCGCGACCAGCAGGCCTGCCTGCCCGATGAGCGCCGGCGTCAGCCTGCGGGCGCGATGGCCGGAAAGCTCCATACCAAATTCCCGCGCCGCCTGCGCGGCTGCCGGAGCCGGAGGCTCCCCCTCCCGGGCCGACAAGCCGGCGCTTTGCGCCCAAAGCCCTTCCAGCCGCCACCGCTGCGCCATTTGATTGCAGACGGCGGCGGCAATTACGCTGTGCGCCGTATCCGTCTGATCGATAAAAAGCACCGGCTTCATCTGCATTCTCTCCCTTCAAGACTCTACGCTACGCCAGACCATTTGGTATTCCATCTCTCCGGTCGCTTCCTCCCTCTCTTTCACAGCCAGGGAGAAGCCCTCCCGGCGGTAAAACCGGATAGCGCCCTCATTTTTTTCATAAACAGAGAGTGTGAGTGCCGGATAAAGCGACTTGGCATGCTCCAGCAGCGCCTTGCCGATTCCCTCTCCACAGCGGCACGCATCCACAAACAGCCCCGCGATATCGCCCTCCCCCGTCAGGCCGAGGAAGGCATCCGTCACCCCACTCGATTCATGCACATAAACCTCTGCCTGTGGGATCAGGCTCTTCACCTCTTCCAAATGCTCCATCCACCAGGAGGGAGCAATAAAGGGATGCGCCTGCAAATTGGATTGCAGCCAGAGCTCCATAACCGCATCCAGGTCACGCCCTTCAAAAGGCCGGATCAACACGCGTCACCCCTTTGCATCATACCAGGTTTTGCCCTGATGCACATCCGCCTTCAGCCGGACGTGCAACGCGCACGCACCCTCCATCTCTTCATGGAGGATCACGGCAACGCGCTGTGCCTCCTGCTCAGGGGCCTCCACAATCAATTCATCGTGTACCTGCATAATCAGGCGCGCGTGCAGGCCCTCGCTGCGCAGCCGATCCTCTACCCGGATCATGGCGATTTTGATGATATCCGCCGCTGTGCCCTGAATGGGCATATTCCGCGCTACCCGCTCGCCAAAGGCGCGCAGATTTGCATTGGAGGAGGAGAGCTCCGGCAGATAACGCCTGCGGCCTAAAAGGGTGGAAACATAGCCCTGCTCCTTCGCCTGCTTCACCACCTGCTCCATATAGCGCTGCACGCCCGCATAGTGGGCAAGGTAGCCCTTGATATACTGATCGGCCTCTCTGCGCGTGACGCCGATATCCTTTGCAAGCGAAAACGCGCCGATGCCGTACACAATGCCAAAATTAACCGCCTTGGCCCGGCTGCGCATGAGCGGCGTAACCAGCTCCGGCGGCATATGGAACACCTGCGAAGCGGTGATCGTGTGGATGTCAGCCTCGCTGTTAAAGGCCTCGATCATTGCCGGATCATCCGCCATATGGGCGAGCACACGCAGCTCAATCTGGGAATAGTCCGCATCCACCAGCACGCAGCCCTCCTTTGCCCGGAAAAAGCGGCGCATCTCCCGGCCCAACTCCTGCCGCACCGGAATATTTTGCAGGTTCGGCTCGGTAGAGGAGATGCGGCCCGTGCGTGTCTCCGTCTGATTGAGGGTGGAATGAATACGCCCATCCTCCGCGATAACCTTGATGAGGCCCTCACAATAGGTGGATTTGAGCTTTGCCAACGTCCGGTATTCCAGAATGCGCTCCACCACCGGGTGCTCATTGGCCAAGGATTCCAGCACCTCCGCATTGGTGGAATAGCCGCTCTTCGTCTTTTTGCGCGCAGGGAGGCCGAGCTTGTCAAACAGCGCTTCGCCAAGCTGCTTGGGGGAATTCAGGTTAAATTCATAGCCGACGGCATTGTAAATCTCCTGCACGATATTCTCAATCCGGTTGGACAACATCTCGCCGAAGGCTTCAATGCCGCCTCTATCCACCTCGAAGCCTACCTGCTCCATCCCCGCCAGCACACGTGCCAACGGCAACTCCACCTGGTGCAGCAGCGTCTCCTGCCCGTTCTCCGCAATCTGCAGCGACAGCTTCTCGCACAGCCCTGGCAAAACGGCGGCCTTCTGCACCGCCTCCCGCTCCTGCTCCGGAATTTGCTCGCAGGGAGAGAGCGGCACGCCATACTCCTGCGCAAGGCGCAGCGCATCATAGCCGGAGGCGGAGGGGTTCAGCAAGTAGCCCGCCAGCATCGTATCCATTGTGACCCCTACCAGCGTTGCACCGAGCTTCTCCGCCGCCGCATATAACGGCTTCGTGTCATGCGTATATTTTTGAATGGATGGATCCGCCAACATTGCCCGGGCAAAATCCGCAAAGCCCTCCTCCTGCGCGGAGAGCATAATGACTGCGCCCGGCTCTGCAACGAACAGGCGGCACAACATGCCTCCCTCCAGCACAGGGAAAAAATATGCTTTGCCAGCTTCCCGCAGGCGGGCAAGCAGCGCCTGGCAATCCCCTTCAGCGCCGGCGGCCAGCCGAATCTCCTCCGGCTGCGCCTTCACCTCTTCTGCTGCGGGCGCCGCACTGAACTCCAGCCCGAACCGCTCCACCATGCGGAACATCTCCAGCCCTGCAAGCAGCCGCGCTGCCGCCGCATCATCCGGGTGGGAAGGGATATAATGCGTAAGCTCGCAATCTACCGGCGCCTCCCGGCAGATCGTACCAAGCGTCCTGCTGAGGAAAGCCATCTCCCGATCCTTCTCAAGCTTTACGCGCACGCCGGGCTTAATATCGATGGTCTCCAGCTGTGCATAAAGCGCATCCAGCGAGTGAAAGCGCTGGATGAGATCCATCGCCGTCTTCTGCCCGATCCCCGCCACGCCTGGGATATTATCAGAGGCATCACCCATAAGCGCCTTAATATCGATCAGCTGCGCGGGCTCCACACCATATTCCGCCCGAATCGCAGCGGGGTCATACTCGGTGGTGACGGCTTTGCCCATCTTCGTTGCGGCAAGCAGCACGTGCACCCGCTCCCCCACCAGCTGAAGGGAATCCCGATCGCCGGTGGCGAGATAGCAAAAATCCTCCTCCCCGCACTGCGCGGAGAGCGTGCCGAGGATATCGTCCGCCTCAAAGCCCTCGCACTCCACTACAGCGAGGCCCAGCGCGCCAAGCAGCTCCTTCAAAACGGGCAGCTGCTGCGCAAGCTCCGGCGGCATTCCCTTACGCTGCGCCTTGTATCCATCAAACATTTTATGGCGAAAGGTCGGCGCCTTGAGGTCAAATGCGACTGCAACGGCATCCGGCGCACAGAGCTCCTTCAAGCGCAGATAGATATTGAGAAAGCCATAAATCCCGTTGGTAAAACGCCCATCCTTGGTGGTAAGCAGCTTGATGCCATAAAAGGCGCGGTTCAGGATACTGTTGCCGTCGATGACCAAAAGCTTCATAAAAATCTCCTTCGCGCATCAGCGCCGGGCTAGCCGCTGGGCATCCGGAAGCGCTCCCCCGAGCTCCATCAGGCGCCCAGGGCCCGGCCTGGCTGAAAGCGGCGCTGTGCTTTCAAACAAATCCATTTTGTATGACGCATGGCTCCATTTTTCCATTTCTAAGCTGGTTTATTATAGCATATCAAAGTGGCCAAATCAATTCTTCTACCCTGCGGCGGCGAGGATTTGCACGCCTTCCATTGCCTCCCAAGCTCCTTACTGCCGCTGCACCAGCTCTCATCTGGCAAACGTGAAACCATGTGCTGCGGAATCATAGAAGCAACGATCGCAATTTGCCAAAAATGATCTGCTCCTTTCGGGAGATCAGGCTGTAAAAGAATGGTAGCGCAGCGCAGGTGAAAGCCCACATTTATCAGAGTATCACCACAGCAAGCACGGCCCTTTGCGGAGAAAGAGGAGCAAGGGAACAGACGGATGCCGTGTTTTGACAAAAAAATACGTTGGAGCAAAGCGCACTTTGCTCCAACGTGGCTGGGATGGCTGGATTTGAACCAGCGGATGACGGAGTCAAAGTCCGTTGCCTTACCCCTTGGCTACACCCCACTATTCAATTTGTGGGCAGCAGGAAGTTGCCGCCGTGCACCATGGCCGCCGCAAGCCCATTGCCTGCCCGATATCAAAATACGCAAAGCTCTCGCCTTGCGTACCAAAAAGCAAATGGGGTGGATAATCGGGTTCGAACCGATGACCTCCAGGGCCACAACCTGGCACTCTAACCAACTGAGCTATACCCACCATATTGGCGCGCTTGAAGGGACTCGAACCCCTGGCCCACTGCTTAGAAGGCAGTTGCTCTATCCACCTGAGCTACAAGCGCATAACAGAGAGAAAGAACTGGAGCGGGTGATGGGAATCGAACCCACACAACCAGCTTGGAAGGCTGGGATTCTGCCATTGAACTACACCCGCACAAGAGCCCTCAAAACGTGGAACGGGGATTTCCCAATACAAATCAATGGAGCGGGTGGCAGGAATTGAACCCACCTCTCCGGCCGGGAAGGCCGGTGTTCTGACACTGAACTACGCCCGCATAACCTAGCGGTGAAAACCCGCTTCAAGCGACGGGCATTATTTTACCACACTCTGCCGCCTGCGTCAAGCCCTATTCCTGAATATCCGCAAAAATTCGGGCGGCGGCATGAGAAACCGCCGCCCGTTGCCCTAACCGGATCAAACCGCCGAGGAGCGCGGCCTCGGCTTCTCCACAAGCGTGGCGGCCTTTAACCGCGACGGCTTGCGCGAAGGATCTTTTTCAATCAGCGGTGGCTGGCCATCCTTGACGTAGGCCGCCGTGATCTGTACCCGCTCAATCGTATAATCCGACGGGATCGTATACATGATCGGCGTGAGCAGCTTCTCCATAATGGAACGCAGGCCGCGCGCTCCCGTCTCTTTTTCCAGCGTCTGGTCTGCGATTGCGGCGAGTGCGTCCGCATCGAAATCCAGCTCCACGTGATCCATCTCAAACAGCTTCTTATATTGCTTCAACACTGCGTTTTTTGGCTCCGTCAGGATGCGTACCAACGCTTCCCGATCCAGGGCATGCAGCGCCGTGATCACCGGCAGGCGGCCGACCAGCTCAGGAATCAGGCCAAACTTGACCAGATCCTGGTGGATGACCTTCTCCATGACGGTGGCGAGCTGTACCTCTTTTTTGCTGTGGATCGTTGCTTCAAAACCGAGGGACGAGTGGCCCATCCGGTTCTCCACAATCTTTTCAATCCCATCAAACGCGCCGCCGCAGATGAAAAGGATATTCGTGGTATCGATCTGGATGAACTCCTGCTGCGGATGCTTACGCCCGCCCTGCGGCGGAACGTTGGAGACGGTGCCCTCCAAAATCTTCAGCAGAGCCTGCTGCACGCCTTCACCGCTGACGTCTCGCGTGATAGAGGCGTTTTCGCTCTTACGGGAAATCTTATCGATCTCATCCACATAGATAATGCCGCGCTCCGCGCGCTCAATATCATAATCCGCCGCCTGGATCAGCCGCAGCAGAATATTCTCCACATCCTCGCCGACATAGCCGGCCTCTGTCAGCGTTGTCGCATCCGCAATGGCAAACGGCACGTTCAGAATTCGTGCAAGCGTCTGCGCCAGCATCGTTTTGCCAACGCCTGTGGGCCCCAGCAGCAAAACATTGCTCTTCTGGATTTCCACATCCGTGCTCCTGCCGAAATAGATGCGTTTATAATGATTATAAACCGCCACGCTCAGCGCGATCTTTGCCTGCTCCTGCCCGATGACATATTCATCAAGCTGATTTTTGATCTCCTCCGGCGTGGGCAGGGTGAAATTGGCATCGTCCCGCCCATTGCGGCGGCGTGGGCGCTCCTCATCCTCGATCACCTCGCGGCAAAGCTCCACGCACTCGTTGCAGATAAACACCCCTGGCCCCGCGACCAGCGTATCCACCTGATCCTGTGTTTTATTGCAAAAGGAGCAGCGCACGCTCTTCTGATTGTTGTCATCCTCTCTTGGCAACTGCGATACCTCCCCGGTAAAATCCCTTCGCCCGGTCTACCTGTGCTCAATAATGCGGTCAACCAGGCCGTATTCCAACGCCTCCTGCGCGCTCATGAAATTATCGCGCTCCGTATCCTGGCAGATGATCTCATAGGGCTTGCCGGTGTTAGCCGCCAGAATTTTGTTCAGGCGCTCCTTTGTGCGGATAATGTGGCGGGTGGTGATCTCCATATCTGTCGCCTGGCCCTGCATACCGCCGGAGGGCTGATGGATCATCACCTCGCTGTTAGGTAGTGCAAGCCGCTTGCCCTTTGTGCCCGCCGCAAGCAAAAATGCACCCATGCTCGCCGCCATGCCCATGCAGATGGTGGAAACATCACATTTGATATACTGCATCGTATCATAGATTGCCAGGCCGTCCGTTACCGAGCCGCCAGGGCTGTTGATATAAAAGCTGATATCCTTTTCAGAATCCTGCCCCTCCAGGAAGAGCATCTGCGCCACCACAAGGCTCGCAGTCGTCTGATTGACCTCATCGCAGAGCACAATGATACGGTCGTTGAGCAGGCGGGAGAAAATATCAAACTGCCGCTCCCCCCTGCTGGTCTGTTCAATTACCATCGGCACTAAGCTCATTGGGAAAATCCCCCTTTCAAAATACCTGCCGGCACACAGCCGGGGCTGGAACACAGAGCCCGATGCAGGGAGACAAACAGCCGCCCATGCCACCAGGCTCTCTCCGTATTTCAAAAAACAGATATACCGCTTTCCACTACTCTTTAGTATTGCACAGGCAGCTTGCCTTTTAAACGGGTTTGGAAATTATTCCGCCGCCGGCTCCTCTGCGTTTGCCTGCTCTGCCTTCGGCTCCTCATCAGGCTTCTCCGCAGCAGCCTTCTTCTTGCGGGTGGCCTTCTTTTTCTTGGGGGCCGCGTTGTCCTTCAAAAACTCGATCGCCTTGCGCACAGCCAGGTTGGAGGTGACATCCTCTGTGGGGATAACATTTTTGATCTTCTCCACATCCATCTTATAGGTTTCGGCAAGCTTGGCATACTCCGCCTCCACCTCGTCTGCGGCGGGCTCGATCTGCTCCAGCTCCACAATCTTCTCCAGCGCGAGGCGCGTCTTAACGTTCGTCTCAGCTTGCTCGCGGTACATGGCCATCATAGCGTCGCGCTCCATGCCTGTGTAGTTGAGATAGGTGTCAAAATCAATCCCCTGCGACTGTAAGCGGTAATTAAACTCGTCGAACTCCTCCTGGGCGGCACGGTCGAACATCAGCTGCGGGATTTCCGCTGTGACCAATGCGGGCAGCTGCTCAAGCACGGCGTGCTCAAAATCCTCATCGGCATGCTCCTGCTTGTGCTGAAGGAGCTTCTCCTTTGTATCCGCTTTCAGCTCGCCAAGCGTATCGAATTCACTGACATCCTTGACGAACTCATCGTCCAGCTCCGGCAGTTCCTTCTGCTTAATCTCATGCAGCTTAATTTTAAAGGTAGCGTCCTTCCCCTTGAGCTCTTCGGTATACTCCTCCGGGAAGGTAACATTGATCTCAAACGATTCGCCGGCTTTGTGCCCAGCCACCTGCTCCTCGAAACCCGGGATAAACTGATGGGAGCCAAGCGTCAGATCAAAGTTTTCGCCCTTGCCGCCGTCAAAGGCCACGCCATCAACAAAGCCCTCAAAATCAATCACGGCCATGTCGCCCTCCTGGGCGGCGCGATCCTCCACGCTGATATAACGGGCGTTGCGCTCACGCAGCTTCTCGATTTCTGCGTCAACCTCTTCGTCCTTCACCTCTACAGCGGCCTTCTCTGCCTGCAGGCCCTTATATTCACCAAGCGTGACCTCCGGCTTCACGGCGACCTTCACCTTAATCAGAGCGCCATCCTTCCCCATCTCCTCCACCTTGGGATCGTAGGGCTCATAAACCGTTTTCAGGCCGGATTCCTCCACAGCCTCACGGACTACTTGCGGATAAATCGCCTCGATCGCATCCTCATAGAAAACCTCGGGGCCATAGACGCGCTCAATGAACGCGCGGGGCGCCTTGCCCTTGCGGAAGCCATGTACGGTTATATTCTTTTTCTGCTTGAGATATGCTTTGTTGACCGCATCCTCAAAGGTTGCGGCGTCAACCGCCACCTCCAGCTCGTAGACACCGGCCTCTTCCAATTTGGTCGCTGCTTTTAAACTCATTTGCGTTTCCTCCTGTACATCAGTTGCAGTTTAACTAAGTTATTATAGCAGATACATTCCGCAATTTCCAGTTTTTTTTATAAAACCGCGTTCCTCCGCTCTTTTTTCTTACATTGGGTACCGCAAGCAGGCGGATATCGCCCACAAAATTTATTTTTGATACCCATAAATCTCCATTCATTGTATAATAAGAAAATGAATTTTACGAAGTGCGAAGCAACTGGGGACAAAAATGTAGGTAATCAGCAGAGATCAGGGTAAACTGAATCCCCTCCCTCTCACCGGTCACCGCCGCGCGCGTTGCCGAACCGTGCAGATGGCCGTAATAACAGCGGCGGATTTTCTCCTCCTGCAGCACCTGTAAAATCTCCTCACACCGTGCCGTATGAGTCAAAGGTGGATAATGCAGGAAGGCGACCGGCTCCCCGCCAAGCGCTTTTGCGGCCTGGATAGAAGCGCGCAGCCTGCCTGCTTCACGCCGAACGACCTTTTTCTCCGCATCCGCCTCCGCGTCAAAAAACCATCCGCGCGTACCGCATACGGCAAAGCCCTCCACTTTCACCGCGTCGTTATGCACAATCCGCAGGGAAGCCAGCGCGTGTTCTTCAAAAAAGCAATCCATTTTTTTGCGCGTGGCCCACCAGTAATCATGGTTACCCTTGAGGATTAGCTTTTTACCGGGGAGACTATCCAAAAACTGAAAATCCCGCAATGCGCCCTCCAGGCTCATCCCCCAAGAGACATCGCCCGCGATCACAACCGTATCATCCGCTCCTACCACAGCGCGCCATTGCGTTTCCAACCGCGTTACATAATCCTGCCAGCCTGGAAAAATCTCCATTGATTTATCCGCAGCCAGCGAAAGATGCGTATCTGCAATAGCAAAAAGAGACATGGCACGGCCCCCTAAGCTTTTGTTAAAATTCAAAATTTTTTCCTTCCCGCCGCTCCGCATAGAAACGCAGGCGCTGCAAAAGCTAAGGAAAGCACTGATACAACCCATGTGCTGCGGAATGCACTCCAAAAAATGCTCTATCGGAATTGTGAGTGTGCCACCAGGCACAATTTGGATCAGTGCTGCCCTAACTGCGGGCGCGCAACGTGCCGCGAAAGGAGGCGTTACGATGAGCAAGGAACACATCCGGGAAATCAGCGATATCACCTGCAGCGTGACGAGCTGCGCATACCATGACGGCCACACAAAATGCATGGCCGGTAAAATCGAGATCGGGCCGCGCAACGCGTGCTGTTCGTCTGAGACGGAGTGCGCGACTTATGAGCCGGATACCGGCATGCAGTAAAGTAAAAAGGCAAGTAAAAAGCGCGCGAGGCTGCTGCAAAACCATTTGCAGCAGCCTTTCCTGCATTTTGTGTGCTCCTCTGTTATGCCTGAATGCCAAGCATGTGATAGACTACATCCTGCATCTCATCGCGCCCGCACACCTGGGTAAAGCGCTGTTTTTTCTGCGCAAGGCCCGTCAGCTGAGCCGGGGCCTGCTCCCCTGTGAGGTCAGAAAGCTCCTGCACCATGCCAAACTCATCCGTACTCTCCGCCGGCCCGCTCTTCACAGCGGCGAGCACGCTTGCGGAAAATTTAAAGGGGCTGGCCGTAGAGGCGATGACCACCGGCGTATTATCCCCTGTGCGCAGCAGATACTGCTTACATACATCCACCGCCACCGCTGTATGTGTATCGCACAGATAGCCCATGTGGTGGTAGGTTTCCCGGATGGTCGTCTTCGTGCGGCCATCGTTGCAGCAGCCCGCGTCAAAGAGCGTTTTCAGCTTATTGAGCACCGCTTTGCCCACATCATAAACACCCTCCTGCTTCAAGCTCTCCATCCACTCACACACCTGCGCATCGTCGCGCCCGCACAGGTCAAACAGCAGCCGCTCCAGATTGCTGGAAATCAGGATATCCATCGAGGGGGATGTAGTGGTATAAAAGCTGCGGTTACGGTCATACCGGCCGGTTTGCAGGAAATCCGTCAACACATTATTCGCATTGGAGGCGCAAATCAGCTTTTTGACCGGCAGGCCCATCCTGCGCGCATAGTATGCGGCGAGGATATTCCCAAAATTGCCTGTGGGGACAACCACATTCATCTTATCTCCGAGTGAAAGACAACCGTCGTTGAGCAGATCACAGTAGGCGGAAATATAGTAGACAA
This sequence comes from uncultured bacterium, assembly GCA_949283655.1. Classification (GTDB taxonomy): domain Bacteria; phylum Bacillota; class Clostridia; order Oscillospirales; family Acutalibacteraceae; genus Fimivicinus. The sequence continues at coordinate 100,172 of CASDTH010000026.1, forward strand.
TCTGCGGAACCAGCCGCCCCCAGTTAATAGAGTTGGCAGAGGAAAACATCATATTCTTCTCCGACAACCGCGCGGCAATGGCCGGATCAGTAAAGATCGCCTTCACGCCCGTCTGCGCATCGTCAAAATTGCCGCGTATGGCGCACACGGCCACATTTTCGCCCTCCTGCGTCGTCATTTGCAGCTTCTGCATGGGGCTGACGCCATCCTCTGGGTAAAAGACGAGAATTTTCGTATTGGGCACATCCTTAAAACCTTCCAGCGCCGCCTTACCCGTATCGCCAGACGTGGCGACAAGGATCACAATCGTCTTACCCTCCGCCGTTTTGGCAGCGGATACCGTCAGCAAATACGGCAGCAGCTGGAGCGCCATATCCTTAAAGGCGCAGGTTGGCCCGCGCCACAGCTCTAGCACATGCACGCTCTCAGACAAATGCGCCAACGGCGCAACCTTCGGCGAGCTGAATTTGCCCGGCGCATAAGCCCCGTTGACGCAGCGATCCAGCTCCTCAGGCGTAAAATCCGTTAAGTACAGCGACAACACCGCTTTTGCCCGCTCAATATAACTGAGCTTTGCAAGCGAAGCAATCTGCTCCAACGTCAGTTTTGGGATCTCCTCCGGCACAAACAAACCACCCTCTGCGGAAATGCCCTGTGTGATCGCCTGCGCGGCGGATACATGCACATTTTTATCTCTAGTGCTCGTATACAGCATCTTTCAAGCTCCTTTATCTGCAATCTTTCCCATGTCATCAGGCGGAAAAACACAGCCGCCTCCCTCTACGAGCTTCATTTTAACATATCCGGTTCCGGCTGTAAAAGGGTTTGAAAAAATTTCTCCGCATTTTTATAAAAAAGCGCGTCCGACTGCCCCCGCGGCAGGCCCTGCTCCAATAGATAAGCCTGAAATGCCTCCAGTTTTTCCACCCCTGCAAAGGCAGGGTCCATCTCACAGCCGTCAAAATCGCTGCCGAGCGCAATCGTATCCGCAGCGCCCAGCTCGAGCAGATGCCTGATGTGGCGCCAAGCGGCTGCAAAACCGGCATCGCCCGGTTTGCCAAGAAATGCCTTATAAAGATTTACCCCTATTATCCCGCCATGCAAGGCAATGCAGCGAATCTGCCGGTCCGTCAGATTGCGCTGGTGCCGGTGTACGGCATTGCAGTTGGAATGCGAAGCCAGAAAGGAGCGCTGCGTAAGCGTCGCCACCTCCCAAAAGCCGCGCCGGCTCAGGTGGGAAACATCCACCGCTATCCCAAGGCGCTCCATCTCTTGCACCGCCTCCCGGCCGAATGGCGTCAGCCCGCCCGCAAAGCGGCGGCCGCAGCCACAGCCGAGCTCATTTGGCCCATTCCAGGTAAGCGTCATTAGCCGGACGCCTAATTCATACAGCGTATAAAGGCGTGAAAGCTTTCCGCCGAGCACCGCGCCGCCCTCCACACTGAGGATCGCCGCGCATTTCTCCTGCGCTGCCGCCGCGTCCAGCTCGCCGCCTGTGCGGCAGAGGGACAATACATCCCCATGCTTTGCAAGTTGCTCTATAAAATAGGTATACGCGCGTTGAAAATACTCCCACGCCGCATCCCCTCGCACCGTATCCGGGATAAAAATAGCGAACACCTGCCGCCAGGGCACATAAACGCTGCCCCGGCGCAGAGAAAGATGCAGGGTGTTTTCAAACAGATCGCACTGCCGCTTCCAGCATTCGCTCACCGTATCGCAATGCAGGTCAAATAAACGCATAGGGAAAGAGCCCCCTTTTCAGATTTCAGACGCCAGACATGGAAGCCAGGAGGTTTTATTTTACATTGAAATGAATGCCTGGTTGGACTGGCTGCACCACAAATGAAAATCATTTGTTTTCCCGCTCAGGCTGCGGGGGCCCATCCTTTTCCCTCGTCGGAAAAGGATGCAAAAGGACGTTGAGGAACGGCACTGCGGCGGCGGTTGAAAGATTCGCCACACCACGGCGCGTTCGGCGAACGCTTCCCGAACTCAGCCGCTCACGCGGCTTCAAACAGGCGGGAAGGTTCGTTTGCCCGCAAAGCGGGCAAATGCCCTCACGTGCACGCAAGGGGTGTCAGCAGCTGCCGCCTGGGCCTATCGTTACGTTTGAGACCCTGAACGACTTGCGGGCTCCGGGAGAAACCTGACGGGGCCTTCAGTCGATCGCGGAGGCTGAAGCCTTTTAATAGGCCAGCGGTGGCAAGCTCCACAAATTTCCGGCGGGCCCGTGAGGGGACTTGCCTGCTTGCAGGCAAGCGAGCGCACAAATTGTTTGAACCGCCGTGAGGCGGTGAGTTTTTGTGCGCCTCGCCGAACACATCAAAGGGATTCAAAAGCATACCAGTGCCGCCGCTGGCCGTTCGCGGGGTCAAGGGGCGAAGCCCCTTGGCTGCTTCTCTTCCTATCTTCTCTTACAGAAGTAAGAGAAGATAGTCGCGTACAGCGAAACCGGGCGGTCATTCAAAAATCAAAGATAACCTCATGGCCGCACCACAAATGAAAATGATAAAATCTTCCGCCCGGGCCGCGGGGGCCCAATTCAGACATCAGATATCAGACATTAGACATCAGACGTGAAAACCAGAAGCGGTTGCCTCAGAGGCAGGAGTTTTAATGAAATCAAGTCTAATCTTCAATTTCCAACATCTGATATTCAACACAGCCCTCCCTTAAAAATCCCCTTCCTCCTGCGCGTCAAAGGCGTTTTCCAGATGACGCAAGGCCGTCACGCGGCCTTCGCCATCCATCTCCACCTCCATCACGTCAAAACGCGGCTGAAGAGTGCTGGGATGCGCGGCGAGATAGAGCTCCGCCGTGCGCATCAGCCTGCGCTGCTTTGCAGGCGTAACTGCCTCCGCCGGGGCGGCGAGCGCATGCGGGCCGCGTGTTTTCACCTCTACAAACACAATATATGGTCCCTGCCGGGCGATCATGTCAAGCTCGCCGAAGCGGGTGCGGTAATTGGCGCACAGAATCCGATAGCCCTTCTCCCGCAGCCTGCGCGCACACGCGCGCTCGCCCGCCGGCCCATACTGCTTTGGATCCACCTGCGATCGTCTCCCTTCCGCCGGCCGTCACCGGTATCGCTCCCAATTTTTCAAAAAGCTCTTGCGGTGCACAGGCGAAACGCCATATTGCGCAAGCAGCTCATAGTGCAGCTTCGTCCCATACCCCTTGTGTTTCGCGAACTGGTATTGGGGGTATTGCCGGTCCAGCTCATACAGATAGCGGTCCCTGCTGACCTTTGCCAGGATGGAGGCCGCCGCAATGGAGGCAGATTTTGCATCCCCCTTGACTACTGTACGCTCCGCAGCCGGGAGGCCGGGCGCCCGATTGCCGTCGATAAGGGCGCAATCCGGATGCACGTGCAGGCCGCCGAATGCCCGCCGCATGGCGAGCAGGGTTGCCTGCAAAATATTCAGGTCATCTATTTCCTCCTCGCTTGCCATGGCAACGGCATAATCCACGGCGCGGGCTGTGATTGCATCAAATAGCAGCTCCCGTTTTTTTTCACTGAGCTTTTTGGAATCATTAAGCCCCTCGATGTTCTCGCCGGGGCACAGCACAACGCAGGCAGCAAACACCGGGCCCGCCAGCGGCCCCCGGCCCGCCTCATCAATGCCGCACACACACGTGAAGCCCTCCGCTTCAGCCGCCTGCTCATACAAAAACCAGTTTGTCGTTTCCATCCCCGTTCAAACCTCCTGATAAAAAAGGCCGGCAGCACCTGCCAGCCTTTTATCCTTCTGATTGCTCTGGTGGAAATTCCAGCGTAATGCGCCCCAACCGGCCTGCGCGGTATTCATCCAGCAGCATCGCGCTTGCACGCTCGGTATCAATCTCGCCGCCGCGCACCAGCATGCCGCGCCTGCGGCCAATTTGCTCCAACAGCTCATAGGGCTCGCTCTGCGCCGCCTGCTGCCGCTCCAGATGGTACCGCTCGCACAGCCGCTGCGGGTATTGTGCGCCGAGCACTGCAAGCAGGCGCAGCGCCAGTGTTTCCACATCAATAACCTCATCGCGCACAGAACCGATAAACGCCAGCCGGTTGCCCACCTCCGGATCCTCAAACTTTGGCCAGAGCACGCCGGGCGTATCCAGCAGCTCGATCCCGCCGCCGATGGCAAACCATTGGTTTTGCCGGGTCACACCGGGCCTATCCGCCACCTTGGCGCGGCTGCGGCCCGCCATGCGGTTGATGAAGGAGGATTTCCCCGTGTTCGGGATGCCCACCACCATCACGCGCAGCGCGCGGCCGGCCATGCCTTTCTCCGCATTGGCGCGCAGCTTCGCCTGCAAAAGGGTACGCACAGTGTCCCCATAGCTGCTCAACCCACGGCCCGAGCGGCAATCCACCGCCAGGGCGGGCGTGCCCTGCGCGCTAAACCATGCCTTCCAGCGGCGCGTTGCCGCTTCGTCGGCCATATCGCACTTGTTGAGCAGCACAATATGCGGCTTGCCGGAGATCAACTCATTGAGCTCCGGGTTGCGGCTGCTTAAAGGGATGCGCGCATCCAGCAGCTCTGTCACCGCGTCCACAAGGGGCAGGCTCTCCCGGATTTGGCGCCGCGTTTTGGCCATATGGCCGGGGAACCACTGCACCGTCTGCTTTTGAAAATCGCTCATAGGCAGCTTCCTTCCCGCGCAGGGGCGTTAATCATCATAAACGGACCAGTCTCCCAGCGGCGTAAGGCGGCACTCCACCTTGCCCAGCACATAGCGCTCATCGATAAAGCCAATCTGCGGGGAGCGACTATCGGTGGATTGATTGCGGTTGTCGCCCATGACAAAGAGATATCCCTCCGGCACCGTCACAGGGAACTCCACGCCCTCCTTTGTCAGCGTAGGCGCATTGACATAGGGCTCTGCGAGCGCTTCACCATCCACATAAACGATCCCCTGCTCAAAATCGATATCCACCGTCTGCCCGCCCGTGGCGATCACGCGCTTGACGATCGGCTCGTGAAAAATATTCGGCTGGGTGATAATCACAATATCTTTGTACTCCGGCTTAAAGCGCAAGCTAGACACCAGCAGGCGGTCGCCCTCCTGCAAGGTTGGCTCCATGGAGCCGCCCTCCACTCCGACCAGCCGGAACAGGAAGGTGAACACCAAAAAGATCACCAGCAGGGCGGATACCAGAATATCCACAAACTCATACACGCCCCGGATCACCTTGACCCTTGCAGGCGTGAGTTTGTTTTTCGGCATCTCCGGCTGAGCCTGCTGCCCATCCTGCGGCACTTTTTCTTCTATCTCCATGATTCAAAACCTCCGCTCCGAAATCATTTATTGCTTCCTCTTGAGCAGGCGCCCGGCTACGCGATCCGCCACTCCCCCAACGGAAAGAGCCGCAGCGCCGCCCTGCCGGCGAGATGGCGCGTATCAATAAAACCGATCAGGGAGGAGCGGCTATCCAGCGAATCATTGCGGTTGTCGCCCATGACAAACACATGCCCCTGTGGCACACGGATGGGGTAGCTCAAATCCCCGCTCACCATCACCGGCTCAAGGATATAGGGCTCCTCCAAAACCTCCCCATTGACCGATACCGTGTGCGCTGCCGGATCGATATCGACCAGATCGCCCTCCACGGCGATGATGCGCTTAATCAGCGGCTCATTGCGGAAATTTGGCTGCGTGACCACCACAATATCGCCCCGCTGCGCGTGGAAGCCGATGTCCGTCACCGCCACCCAGTCGTGATCCTGCAGCGTGGGCTCCATTGATTCCCCGCTGACCCAGAACGGGCGGCACACAAAGGTGAACAGGATCATCACCAGCAGCACCGCCCAGCCGATGGAATCCAGCGTTTCATACATCACGGTCCATTTGGAGCGCGGCGCCGTCAACACGTCAAATTCAATTGTGTATTCTTCATATCTACGCATGTGGCTCACCTAATAAAAAAAGGGCGCGGGTATCGCCCCCGCCCCCTCTGTATTTCGCCCTCAGCGAATCTGCTCCTTCACTTTTGCGGCCTTACCGACCCTATCACGCAGGTAATACAGCTTGCTCCTGCGCACCTTACCGGAGCGGACGAGCTCAACCTTCGCCACATTGGGGGAGTGCACCGGGAACACGCGCTCCACACCAACGCCATAGGAAACACGGCGGACGGTAAACGTCTCAGATACGCCACTGCCGCGCTTGGCGATCACCGTGCCCTCAAACACCTGGATTCTCTCGCGCTCACCCTCGCGAATTTTCACATGCACCTTCACCGTGTCGCCAATGCGGACGGCGGGGGCATCCTGCTTCATCTGGCCCTCAGCAATCAGCTTCAAAGCGTCCATTCAAAATATCCTCCTTTGATTTACAGGCGTTCATACCGCCTACGGCGGCAGCGGACCGTCCGTTTCAATGTCTGGCATAAAAGCCGGCATGAACCCCGTCGAAGTGGTACGACGGAAAACAAATGCTTAAGTATTTTAGCACAGAACCACGCCGGATGCAAGAGAAAATTTGAGATTTTGCGCCCGGCCCCTTCTTTTTTCAGCTGGAGCTGTTCTGGCCCTCTTCCCCGCCATCCTGGAGCCGGATCAGCTGCCGGATCTGCTCCAGCGCGTAATCCTGGAATTCCGGGCGCAGGGCTTTAAAAAGGCGCAGCGCCTCATCCAGCCTCTGGTTGGCACAGGGGTCGCCGCGAAACATAGGCCCCTCCCCGCGCAGCAGCCACGTCTCGTTCACGCCATATAACGCGCAAATGTGCCGCAGCAACAGCTCCTTGGGCTGCACCCTGCCATATTCCAAGTTGCTGATCACATCCCGGCTCACGCCAAGCCGCTCGCCGAACTCCCGCTGCGATAGCTTCAGCGCCAGCCTCACAGCCTTGATTCGATCCTTCACTGTCGTTTTCCACCTCTCATTGCCCAATTGCAGCGCACGAGGCGGCGCGCCGGTTACACGCGCCGCTTTCTCCCGGCGGGCATATTGTACCGCAAATCCCCCGCTGCAAAACACACGCGTGCGCAATATTCACACGGATCCTAGCCGGTTTTTATTATAACACGGGTGCAGGGAAAGAAATATATTTCAACACAATTTTTAACCAGAATTTTCGTTGACAACACAGGAGATAAGTGGTATATTGAGTATGTAACTCAAATGATTGGATTGGGGTTGAGTTAATGACACAGACGCAAAGCGACCGGGTAAAAGAGCTTGCCGCCCTGTTTTCCACACTGGATGAGCGGCAACAGGAGGAGGCGCTGCTGATCCTTCGTGCGCTCTCGTTTGCACAGGAGGCAGCGCAGGCCAAAGGGGCCTCTGCTTAACGCAATGCCCATTTCTGTAAAAAAAGCTTTCATGGAAAAAAGTCGGCTGCCTGCTGCTTGCCCTCCTCATGGCGGCAACCATGCTCGTGACCGGCGCAGTGGCGTATGATAACACAGCCGATCGAACCGGCTCCATCACCATTCATAAGTATGAGCAGGCAGATAACGCGCAGGAGGAGTGGCCTCAGGGCAAGCCCGGCGACGGCACAGAGATCGAGAACACTGACAGCCTTGGCATACCGCTGGCAAACGTTGAGTTCTCCATCTGGAACGTAACTGGTCAGTACACCGGCGGCGAAGATGCGACCACGATTGACACCACCGATCTTGGCGACGCGACGGCTGTAAAGGCCACTGACGCAGACGGCGTTGCCACGTTTGATGAGTTGGCTGTTGGCGTGTATCTGGTAGCGGAGACGGTTTCCGACCCGCACACGACCCGCGTTACCCCCAACTTCTTTGTGAGCATCCCGATGACGAACCTTGAGGGCGACGGCTGGATTTATGACGTGCACGTCTACCCGAAGAACGCCCTTGTGCGCGGCGACGTCACGCTGAATAAAATTGATGAAGCGGGCAACCCACTGGCAGGCGCTGTGTTCACCCTTTATGAGAAGGTGAACAATGACTACATTGCAACAGAGACTACAGCTACTTCTGATGAAGAGGGTAAGGTATACATCTCCAATCTGCCGGTTGGCGAGTATATGCTCAAGGAAACCAGCGCTCCGGCGGGCTACACGCTCAGCACCGTAACATACCCGTTTGAAATTACCGCAGGGAATTGGCATGCCACATTTGGGACAAAGGCCATCAACTATCTTGCGTTGACAAGCGATGACCTCACGAAGGAATACACTGGCTACAAGGGCGCGCTGGATATCAACTGGAAGGTGACTGCAAGCATCCCCGGCGATATCGAGCTGTACCAAACCTTTACGCTTACGGATAACGTGCCCGAGGGCCTTGCTGCGGCCAAAGACATCGTAGTGAAGGTTGGCGAGACGGCTCTCACGGCAGGCAAGGATTACACCCTCACTCAGGTTGAAGGCAGCAATGACTTCACCATTGATTTCACTAACAAAGCAGCCCTGAAGGATCATGAGAGCGTTGTGATCACCTTCACAACCGCGATCACCAATGAGGCTGAAGTTGGCCAGGTAACCAACAGCGTTACTTTGACCTATCAGAGCGAGACCGGTGAGGAAGGCACGCTGACAGCCGAGGATAAAGCGAACATCTACGGCATCACGGTTGACAAGGTCAACCTGAAGGGCGAGAAGCTCAGCGGCGCGAAGTTTGACCTCTATTATGGTGAGACCGAGCCTAACACCGAAAGCGACACCCCCGTGTATCAGGACTATACCACTAATAACAACGGCGCTCTCACCTTCCAGGGCTTGAACCCCGGCACCTACTGGCTGGTCGAAACCGAGGCTCCCACTGGCTATAAAGTAATGTCGAAGGCCCTTAAGATCGTCATCGACGAGAAAGATCCTGATATAGAGCAGGGTTATGCCGAGGAGGTCACCATCCTCAACACGGCGAATGTTTCCCTCCCGATCACCGGCGGCATGGGCACGCTGATCTTCACCATCAGCGGTATCGCGCTGATGGGCGCTGCGGCGCTGCTGTACATCCGCTCCCGCAAAAAGAGCGCGGCGGAAGCATAAGCCCCAGATAATCAGTTAACACGCGCCGTAGGAAAGGGCGCAAAGCGATCAACGCCACGTGCCATTACGTGGCGTTGATTGTTATCGGATGGGTTTTTCAAGAGGGCGCATTTGCATCCGGCCGGGTCAAGACCCGACCAGTGTGAATTTGATCTGTAAGCGGTTCAGAGCCGCAAGCGGAGCGATAGGCCCAGGCGGCAGCTGCTGTCATTCACTGCGTGCACGTGAGGGGACTTTTTGGCCCGAAGGGCAAAAAGCGAACCTTCCCGCCTGTTTAAAGCCGCGTGAGCGGCTGAGTTCGGGAAGCGTTCGCCGAACGCGCCGTGGTGTGGCAAGTTTAAAAACCGCCGCCGCAGTGCCGTTTTTCAACGTCCTTTTGCATCCTTTTCCGACGAGGGAAAGGATGGGCCCCCGCGGCCTGAGCGGAAACATAGAAGGCATTGCTCCATCAATAAAACACCTCGGAACGGTCTTGACCGTTCCCTACAGGGCGAAGCGGCCATGAGGTTATCTTTATTTTTGAATGACTGCCCGGTTTCGCTGTACGCGACTATCTTCTCTTACTTCTGTAAGAGAAGATAGGAAGAGAAGCAGCCGAGGGGTTTTACCCCTCGACCCCGCGAGCGGCCAGCGGCAGCACTGGTATGCTTTTGAATCCCTTTGATGTGTTCGGCGAGGCGCACAAAAACTCACCGCCTCACGGCGGCTCAAACAGTTTGTGCGCTCGCTTGCCTGCAAGCAGGCAAGTCCCCTCACGAGCCCGCCGGGAATGTGCAGAGCCTGCCGCCGCTGGCCTGCAGGTAGAGGGTTCCTCAAAGCGAGACTGAAGGCCCCGTCAGGTTTCTCCCGGAGCCCGCAAGTCGTTCAGGGCCTCAAACGGAACGATAGGCCCAGGCGGCAGCTGCTGTCACCCCTCACGAGCCCGCCGCAAGTTTGCGGAGCCTGCCGCCGCTGGCCTGCCGGCAGAGGGTTCCTCAAAGCGAGACTGAAGGCCAAGTCAGATATCAGATGTCAGACATTAGCCATTAGACATCAGACTTCAGATGTGGTTTCCTTCAGGCTTCTGCCTCAGTGGCAGTTTGCTGAAAACGCTAGCCGTTAAAATGCTTTCTGCCGCCGCCTCTGAGGCAACCGCTTCTGGCTTTCACGTCTGACGTCTAACGTCTGATATCTGGCATCTGTTTGTGTCGCCCTCCGGGGCGTGGATTGAAATTTTGTTGTTATCATAGTCGCAGCCGCACGCTGCGGGAGCCGCCTGCCGGATTCCGTCGGGCGGCCCCCTGCCGCCGCGCTGTGCGGATTTTATCGCTCTCTGCCCGGAGGGGCGCGGTGTTAGCTTTCCCCTCCGGCATACCGGCCATACAGGGCCGTTTGAACAAATCACAAAGGGCGGGATCACATGAAAAAAGGGAAAAACATCGCTCTCCTGCTGATCTTTCTGGCAGGCCTCGGGCTCATCCTCTACCCTGTTGTCAGCAGTTGGGTGGAGGATCGGCAGCACAGCCAGGCCATTGAGGAATACCGCCGCCAGGTGCAGGAGGACGCCGGCCAGCTTGAGCAGAAAAAAGAGGAGGCGCAGAGCTATAACAGCGCGCTGCAAAAGGAGGCCGCCGGAATCCAGCAGCCCGGCGCGGGGTATTACAGCCTGCTCTCCTATCAGGATGTGATGGGCTACCTCGAAATCCCGGAGATCGATGTGAACCTCCCCATTTACCACGGCACCAGCGACCTCACGCTGGAGATGGGGGTGGGCCATCTGGAAAGCTCCTCCCTCCCCGTGGGCGGCGAGGGCACGCACGCGGTGCTCATGGGCCACAGAGGATTGCCCTCTGCTACCCTGTTCAACAAGCTCCCCAAGCTCAAGGAGGGCTCCCGCTTCTATATTCATATTTTGGATGAAACGCTCGCCTATGAGGTGGATCAGATCAAGGTCATAGAGCCGGATGACCTGAGCGATTTGCAGATTGTCCCCGGCCAGGATTATGTCACACTGATGACCTGCACGCCTTATATGATTAACTCGCACCGGCTCCTTGTGCGCGGGCACCGCATTGAAACGCCCGCAGAGACGGTAGAGGACGCAAACGACTCCCCCGCAGCGGCCCAGCCGCACGAGCAGCAGCCAGAGCAGGCTGCCTGGCCCTGGGCGCTGGCCGCAGCAGCTGTGCTGTGCCTGATTGTGCTGCTCATTGTGCTGCTTCTCAGAAAACGCAGAAAGGGGCGGCGTACATGACGGCAACGCGTAGAAAACGGCTGCGCCGCGCCGCGCTGCTACTTTTTTGCCTTGGGCTTGCGATCGCCTGCTACCCGGCCCTCAGCAACTGGGCGCGCAATGCGATGCAGGCGGCCGACAGCAGGCGCTACGCCGTGGAGCAATCGCGGGAGGGCTCCTCCGGCCAGAGTGAGCTGAATGCGCTCTACCGGCAAATGCAGGCCTATAACAAGCGGCTGTGCGAGGAGGGGCAAAAGCTGACGGACCCCTTCTCCTACGAAGAACCGAGCTTCGACCTGACGCAATTCGGCCTGAAGGATAACATTGTGGGCTACCTCTCCATCCCTAAGCTGGGGCTGCAGCTGCCCGTCTACCTAGGGGCAAGCCGCGAAAACCTGCGCAAGGGGGCCGTGCATCTCTCGCAAACCTCTCTGCCCATTGGGGGCGACAGCACCAATGCCGTGATCGCCGCGCACCGGGGGCTCGCCTCGCAGGAGATGTTTCTCCACATCGACCGATTAGAGATTGGCGACGAGGTGCATTTTGCGAATTTTCGCGAGGAGCTGCATTATCGCGTGGCAGAAATTGAGATCATTGCGCCGGATGACATCCAGAAAGTGCTCATCCAGCCGGGGCGCGATCTGCTCACGCTTGTCACCTGCCACCCCTACCCGACCACGCGGCAACGGTATGTGGTGTATTGTGAGCGAGCTGAAAACGAAGCCTGATACGCCGTATATCAGCCGAAAGGCCTGCACCCATATGCAACAGGGTGCAGGCCTCTGAATTTTTTTAATAAACTATAAATGCTGTTCAGCCAACGCCTTACGCACGTTGCGCGCATAGTACGAGGCGTCCTCCTCCCAGAATCCATAAGATGGATCCTGCCTGCGGTCCGGCAGGTCGTAGTGCGCTTTCAGGTAGGCGCCAAGGTAGGCCGAAGCAACCTGCGCGCCAAACAGGTTCAGATGATCGCCGCCATCCTTGGAATGCTTCGTCCAATCAAACGCTAGGCGCCCTTCCTGCGCTTCCACATTCAAATCCAGAAACGGCAGGCCGTTTTGCCGGGCATATTCCGATACGGCCTGATGCTTTTCATAGCTCCAGGAGCTGGCGGAAGGCATCTCCAGCAGCATGAGCGCAACGCCCCGCTCCCGGCACAGTTCTTTGATCCTACGCAGGTAAAACAACGCCTCCCGGCTCAGCGGCGCCTCCCGCCCGGCGGGGCGCATATAATCAAAGCCGCCATCATACGGAACCGTGCGGGTATGGATCAAATACCCCTTCCCAACATAGTGGTAAAACTTCCGATGTAAATCCGTAAAATCTTCTCTGCTCAGTTCCTTCCAGCGGGCATGATATTTGACGCCAGCAAACAGATACCCAACGCCCGTGCCAATCGCACTGTTGAGGAAAGAGTCGGAATACCCGTAAACCTGGCCCGGGAAGGCCTTGACCTTATCCCAGAACATCTTCCAGTGGTTTTTATGCATATTGGGGTCACGATAGAGCCCATCCACCTCCAGCACCAGTACACGGGGGGATTGGCGCGAGAGCGCTTCCTTTACGCGCCGCCATGCCAGAAAGGGCGTCTGCCGGGGTTGCCCACTGGCAAAGCTTGCAATGCCATAGCGGTGATACATCTCCATGGGGGAAACCCCGTTATTTAAATCGCTGTTTCCCACCAGAATCACATCCAGCGTATGATCCGGCTCACCCAGATAGCCAGAGACGACGGTGCCCAAAGTAGCATCCTCCGCCTTATCGCTGCGAGGCACCAGCACCATGGAGCATAATTGGAGCGCCATCAAAAAGAGCAGGGCAAAGCACACACATTTCACTGCCCTGCGCAGCAGTTTCTTTTTGTCAAGCGATTTTAGCCTTGGCATCCTATCCACCTCTCAATGGTATATTCTCACTTAAAATTGCCCATATAGAAAAGTGCCCACCTGATAACCATCCCCATAAACGCCAAAGAGGATAATCGCAAACAGAGCGGCAAAATAGACACTCCAGCGCACAGGCAGAGAGCGCTGCGCCACCAGAACGCGCACGCTAACGCCTCGCTCCTGCAAAATGCTGACAGCCAGCATCAGCAACACACCAGCGCTCAGCACCACCCAATCTGCCGCTCCAAAATCCGGCATGACCAGGCTCCCTCCTAAAAACGGCCCATGAAACATTGCCGCAAGCGCTGCTCCGGCCGCCCCTAAACTGGGCGCACGGAAAATCAGCATACCGATATAGACGAAAACGCAGGTGCGCAGCACCTGAAAGCAGTGCCATGGCGCTCCCTCCCGATGGATGCGCAGCACATGGAGCGCTTTCACACAGAGGGGCTCGCACAGCGTGCCGGCCGCCATGATGGCATAGTAGTACAGGCCGTAAACAATATATTTCCAACCGGCCCCATGCCAGAGACCGTTGCCGAACCAGACAAAAAACAGTGCGCACAGCGCAGGCAGCTGGCGGCCAACATGGCCCTTGAAGCGCTTCTTCGCCGCTTTTCCAAGCGCTAAAACCGGTTTAGAGAGGGAAACCGGATAAAAGACATAATCCCGCAGCCAAGCGCCAAGCGTGATATGCCAGCGGCGCCAGAATTCCTGCACAGAGGCCGAAAAAAACGGCCGGCGGAAATTCTGTGCAAGCTGAATGCCAAACAGGCGCGCAACGCCGCTGACAATATCCATCACGCCGGAAAAATCTGCATAAATCTGAACCGTATAGAGCAGCACGGCCAGCATCACGGGGAAGCCTGTATAGGCGGCGCCCTCATGGAACACGGCATCCACAAAAATACCTGCCCGATCCGCCACCACCATCTTTTTAAAAAGGCCCCAGAGAATCATCTCCATACCGCGCACAAGGTTCTCTACATTGGCATAGTGCGGCTCATAGAGCTGGCGCGCCAGTTGGCCATAGCGGCCAATCGGCCCCTCGACCATCTGTGGAAAAAAAGCGAGGAACAGCGCGAGCCTTCCAAAATGGCGATCTGGCGCCTCTTTCCCGCGATACACATCCACCACGTAACCAACTGCCTGCAGCGTGTAATAGGAGATGCCCATCGGCATCAGCAAATTCAGGTGCGGCACCGGCGAAAGATCGGAAAACAGTCCAAAAGCACTGTTTACCGTTTCTCCAAAGAAATTAAAATATTTAAAAAACAGCAGCAGGCCAAAGTTAACTAGCACGGCAAGAAGCACGACTCGCTTTTTTCTACGCACTGCCCTCTGGCGGAGTATCTTTTTCTCCTCCTGGGCCGCTGTTTTTTTCGCCAGCGCAAACTGCGCGTTAATTCTCCCAAGTGCCAGCCCGCAGAGATAAACGCACACCGTCGTGGCCAGCAGGCTGAGAATCAACAGCTTGCTCGATAAAAAATAAAACACATAGCTCGCCGTGAGCAAAACGCACCACCGCATGCGGCCGGGCACGAGGAAATAAAGCAGGCTTGTGACGATCATGAAAATCAGGAAGGGAAAAGCGGTGTAGCTCATAGGCGTCCAGCCCCCAATCGAAATAGAATCGGTGCAAAGGCACAGCGACGACGGGCAAAAAGAGCCTCTTCCCCTGCCGGGCAGGTAAAGAGGCCCATTCTAGCGCAGCACGCAGCCGCCGGTTTATTCGCCTTGCAGCCGCTCAATCAGCGCCATCATCGCCTCAACGGAATTGAAATTTTCCGGTTTCAGATCGACAACTGTGATCTCCACATCGAAGGCATCATCGATTTCCGATACCAGAGATACAATATCCAGCGAATCCAGCAGCCCGTCGTCAAACAGGCGCTTTTGCCCTGCAAAATCAACATCCGGTTTTAGCTCCCGTAAAATTTCCATCAATTGTTCCATCGTATATCTACTCCTTTTCTGTTTTAAACGTGGTTGCAGGAGCCATCGATCTCCCGATAATGCGCACTCAGCCATTTACGATCCAGCTTACCGTTGGCGTTATAGGGCATCCGGCTGGTTTGCAGCACAATCCCCGGGAGCATATAAGGCGGCAGCTTGCCTTTGGCAACAGAAAGCAACTCCTTGCTGGCTGCATTCCCCTGATAGACCAAAACCAGCTTATCACGCCCTGCGTCATACAGGCAGGCACAGGTATCCACGCCCTCGCAGGCGGAAAACGCCGCCTCTATCTCGCCCAGCTCAATCCGATAACCCATATGCTTGATCTGATAATCCTTACGCCCTGCATACATCAGCTCACCGCGTGCATTAAAATAGACCAGGTCGCCCGTCCTATAAACCCGCTCGGGATAGGAGTGATTCAGCGGATTTTGCACAAAGCTCTCCGCTGTTTTGTCCGGCATTCCATAATATCCAAGCGCTAAAAACGACCCACGCACACACAGCTCGCCACGCTCTCCGAGCGCGGCTGGGGCGCCGCTTTCATCCAGCACCAGCAGGCCGCAGTGATCGCACGCACGCCCAATAGGCAGAGGCTCCTCCTCCCGAAACGGACGGTCAACAACATAGTAAGCGCAAATATCTGTTGTTTCCGTCGGCCCGTAAAGGTTGGCAAACAGCGCCTGCGGATAATGGGCCCTCCATATGTTCAGCCATTTCACTGGCATCACCTCACCCGCAAACAAAATTGTGTGCAGGCTTGAGGGCCTTTGATAATCCAACGCCTTCAATCGGGCAATCAGGCCTAGCGCCGAGGGCACCCAATAGATGGTGTTGACCTGGTGCTCCTCTAAATACTCCAGCAGCTTAACCGGAAAAGAGAAGTAGGATTTTGGCGGTATGCACAGTGTTGCACCACTACACAGCGTTGTAAAAATATCCAGCACCGACATACTGAAATAAAACGGCGTCTGGCTGGCAAAGACTGTCTCCTGCGTAATATGGAACGCTCGCTCTACCCAACGCGCATAATCAAGCACACTGCGGTGGCAAACCACAGCCCCCTTCGGCACGCCTGTGGAGCCTGAGGTAAACAGCACATAAAGCGGATCGGTATCAAGCATGCGGCTGCGAACCTGCGCTAACGCCTGTGTGTTACAGGCAGAGCGGCACAGCTCCTCAAATAAAACAAGCTGCGCGCCACCCAAAAAATCCTGCGCAGCCTGCGCATGGGCCGCATCCGTCAGCACTGCGGCCGGCTCCAGCGTGCAAAAAATGCTCTGAACACGCGCTGGCGGCATGTGCGTATCAATCACCGTATAAAAATTGCCACTGTAGGCCACCCCCAGCATAGCCGCCAGGCACGCAATCCCTTTCTCCAGATAGACTGCAACCGGCCGCCCTTCGGCCTGAAGAGCAAGCAACCCGCTGCCGATTGATTGGCATAGCCGGGTGAAATCTGCATAGCTGATTGAACCATCCTCCTCTACGAAGGCGGTTTTTTCAGGCAGCCGCTGTGCGGTTTGCTCCAGCAGCGTCAGTACAGTTTCCGTCATTATGCCACCTCCTGTAGCGGCATGTGTCAAAATGCCGCTGCTTTCGTCGAGAGTATACAACCGTAGAAAAGAGATGTCAATGAAACGAAACTATTCTTGACAAGGGCATAATGCCAAGTGAAAAGGTTTTAGATTTTCCAGTGGATTGTAACACTCTCACTGGTAGCGTCAATCTGTGATATGAGTATATCAACCACCTTGCGCTTATCGTCAAAGCTCACGGACTCCCAGTCATCGAGATAGCCCGTAATGCTGTCAATCTGTGGAGCGGAAACAGAATTAGCGGTGAGGTCTGCGACCAGCCGGAGCTGTTTCTGCCGTTCCGCATCCAGTTCCTCAATACGTGTATTTGCGTATTGCAGGAGAAGCGGATTAGCGCCGGACAAAGTGTCCAGAAGTTTCTCGATCTCGCTTTCCGTCTTTGCCAGGGCAACACGGGCGGCGGTCAGCTTCGGATTGTAGCTTTGTTCCTTACCGCCTTTCAGCGTGTGGAATTTCCGCATCTTCTTAACCATCTCGCCGTAGACAAACGCCTCCATGCTTTGCGCGGTCAGCGTACCGGCTCCCTCGCAGCTCCCATTGTCCGCCCGCTGTTTGCATCGTAGGTAAACAACGCCGTTTTGAGCTCTCAAGGCAGTTAGCGCATAACCACAGCGCCCACACTTGATTTTCCCGGCCAGCCATGTGTTATGGCATTTCCGGCCATTCTGGAATGTGGTGTTTTGTGAGAGCTTGCGCTGAACGGTCAGCCAGAGCTGGGAGGGGATGCGCCCCTGGTGGGGCGCAATCACAAGGATTGGCTCCTCACCCTCGCGCCCTTGATAGAGATAACAGCTATTGTCCCCTGTGAACATTTCCGGGGGACTTTCGATTTTTACGCCCTGGGCCTTAAAGTATTCGTAGATGTCCATATCAGCCTGGACATAAACGGGGTTTCTCAGCAGTTTGGAGATAAACGCCCGCTGGAGAGCCTTGTCATAAACCTTGATGGAGTGTTTGACAAAGTACCGGGTTATATCGCCGTAGGAGTTGCCCGGTTCCGCATACATTTGAAACATCAGCTCGGCAAAATCCATTTCCGCATTTTCCACCAGCTTCTTTGTCTTGATCCCGTCCATGACGATGGGCTCGGTATCAAAGCCGTATGGCGTCCGGCCCCGCATATAGTAGCCTTTGGTACACCGGGAATAGAAAGCGTCCTGCACACGCATCTGGATGCTTTCGCGTTCAAGCTGGGCAAAGACAATGCAGATATTGAGCATCGCCCGGCCCATCGGCGTGGAAGTGTCAAACTTTTCTGTGCAGGAC
>CASDTH010000027.1 GCA_949283655.1 uncultured bacterium
AGGTTCCTTTTTCTCCATCCCTTCTGGCTTTGTTTACTGATAAGCTAAATCGTCGCCCGCGAAAATGCCTGGGTTGGAAATCTCCTCTTGAACTCTTTTTCCACAAACCGTTGCACTTCACTTGACAATCCGCCCGAGGGAAAAGGATGGGCCCCCGCGGCCCGAGCGGAACAAACATCAATGTTTCATTTGTGGCGCGGCCATGAGATTTTATTTTAACTTTTAATGAGTGCCAGGTTTCGCTGTACGCGACTATCTTCTCTTACTTCTGTAAGAGAAGATAGAAAGAGAAGCAGCCGAGGGGTTTTACCCCTCGACCCCGCGCACGGCCAGCGGCGGCACTGATATGTTTTAGAAACTCTTTGATGTGTTCGGCAAGCCACCCAAAAAACTCGCTGCCTCACGGCAGCTCAGACATTTTGGGCGTTTGCTTTTTCGCTTCGCGAAAAAGTCCCCTCACGGGCCCGCCAGGAGTATGCGGAGTCTGCCGCCGCTGGCCTACTAATAGGCTCAGCCCCTACGCCAGACTGAAGGCCCCGGAAGGTTTCTCCCGGGGCCTGATGGCTGTTCGATAACAGGCGCTTTCCGGGCCCGCACCCAATAGGAACGAGGCCCGGAACCGCGCCGGGGTTTTCGTGTGGGGCTAAAAATCGAGCTGCCCACGCTTTACGCCGGAGTCCAATGAGAAGGCGCACACGCGGCCATTGGAAAACGTGTAAAGTGTGCTGCCGATATAGGTGCCGCGCAGGATCGCATTATCCTTGCCTCGGCGCTCGTGAAACTGCGCCTCTCGCGTGTAGTTGCGCAGCGTGTGCATAAGCTGAATCTGATTGCCTTCCAAGGAGAACACGCAGTAGGTTTGATCGGAATAGATTTGGAAATCCTTCATGCTCTCCTGCTGCATGATAGGCAGAGCGACGGCGCTCTGCTCCGGGAGAAAGAGGATGCTCTTATGATTGGAGGCTGCGTCGGTATAGGTGTGCCGCCCAAGGGTCAGGCTGTCGATTTCCTGCGGTTTTGCCGGGTCGCTCACATCAAAGAGGGAGAGCTTAACTCCACGTGTATTGCCTGCATCATCCGCATCCTCCCCAATGCCGAGCAGAAGGCCTTCGCCCACCGGGTGCAGGTAGCTGGAAAACCCGGGGATTTTCAGCTGGCCGAGGATTTTTGGGGCGCTGGTATCGGAAAGGTCGAGCACAAAGAGCGGATCCGTCTGCCGGAAGGTGACGACATACCCCTTGTTACCGAGGAAGCGCACCGCGTAAATACTTTCCCCAGGCGCGATGCCGCCGAGGGTGGAGAGGGTGTTGAGCGAGCGATCCAGGATGGTGACGCGGCTGCTGGTGGCGCCGTCCACGGTTTCCGTGGTGGCGATGCGTAGTGCGCCGCCGTAGCTGTCAAGGGAGAACTGATTGAGCGCGCGGCCGCGCACACGACCGGAAACGCTCTCCCCCAGCCCCTCCTCTGTGAGAGGAAAACCGGTGATGGCGGTGAATTCGCCCGCCTGCTCATATTCTGTGAAGGCGACATACAGCGCATCCGTGCTGCAATACACGGAGTCGCCGCTGCCCAGCACCGCCTTGCGGGCGGGCTCTGCTTGATCTGCGGAGGTATCCAGCGCGCTGACCACGAGGTAATTTGGGGTATCTGCGCCCGGGAGGATGCGGATATCCGCAGCGGCGAGCTTTTGGGCGGGGCTGTTTTGATCCGTTGTAGTAGGGATATAATCCGTCAGCTCATCGCTGGAGAGCGGCACCGTGTATTGCGTGACGAGGTAGAGCGTGCTGCCAATCATCCGGGAGGAGAGCATGGCGCCATCCTGCGTGAAGGTACGCGTAAGCTTTGGAGCGGAGCGGTCGCCGATATCGTAGATGAGCAGCCGTGTGTCGCCGGCAAGGGCTCGAACCATGCAGCCGTTATAAATTGCATCCGCCATAGCCTGGCCGGACACCTCCTGGCCGGAGGTGTCCGCCGCATGGCACACGGCGATGAGCCGGTTGCCCCGCACGTAGAGCTCGGCGACGGAGACGCTCTCACCCTCCCCCTGCGGGATGGCGATAGTGGCCAGCACCTGCATGGAATCCACCGGGGTGGGCGCGATGATCCGGATGGATTTGCCGCCCGCTGGGGCAAAATAGAGGCAGGAGCCGTCATTCTTTAAGATGTCAGCCTCATCGACGCCCGCTACCTGTGTGTTGGTTTGGCCATAGGGCGTTTCCGCAGGCACATTTTGATTTGTGGAGGCCTGCGGTGCGTTGCTCTGCGTGGGGGAAGAGCTATCCCCCTTGGCGGCTCCCGCCGCCGGCATTCCGGCGGCCTCATCCCGAGCATAGGATTCTGTCTGGAACGGAATGCTGCTTTGCAGCTTTTGAAAATAGGCTTCAATCTCCGAATAATCCTGCACAGCCTCAACGAGGGGCTTGCTCTCGCCCGAGGGCTCCGTAACCTCGAGGTAGGGGAGGCCCTTCCACAGCGCCACAGCGCCAATGGCAATTGCCAGCACTGCCGCTATTGCCGCCACATGGCGCAGGGTCAGCACGCGGCGCTTGGGCGGGCAGGGAGCCTCCTGCTGCCGGAGCAGGGCTGTGACGCGCTCGGGGGAGAGGGAATTGGGCAGTGGATTGAGCCGGTCAAGGGGCTCGAGCGCCTTTTGCAGCGCTTTTATTTGGGGGCTTTGTTTTTTCTTCATCATAAGGACTCCTTTTCTGCTGCCATGCGCAGCTTGGCAAGGGACCGGGACAGTTTGGAACGGACAGTGCCGGAGGGACAACCGAGGGCTTTGGCAATTTCATGGCTTTTGTAGCCGCCGATAACAGAGAGCAGGAGGATGCCACGCTCCTCTTCGCTGAGCGCATAGATCGCATCCCGCAGTTCAAGGGCGCTTAGGAGCGCATCCGGGCATTCATCCTCCGCCAGCTGCTGCGCCTCCTCCAGCGGGGAGGTCAGCCGCCGCTGCTGCACAGAGGCGATATGACGCTTGCAGGTGTTGAGCAGAATGGCAAACAGCCACGCCCTGAACGCACCGGCCCTACGCAGCGCGCCGACACTTTGGAATGCCGCGCAGACGGCATCCTGCACCGCATCCTCCGCCTCCTCGCGCGAGCCAAGGTAGTAATAGGCGAAGCGGTAAAGCTCCTGCGCATAATGGGCGTAAAGCTGGCCGAAGGCCTCTGCGCTGCCGGCCTGTGCCCGTTCGACCAAATGAATATCAGGCGTTGCCATGAAAAGCATCCCCCTTTTTCGTCCCTCGTTTTTATAGTGCGGAAAAGGAGCAGGATTGTTGCATTGATTCAAAATAAAAAGGATCGTATTTTTTTCGCTCAGGCCGCAGAAGGCTTTTAACGGAGCCTGCAAGTGGTTCGGAGCCCCAAACAGAGAGAT
Organism: uncultured bacterium; assembly: GCA_949283655.1. Lineage (GTDB taxonomy): Bacteria > Bacillota > Clostridia > Oscillospirales > Acutalibacteraceae > Fimivicinus. The sequence continues at coordinate 3,382 of CASDTH010000027.1, forward strand.
AGGCCCAGGCGGCAGCTGATGTCACCCCTTGCGTGAACATGCGGGCAAATGAACCTTCCCGCCTGGTTGAAGTTGGGTTTTAGATGTTAGACATTAGATACTGAATGCGGCTGCCATAACGTTCTGCCTCTGAGGCAGTTGCTAAAAATTCCAGCTGTTAAATTGCTTTCTGTCACCGCCTCTGAGGCAACCGCTCCCGGCTTCCACGTTTGGCGTCTCATGTCTGAAATCTGACGTCTGTTTTTAACAAAAAGAGGAGGGCTGTAAAAGCCCCCCTCTTTTTGCTGGATTCTATGTTTTGCGCTTATGCCTCGTGGGGCGCTCCCACCGGGCAAGTGCCGGCGCATGCGCCGCAATCGATGCAGGTATCCGCATCGATAACATACTTGCCGTCTCCCTCGGAGATTGCAGAAACAGGGCAATCTGCTTCGCACGCGCCGCAGGAAATGCATTCGTCAGAAATGACATATGCCATGGATGATGTACCTCCTTCTTTGGTTCGGGGGCAGGACGACGCGAAGAAAAACCGCTCCCGCTTCGGGCCGGCCCCATCTGGCTTTCATTGTAACACAAAGCGAAAAAAAAGCAAGGCCATTCCACATTTTTTCAAGGTGGGAGCCAAAAAGCGGCGCGCACGACTCACCAGCATTTTTGGGCTGACTCCATCGAGCAGGGTTACCGGTTCATTTTTTCCACGATGCGCTGCGGCTTCACCGTCATCTCCACCCATGCGGGGCGGAACCCGCTTTTTACAGCATTCCGGGCGGAGGCGATGTTGGACCAGGCGCAGCAATAGAAGGGCACTCTGCCTCTCTCCAAAGTCTCCATGGCAAGGCGGCTTGTCAGGGCGGAGGCGATGCCCTGCCTGCGAAAAGCGGGCAGCACATCCACGCCGATTTGCCACATCCCGTCACAATCCGCAGAGCAGCCGGCCAGGCCGATCAGCTTTTGCCCCTCGTATGCGCCAACGCCTAATATATCCAGGGATTTTCTGGCTTCACACAGGGCGTTCCCCCATTCCGGGAGGTAGAGGCCTTCAAAATCGCCTGGCCCCATTACCTTGCAGGTAAAGTCGCAAGGCAAGCGACGCATCTGATGCATATCCGGCAAAAAGTATTCCGCCATGAAACAGACCTTTTGGCCTTTCTGGCTCATGCGGCTGTCCAGCCAGTGGAGATTCGGCGTTTCAAAGCAGTGGTAAAACGCAAACTTCTCAATATATTCTTCTACAATTTCTCTGTATTCCTCCTTTACAGAGGCGACAATATTGTGCCCATAAGTAATGAAATTGCAGGCAATGGGCTCCTGATAATATTTTTTGGCCAGGGGACCAACCTTAGATGGGACAATCACATTTTCTGATTTTAAAAAGTCGGATTCGCTGCAATTGAAATCCCATGCGGATTGCCGCATGGCAATTTGCAGCACATCTTGATTCTGAAACATCATTTGTTCTCCTAAAAGTTCATATTTTTATAAAAAATCATTTCATTTTTAATATTTATTATTTATAATATGGTTATCAAAGATCTGCTCCGGAGCGGAACCGAAGCAGATGCCACGAACCCTGCCTGCAAATCTTATGCTGTGAGGAGTGATCGGATTTGAGAAATCATGAGGTAACGAAGAAGCATCAGCTTTTGGATGCAAAAGGCCGTCTGGTGGAGCCGGGCTGGTCCAGGGGGCTGGTACAGGTTTATGACCGCCGGGCAATCCGGGCGCCGAAATTTCGCATCAAGGAGTGGGATTATTACCTGGTGCTCAGCGAACAGTTTGCCTGCGCCTTTACCCTCTCGGATGACGGGTATATTGGGCTCCAATCTGTTTCCCTGCTGGATTTTACAAGGCCGTGGGAGCATACGGAGACGATTCTCAACGCTTTCCCCATGGGGAAGATGAAGATGCCTGCCACCTCGGAGAAGGGGCACGTTGTCTACCGGGATAAGCGGTTGGCGATGGAGTTCATCAAAACAGAGGGGCAGCGCCGCATCCGCTGCGATTTTAAAAACTTTTGCGGCGGCAAGCCGTTCTCCTGCGATATTACGCTGGAGCAGCCGCCGATGGATACCATGGTGATCGCGACGCCGTGGAAGGAGAAGGAGACGGCTTTTTATTACAACCAGAAAATCAACTGCATGCGGGCGAGCGGATCGGCCTATTTTGACGGGAAGGAATATGCCTTTCACCCTGAGACGGATTTCGGCACGCTGGACTGGGGCCGGGGCGTTTGGACCTATGACAACCGCTGGTATTGGGGCTCCGGCAACGGGGTAATAAACGGCAAGCCCTTCGGCTTTAACATTGGCTACGGCTTTGGCGACACCTCCGCCGCAAGCGAAAATATGCTCTTCTATGACGGGGTATGCCATAAGCTCGACGATGTGGAATTCCACATTGATAAAAGCGACTATATGAAGCCCTGGCGTTTTACCTCCTCGGATGGGCGCTTTGAGATGGATTTTGTGCCGGTGCTGGACCGCGCGGCCAAAATCGACGTGAAGCTGATCGTCACAGATCAGCACCAGGTGTTTGGCCGGATGACCGGCCGGGCAGTGCTGGATGACGGCACAGCGCTGGAAATCAAGGACCTGATGTGCTTTGCAGAGGATGTGCATAATAAATATTAGGATAAGTGTGCAGGGGGACCATCGGTTTTCGGCAAGGAAGGCTGCACCGGCGTACGCGATACCCTGATGCAATACAGGGCAAAAAAGGAGCTCCCTGCGGCCGTACGGACGGCTTCAGGGGGCTTCCGCTATCCATCCAGCTTTTTCGAAAAGCCGTACCCCTTTTTGGAAAACCCGTGTTTTTCATAAAAGGCGTGTGCCGGCAAACGGCTCAACCCGCTATTTACGGTGAGGAGGGCGGCGTGACGCTCCTGCGCCAGCCGTTCGGCGTGCTCCAGCAGAAGGCTGCCGATGCCGCGCCTCTGCGCTTGCTCCTGCACGGCCAGGGCGACGATGCGGAAATACTCCCCCTCAAATTCATAAGCCAGGGCGCGCATCATCCCGAGAAATCCGAGCACAGCGCCCCCCTGCACGGCGACAAGCGTGGTATAGTCGGAGCTGTGCAAAATGCGATCAAGCCGCAGAGCGGACGCCTGCAGCTCATCCTGCGGGTAGCCAAGCGCGGTTTCTATCAACAGCAGAATCGCGGGAATATCGCCCGGTGTTGCACTACGGACCGTTAGGCTCATAGGCAGGTTACCTCCGCAATATCCTCAATGCGGAGCAGCTTGACGGTTTCCTGCCCCTTTTTATTGGTTATGCGGATTTTAACCCACTCCTCATCCACAGCTAAAATTTGGCACTCACCCGGGAGCTGCACGCCGTTTGCCTGCCGAAGCTGGCACCGGCACCCCTCCAATTGCTGAAAAAGTATGGACATCTCGTCCCCTCCCTTCTGCTTTTTCTCCACCCTGCGAAGCTTTTTCTCCAGCCGGCGCACTCTACCGAAGAGCACCGCAGCCATGCACAGAGCGACAATTCCAAACATCGCGAAGGCGTCCATCAATGCTCCTCCGTTTCCTTTAAGGTGTGCGGCCCACGCAGAGCAAGGCTCAGTTCCTGCACGGTGTGGACAGGCTGCGGGAAAGTGATGCCGCCACGCGCCAAATCCTCACGCTGGTGAAAATCAGAGCCAGAGGTTTGCAGCAGGCCAAATTTTTGAGCCCAGGCCTTCGCAATTTCATTGCGAGAATCGTGGCGCGGGTTGCCGTTATGCGTTTCCACCCCGTCGAGATAGCGGGGGTCAACCACGGTCAAGCCGTTGCGAAATGGATGCGCCTGGATGAACACAAGCCCTTCCCCCTGCGCCAGGCGGTGAAACTGCTCAGGATCCATATCCAGCAGGCGAGGATGGCGCAAGAGAAATTCCTCCGTCAGGCCGTAGATGAGATAATCGTTATTGCTGCCGCGAAACCGCAGCTCAGCCCCGAGCAGCACGGTGAAGCGCTCTGTTTCCAGCGCCTTGCAGAGCTGATAGCCTCTGAGAAAATATGCGATTTTTCGCCGCCAGGAGGCGTGCTTCATCCGGCCAAAGGTGATGTCGTTGAGATGATCTGTGACCACAACACCCGCATAGCCCTCTTGGCGGTAAAGGCGCATCGCCTCCTCTGCAGGGACACGCCCACAGGTGCTGACCTCAGCAGTGTGCAGATGCATCTCGTAGAGAAAACCGCCGCTTTTTCGCGAATCCATATGGATGACCCCTCTCCTCCCTGATAAATTAAGATATGAAAGCTGCTATTCTGCCGCTTAAGACGGGGTTTCTTCCTTTTTTGGCCGCCGGCCCAGCGGATAGCGGCTGATGTGGTAAAGATAGAGCACAGCGGCTGCCGCACCGAGCAGTGCGGCGGCCAGCAACACCACGCCCCAAAAGCGCAGCTGCGTCAGCAGCAGCCAACGCGCCGTGCGGCCCAGCAACCGCCCCACAAATAAAGCGCACGCGAGGATCACAGAAAGCGCCAGGCCGGCGCCGGCCCCAATCAGAGCGCCCACTCCGGCATAGGAGAGCACCGCCCGGAGCGGCACGATCTTCCGCCCGGCGGGCAGCGCTTTCCCTTCAAAAGCTGCAAGCGCTTCGGCCAGCAGCTCTTTCTCCTGCGCGAGGCTTGAAAACGCGCCGAGGATTGCACAGCGGCTTTGCGCTGTGCGCCATTCACAGTCAAAGGCGTTTGACTGTGCAAAAGGAATGGGGCCGAGACGGTCTCCCTCCAGCTGTGCCGTGCCGCCGACAACGTGCAGCAGCGCAGAGGGGGATTCTTGTGAAAAATCCAGAGACCAGGCAAAGGAGAGATATTCCCCCCGCCGCCCGCTTCTGCGGCGGTAGTGCGGGAATTGGCCCGTAAACCCGGCGCCTTGGAGAAATGCATCCAGAAATTGCAGGCAGACAGCCGTCCCTTCCGGCTCCTGGCGTGGAGGGAAGGCTTCGTTTGCCTGTGAAAATTCATCAAACAGGCGGTGATAAAAAGCGTGCAGCTCTGGCAGCGCCGGGTTTTCAAACAGTTGAAACAGCGCGGCCTGCGCGTGGTGGAGCGCCCGGCGATCCCCAATTTCATCCGCCTGATGAAAGGCCTCGATCGCCGCCCGCAGGGGGGCACTGTTTTCAATCTGTGCGCAGGCACGTATTTCGCGGATGCGGCTCTCCTGCTCCAGCGCGTCCTCGCCGTAGAGCGCGGCGAGCATATCGGCATACTCTGCGGGGGCGTTCATTACGGCGAGCCAGGCGCCATCCAGCAAGGATTGCTCTGCCGGTGTGAGCCCATCCTCATCTAGGGCGAAGGCTTTCGTCAGCAGCTGCACGGAAAACATGGCGGTCTGCTCACGCAGGAGCGCGGAGCCAGGCAGCCCCGCATGCTCGGTGTAGCGCAGAAGCTGCTCGTTGACCGCAAGCTCCCGGCAGGTAAAGGAGAGCGTGACCGCCTCTGCTTCACCGCCATCAAAGGGGGAATAGGTGAGCTGAGCCGCATATTGCCCCTCGCCTTTTTGTGCGCAGAAGCGGTGCAGCAAAAAGGCCTCCTGCGGCATCGCATCCCCCTCTGGTAGCGAGCAGCCGGCAAGCCGGATATGGATTTTGCCCCAGGCATAAATTTCCGCCGCCAGGCGGAAGCCGCCCTCCTCAGGCATAAGCACGGCAGGCACGGCGGGCTTACCCGCATCGGCCAGAAAATCAAATATGGTCCGCATCTGCACGGCTCTCTCCCTTCATCGAAGATTCCAAAAGCTGCGTAAAGCCCCGTTCAAAGGCCTGATTCTGCTCTGCAGTGCGCTTGGGGGGCCCCTTTAACCGCCTGCCTGCCCGCCGCAGCTTTTTGGCGGTATGGCGCGCGAGCAAGAGTGTATCCATATTTTCCGCTGTGTAGCGCCAGCCATCCTGATGGATGGGGAGCGCGCCGCGTGCCAAGCACATGGCGGCGAGCCCATAATCCTGCGTGACGACGGCATCGCCAGGCCGCAGGAGGTTCACCAGAGCGAAATCCGCGCTATCCGCTCCCTTGGAGACGGTCACCGTCCGCGCGCCTGCACGGGAGAACGTATGAGCGGTGTCGCACAGCAGCAAAACCGGCAGGCCAAAGCGCCGTGCCACCCGGATGGCGCAATCCACCACCGGGCAGCCGTCTGCATCAATCAAAACCTGCAAAAGAAATTCGCCCCTCTGCGATGAATTTGTTGGCCTGGAGGCCGCGCTGGAGTAAGCGTGCCAGCAGCCCGCGAAAGTGCGCGTTCGCCGGTATCCGGCGGCTTGGAAGATAGCCAGTATACCGGAAGGGAAACTGCTTTTATCATAACCGTTTCCGGCTTCAGATGCAATTGGGGAAAGGATAAAATTTGGAAGACCGCGCATCCTAGTGGAGACGAAATGATTCTGGAGGGGGATTTGCAGCTTGAAACCATCCCGCAGGCTTGCCATTGTGTGGCGGCTTCGCTTACTGCTGGCCGCCTGCCTGCTGCTATTGCTGCTTCGGGTGCTATACCGGTTTTTCCCGGTTGCAGGCATATTGGGCGCTACCGTGCTGGCAGGGGCCTTATGGATGCTATGGGCCTGGATACCCCATTATTGCAGCCGGTTCCGCTATCGTCTGAGCGGAGCGGGGCTGGAGGTGGCGGGCGGGCTCTTCTTTCCGCGGCTGGTGTGGTTGCCGGCACCCCAAGCGCTTTACAGCTGTGTCTACCGCACGCCATTGTATTGTTTAACGGGGCTGTATGGCGTGGCCATCTGGGGCGCAGGCGCGCATGTGCTGCTGCCAGGGCTGACGCAGGAGCAGACCCAGGCTGTGCTGTGCGGCCTGACCCATATGCAAAAAGGGGAGGAGGAACAGTGAAACGGATGCACCCGGCCTATGTGCTGACCCAGCTGCCTCGCTTTGTGTGGCTATTGCTGCTCCCGCTCCTGCGCTGGCTGCCGGCCTGGGGCGTGGGGGCCCCCATGCGAAAGCTGCCGGTATTGATGGCGCTCTGCTTGATTGCTGTGGCTGCATATCTGCGCTGGCGAACAAGGGAATGGCTCCTTCAGGGCGATACGCTGGTGTTTCGCACCGGTATTTTTTTGTGCAGGCAGTACCGTATTCCACTCGCAGCTGTCGCGGCGGTACGGGAGAGCAGAGGGCCGCTGCTCGCCCTGTTTGGCGCACGCCGGCTTCGGTTTGAAACGGCGGCCGGGAACGGCAGGGTAGTGACGCTTCTGCTGGGCCGCAGGGAGGCGCAAATGTGCCTTGCAGCGTATGCCGGAGGCCCGCTTGAACCTGTTATGCAGCTGCGGGCAAGGGATACCCTGCTTGCCGCGCTGAGCACCTCAAATTTTGCCCTTGGTCTTTTTGCAGCTGCGCCCCTTTTTCGCGCGGCAGGGAATCTATTCGGCTCGCTCGTGCAGGAGCGGCTGCGGGATGTGCTGACAAGCGCTCAACGCCTCGCCGCCTCCTATATTCCGCCTGCGCTGACCGCCATCGCGCTGCTGGCGCTGCTGGGGTGGGCGCTGCACGTTTTAAAGCTCATGGAGCTTTACCATCGCTTTACACTGAGGCGCAATGGCCTGGCGCTGGCAACGCAGAGCGGGCTGCTGATCCACAGGCGCGTTTACCTGCGCACGGCGGGACTGAGCGCACTTGCCATCCGGCAAACGATGCTGCTGGCTTTCATCCGGCGTAGCCAGCTCTGCACGCTTTATGCAGGGCGCGCCGGCGGGCGCGGGGAGGAAACGTTCCTGCTCCCGCTGTGCATGCCGGGGCAGGCCCAAATGCTTGTACGGGAGCTGTGGGCGCAGCCGGAGCCGGTATCGCTGCGGATGCCGCGTGCACAGCGGCGGCGCGCCTACTTCCCAGTCTTCGGGCAAATTTGCGCGCTTGCCGGGGCCGCTGCCTTCGCCGTCTTTTTTACAAACACTCCGCTGCGCACGGTTTCGATGATCAGCGCGGCGGCGCTTGCGGTGCTTTTGCTATTCTTTTTCCCGGCGCGCCAGCGGGAGCGCCGGGAGGGGGCCTGCGCCGGGCTTCAGATGATACGGGTGGTCAAGGGCTTCTCTGAGTGGACGCTGTTCTTTTGCCCCGGAGCGCTATATGGCATCCGTGCGGCGCAGACGCCTGGGCAGGCAAGAAGCGGCGTGTGCACAGTGCGGGCAGCCTTTCGCACCACGCGGCAGGAGCGCTTCCTGCTGCGGCATCTGCCGGCCAAGGCTACGCTGCGCTCATATAAAAACGAACTGGACGAGCAGCATATACAGCGCCGTCCCAGCGCCGATGCTTAACAGCGTGTTTTTTCGCCAGATTTGCAGCACGGCCACGCACCCGATGGCGATTGCCTCCGGCAGGCCAAAGGGCGCGGCCGTAAGCGTTACGCTGCGCAGGCAATAGACAACGAGCATGCCCATCACCGCGTAGGGGAGCACGCGGCCGAGATAGCGGATGAATTTGGGCGTTTTTTGACTGTTCGGAAAAAGCAAAAAAGGCAAAAAACGTGTGAGCATGGTGCCTAACGTGACGGCGAGGATGGTCAAAAGCGTTTGAACCGGTGTTTGCATCAGGCACCCTCCTCTCTGCGCTCCATTGGTTTTTTCAGCAGCGCAAACAGTAGGAGAATCAGCCCCATTGCGGGCGGCAGGAATTGATCCGGCCCGAAGAGCAGCAGGCAGGCGGCCGATACAGAGACGCCAACCAGGGCGGGCAGGTGATTTTTTTGCTCGCGCCACTGATTGATAAAAATCACCACAAACAGGGCGGTCATTACAAAATCGATGCCCTGTGTGTTGAAGGTGAAAAGGGAGCCGAGCAGCGCGCCGAGCGCTGTGCCAGCCACCCAGTAGCTCTGATCGAGCAGGGTGACAAAAAGATAGAACCAGCCTGGCTCCACGCCCTGCGGGACTTTTGCGGAGCAAACGATAGAAAAGGTTTCATCGCACAGGCCGAAGATGAGATACCATTTTTTCCATCCGGTTTTTTCATAGCGCTCCAGCAGGGAAACACCGTAGAATAGATGGCGCGCGTTGACCATCAGCGTCAGCAAAAAGGCGGCGAGCGGGTCAAAAGCGGCGGTGAGCAGGCTAATGGCGACAAACTGCATGGAGCCCGCAAAGGTGACGGCGCTCATGAGGATGCTCCAATAAAAGGCGAATCCCTTGCTGCCCATCAGGATGCCGTAGGCGGCGCCCAAGAACAAAAAACCGGCCAGCACTGGGATAGTATGAGGAAAGGCCGCTTTCAGCGCGGCCTTTTTGGAGTGCGTTTTTTGGATCATGTTATGCCTCCCCAAAGGATTATCATGCGATAGGAGAGGAGGCTTCCGCTTCCTCATCAGAGCCGGGGGCGCCTATTTGCAGCAGGCGGTCGGCTTCGGCCGGCTCCAGGCTCTCAACCTTGCGCAGCTTATTTTGGATCAGGCGGCTGCGGTTTTGTGCGTCCCCAATCGTGCGGCCGGCCTCGTCAATTTTTTTGCGCGCCTTTTCGAGCAGATCGCTAAATTTGCCATATTGTGCCTTAGCTGCGGCGAGCAGCTCGCGCACCTCTTTTGCCTTCTCGTTGACGGTGACCGCCTTAAAGCCGATGGAGAGGGAGTTGAGCAGCGCCGTAATGGTTGTGGGCCCGGCAATGAGCACATTATATTGGCTCTGGATCTGCTCCGCCAACCCGCTGCGGGAGGAGGTGACCTCCGCATACAAGCCCTCAGTTGCCAAATATAAAATAGCGAACGGCGTAGTACGCGGCTCGTTGATATATTTCCGCACGGTTTTCGCCTCGTCCCGCACGCGGGCCTCCAGCGCCTTGCGCGCCGCGATGAGCCCCTCCTGATCGGCGCGGTCCGCCGCGTCGCACAGCCGGGCGTAATCCTCCATCGGGAATTTGGAATCGATAGGGAGGTAGGTTTCTGCCCCATCCTCCTCGCCGGAGGGGAGGCGCACCGCGAACTCCACACGCTCTGCGGAATTCGGCCTGGGCGCCCAGTTGCGCTCATAGCGCTGCGGGATCGTTTCGTCGAGGATATTTTCCAGCTGCACCTCCGCCCAGGTGCCGCGCGCCTTGACGTTTGTAAGCACGCGGTTGAGCGCAGTGACGTGATCCGTCACCCCGGTGGAGAGCTCCTTCATCTCGCCGAGCGATTTATAGAGGTTTTCCAGCTGGTCAGAAACGGTTTTAAAGGAGCTATCCAGCCGGGTGGAGAGCGTGGCTGTCAGCTTTTCATCCACAGTGGCGCGCATCTGATCGAGCTTTTTCTCATTGCTCTCCTGCATCCGGGTGATTGCGCCCTCCACCAGGCGGCTCTGTTTTTCGTTTTGCTCTGTATTCTGGGTGCGGATCAGATCCAGAGAGACGCGCAGCGCCTGCGTCAGCTGTTTTTGATGCTCGTAGTTTGCCCGGGTCATCTCGCCGAGCTGGGCAGACATCTCACGCAGGCTTTTGCCGGTTTCCTCCCGGAGGGCCTGCTGGTATTGCAGCGTGTCGCGCCGGCTGCGCCCAAATTCATCCGCCGTCTGCCGCCCAAGCTGCTCGAGCAGCTTGCCGAAGGCGGCGAGCTGCGCGGCTGTATCCCGCTGTGAGGCCTGCAGCTGGTTGGTAAGCGTTTCCATCTGCCGCTGAAGCAATTTTTCCTCCTGCTTGCCCCGGCCATTCTGCACAAGGATAAGCGCTAAAACCGCAATGCCCACCGCTAGGGCGGCCACAGCCAAGAATAATTCCATAGAATATCCTCCGTCCTTTCCTCTCCCCGCCGGGAAGACAATAAAGCTCCCCCCCGATCCGGCAGCCTTTGAGGAAACGGCTGAATCAAGGAGCGCGCGGCTTTGAAAAACCATGCCCGGGCAGGCTTTACAGGCTGAGCTTTTGCGCGATATCCCGCGCCACGACGATCCCGGTTACACTCGCCTGCATTAAGCCACGTGTGATGCCTGCGCCATCACCGATTGCATAGAGGTTTTTAACGGTTGTTTCAAAGTTTTTATCTACCGTGAGCTTGGAGGAATAGAATTTGACCTCCACGCCGTAGAGCAGCGTGTTTTTGGAATATAGCCCCGGCGCAACCTTGTCAAAAGCGCGCAGCGCCTCAATGATACTTGTCAGATGGCGGTGCGGCAGAACGAACGAAAGGTCGCCCGGCACTGCGGTCGTCAAGGTTGCCCGGGTGGTCGATTTGCGCAGGCGGGATGGATCCGTCCGCCGGCCCATCAACAGGTCGCCCAACCGCTGAACCATAATCCCGCCGCCGGTGAGCATATTGCCCAGTTGAGCAATATACCGCCCATATTCGATTGGCTGGTTAAACGGCTCCGTAAAGGAGGTGGAAACCAGCATGGCAAAATTGGTGTTCTCTGTGTGAGAAGCGCTGTCCGCATAGCTGTGGCCGTTCACAACGGCAATGCTCTGCTCAAATGTGCCGTTGAACCCCGCGTTATAGTGCTCCTCGCTGACAATGCCGCCCGGATTCATGCAGAAGGTACGCACTTTATTTTCAAACGTATCGGAATAGTAGACCATTTTCGCCTCATAAAGATGCTTGGTCAGGGGATCCATCACAGCGTTGGGCACCTCAACGCGCACACCGATATCTACCTCATTGTTGCACGTGGGGATGTGGTGCTCATGCGCAATGCCGGCCAGCCACTCCGCGCCGCCCCGCCCCGGGGCCGCGACGACATAGCGGGCGGAAACCTCCCGCACGCTTCCGTCATGCTCCGTCAGGCGCACGCCGGTTACAGCGCCGTTAGGCGTGATCACCGGGTCGGCATGCGTGCGCTCCAGAAACGTGAAGCCGCTGCGCTTTGCCAGGTGATCATACATGGCCTTGAGCACCTCGTAGGAATACTCCGTGCCCATGTGGCGCACCGGGCAGCGCACAAGGTGAATATTATGCCGGCTGCACGCATAGGCGATCTCATCGGATTTTTTATCGTTAAGGCCAAACACCTCTTGTGGCGCGCCAAAATCCAGATACATCGAATCCGCATAGCGAATGAGGGCACGCACCTCTTCTACGGGGAGGTAGTTGACAAGATTGCCCCCGACCTCCTCTGAGAGGGAGAGCTTGCCATCTGAAAAAGCACCTGCGCCTGCCCAGCCGCTCATAATATTGCAGGGATTGCAGCGCACGCAAACGCCATGCTTACGCGCTGGGCAGCGCCTGCGCGCAATATGGATGCCTTCATCCACAATCAGCACGCGCAAGGCTTCCGGCGCGTGCTGGTAAAGCTCCAGCGCGGTGAAAATACCGGCGGGGCCGGCGCCGATGATTACAACGTCATATTGCTCCATCATAATCCTTTTCACTCCTAAGCCATCCGGCGAACGCTTTTGACCGCCGGGAGGCGAATAAAACCATAGCATCCGTGTACAAGCTGAAAACCGAAGCATGCCCTCGTACACGAATATTACTATTATAGCATCTCCCATTGGGAGGTGCAAGCGGCACGTCTGCTCCGCAAAAATCTACAGTGTAGAGCTACAATACATATTGGACAGCGTGGGCAAGAAAAAGCGAATAAAAAGGTAGAAGGGCAGAGCCTTCATAGGGTATAGTTAAGTTACGGCACCAAACAACCCACGGAAAGGAGCTCTGTCCCTCATGAGTAAAAGCATAACACAAGACATGCGGTACCGGCAATCCCTAATGCAGTATGCAGCCAAGTATGGTGTAAGCCGTGCGAGCCGGA